>HF985620.1 GCA_000431155.1 Bacteroides sp. CAG:927
TGCTCTTTATTTTAGTTTAAATGAAAGAGCCGTGTGTCTTAAAGGATAACGGTTGGGGCGTATTATTTCGCGCAGTGATGTACTGTAAGTACAATAAGCCCATATCCAGTTTATAAGCACCGACAATTTATTTCGCATTCCGAGTATTGACATCAGGTGTACAAACATCCACGCAAGCCATGCCACACGCCCTGATAGTTTTATATTCTTTATATCGGCCACGGCACGGTTTCTTCCTATAGTAGCCATCGTTCCCTTATCTTTGTACACAAACGGCTTGGGAGCGACAAACTGTTTATTTAGATTTTTTGCAAGATTGTGACTTTGCTGAATAGCCACTTGAGCCAATTGGGGATGACCGTTAGGATAGGTTTTTGTGGCCATATACGCTATATCGCCCACAGCATAAATATTCTCACTGCCGACAACACGATTGCATTCATCCACCTCCATACGGTTCCCTTTTGCCAATTGTGGAGTAAATCCGTTGAAACATATTTTTTGTGCAGTAATGCCCGCAGTCCATATCAGCATCCCCGAAAGTATCACGCTCCCGTCATCAAGCGTAGCATCCATACCCTCATAATTCTTCAGAAAATGTTTCAGCACCACATTCACCCCCAGCTCTTCAAGATACTGCATTGATTTCTCATGAGCCTTTTCACTCATTGCGCCCAGCAGCGCGCCGGTGCCTTCCACCAATGTTATGCACACATCCTTTTGTGGTATTGAAGAATATTCTCTCGGCAGAATATATCTGCGCATTTCTCCTAAGGCACCGGCCATCTCCACCCCCGTAGCGCCACCGCCAATCACAGTAAAACTCAACAACTTTTTTCTCGCCTCTTCGTCATGCTCAAGTGCTGCCAGCTCAAGCCTTTGAAGCACCTCATCCCTAATGCGTAATGCCTCTGATGCACTCTTCAAGGTAAATACACGTTCCACCAGATCCGGATTACCAAAGAAATTATTTGTAGTTCCGGCGGCGATTATCAATTTATCGTAATGAATCGTTTCATATTGCGTTTCCACAGTCTGCTTAACTGTATCTACTTTCTTTACTTCACCAAGACGATAATTGGCGCCACGAGCCCTGCCCTTGCGCAACTCTCTACGAAAAGGAAATGAAATGCTTCCGGCATCAAGACCACATGACGCAATTTGATAAAACAAAGGCGGAAACCCATGAAAATTATTCTTATCCACGAGCACCACATCATAAAGATTTTTGTTGAGTCTTCGCAGCAATGTAAGCCCTGCAAAACCTCCGCCAACGATAACTATTGTTTGCTTCTCTTTCATAACCGAAACATGTAACTTTCAGTTAATACAACAATCGCCGGCCCGACAGGTTTAGAAATCAAGCCTCTTATACTTGGCACGTGCCTGGGTCCTTGAGCACAAATTAAAATGCCACCATTCACTTTTCAATGGTTTCCACCCTCCGGCATTCATTACTTTTCGCAATAATATCCTGTTGTTTCGTGCCTGTAGAGTAATTTTACCCGACCGCACAAGATCTTCTTCCTTATCAATATTGGATTTTGAGCCTAGAAAATCCACATGCGTACCCATATCCAGCTCCTTACCCTCTGAATCAACAATCGTTATGTCCACTGCCAGCCCATAATTGTGCAAACCTCCGCCATTGGCAGGATTGCTCACATATCTTGCCTTGGAGGTACCACGCACAGCTTCATACATGATACGTTGCACCGACATCGGTCTTGCTGCATCACACACCTTCAGTGTCAGCCCGGGATTAATACTCTTTAGTTCATCCTGCGCCTTTTTCAAAGCCTTGGCCGCAGCGGGATGCAGAAAAGCTCGCGTCAAAGTAGTGTACATCACTTTGCCTGTAAAATTATCTTCTCTTGCATACATCAACTCCACGATTATCTCGGGATCAACAGCCTTTACATCCACATAACCTTCCCTCACCAGCACCTCGTCAAGTGTGGCTCCGGACATTTCTTCAATAACAATACTCGGGATTATCATCATTATTAAAAACAAAACACGTTTCATGCCCCAAATTTAGCAACATTTCACAAAAAACTATCTCCTTGAAAAATCATATTTCATATTTTTGCACACATGAAACTTCGTAAAATCTTCTGTATAGCAATTATAGCCTTATCCTCACTGCCAACCATTGCTCAGATCAACACTGATCAGGTGCTTCGCATCGGGCGCAATGCTCTTTACTTTGAGGACTATGTTCTCTCCATCCAATATTTCAATCAGGTTATAGCAGCCAAACCTTATCTCGCTCAGCCATATTTTTTCCGTGCATTGGCTAAATTCAATCTTGATGACTTTGCCGGTGCCGAAGCAGATGTTTCCACAGCCATAGAGCATAATCCATTCATCACCGATGCCTACGAACTTCGCGGAGTGACACGACAGAATATGGGCAAAATCAAAGAAGCCGTTGAGGACTATGATAAAGCTCTTTCTATTCTGCCTGAAAATCGCGGAATCCTTTTCAACAAAGCTCTTGCACTTGAAGAGTTAAAAGATTATGACCGGGCAGAAGAGGCATTCAACAATCTTATAAAGCATCACCCGCGCTTTGACAGCGGATACCTCGGACGCGCAAAGCTCTATCTTTCAATCAAAGACACAGCTAAAGCTATTAGCGACATTGACAAAGCTCTTGAAATCAACAAGAATGCAGTAAATGGTTATGTCATGCGTGCTGACATTGCCATCAACTCCCATGGTGATTATCAAAAAGCCTTGGAGGACATGAACGAAGCCATCAAACTTCAGCCACGTTACGCCGGCTATTTCATAAACCGTGCTTTCCTCCGCCATCAAACCGATGACTATTACGGTGCCATGAGCGATTACGACTATGCCGTACAGCTTGATCCGCTCAATTCAGTAGCTCTTTACAACAGAGCTTTGCTCCGGGCGGAGGTACATGATTACAATCGTGCCATTGATGATCTCAATCAGGTCATTGCCCTCCACCCTAACGATTACCGCACTCTCTACAATCGCTCCATTGTATTCAAGGAAAAAGGTGATTACAAGGACGCGCTCAAAGATGTCAACAAAGTGATTGAAGCTTATCCGGATCTTGCTGCCGCATATTTCCTCCGTTTTGACATCAAGCGCCTCATGGGAGACCGTTCTGCGGAAAAAGATTACAACCATTCTCTCGCGCTTGCCAAACAGCGTGTCAAGAAAAAAACCGATAGCACCTCCGGTAATGATACTCAGATTGGCAGCATGGCCGATGTTTTTGGCCCTGGAATCGGCAATCCTTCCGGTGATGACAGCGAGCCACAGGAAGTTGTTGCAGCTCGTTTCTCATCGCTCCTCACCATTAACGACAACTCTTCTGTTGAACACGAATACAACAACAAAAGCATTCGCGGAAAAGTACAGAATCAGAACATGTCCATTGACATTGAACCTATGTTCGTTTTGTCTTATTATTCCGCTCCTACCGAACTCAAACCCACATCCGATTACATGCGTGAGGTATATGACCTTAACCGCACCAACTCTTTGCGGTTCATTCTTCAGGTTACCAATAAGGAACCGTCTCTAAGTCAAGAAGATGAAATACAACGGCACTTTGAATCCATTGAATACTACAACTCCTACATTGCCACTCATGCCACTCGTGTAGTGGACTTTTTTGGACGCGGAATGGATCATATCACTGTGCATAACTATAAAGCGGCGGAAGAAGATTTCTCACGGGCTATAGATATTATGCCTACCTTCACGCTTGCATGGTTCATGCGTTCCGTTGCACGTTACAAAGATTTCTTATCCGAAAGTGAGAATAATAATGGCAATCCCGCCGATGCACAACTGAAATTACAAAAAGCCCGAATCACTTACAATTCTATTTTGTCCGATATTGATCAGGTGCTCAAGCTTTCGCCAAACAGTGCCATTGCTTATTTCAACAAAGGAGTGATATACGTGCAATTGCAGGATTTCACATCGGCTTTGTCGGCTTTCAACAAGGCCATTGAGCTAAAGCCAGACTTTGGCGAGGCTTACTACAATCGCGGGTACGTATATTTTAAGCTCGGCAACCGGGATAACGGAACTGCCGACCTCAGTAAAGCCGGAGAACTGGGCATAGTGCCAAGCTATAATCTGATGAAACGTATGAACAACTAATTTGGCATCACTCTCAGATAGTCAAGCCAGATAGGACCTTCCATACTGTTTATTGAAATTTCGTTTACACCGGCCTTAAGCGGAAGTTTTACTTCCACTTCCTTTATGTCGTGGGGAGATGTATCCTCCACCACTGCCAATTTGAAATCGGCCATTAGCGATACTATTGCCGGCAGCGGTTTACCGAGTCCTAATTTTATGGTATAAACACCTTCTTTGTCAACATACACTTTGTCAAATATCATAAACCGGGCATTTGCCACAGCAACCCCGCCACTGAACTCATCCGAACTTACAAAATAAGGAGTATCAGCCTCAAATGCATCCTCTATTTCTTGATAATCTGCAATATCCGCACTCTCGGCTTCATAAAGAGTGCGAGGAATACGCTTCTCACCTTCCAGCAAATATATATGAGTGTTATGAGGCTCAACCGATACGCTTATCCTATTCTGTTCACCCATATTGCGGTGCTCAAACAGATCTCTAACTCTTATCGGGCCGTCAAACTGTAGTTCAGCTGCCGAAGCCTCCATATCAATTACTTCATCCGATGGATTATAAAATGCCACCGCTCTTTTATGCCCGTTTATTTGTCCGAGATCTTTTACATATACGCGTCCCTTGCCTATATTCTTAATCGGATAGGCTTGTTCCCCCAATGTATCCTGATTAAGGGCTATCAGCTCTTTGTTCTTCAGCAATTCCAACGACCTGTGCGATATCGTATTCAGGTCACACCCTATTAGCAATGGCGAATTCATCATACACCACATGCCGAAATGTGTACGCTCCTCTTCAGGAGTAAGGCCACGGCCTATTTCAAGCATATCCATATCATTGTAATGCCCCTTGTACGAGAACCCGCTGAGATATGTATTCTCCTCTATGATTTGCTTTACAGAACCCCACGAGCAGTTTATATCTGCCGATATTCTCCAGTCCGAAGCCACGTTGCGCACCCATCTACCCGGAAATGCCCACCGGCAAGCTCCTATTTTCACATCCTTATGGCCTAACGAATCTATCGTATGGCGTATTGATGTATATCTTTCTCTGGGAGACAACGATAGACCTTGGGCATTTTGGGCGGAATCTCCCCCGCAAAAATCCACTTTTATCCTGTCAAAACCTATTGAATCAAACAGCAGCTTGCAATCTTGAACTTCATGCCCGTAAAGACCCACATTTTCTGCTATTGTATCATTATCCCAAAAATTGCCGCAAGTATTACGCCCGGCATCGCTATATATCCCGGCTTTAAGCCCAAGCGAATGTATCTTTTTGACAAGGTCGGTCATGCCATTGGGAAATCGTGTCGGATGAAACTTCAGTTCTCCCGTCACGGTATCTCTTCCGCCGAAAAAACCATCATCTATATTCACATATTTATACCCTACACTATCCAGTCCAAGACTTATAAGAGCTTCAGCTTGGGAATATATCAGACTATCATTGATATTCACACGATATGTATTCCATGAACTCCATCCCATCACCGGTCCTTCTGCCAGCATCATGCCGGCAACCGATAGCAGACAGCACAAATATGTCAATCGTCTCATTTATCGCACTTATGTTTGTTGCACATTTCACTTAACTCACATCCGGAACATTTATTTGCACCATTCTTGCGTGCCCGGCTATTCATCACTATTCGGCGAATAACCCAACCTATGCACAGCACTACCGCAAGCAATACTCCACCGGGTTGCACCACATCGTTCACATTCATTCCGCGCCGAGTATCAATGGTTTCACTATACCAACAAACTCCGACTCAAAATTCGGAGTCAGCACACCTTTGCCTATTAACGATTCTATCTCATCAATGCTCCAAAATCTTGAATCAATCACTTCTTCGGGATCTGCATTGAATTTTGTGGATTCCGGAACCGTGATATTATATACATGCACAAGCTCTCTTTCCACACTGCTCTGAAACGGATATTTGCATACAAATATGGCATTTTCAGCATTTATGCCCAACTCCTCACGGCTTTCACGAATCAGGGCCGAAAAGACCTCCTCGCCATAATCTACATGACCACCAACAGCAGTGTCCCATACTCCGGGCTGTATTTTCTTTGTTAAGGCTCTTCGTTGCAGATACACCTTTTTCTTGTCGCATGACACAACATGCAGATGCACAACAGGATGAAGCACCATACTTCCGCTATGACAATATGTACGCGTGGCTTTACCCACCACATTGCCTGCTTCATCCACTATGGGAAACATCTCTTCACTCATTACTGAAATTTTTCTTTAACAACTTATTTAATGCCGATGGTGTAAGATCTTTGGGATATTTGTCAAAAAGCAACCGTAATGTACATCCTTGCTTATAACGGCTACACCCATAAGCTGAATTTCCGGTAAGTAAATGACCCTCTTTGCACATGGGGCATACTACCTGCTCAAGTTTTGTGATTCGCTTGGCTCTTGTCTTTGTCTCAACATTTTTTGAGCTGGTATCCTTTTCTTTCCCTTTTTGGGGCTTGGTGGTATCTTCTATCACAATTCTATGATAATTGTTATCCTGCATCACTGACACAACTATACTGTTTATCAGCTCTTTAAGTTCACTTATAAACTCAGCGGCAGAATAATCACCGCGTTCTATCCTTCGCAATTTGTTTTCCCACAGTCCTGTAAGCTTGGCACTCTTGAGCAATTCTTCATTAATCAGATCAATAAGTTCTATGCCTGCTTGCGTAGCCATTATATTTTTGCGGTCACGACGGATATAGTTTCTTTTGAACAATGTTTCTATTATTGCGGCTCGGGTTGATGGTCGCCCTATACCATTCTCCTTGAGCGCATCGCGAAGTTCCTCGTCATCCACAGTTTTTCCGGCGCCCTCCATTGCCCGCAGCAGAGTTCCTTCCGTGTAATATTTTGGCGGCTGTGTAGCTTTTTTCAGTAAAGATGGTTCATGTGGGCCACTTTCGCCCACTACAAATTCGGGCAATATTCCATTGCTTTCTTTGTCCGGTTCTGAGGATTCATCCTTACTTGAAGCATACACATTTCTCCATCCGGGCTTGGTAATTACCTTTCCGGTCGCTTTAAAATCCACTTCTCCTGCTTTTGCGCTCACAGTAGTTGTATGAAATTCACAGTCGGGATAAAACGCCGCAATAAATCTCAGAGCTATGAGATGATACAGTTTTCTCTCATTCCCTTGCAATGTTGTTGGAGCAACCCCCGTAGGTATGATTGCATGGTGATCTGTAACCTTGGAATTGTCAAACACTTTTTTGCTCTTTGGCAATTTTCCGGCCAGCAACGAGGCTGTTAGATTGGCATAAGGTGTCATATTTTTCAATATCTGGGGCACCTTTGGATAAATATCATCACTGAGATAAGTGGTGTCAACACGCGGATAGGTGGTAACTTTCTTCTCATACAATGATTGTATGAGTTTCAGACTTTCATCCGCACTCCAGCCCCATCGCTTGTTACATTCTACTTGTAGAGAAGTCAAATCAAACAGTCTCGGCGGAGCTTCCTTCCCCGCTTTCCCCTGCACATCTGTTATTGTCAGCGGCACGCCTGTGATAATTTTAATGACATTTGTCGCATCCTGTTCCGACTTATAACGGCCGGCCGTGCTGTTGAATGTCACTCCCCTGTACAGCGTTTTGATTTCCCAATAATCTTCAGGCTTGAAATTGTCAATTTCCCTTTGTCGCTGCACAACCAGCGACAATGTGGGAGTCTGTACCCTTCCGATAGAAAGTACTTTTCCCGGCTCTGAATATTTCAATGAATACAGCCTTGTTGCATTCAACCCCAGTATCCAGTCGCCGATAGCTCGTGACAATCCGGCGTAATAGAGATTATTAAAGTCCTTTTCTGGTTTGAGTTGCTTGAATCCCTCTCTAATGGACTCATCTGTAAGCGAAGAAATCCATAGCCGCTGGACCGGACATTTTATGCCGGCTTTTTGCATCACCCACCGTTGTATAAGCTCTCCTTCCTGACCGGCATCACCACAGTTTATCACCTCATCGGCCTCACCTATCAGAGTCTCTATAACCTTAAACTGCCTTTTTATTCCGGCATCGTCTATCACCTTAATGCCGAACTTGGGAGGTATCATGGGTAGCACCGACATACTCCACCTTTTCCAGCGGTCTGTATAGTCTGCCGGCTCCTTAAGTGTACAAAGGTGACCGTATGTCCAGGTCACCTTGTAATGTTCATTTTCATAATACCCGTCGCGGCGCACATTTGCCCCCAATATAGCGGCTATGTCCTTTGCCACGCTCGGTTTCTCCGTTATGCAGAGTTTCACTTTCGCTTCTTTTGGTTTAGTGATGCTTTAGGGGTTGCAACCCATGATGATATTCCGCGAGGCCCCGAAATTGAAAATACCATTTTTGTTCCGGTATTTTTTATCGGTGCAAAATCTATCTCTATCGGTATATATGGTGTATCTTCCCACTGAAACCAGCGTTCTGCATCTATGCCGTCAATATCGTTCATGACAAGAGTCGTTTTACCGGCCTGCATGGTGATATTGTCTATACGGGCTGCGGTATGAGGCGTTCCTTTAAGACGCGCATACACTCTTGTCAGATCTTGACGGAAATCTATGCTGTCCACCACGGCTGCTGT
Source organism: Bacteroides sp. CAG:927 (assembly GCA_000431155.1). GTDB lineage: Bacteria > Bacteroidota > Bacteroidia > Bacteroidales > Muribaculaceae > Paramuribaculum. Next base: position 8,779 of record HF985620.1, read on the forward strand.
TGCACCGGCACTCTGTGTTGAGTACCCGCGCACCACTTTGCCCCATGCCGGAAGAGACACAAGAGCAATAATTATGGCTGCTATTGCTTTATTCATAATCCCTCTCGTTTTGCCTCATTCCATAATTCGTCCATTTCGCCAAGGGTAATTTCCGTGAGCTTTTTCCCCTTTTCACGGGCTTTTGACTCTATGTAATTGAACCGATTCATAAACTTATGGTTCGTCTTTTCAAGAGCATTTTCAGGTGTGATGCCATACAATCTGGAAGCATTCACAAGTGCAAAAAACAAATCGCCCATCTCCTGCTCCATTTTTTCTTTGTTGCCGCTTTTAACCTCAGCTTCAAATTCCGAGATCTCTTCTTTGACTTTTTGCCACACATCTTCAGCTTGCTCCCAGTCAAAGCCCACGTTGGCCGCTTTTTCTTGTATGCGATACGCCTTTGTAAGCGCAGGAAGTGAGGAAGGCACACCGGCAAGCACGGTCTTATTGCCGTCTCGTTCCTTAAGTTTTATCTGCTCCCAGTTAAGCTCTACCTGATGTGCTGTGGATGCCGATACGTCACCAAACACATGAGGATGCCGGAAAACGAGCTTGTCATTGAGCCCTTCAGCCACATCTGCTATATCAAAATCGCCCTTTTCTTCACCTATCTTGGCATAAAAGAGCACATGAAGCAACACATCGCCAAGCTCCTTTGATATATTCTTTGTATCCTCATTTATCAAAGCTTCACAAAGTTCATAAACTTCCTCAATCGTATTAGGCCTAAGCGACTCATTGGTCTGCTTTCGGTCCCATGGGCATTTTACTCTCAAAATATCAAGAGTATCTATCACTTTGCCCAGTGCTTCTAATTTTTCTTCGCGAGAATGCATATCAGTTATTTTCTGCTTTGGCATATTGTTTTAGCCCGGCATCAAGCCATGCTAGAAATTCTGCCACATTTTCATTATATGAATACGGTTTTACGAGTGCGTTACCATTATTGTCAAGGATTACATAAAATGGCTGCGTTGATGCTGCGAATTTATAACGCTGCAAGTAGCTCCAGCGGTCACCTATGGTCTCAAGCTTGATTTTCTTGCCGTTCTCCATCACAGTAATAGGAGCGGACAGTGAGGTTTTGTCATCCACCATAAGCTTTATAAGCACAAAATTTTCCTTTATAATAGTGCTTACTTCTTGGGTATCGAACACTGCACCTTCCATCTTGCGGCAATTCACACATCCGTAGCCGGAAAAATCAATCACTACCGGACGATTATTTTCAGCAGCATATTTCATTCCTTCGTCATAGTCATGAAACTCCTTGAACTGGCCGCCCTCATACAGATTAAAATCCTGAGTGTACAATGGCGGAACAAATGCGCTTACGCCCTTTAATGGTGCGCCCCACAATCCGGGCACAAGATATATAGCGAAGCTGAAGGATACGAGTGCCATAAAAAATCTTGGAATAGACACATAATCCAGATCGGAATCATGAGAAAACTTGAGCTTGCCAAGCAGGTACATCCCGAGCAGAACGAATATAACTATCCAGAGCGATACAAACACCTCTCTGTCCAAAATTCCCCATCCGTAAGCGAGATCGGCCACCGACAGGAATTTCAATGACAATGCAAGCTCAAGAAATCCAAGCACCACTTTCACTGAATTAAGCCAACCACCCGACCGGGGCATCTCTTTCAGCAATGAGGGGAAAATGGCAAACAGGGTGAATGGTATGGCGAGCGCAAGCGCAAATGCTCCCATTCCTATTGCCGGCCCTGCTATATTTCCCATTGTAGCAGCCTCGACAAGCAATGTGCCTATAATCGGACCGGTGCAGGAAAACGACACCAAAGCCAACGTGAAAGCCATGAAGAATATACTAAGCAGTCCTGTCGTGCGTTCGGCACGCGAATCTACGGAATTGCTCCATTTTGATGGCAACTTGATGTCAAATGCGCCAAAAAATGATATTGCAAAAACCACAAGCAGCAGGAAAAACAATATATTGAAAAGCGCATTGGTCGCCAGATCATTCAGTTTGCTTGCACCAAATATCATTGTGATAGCAAGCCCCAACACGAGATATATCACAATTATTGCAGCACCATATATTACTGCGTCTCCTACAGCTCGTTTCCGGTCGGAACTACGTTTCAGGAAAAAGCTCACTGTAAGTGGAATCATGGGCCATACACAGGGGGTAAGCAACGCTATCAGGCCGCCCACAAATCCCCACAGTAATATATACCACCATGACGAATCCGAAATATCGGTGATTGAATCCGGTCCAATCTCAGGATATGATACCGGTTGCCACCATTCTTCAACATTTGCATCTCCCGCTGCTGCAACATGATGCTGTGTGATTTCATTGCCTACGCTATCTGCCACAGACACCTTGGAAGCTGTCACTTCTCCGTATTTCAGGTCAAATGGTTCCTTAGTTGGAGGAATACAGCTTTGGTCGTTACAACCCTGGAACTCCACATATCCTTCAATCTTGCAACCTCCTTTGTCTGTCAATCGGAAATTACGGCGGAATGACACATCACTGTCCCACCATCCCAGCTTCAGATGAAATATCATATCCACTTTTTCTATCGGAGCCTTTGTCGCGGTAATTTCATCCGTAAACTCGGCACCTTCCACAGTAGTGAACACGAAAGTTGTGGGACGCGGACCACCCTCAGGCAATTGGAGTGCATACATATGCCATCCTTTGCTTATATTTGCGTCAAACTCCACATAACCCTCGGTAGCAGAGGTCATAGTTATGCTGCTTGACCATTGTACGGGGCGAACTATCTCGCCTTTCACAGCCATGGCCACAAATGCGACCACAGCCACTATCATCAGTCTGATATATCTCATTTTTTCTTAATTACAACAGGTTTGGTAAGAGTTTCTGTAGCCGGAGGTGCGCATGTAATGTCATTACAGCCCATATACTGGACCGTAGCGGATATTTTTGCACCGGCCAGCTTGACGACACGAAATTTCTTGCGAAAGGTCACATCACTGTCCCACCAGTTCAAATCCAAATTAAACATCTTATCATGAACCTTTTTAGGTGCTTGGCTTACAGTGAGCTCTCCATAGAATTCCACCCCCGTACTGTTATCAAAATTTATAACCGTAGGCTTCGGCCCACCCTTTGGCAGTGACGTGCCATACAAATGCCAGCCGGGATTCACAATAGCCTTGAGCGTAGCTACCCCCTCGGTTTCGGAGGCCATCCTCACCGACAATCGCCATGTGGCAGGATTTGTCGGCTTTTGGGCATATGATACCGACCACCAGACAGTAACTAAAAGCAATAGTAAAAGAGATTTTATTTTGGTCATTTTATCCTAAACTTTAATTTCAAGATACAAAGATAGCTATTTTCAAAAACATTACCGCCCATTTACACTATTTTTAAGTTATTCCGTCAGCTTTACATCTTAATTAACAAATTGATTTACAATTATATACTCCTGGAATTTCAGGATAGAGTGTCAAAAAATTGTCACAATTCGATTTATTTTATTATCTTTGCACCATAAATTAACCCAAAATATGCATATTATTTAAGCATGGAGCATAGCAAGGTATTGTTTATATCGCAAGAGATATCCCCCTACACCGCCGAAACCAAAGAGGCGCTCGCTGGCCGAAAAATTCCGCAGGGCATTCAGGAAAAAGGTTATGAAGTGCGCACCTTTATGCCTAAATACGGTTGTATTAACGAGCGGCGCAATCAGCTCCACGAAGTTATCCGCCTCAGTGGAATGAATGTAATCATTGATGATACTGACCATCCGCTTATTATAAAGGTTGCCACCCTGCAGCCCACACGCATGCAGGTATATTTCATTGACAACGATGACTATTTCCACCACACTCCTAACAAGGAGCTTGAGATACGCACCTCCACCGCTGACAACGATGAGCGCATGATGTTCTATGTGCATGGAGTTATCGAAACCGTCAAGAAACTTCGTTGGGAGCCGGCAGTGATTCACTGTATGGGTTGGATTTCCGCTCTTGTTCCTCTTTACATCAAGCGCATGTATCAGGATGAGCCACTGTTTACAAAATCCAAGGTCATTTACACTTTGGATGGTGACAGATTTGACGGCACTCTTGACTCTCGATTCTTTGAGAAACTCACCATGGGCCCGTTCCGCGCTGAAGATGTTGAGCTTCTCCAAAACAATCCGGTTGACTTCATCTCTTTAAGCAAAATCGCAATACAGTACGCTGATGCCGTTGTAATTGCAGATGAAAATGCCCCGCAAGAGTTGGTGGATTTTGCAATCCAAAGCGGCAAACCTGTTCAACCGTACACCACCCCCGACACTATTGCAGCCGACATTGCGGAATTCTACAACACCCTCATCGGCCAAAAAGATTAAGATTCCCCATCACTCAGCAACCATGAGTTTCATTAAACCATCCATCATAACTGCCGGCATCGCTATGCTCATGTTCGGCACCTCTTGTCTGGACAACACCTCCGAAGTTGGCAGCTCTCTTGTCAACGACCAGTCTGAAGTGATTATTGACTCATTGTTTACCATCACCGGACATGCTGTCCCTAACAATGCCATCCTTTCACGCACTACCATGCAGCTCCTCGGAGGCATAAACGCACAGGAATACGGTCAGTTCAAATCAGGCTTCGTCACACAATTTATGCCCGCGCAGAACATTGACACCGATGGCGTAACCGTCAACGACATTGACTCCGTCAAACTCGTCATGTTCATACGACCCGGTGGATTTACAGGTGACTCCATTGTTCCTATGGGCCTCACGGTTTACAAGCTCAATCGCCAGTTGCCTTCATCCATCACAAGCGATTTTGACCCCTCCGGATATTACGATGAGCAACCTTGGGCCACAGCCATGTACTCAGCCAACGCCCTGCACAACGACTCCATAGCCAATCTCGCCTACCGCACCATCTCCGTCACTCTCCCGCGTGAGTTCGGTCAAGCCCTATATCGGGAATACACCAACAATCCCGCCACATTTTCCTCCCCCGTACTCTTCACCCAATATTTCCCCGGCGTATATGTGAAGAGCACATTCGGCTCAGGACGCGTAATGAATATAGTTGACACGCGCATCAACGTGCACTATTCCAGCCACGCCACCATAGGTTCCGGCTCAACGCTTCGCGACACCACCTACAATTTCACTCGTTCTTACCTCGCAGTCACCCCCGAAGTCATTACCGACAACATCATTCACTACACTATGAGCCGGCAGCTTGAGGACGATATAAGCGCAGGAAAATCCATACTCGTTGCTCCCGCAGGCACAGAAGTTGAAATGCAGTTCCCTACCCGTGAAATCATATCATCATTCCGCTCGCAGGGACAAGGCACAGCCGTACTCAACACTGTCTCCCTGAACATACCTGTAGAGAATATACACAATAACTACGGCATAAAACCACCGGCAAATGTTCTGATCATACTCTCTCGTGACAAGGATAAATTCTTTGCCAACAACAAGATTAACGATGACAAAACATCCTTCCTTGCCACATACAACGAGACTGACCACTCCTATGGCATCTCCGACATGCGCAACTACATCCTCTCCATGCTTGACAAGGAAACACTCGCAGCCGATGACTACACATTCACCATCACGCCGGTTGATGTAGTCACCGAAACATCGTCAAGCGGTTATTACACCCAATCCTACATAACGGGCATCAACCCTTACGTGAGCACACCTGCCATGGGTCGCCTGCTATTTGACAAAGCTAAAATTAAAGTCACATTTAGCAAACAATCCGTAATTTATTAGTAACTTTGCACCGCAAATAAATCAGCCGCAATAGCTCAGTTGGTTAGAGCATCTCATTCGTAACGAGAAGGTCGTGGGTTCGAGTCCCACTCGCGGCTCAACAAATCCCCTTTAATTCGCTGAATTAGAGGGGATTTTCATTTCCAAAGGTGTACTAAAATGGACTAAATTGAAAAAAGTATGCTGTCAATTATGTTGTCATCTATGCAGTCAATAATACCGTGCAATATAATTTTCAAGGAGCTTCATTCTCCTGTGGCTGGATATTCAGCTATGATTTCTTAATAGCGTTTTTGTTTTAGAGCCGGGTGACACTCAGTGAATATTCTTCAGACAACTGACGCAGAGTTTGTTTGCCGTCTAAATTAAAATATATTTGCTACTGGGCTTATTGCCCCCGACGAACTGCCACCCGCATTCAAGGCATTTATACAGTTGTTTGTTGCCACGTTTCCCATTCTTTTTTAGCTTATATGAATGGCACCATTTGCACTTTTTTTTATTCATAAATCGAAACTTTCGCTACCGCAAATTCACTGTGTTCCAACAAATAGCAACGATTCCAGCCTACTTTTTTGCAATTAGTTCTATTAGAACAGTTATACAACAAGCAGCGCGAGAAACTATCCCAGCGCTGCCGTAAAATATTTATATATCTATAAGTTAGCCTTTCACAGCTGTAAGCATAGTATGGAATGCTTCACCAAGTCCGTCTGCATTCTTGCCACCGGCCTGGGCAAATCCGGGCTGGCCGCCGCCACCACCTTTTATTGCCTTAGCCGCTTCGCGCACCACATTTGATGCATTCAGCCCCTCTTTAGTCAGGTCATCCGTAACCATTACGGTGAGCAACGGTTTCCCGCTTACATCAGAAGTAGCTGCAACGAACACGGTATTGGTTGGCGAAGCCGCTCTTACGGCAAAAGCCACACCTTTCACCATATCGGGCACACGTACACCGCTGATGCTTACTATCTTGCGGCCATTACACTCCTCTGCCGAATCAAGCAATTTTGACGCGATAGTGTTTATGCGCTCCTGCATGAACTCATCCACCTGTTTGCGCAAATCTGCATTCTCATTTATTGAGCGACGAAGTGCCGACATGAGGTCGGGAGTGTTGTTGAACATAGCACCTATTTCATGTATGGTATCGCTCATAGTATCAAGTGCATTTTCCACTGCTTCACCCGTAATAGCCTCGATACGGCGAATACCGGCGGCTGTGCTGCTCTCGGAAATAATGCGTATCATTCCGATATTACCTGTATTGCTCACATGTGTACCACCACAAAGCTCCACAGAGTCACCGTAACGTATCACACGCACTTCCTCGCCGTATTTCTCGCCGAAGAGTGCCATGGCACCCATTTCACGAGCCTCAGCAATTGGCACACACCTACGCTCGTCACGCTCAATAGCTTCACGCACCATGGCATTGGCCAGATGCTCTACTTTGCGAAGCTCTTCGGGCGTCACTTTCTGGAAATGAGAGAAGTCAAATCTCAACACATCAGGCGACACAAACGAACCCTTTTGTTCCACATGTGTACCGAGCACATCGCGTAGAGCTTTGTGAAGCAAGTGAGTTGCCGTATGATTGCACGAGGTAGCCATTCGGGCTTTCTCATCTATAGCCGCAATAAATTCAGCATTAGGATTTACAGGCAACTTATGGGCAAGATGCACCGCCATTCCGTTCTCGCGCTTGGTATCATATATTTCAAGCACATTTCCTTCGCCATCGGTAAGAGTACCGCAATCGCCTACCTGACCGCCCATTTCTGCATAGAAAGGAGTTTTGTCAAGAACTATCTGATAGTATTCACCTTTTTTCTGCTTCACCTTACGGTAACGAAGTATCTTGGTGGGAATAGAAGTATAGTCATAACCCACAAACTCGGTTTCACCGTCATGTATCACAACCCAGTCATCAGTTTCCACCGCTGCAGCGTTGCGGGCACGCTCCTTTTGGGCCTGCATCTCCACATCAAAACCGGCCTGATCCAGCGTCATGCCATTCTCTTTGAGAATCAATTCGGTCAAATCAAGAGGGAATCCGTAAGTATCATACAGCACAAACGCCTCTTTGCCTGAAATCTCATTCAGGCCCTTGGCCTTGGCAGCTGCAATTGAGGAATCAAGCATGCGGATACCGTTTTCAAGAGTGCGCAAAAAAGCATCCTCCTCCTCTTTAATAACCTTCATGATAAGTTCGCGCTGAGCCGGAAGTTCAGGATATGCCTCACCCATTGAGTCGATGAGCGTATCCACAAGTTTGTACATGAACGCATTCTTCTGGTCAAGGAATGTATAAGCATAGCGCACTGCGCGACGCAATATACGGCGAATCACATATCCTGCCTTGGCATTGCCTGGCAATTGGGAATCGGCTATTGAGAAAGCTATGGTACGCACATGGTCGGCAATCACACGCATAGCTATATCCACCTTGGAGTCCTCACCATACTTTTTACCGGAAAGCACCGAAATTTTATTTATAAGAGGCGTGAACACATCCGTGTCATAATTGGATGTTTTGCCTTGGAGAGCCATGCACAGACGCTCAAATCCCATGCCTGTATCTATAACCTTCGCAGGCAATGGCTCCAGTGAACCGTCAGCCTTACGGTTATACTGCATGAATACAAGATTCCATATCTCTATCACCTGAGGATGATCATGATTCACCAAATCTCGTCCCGGTATTTGTGCACGCTCGCTCTCGGGACGCAAGTCAATATGTATCTCCGAGCAGGGACCACAAGGACCCGTGTCACCCATCTCCCAGAAATTATCATGCTTGTTGCCGTTTATGATATGATCCTTAGGCAAGTGACATTCCCAATAACCGGCTGCTTCATCATCGCGGCCAAGACCTTCATCGGGAGCGCCCTCAAAAACTGTTGCATACAGTCTTTCCGGATCCAGCTTCAACACATCCACGAGATACTCCCAGGCCCAATCTATTGCCTCTGATTTGAAATAGTCGCCAAACGACCAGTTGCCAAGCATCTCAAACATTGTATGGTGATACGTGTCCATACCCACCTCTTCAAGGTCGTTATGTTTGCCCGATACTCGCAGACATTTCTGTGAATCGGCCACGCGGGTATATTTAGCCGCCTTATTGCCAAGTATAATATCCTTGAACTGGTTCATTCCCGCATTTGTGAACATCAATGTGGGGTCGTCCTTGATAACCATCGGAGCCGAAGGCACTATCTTGTGTCCTTTTTCTGCAAAATAGTTTTTAAACGACTCGCGAATTTCTTTTGCTGTCAACATTTTGTTGCTGTTATTTGGAATTGATTTATTACATTTGCACACGTGCTTGCACACATATTTTAAATAATGTGCAAAATTAGGGCAATTTTTGTATTTTTGCAAAAACTCATGGATTCACTTGACAAAAAATATTACAAGATAAGCGAAGTCGCGGCTATCCTGAACATTCCCCAAAGCACTTTACGTTTTTGGGAATCGCGTTTCACTGTCATAAAACCAAAGCGCAATGAGCATGGCACAAGGTTTTACACCAATTCTGATATTGAGAAAATATCCATGATTCATTACCTTGTAAAGGAACGCGGCCTTAAACTTGATGCCGCACAGGAGCAGATACGCGCCAACCCCAAAGGTGTAGAGCGAAAACATCTCACCGTGGCTCGTCTCAAGCAAATGCGCGAGCAGGTTATGGGTCTCCTCAACGCTCTTAAATCCATAAAACGGCAATAAACCCACAAATTAGCCCTCAATATTTTTGCCGGAATAAATTTTAAACCGTACCTTTGCACCCGAATTCGTAATCTCTGGTAGGACATGCAGCCTATTTACATTGCGAGTATTGTTTTACATTTTAATTAAAAAAGAAATGGATTTGATTAAGGTTGCCGAAGAAGCTTTTGCTACCGGCAAAACACATCCCGAGTTTGGTCCCGGTGACACCATCACAGTTGCCTACCGCATCAAAGAAGGTAACAAAGAGCGTATCCAGCAGTATCGCGGCGTTGTTATCCGCATCTCGGGTGAGGGTACCAAGAAACGCTTCACCGTTCGCAAAATGAGCGACAACATCGGTGTTGAGCGTATTTTCCCCATTGAATCACCGTTCATTGACTCTATCACTGTCAACAAGTTCGGTAAAGTACGTCGCGCCAAACTTTATTACCTGCGCAAACTCACCGGCAAAAAAGCTCGCATCAAAGAGCGCCGCGTGCTTGGCAAGTAAATCAGCAGGCGCCTACTGCTTTCATTCAGAAAATAAAAAACAGCTTTGGTATCACTACCAAAGCTGTTTTTTATTACTTTTTGATTGTATCTGTCATGTAACTTATCTGGATTTGCCCTTCAATTTGCTCAATATCCACAGAAACAATACGCTTACACCTAATGCCACGAGCAACGATGCATATACCATTTTTTCAGTAGCGCCAAACAGATACACAAAACACCATCCACCACCTATGGCAGCAAGAATGCCCACGAGCACATTAGCCCAAAGCATTCCCTTGGGTTTTGTAAGGCGAGCCACCATATAGCCCATAATCAGGCCAACAAGCCCCCATGAAAGCCAGATAGTGAATGTTAGAGACACTTCATTCATATTAATTATTGATTATATTGTCAGCACAGGAAGTATTTGAGCCGCAACATCAGTATCCCCTGCCAGATCCGCAAATGTAAGCCACAGCAGCAGCAGAATGATTAACACAACGGCTCCGATTATTAGCCACAGATTGGGTCTCACTTTTCGTTTACTATCGTTCATAATGGTGATGATTTGATTGTTAATACTGACTATATAACATTTCTTACACTTTTATGGTTTGATTTTTTATCATCGTTGTATCATATTTCAAGGATAAGGATTAAATTTGCAGTAGAAATAAAACCTACTAACAGCATCTATCATGAAGCTTTTTGAACAAATGACTTCCAGGGCCAAGGCTCTGCCACAGCGCATAGTTTTACCCGAGGGCACTGAACCTCGCACCCTTACCGCCGCCGACCGCATCATAGCCGACGGAATTGCAAAAATCACACTCATTGGCAATCCCAAAGACATCCATGCCATGGCTTCCGAGCTAAAACTCACCCATATAGCCGAAGCTGCCATCGTTGATCCGGCCGATGAGAAAATAATTGACAAATATGCCCCCCTATTCTTTGAGCTTCGCAAAAAGAAAGGTATTTCCATGGAAGAAGCCCGTCTCACCACAGCCAATCCGCTCTATCTGGGATGCCTCATGGTGAAAAACGGGGATGCTGACGGACAGGTTGCCGGAGCCATGAACACCACCGGCAATGTTCTTCGTGCAGCTTTTCAGGTAATCAAGACTCAGCCCGGCATTGATGTGGTGTCAGGCGCATTCATCATGCTCCTCCCCGACGGACTCAATTTTGGCACCAACGGCATCATGGTTTTTGCCGACTGCGCCGTAGTGCCCGATCCCACCGCTCCCGAGTTGGCCCAAATAGCGCTTTCCACCGCACAGACAGCACGCGACATAGCCGGTATTGAACCGAGAGTTGCCATGCTGAGCTTCTCCACCAAAGGCAGTGCCAAACATGAGCGTGTTGAAAAAGTTGTTGAAGCTCTCAACATAGCCAAAGCTCTCAAACCCGACCTCATCATCGATGGAGAATTGCAGAGTGATGCCGCCATAGTACCGGGCGTTGCCCAATCCAAATGTCCCGATAGCCCCTTGAGCGGTCGTGCAAATGTACTGGTATTCCCCTCTCTCGAGGTAGGCAACATAGCCTACAAACTCGTGCAGCGTCTTGGAAATGTTCAGGCCGTAGGCCCAATCCTGCAGGGTCTCGCAGCTCCGGTCAACGACCTCTCACGCGGTTGCTTCCCCGAAGACATTTACAAAACCATCATCATGACCTGTAATCAGGCAATTGGATTAAAAAACGACAAATAACCTCATAACCGATCTTTCTCATGAAAATACTTGTGCTCAACTGCGGCAGCAGTTCCGTAAAATACAAACTCATCAACACCGACACCGATGTTACCATGGCCGAAGGTGGCGTAGAAAAAATTGGACTTCCCGACGGTTTTCTGAAATTCAAGCGTCCCGACGGCTCCAAACAAATCAAGGAGCTGGGTCTTATTGACCACAAACAGGGCGTTGAAGCCATTCTTGACATCCTTACCGACCCCCACGAAGGCTGCATCAAAAGCTTTAATGAAATTGATGCTGTAGGTCATCGCATCGTGCATGGCGGTGAAAAATTCAATCAGAGCGTCCTAATCACCGATGAGGTCATACAGCAAGTCAAAGACTGCTACGACCTTGCCCCGCTTCACAATCCGGCCAACATCACCGGCATTGAGGCAATCACCTCTCTCATGCCGGGCGTTCCTCAAGTAGGCGTATTCGACACAGCCTTCCATCAGACCATGCCGGCTAAATCCTATATGTACGCACTCCCCTACAAATTCTACGCAGAAGACGGTGTGCGTCGTTACGGCTTCCACGGCACAAGCCATCGCTACGTGTCACAACGCGCGTATGATTTTCTTGGGCTTGACCCCGAAAATTCCAAAATCGTCACCTGCCATATCGGCAACGGTGGCTCAATCACTGCCGTTCTCAATGGCAAGAGCGTGGACACATCCATGGGTCTGACTCCTACCGAAGGTCTTATGATGGGCACACGCGTGGGGGATGTTGACCCCGGAGTGATTACATACCTCATGAACAAGCACGGTTACACATCAGCCGACATTCAGCGCATCATCAACAAGGAAAGCGGTGTTGCCGGCGTAACTGAAATCTCCAACGACATGCGTGAAATTGAAGCTGCCGACAACGCCGGAAACGAACGCGCACACATGGCTTTGGAGATGTATGAGCAGCGTATCATCAAATATATCGGTGCCTATGCAGCCGAAATGGGCGGTATTGATGCCATAATATTCACAGGTGGTGTTGGTGAAAACCAGACAGGCGTTCGCAAAAACGTATGTGCTCCGCTTGCTTTCATGGGCGTGAAGCTCAACGAAGAACTCAATGCCGTAACACGTGGCACTGAAACAGTCATTTCGGCTACTGAGTCCAAAGTCAAGGTTGCAGTCATACCCACCGATGAGGAACTTATGATTGCACGCGACACGAACCAAATTGTTTCCAACCTCTAACACTCCACCCGCTCTATGAGTACAAAAATAAGAGCAGCCATTGTAGGCTATGGCAACATAGGCCATAGTGTACTTGAGGCACTTCAGCAGGCTCACGATTTTGAAATTGCCGGAATCGTGCGCCGCTCGGTTGCCAACTGTCCGGCTGCACTTGCTTCCTATAAAGTAACAACCGACATCAATGACCTCGGCAAGGTAGATGTTGCCATCCTTTGCACGCCAACCCGCGAGGTTGAGAAACACGCTTCGGTGTTGTTGGCCAAAGGCATCAATACTGTTGACAGCTTTGACATCCATACGCTCATCCCCGAGCTGCGTCACAATCTCGACAAAATAGCCAAAGAACATGGTGTCGTATCTATCATTTCCGCCGGATGGGATCCGGGTAGCGATTCTATCGTGCGCACTTTGATGCAGGCTGCTGCCCCAAAAGGACTCACTTATACCAACTTTGGCCCCGGAATGAGCATGGGCCACACCGTGTGCGTCAAATCCAAACCCGGAGTCAAGAATGCGCTCTCAATGACCATACCTCTTGGCACCGGTATTCACCGCCGCATGGTTTATGTAGAGCTTGAAGATAGTGCTAAGCTTGAAGATGTGGCCGCCGCCGTTAAAGCTGATCCTTATTTCGCAAGCGATGAAACTCATGTTATGGCCGTGCCGAGCGTTGATGAAGTCAAGGATATGGGCCATGGTGTGAATATGGTGCGTAAAGGTGTCAGTGGCATAACTCAGAATCAGCGTTTTGAGTTTAACATGACCATCAACAATCCTGCCCTCACAGCCCAGATTCTAGTTGGTGCCGCTCGCGCGGCTATGCGTCAGACCCCGGGCTGCTACACAATGATTGAAATTCCTGTTGTTGACCTTCTGGAAGGCGATAGAGATTCTCACATAGCGCATCTTGTATAATTCCATATGCTGGATGCCTTAGGTTTACACATCACTGCCGTTGCCGATGTCGTTTGCGGCCTGCCGCTTTTCCTGACATTGATAGGCGGTGGCGTGTGGCTTTTTATTGCTTCGCGGGCCGTATCCCTGCGCCGATTGCCCTATGCTCTCAAAGCCATAAAGGCTCGTCCCGACAGCAGTTCCGGTGAAATAAGCTCTCTTCAGGCTTTGGCTTCTGTCGTAGCCGGAACCATAGGCATGGGCAACATAGCAGGTGTCACAATCGCCATAGCAATGGGTGGACCCGGAGCGGTATTCTGGATGTGGGTAAGCGCAATCGTGGGCATGTGCACCAAATACCATGAAGGTGTACTAGCCATCATGTACCGCAGCACAGACAGTAACGGTGTGCATCAGGGTGGCACAATGCATATTATCCATCACGGGCTTGGCATCAAGTGGCGTCCTATGGCCAAATTCTTTGCCATAGCCGGTATGTTTGGCACTTTATGCATCATGAATGCAAATCAGCTCACCGAAGCAACAGTTACCACGGCTTCACATTTCATTGACATATCATCGCCCTTTCAGGCGCGACTATTCACCGGCATTGCCATTGCTGCTCTTGTCGCTGCAGTAGTGCTGGGCGGCATTAAGCGCATAAGCCGCGTTGCCACTGTTATCGTACCGTTCATGGTAGCAGCATATTTCCTGATGGTGTTGTACATCATTCTTACCAATATCCACAGTGTTGGCGCAGTATTCTCATCCATTTTCACCGAGGCATTTTCTCTTGATGCCGGCTGGGGTGCATTGATTGGCATAGCCATAATCGGAGCGCGACGGGCAGCACTTGTTAACGATGCCGGTATAGGCACAGCATCTATCATGCATGGCAAGTCAGCCAATGACCAGCCTGTACGCGAAGGGCTCATAGCAATGCTCGGACCGGCCATAGATTCCGGATTTGTATGCACTCTTACCGCACTTGCAGTCCTGTTGTGCCTGCCACCCGATGCCTTACAGCCCGGATCGGTAAAAGGTTTGGAATTGGCACTGAAAGCTTTTGGCAACGGCATACCTTTTGGCCAATATATGCTCATGGCCATCGTGGCATGTTTTGCTCTTTCATCAATGTTCAGCTATAGTTTCTACGGACAGCGATGTGCCGCATATCTCATGGGTGAGAATGGCGCTTCAGCCTATACCTACCTGTTCATAGCTTCACTTGTACTCTTTGCCGTAGTACCTTTGCAGGCTGCGGTAGGTCTCTGCGATCTCTTTTATGCGTTCATGGCTTTCCCCACCATGCTTACTTTAATTCTGCTCAGACGCAAAGTCAGCGAGCAGTCACAACTTTATTTCAGTGCCGCAAAGGCAAAGAAATCCACCTTACTTAAAATCACTCCCGAAATATGACCCCAGAACAAAAACTCGCTCTTGAAGAAAAAGTCATAACCATGCTGCGCACCGTATTTGACCCGGAAATTCCGGTGGACATATACAGCCTTGGGTTGATATACAAAATAGATATTGATGACAATGGCAATCTCGCGGTTGACATGACTCTCACCGCACCCAACTGCCCTGCAGCCGATTTTCTGGTTGAGGATGCACGCATTAAGCTTGAAAGCATTGAGGGCATCAACAATGTGGATATACGCATTGTCTTTGAGCCGGAATGGAACAAAGACATGATGAGCGAGGAAGCTAAACTTGACTTGGGTTTTCTCTGATGCGCTCCCTCACATACTTCATAAGCGATCTCCATCTCGGTGCGTCATACATTCCTGATGCACACGAACACGAACGCCGAATTTGTCATTGGCTTCGCAGCATTGCGCCCACCGCACGCACTATCTATATGCTTGGCGATGTACTTGATTATTGGTACGAATACCGATATGTTGTGCCGCGTGGATTCACACGTTTTTTCGGCACTATCGCCGAACTCACCGACAGCGGAGTGGAAATCATATGGCTCAAAGGCAATCATGATATATGGATTTTTGATTATCTTCCTGCTGAATTAGGTGTCAAAGTCATTGATGGATCTTTCATCACTGATATCGACGGCACCGGTTTTTTCATGGAGCATGGCGACGGTGTCGGCGAAATAAGGGCCTCTTACCGGTTTATGCATTCTCTCTTTCGCGCTCGTTGGGCACAATTCCTTTTCAGTGCCATTCACCCGCGATGGACTGTGAACTTTGCGCACAAGTGGTCAGGCCACAGCCGAGCCACCGGCAAGCAGTTTACGCTCACCACTGTTCCGGAATCTGACAAATTGCTCCAGTTTGTCAAACGCTATTCGGCATCACATCCACACATAAAGTATTATGTATTCGGGCATCGCCACGTTGTTGTCAACCAAAAAGTCAATCCCGATGTCAGCATCATTATACTTGGAGACTGCTATGAGAAAATGACCTATGGAGTATGGAACGGCTCTGAGTTTTTAATAAAAAAAATGGAAACTATATAATTTTATACTTTATTAACAAAACCACCCCAAACTCCAATTTTTCATAAACCACTGTAACAACGCCGTTTAAACAGTTTGCGCGAAAACTCCTCAACAAAACACTGCTTAATAACATATAAATTTATTCTCCGACCTGATTTAATTAAGCTACTTTTGTCACGCAAACCTAACACAATCTTTTTTACCTTAGAAATTGTACCTATTGGAAACTCATAAAAAGAGACTATGTGAGTAGTCTCTTTTTATTTTTTTGTACATTTGTGCCAAGCTATGAAAAATTTTATCTACTACATAATCCTACCGTTTTTATTCATTCTTGGAGCCTGCGAAAACGACACCGACAGCCTTCCATCTATGCCCGAGCCGGAGACGCCCGACTCACCGGTTGAGTTTACCCTGTTTATGTACATGCCATGGAGTCAGAATCTCACTCCCGATTTACAACACAACCTCACAGAAATGCAGGCTGCTCTCGGCAAAGAGCATTTCCCGGACAAGAGAGTTGTATCCTTCATCTCCACATCTTCCACACAGGCGCAAATGGTTGAGATCACAGCAGGACAAAGAAAAATCCTGAAAAACTATGAATCGCCCGATCTAACCACCTCGCAAGGCATAGCATCAATACTGGAAGATGTCAAAACATTGGCCCCGGCACAACATTACGCCATGACTATCGGTTGTCATGGCTCCGGATGGCTTCCCGTAGGAGCTTTGAACATTGATCGTACCGTATCATTGCATTCATTCTGCATCCCTGTATCCAACCATCCGGTCACACGATATTTCGGAGGAATAGACATACAGTGGCAAACTGATGTAAGCGCCCTTGTCAATGCCATTGAATCCGCACGCATACACCTTGATTTCCTGCTTTTTGATGCCTGCTATATGGGAGGGGTGGAAACGGCATACGAACTTCGACACGTAGCCGACATAACTGTTTTATCTCCTACCGAAATCATGGGAAGAGGCATACCCTACGGCTCTGTAGGCACACTTCTCCTCCAAGACGACATTGACTGGCAACAGTTCTGCAACAAATATTATGACTTCTTCTCTTCCTACTCTTCTCCTTACGCCACTTTATCAGTAATCGACAGCCAATATCTTGAACAATTGGCCGATGCAATGAGACAACTTAACAATAACTCCACATGGAATCCCGAACTCACATCTCAGCTCCAGTCGTTCGGAGGATATTACGGAGAAAACATCTTCTTTGACCTTGGGCAATATGCCGACTTTCTGTCTGAAAACGGTTACGATGTCTCACATTTCACCTCCATTCTTCATCAATCAGTCATAGCATCGGTACACACCGAGTACTGCTATATATATCTCTACGGTATAATCCCTATCCGCCACTATAGCGGCCTGAGTACTTCGGCACCAAGCACCTCACAGGTCACCGTATCATGGGAATCCACCCGGTGGGCAATAGACACAAAAAAACAGTGAACCGGCACATGTCGGCTCACTGTATCATAGTTTGTTTTATTATTTCTGATTTCGGGGATTGTTGCCCAGCACACATGTGCGCTCCTTCTGAAGCTTCACATTATTCTTGTCCTCATCACCTTCATTGATGGCTGCACCGGGATAATTCTGTGATGCATAGTCGCGTTCGCTTTCCTTAGTGGTATCTTTTTTATTCATAACAGCAATTTTAGTTTTGAATTCTTTGTTTTTCTGATATTCCAACAACTCCGTAGGCAAAAAGGTTTACAATAAATTTCAAAAAACATGTTGCTACTTGCCATATCGTGGCAACGGTTCTGCCGCAATCGGCAATGGTTCCTGCTCAATAACTTTATCCGTCTCCACAATATCGTTATACAACCGCGCCAATCGCTGCTCCCTGCTCTTAGGAGAAAGCTCACACCCCCACACTCTAAGCACACGCCAGCCCAGAAGTTTCAGCTCCACTTCCGCCCTGTAATCGCGAGCCTGATTCAGAGTAATTTTGTGTTTCCAGAATTCATGATTAGCACTTGGTATTCTGAACTTGTCACAACCGACATGACCATGCCAGAAACACCCGTTGACAAACACCACAACCTTGTATTTCCTGAACACAATGTCAGGACATCCCGGAAGCTTCTTGTCATGAATTCTGAACCGAAGACCGCGGGCATGCAGATACTTGCGCACCATAAGTTCAGGCTTGGTATTCTTGCCCCTTATGGCACTCATACATTTGTGGCGTTGCTCCGGTGTCATTCTGTCGGTCATACTTTATATAACAACCCAAAAAGCAAAAGCGCCGCTCGGAACCATATTCCGGCGGCGTTATGCTTTCGTAAAGCAACTTATATCGCTTACTTGCTCGCGATGCTGCTGCTTACGGTAAGACGCAGACGACCTTTGGCACGACGACGTGCAAGCACTTTACGACCGTCAGGGGTGGACATTCTCTCACGGAATCCGTGCTTATTTACTCTCTTTCTGTTCGAAGGTTGAAATGTTCTTTTCATTGCCGTATATTATTTTTCGTTTGTTATTCACAATTCGGAGTGCAAATTTACACATTTTTTTTATCCCCCGCAATTATTTTTGCTTTTTAGTAAAATTTCTGCCCCTCGTCAAGCAAAAACTCATAGCAAAGCACCAAAATTCCACTTACTGCAAGCTCTCCCACAAGCAGCCAGAAATACTGCATGCATTTCTGTTTCCATGATGCTGTCAACATAGGCACACTCATGACACACACCACACCATATAGGCACCATATCAACCACATAGGCATAAAATGCTCGCCAAACATCATATCTGCAAGTATCATGCAGCATATACCGTACATCACATATTTATAAGCCTTGGGGATATTAATTACAGGGGTTTTCATATCAGGAATGTTTTTTGTACCTTTGCACCCGCAAAAATAACATTTTTCTCACACATTTATGATAGCGGTAAACAATCTCGGCATACAATTTGGCAAACGCATTCTGTTTCAGGATGTAAATATAAAATTCACTCCCGGCAACTGCTACGGTATCATCGGAGCTAACGGAGCCGGAAAATCCACACTCATGCGCATCCTCTCCAATCAGCTCTCCCCTACACATGGCACCATAACCCAAGGACCGGGCGAGCGTATGAGCGTTTTGGAACAGGACCACTTCAAATTTGACGAATTCACCGTTATGGACACTGTGCTTCAGGGTCACACTGCCCTGTGGGATATCATGAAGGAAAAAGAAGCCATCTATGCCAAAGAGGACTTTTCCGATGCCGATGGCATTCGTGCCTCGGAACTTGAAGAAAAATTTGCCGAAATGGAAGGATGGAATGCCGAAAGTGATGCCGCAATGCTCCTTTCAGGTCTCGGTATCAAAGAAGACAAACACTACATGCTCATGCGCGACCTCAGTGGTAAAGAAAAAGTGCGCGTTCTGCTTGCTAAAGCCTTGTTCGGTAATCCGGATAATCTTCTTCTTGACGAGCCGACCAACGACCTTGACCTTGACACTGTTGCATGGCTGGAGAACTATCTCAGCAACTGCGAAAACACCGTGCTCGTAGTCAGCCACGACCGCCACTTCCTTGATGCCGTTTCCACACACACCCTTGACATTGATTATAATAAAGTGACACTGTTTGCCGGCAACTACAGTTTCTGGTATGAGTCAAGTCAGCTTGCTCTTCGTCAGCAGCAGCAACAGAACAAGAAAGCCGAGGAAAAACGTAAGGAACTGCTTGAGTTCATTCAGCGTTTCAGTGCCAATGTGGCCAAATCCAAGCAAACTACCAGCCGCAAGAAGATGTTGGAGAAACTCAACATTGAGGAAATTCAACCCTCTTCGCGCCGCTACCCGGGCATCATATTTACTCCTCAGCGCGAAGTTGGCAACAAGATTCTTGAAGTTCATGGCCTGAGTGCCAGCGTGGACGGAGAGATTCTTTTCAAAGATGTCAATTTCCAGATTGAGAAAGGCGACAAAGTCGCTTTCCTGAGCCATGACCCGAGAGCCATGACCGCCTTATTTGAAATCATCAACGGCAATCGCAAACCCGACTCCGGCAGTTACGATTGGGGGCAGACTATCACCACGGCCTACCTTCCTCTTGACAACTCTACGTTCTTCAACACCGACCTCAATCTTGTTGACTGGCTCTGTCAGTTCTCCGATGATTCCAGCGAAATTTACCTCAAGGGATTCCTTGGCAAAATGCTTTTTAGCGGTGAGGAAGTACTCAAAAAAGCCTCCGTACTGTCCGGTGGAGAGAAAATGCGTTGCATGATAGCACGCATGATGATGCGCGATGCCAATACTTTGGTCCTTGATTCACCGACCAATCACCTTGATCTTGAATCCATTCAGGCCTTCAACAACACATTGCAGGCTTTCAAGGGCATAGTCCTCATGTCAAGCCATGACCATGAGTTTATTCAAACAGTTTGCAACCGCATAATTGAGCTTACCCCCAACGGCATCATAGACAAGATGATGGACTACGATGATTATATCACCGATGAAAAAGTACTCGCTGCCCGTGAGCGTTTGTATGCCAAATAACATCCAGATTACTTCCGATATATGACACGTCACGTAGTTACCTTTCGTTTTCTCGGCACTCCCGCGGAGCGCAAACAGATTGCGCACAGATTCCGCAATGCGCTCATATCACTCCCCGAGCAAATTGAATGTCTGAAAGCCATTCAGGTTGGCATCAATGAAAATCCTGATGAAGATTGGGACCTTACGCTGATAGCCGATGCCGAAACTCCGGCTGATATTGCGGCATACTCTGCTCATCCCGCCCATCTTGCTGCCGTTGAAATAATCAAGGGTCACAAAGCCGACAGAGCTTGCGTAGATTTCACCATCTGACCCTACTCTCCGACTATTTCCTTATATTCCGGCACTTCTTTCAGGAACTCATAGCTCCGATTGGCAAAATCTATTGCACAGCAAAAATGCCTCAATCCGTTGCTGACCGTCACATACGGAGCGGCAAGCACCATATTATAGCGCACAATCTGGTCAAACACCTTTTGGGTGATAGCCACATTGGGCGCTTTATATTCCACTATCATCACAGGTTTTCGGCACGCATCATACACCACCGTGTCGCAGCGTCTTGATGTGCGATTCAGCGTCAGCGCTATTTCATTACCCATTCTCCCCTTCATATAGCCGCGCTCATGCTCCAGCCATCGCACAAATCGCTGTCTGACCCACTCTTCAGGAGTCAGCGCCACCCATTTTTGACGCAGCTCATCAAACACTCGGTCCATATCGCTGTCCGAACGTAGCGGCACATCACACTCGGGAAGCATCAGCATAGGAAGATCGGCAATTTTCATTGTATTTTATCAATTAATGCGTAAATTTACACAAATTTTATCACTTAGCCATCATGGCCGCCACTCCTGCACTCACCTACACCCAATTGTGTAAAGATATATCGTCCGGCACACTTGCGCCCATCTATCTCATTCATGGAGAAGAGAGCTATTATGCCGACGAACTCGTTAAAAAGTTTGAAGCACTCATCCCCGATGAGGCCCGTGATTTTGATTTATATACGCTATACGCACGCGAAACTCCGGCCGAACTGCTCAATGCCACTTGCCGCCGCTATCCTATGTTTGGCAACCGTGTGGTTGTAGTACTTAAAGAAGCTCAAGCCATTTCTGCCGACGAGCTCAACAAATACACTCTTTATGCAGCCAACCCCGTATCCACTACCGTTCTGGCCATAATTTGCCGGGGTGCGCAAGCCAAAGGCAAAGACCTCATTACCGCCATAAAAAACTGTGGCGGGGCAATATTTGAATCAAAAAAACTCACCGAACGCAATATTGATTCTGCCATTGAATCCTTGGTGAAATCACAGGGTCTGAATATTGAGCCTAAAGGCATAGCAATGCTGCGTGACCACATTGGCCTTGACCTTGCAAAAATGTATAGCGAAATCACCAAGCTCGCCATGATTTTGGGCAAAGGTGCCATGATCACTCCCGAAAGCATTGAACGCAATGTGGGCATAAGCAAAGATTACAATGCCTTTGAACTCGTTGACGCTCTGGCAGTAAAAGATGCCGCCAAAGCACTGGAGATAGTCAGTTATTTCCGCAATAATCCGCGCAACAATCCCACTGTGCTTGTCATAGCCTCAATATTCAGCTTTTTCTCACAGTTGCTGATAGCGCAGTTCACACGCGATAAGTCACCATCATCACTGATGAATGCTCTCGGACTCAGATACGAGGTTCAATTGCGCAAATTCAATGCGGCCATGCGATATTATAACGCTTACATGAGCATTGAAATAATCTCCGCGATACGCGATTTTGATGTTAAGTCCAAAGGCATTGGCAGCCGAAAAAACGAATACGACCTGCTTGAAGAGCTGATTTTCAAAATCCTCTATGCCAAAGGCAATATCAGTTTTTGAGTACTTATTTGATGTGGAACATATACCCCACACAAATCTCTATACTGGTGCTGCGCGATGCCGAAAATTCGTCTTTTTTAGCTGAGGGAAATATATTTCCAAGTCCGAAATAATATCGTGCTTCAAGCATTATGGAGTGTTTGCGTTTCAGTATCAGCTCCATGCCGGCACCGCCCACTACTCCGTAATCAAATTTATTCTTGATTTCCATCCCCATCTGATTGGTATGGCGGTTTTCCATATCAAATCCTGACACACTCGCGGGATTATGGTAATCAAAATTACTGCTTATCTTGTTTCCTATCAACACACTCACACTCGGTCCCAGATTGACAAATCCCTTGAATTTTCGGGAGCCGAAATAGAAATGTGTCATGAATGGAATCTGTATATAAGTCAGTTGGCGGCTGTACTCAAAGCTTGTGCCGTCATCAAATTTCTCTTTCCAGCCTCTCTGTTCCAGATTTACCTCTGCTATTAGCCCGAAAAACTTCTCCTCGGTATATCGTGCCGTCACTCCGAAAAACGCACCCGATATCATGCTTTGCTTCACCGATGGTGAAAACGCCATGCTTGACATTGTCATGCCGCCATGACCCCCTATGCAAAATTCGGGCGAATAATAATATTGGGCGTTAACACAGTCTGCCCCGATCAATCCGGCACATGCCACTACGGCAATTGCTATTTTCCTGAAATAACTCATAGCAGCTCTTTGTCCACACTGCCATCAGTGCGGAAATTGATTATGTATAGGTCATTGTTCACATACCCGCCGCCTTCTGAGCGCTGGAAATCAAATCCGTTTTGCACTCCGTTGTAGGTCGGGGTAAACTTGCTGAAATCTCCACCGTTAGCTTTAAGAGCGTTTATGAGATACATGCCGGTATCAAAGCCAAACAATCCCTGACGGGGAACGAGCGATGCCATCGGAGCACCATACCAGCGCACAAACACGTCCTCTACCTGCTTGAGCTTCTCATCCTCCGGCACGGTATAGAAGCGTGAGAACACCGTTGTCCCCATTTCAAGCATTTTAGCCGACATATCTCCTCTGAACGTGGTCCATTCGGGATACCCGAACAGTTTCACCTCGTCAGGATTGATGCTGGATTTCTTAAATTCAATCAGAGCAGGCAATATCCTTTGCAGTTCATCGCTCTTGCCTGTAACGGGAATAAATGTAAACGCTCCGGTTCCCTCAAGGCGCTCAAGATCGTCAGCTTTTAGCTGATCATCAAACACTATTTCAAGTGCCGTCATGCCGCGTTCATCCATCTTCCCTTTTAGAGCCGTTAGAAATTCGGCCTTGTCGGAAGCGGCATTTCTGCTCTTGATTATCACCGGAGTGGTCCCGCGAAGATTGTTCACAAGATAATCAGCCGCTTTGTCATACATATTTCCATGAGGTATATTACCCTGCATCACCGATGGATTTATGCGATAGCTTATATCTTTGACATGAAATAAATTCAGCACTTTTATGCCATGTTGCTTCCCATAGTTGGCAAATGCATTGAGCTGAGTCATATCCCCGGGAGCTATTATCACCTGTGCTTCCTCAAGAATAGGATTGGCAAGGATTTTGCGCACAGAATCCATATTGTCAGCTGTATCAAAAGCCATCAGCTTGATTGGCGTACCGCAATTTCGCATGCTGTCCACAGCCAACAGAAATCCTTTGTAAAATTCGGTATATACCTTGTCCTGCCGATCCGCTTTCTCCACATTAAGATTGAAAGGCAATGCTACCGCCACCACAATCTTTTCATTCTCCACAGGCACCACAGTTTCTTGGGCTGTATCTTCTTGCGGCTGAGCATTGGCATTCGGGTTAAACCCTATGGTTTCGGCAGGAGCTATTTCCTGATTTTCGGCGGTATCCGATGGAATCACAATCACCATCCCCATCTTGTAATCAGTCACATCAAGCTCGGGGTTGGCACTAAGTATGGCCTCCACAGTAGTGCCATGTTCTTTGGATATATGATATAGAGTTTCACCCTCCTTTATGGTATAGGTGTGCTCCTTCCCTGCGGTCTGCGATTGACTAAGAGATTGGCTTGAAGAATGAGAAACATTATTATGAGTAGCAGCTATGCGCTCTTTTGTCTCTGACGCTGCCACAGATTTTGAAGGCACACTGCCCTCTCGGCGCAACCGCACTGTTTCTCCCGCTTTCAGGCCGTCAACGGCACCCGGATTTAGCGCAACGAACTCGTCACGGCTGATACCGAACCTGCGGCACAGGCCATATACCGTGTCTCCTTTCTTCACCACATAGCTGTTGGCCACCACATCCTCCACCGCTTCGCTTGTGGGGGTATAAGTCGTTTCGCCCTTAGGGGTATATGGGAACAACAGATCCTCGTATGCTTTCAGACCGTCCTCTACTCCGGGGTTATATTTTATTATCTCCTGACGACTTATGCCAAGTTTATGGCTCAACGAATAAAGGCTCTCTTTTGGCTGCACTGTATAATAGTGGTATTTCTTGCCGTTCACACTTTTCACAGGCAAATCCTCCACTGCGGCAAATACGCTCATGGCCAAAGCCGTAACCGCCAGTACCGAAACACTTATCTTCTTAAAGTTCATATACTCACAATTAGATATGCAAAGGTATCATCTTTGCATCAATTATGCAAACCTTTGCACATCTGCGTCCGTTTTACTAATTTTGACTGGCAAAATTCATCACATCATGACTCAATTCAACGATATTCAGCTCATTAAGCGTCGCATATATGCCATGCGCAACGGCATCGTCGCCGAAGCTTTGCGCACTGCCGGTTCGCCTTATCGTCTCATTATGGGCGTCAACTTGCCCCAGCTCGTGGAGATAGCACAATCCACCGGTTCCGATGCTCAATTGGCACGTACATTATGGCGCGACACACATACTCGCGAGAGCATGCTTATCGCTCCGATGCTTTTTCCCGTCAATGAAATGACCTTTGATGAGGCTTCTCAATGGCTTGAGACATCTGTCGGCACTGAGGCCACCGACATCCTTTGTCACAGATTGCTACGCAAACTCCCGTTTGCATATCAGCTGGCTCTGAAATACGCCGATAGCGACAACCCTTTGTGGCGTTACGCCTCATTGCGCATTCTTTGGCATTTTATTGCCTCACACCCCGCCGACATCAAAACCATCGCCGAGCGCGAGCTGAAAGCCGATAATCCTCTTACACGCAAGCTCGCATTGCAGACTCTGGATGAAATAGAATTCTATATCTGAACCGGCTCTTATGATGCTCCAAGCCCGCGTTTTCTGCCGAGCTTCTCGCTGAGTATCACACCTCCCAATATCATCACGCACCCTATCACGCCAACCACGGTTACAGGCTCACTGAGCAACCATGCCGAAAGCACAAGCGTAACTATGGGCGATATGTACAGATAATTACCCGACTTCACCGATCCCAGACGACTCACGCATACTGCCCACAGCACATACGCGAGCATGGAACAAACCAGTCCGAGAAACCCTAAATTCATAAGTATCTCCTTTGAGGTCACAATATCCATTATAGGTGTCAGATGAGGTTCTACGGCAAGAAATGGCAATGCAGTTATTATACCGTAAAAGAACACCTTGCGGCTTATGAACCAACTGCTGTAAACAGAGCCCAATGGACGGAGAAGCACGCAGTAAACTGCCCACACAATAGCCGAAACCACAGCAAGAGTATCACCTAACGGATTCAGTTGCGCCTGAAAACTCGAATTGAATATCACACATGCCACACCAAGAAATGCCATTATCGAGCCGAATATAAATCCCGAAGTGGGTCGCTGGGTTTTGTACAGGACACCAACTATCATTGCGGTCAGCAATGGGGATGTGGTGGTTATTAGCGACACATTCGATACCAGAGTATATTGCACCGATGTGTTTTCCGAAATGAAGAACACTGAACCGCCACACACTCCACACAGCAAAAACACCAATTCATCCTTTACCGAATGGCTCCATAACGGTGTTGGACACACAAGCAAAGTGCATATATATGCAATAAAAAACCTATAGATATAAATTTCTACAGGATTCAAACCGTCATTGATAAGATTTTTAGTTGCTATGAACGATGCGCCCCAGGCTATGCAGGCCACAAGTCCTGACAAATGATATATCAGGCTCGATCCGCGATGCTTGAAAAAATATGATGTATAATTGTGTCCGAGCATATGGCTTGATGTAATATTTATTCAATACGCAAATTTACAATTTCTTTACAAATATCCACAAACATTTTCACCTAATAATGTGTATTGATTATATACATGTAAGATTATTACGTATATTTGCACAACAGTTAATATTAACATTCACTATTTAACATTTATAATTATGAAGTTCATTAAGTATCTTGGCGCAGGCGTTCTGTGCGTAGGACTGCTTGCTTCCTCAGGTTGTAATAGTTTGACTAATACCGGCAAAGGTGCACTTATCGGCGGCGGTGGCGGTGGCGCTTTGGGCGCAGGCATAGGTGCTCTTATCGGCGGCGGCAAAGGTGCCGGCATCGGGGCTGCTATCGGGGCTGCTGTAGGTGCCGGAGCAGGCGCACTCATTGGCCGCAAGATGGACAAGCAGAAACAGCAGCTTGAGCAGGAACTTGCCGACAAAGCAAAAGTAGAATCAGTTACTGACCAAAACGGTCTTCAGGCCATAAAGGTTACTTTTGAGGGCGGTATTCTTTTCCCCTTCAACAGTACTGCTCTCAGCTCAGGCGCAAAAACCGACCTCAGTCAGTTTGCCGCTTCGCTCAACAGCAACCCCCAGACCAACGTGCAGATTTTCGGCTACACCGACAATGTCGGCTCCATGCAGGCCAACCAGAAAGTTGCCACTGGCCGCGCCGATGCTGTTGAAAGATACCTTGAGAACAGCGGCGTAGCTGCCTCCAGACTCACTGCACAGGGCATCCCAATGGCTGACTACGTAGCCTCCAACGACACCGAGGCCGGACGCGCACAAAACCGTCGTGTGGAAGTTTACATCACTGCCAACCAGCAGATGATTCAGCAGGCCGAAGCCGGAACACTTCAGTAATCCCTCTGTTAAAGCACAGCAAAGGCACCCCTTCTCAAGGAGTGCCTTTGTTTTTATTATGTATTATTGCTGTCCGATAAAAATCGGGGAAGGCACAA
>HF985621.1 GCA_000431155.1 Bacteroides sp. CAG:927
CAACAATCTGCCTTCGAACGTGAAGTGCTTCTGGGATTTTGAAGGCGAAACCGTGGACGGTGTGTCTGAAACCCGTACATGCAGCGGTGCTACTGCACCTACCACTGTGGTACACAACGGTCGCTTCATGTCAAAGGGTCAGGTTACTGACGCACCTTTCGGAACATTCCAGATTGCAACCGGTGAAGGTGAAGGCGCATCTGTTCCGTGCCACATCTCACCCATCTATGAGGCAGGCTGTCCTTACGTGAAGGGTTCAGGCTTCAAGGTAGAGACCAAGCCGAGCTGGAGCACCCGTCAGGCTACCATCAGCAATGCCAACGGTACCGACACCGAAGGTGAAGCACAGGTGGTATATGGCAAGGACGGTGACAAGACCCTGACACTTACCCTTGAGAACTCATGGGGCAAAGACACTCGTGTTTATCCTGTGATACAGCTTGACGCAATCAACGGCGTGGCAGCTGACGAAGCAGACGGCATGAACGCGTACACCGTGAACAAGACCCTGTTCCTTGAATTTGCCGAGGGCGGAGCCTACGAGGTAAGCGTTTACAACATGAGCGGTATGCTCGTTGGCCGTGATGCACGCAGCATCAATGCAGGCGAGATGATGCACATCTCCATCGGCCAGGCCGGCGTTTACGTGGTAAGCGTGGTCAAGGACGGCAAGGAGCTTCGCAACATCAAGATAGTAAATAAGTAATCTACAAGATTATAATCAGATAACGGCGGGGCGTCCCACAAGGGCGTCCCGCTTTATTGTGTGCT
>HF985622.1 GCA_000431155.1 Bacteroides sp. CAG:927
CCGGCCGCGACAGGACATCCTGCCGCGGCCTTTTTTTGTACCATGCTCCGTGCTGTGGTATAAGTTTTTAGGATTTTGGCACGGATGATATTGATTATATTGCTATCTTTGTAGTTCAGATATGTAGAATTCTCTTGCAGTGGTTAGTTTTGAGCAGGACATAGAAAATGCTACCCGAGTGCTTATGGATGGCGGTATTATACTTTACCCGACCGATACGGTATGGGGCATAGGATGCGATGCCCGTTGTTCTGATGCTGTGAGGCGAATCTACGAGCTTAAACGCCGGTCCGATAGCAAGGCTATGATATCGCTCGTGGCCGATTTTGAAATGCTTGCCCATTATGTGGGTAGCAAAGGGGTTGATGCCTATAAAAAAGTGTCGGCTCAATTTCCCAAGCCTGTTACTTTGATTTTTCCGACAGTTGCCGAAGTGTGCAGCGATTTGTTGGCTGAGAACGGAAGTTGTGGCATAAGAGTGACGAATGAACGATATTCCGGCGCATTGTGCCGACATATTGACGGCGCTTTGGTCTCCACTTCGGCTAATGTCAGTGGTGAGCCTACTCCACGGTTTTTCAGCGACATTTCTCCTTACATATGTGATGGGGTGGATTATGTGGCCTCCTATCGCAGAGATGATTCCGTCGGACACGAATCATCGGCCGTTGTGCTCCTTGATCCGGTTAATAATGACTTGAAAGTTTTACGTAAATGACAATAGATTCATCTCAGCGCATAAAATACATTCTCTGTGACTTTTTTGCCACAGAAATTGCTGTATTGCTTTTTGATATCTATCGTTATTTTGTGCAGGAGAGTGTGAATCACGATTTCGTGACACTTGGCGATTATCTCGGATTCAAGATGCTTGTTCTGGGTCAGGTATTTATCCCTCTGATGATGATGGCTCTTTACTATCTCTCAGGCTATTACAACAAGATGTTTGTCAAATCGCGTATAAGTGAATTGATAACCACATTCAAAACAGCATTCTTCGGTACACTGATAGTTTTCTTTGTGCAGCTCATAAATGATTTATCAAGCGACCGCATTCATGATTACATGCTGTTTTTCATGCTGTTTGGCTTGTTGTTCGTGCTCGTTTACATCCCCCGTGTGATTATCACCTCCCGCTCCCTGAGACGCGTGCGTGAGGAGAAGCTGTCTTTTCCTTCCATAGTAATTGGATTCGGATATATTGAGGGCCTAAGGGAAAAACTCGTATCAATTCAGCACACTACAGGAATCCGGGCCGTGGCATATGTTGACGGGTCGTCTGACGCAACCTTCCGTATTGACAACTGCCGGCGCATTGATGAATCGCAGCTTATTGACTCTATAAATAAATTGGGGGTGCGCAATGTGGTTATCTTTCAGCACCCCGATGGCCTTGAGGCCACTTTACCGGTCATACACACCCTGTTGCCCACCGATGTGGCAGTATATCTCATGTCTCCGCAATCTGACATGCTGATGTCGCGCACCAAGCTTAGTAACGTGACAGGAGAACCCCTTATTGAGGTGTCTTGTACTCAGATGCCACAGAGTACTTTGAATATCAAGCGTGTCAGTGACATAATGGTATCTGTGTTTGCACTCATTGTGCTGGCATTGCCCATGTGTTTTATTGCTTTGGCAGTTAAGCTTGATTCAAACGGACCCGTTATTTATCGTCAAAAACGTATCGGATTCCGCCGCAAGCCGTTTTATATACTCAAGTTTCGCACCATGCGCACCGATGCCGAATCCTCCGGTACACCTTTGTTATCAACAAAAAATGACAGTCGTATAACCAAGGTAGGGCGTGTGCTTAGAAAATATCGTCTTGACGAGCTTCCCCAGTTCCTCAATGTGGCGCGAGGCGACATGTCAATAGTCGGCCCAAGGCCCGAAAGAGAATATTTCATAGATCAGATAGTGCAGCGGGCACCCTTCTATACCCTTCTTCATCAGGTGCGCCCGGGTATCACCTCATGGGGCATGGTGAAATACGGATATGCCACTTCCGTTGACCAGATGGTTGAGCGTTTGCGCTACGATCTATTGTATATAGAGAATATATCGTTTGCTGTGGATATGAAGATTATACTCCATACTGCCGTAACTGTTATTTCAGGAAAAGGATTATGAATCGTAATACTACATCCTATCATATACCACGCACACTGCATAATTTCTTCATGTCAATTGTGCTGTGGCGTGAAAAGCACATCAAGGAAAAGAGTTTTGTGATTGTGCTCTCGCTCATAGTGGGCATTTTGGGCGGTTTCGCCGCTTTGATATTGAAAGGACTGATACATGTTATATCTCAATTTCTGACATCCTATTTGAGCACTACACATGGCAACTGGCTCTTCTTTATCTATCCTGCATTAGGTATTTTCATAACCGTGCTTTTTGTGCGCTATGTGGTGCGCGACAATATTTCACACGGTGTAACCAAAGTGTTATATGCCATATCGCAAAACAAAAGCCGGTTGAAACGCCACAACACATGGACTTCCATACTTGCAAGTGCTGTGACAATAGGCTTTGGAGGTTCAGTGGGAGCCGAAGGTCCGATAGTTTATTCCGGTGCTGCTATTGGATCCACCGTCGGTCAGGCATTTCGCATGTCGCCCCGAGTACTCATGATAATGGTGGGTTGTGGGGCTGCGGCGGGTATTGCCGGAATATTCAAGGCACCTATCGCCGGAATGCTTTTTACGCTTGAGGTGCTGATGATTGACCTCACTACGGTTTCCATAATGCCGTTGCTTATATCAAGTATCACGGCTGCTACAGTATCATACGCTCTTACGGGCTATAATGTGGAATTTTTCTTTGTGCAAAGTGAGGCTTTTGCCACCACTCGCATACCTTATGTGGTGCTTCTTGGCGCATTCTGCGGGCTTGTATCGTTATACTTTACAAAGGTGATGAATATGATGGAGAATGTGTTTAAGCGCATGCATTCCCATTTCAAAAAATATATTTGCGGAGCGTTGCTGCTGTCATGTCTCATATTCCTTTTCCCGCCACTTTATGGCGAGGGCTACACTGCCATTATTGATTTGTTAGGGGGCAATGTGTCCGGTATAGTCAACGGTTCTATATTTTATGCCGACAGAGAATCCGTCGGGTTCATCGCCATTTTTGTGGCCCTTATCATCCTTGCCAAAGCGTTTGCCACATCCGCTACCAATGGCGCCGGTGGCGTGGGCGGCACATTTGCGCCGTCGCTATATGTAGGCTGTTTGTCAGGATTTTTGTTTGCCTATGTCATAAATCATGTGTTCGGTCTTGATCTTTCGGTCAAGAATTTTGCGTTGATGGGCATGGCCGGTGTGATGAGCGGTGTAATGCATGCTCCTCTTATGGGCATATTCCTCACGGCGGAACTGACCGGTGGCTATGAGCTGTTTCTCCCTCTGCTTATTGTATCTACGCTTTCCTATGGCACTATAAAATTGTTTGAGCCTTATAGCATCTATGCTATGCGTCTGGCGCAGCGCGGCGAATTACTTACCCATCACAAAGACAAGGCTGTGCTCACACTGTTGAAAATTAATAGTGTGATAGAAAATGATTTTGTGCCGGTGCGTCCTGACATGAGTCTTAAGCAGATGGTGGATGTGATCTCTAAATCCAATCGCAATCTCTTTCCGGTAATTGGCGACAATGGCGAATTCCTTGGCGTAGTGCTTTTGGACGAAATTCGCAATATCATGTTCCGTCCTGACTTGTATAGGCGCATGTTTGTATATGAATTCATGAGCACACCTCCCGCTCAGATTGAAATCAGCGAAAACATGGAGCAGGTAATGAAAACATTTGACTCCACGGGAGCATGGAACCTTCCGGTAGTGAACGAAGGAAAATATGTGGGGTTCGTGTCCAAATCCAAGATATTCAATAGCTATCGCCGTGTGCTTCGCCACTATAGCGAAGATTAACGCCGAAGGCATCTCTGCCCCCGGCGTGTAATCCCTGTAAGATATTTCGTATATTAATTCGTCTCTTACGTATAACTGCACCGTAAATTTACATGTGCTTTTCTGTAGCGTGGCGGGAAATAGCGTTGGTTTCTGCATGATCCACTTCCTGTTCGGTAGGCTCATAGCCTGTTTGCCATTTGGAGGTTTCCCATGGCTTGCGACCCTCTATCTGCCAGTCAAAAGGATAGAAGTGGGCATCAGGATTACGCCATGACGGTTTGCGGCGCGCATAAACAACCAGCGGCAAAGCCACAAAGATTGCAACACCGAGAATCAGTATGCTGATATAGACAACCGGACTGCCGGTTGAAATCTGCGACGGTGGCAGATAGCTCAATACCAGTGCGAGCAGTGCTGAGCTCATACCAAGAATAGTAACAATCCATTTGCCGAAGTTACCGCCGGGCACTTTAAATCCACGTTGTTTGTTGGGCTGCGTGCGGCGTAAACGCAGAAAAGCTCCGTAAATCATCAGTACCATAATCAGATATATAATAGTGGCCATCTGTGACATTATCTGATAGGCTGATTCAACAGTTGGCAACACAAGCAGAACCAATGTGAGTATGGTCACGAACACGCCCTCTACCCACAGTACCGGTTTATTGACCCCGTTTTTGTTTACAATCTGCATGGAGCGTGGCAAATAGCCTGACTGTGCAACCGCCATTAGACCGGTAGCAGGACCGGTAACAAGTGCGCTTACCTGACCTATCACACCGAACATTATGAACACGGCCATGACATTTCCGAGCCACGGCAGCCCGAAGCTTGCCCAAAGTGCATTATATGTCACAAGTAGCGATTGCAGCAGATCGATATTTTCAGTGGGTACCACTTCGCCTATCACAAGTGTGCCAAGACAGTAAACAACCACTATAATAACTACGGCAATCAGCACCGAGCGAGGATATTCGCGAGCTGGGTCTCTCATGTCGTTAATGTGTACCGCCTGAATCTCCATGCCGCCATAAAACAGAAAAATTGAGGCGGCCAACACAACGGTGCTCATATGTGAGAAGTCAGGTAAAAATGGCATTTCTTTGAGCATTATAGGTTTGCCGCAAAGCCAATAGACAACGCCTAACACTATCAGAAGTGCTCCCGGAATTATTGTACCCCACAAACCTCCAAGCGTAGAAAGTTTGTTGGCCATCTTTTGTCCTCGGAATGAATTGAATGTCGCTGCCCAGTAAATCACCATGGCTATGACAAGAGTATATATCTTGTTTGAAGCAAGTGCTTGGTCAAAGCTCTCGGGCCAGAAAATGTAGGCCAAAGATGCAGCTCCGAACATAAGCACCGTAGGAAACCAGATTACGATTGTTTGCCATTCAAGATACATAGCCGTCCATCCCCAGCGCGGGCCGAAAGCTTCCGATACCCAGCGATATAGACCACCGGTACGTGTATAGGTTGAAGCCAACTCAGCGCACACAAGCGAGAATGGCACCAGAAATACTATTGCGGCAAAAATATAATAGAAGATTGACTGCACTCCGAATTTGGCTTCGGATGGCAAACCGCGTAGGCTCAGAATCGAGGTGACAATCAGGATGGCCATTGCTATCATGGTCAGCGAGCCTTTGGCGGTAGAAACGATTTTTTTGCGTCCCGACATGGTTGTTGATGTCTCGGGAACATGTCTGGTTATCGTTTTCATTTATTGATTATTTTGCAGGCTTAATTAAATAAATAAAATTATTTCTGTCGTTTTTTATGGTGGGAAGGCGTTAAGTCTGGTTATGTTGTTCACAAAATATGATTGTCTAATGCTTTATACAAATTCGTTGCTCATGCGGAATGTGAATGTCTTGCGCCTGAGTACTACAACGACTGCGAAAAGCATAGTGAGAGCAAAATTGAGAATAAACGGAA
Source organism: Bacteroides sp. CAG:927 (assembly GCA_000431155.1). Classification (GTDB taxonomy): domain Bacteria; phylum Bacteroidota; class Bacteroidia; order Bacteroidales; family Muribaculaceae; genus Paramuribaculum. The sequence continues at coordinate 5,859 of HF985622.1, forward strand.
AATGGTTGCTCTTAGTCCCGATAATATCACGAAAAAAATCAATGACAAAAGGTGTCATAGCAACAGCTATGTAATTTACAGACAGAACTATTGCCAGCGAGAGAGTTGACTTGCGGCCATCTGTAACCGTGTAGGTGGCTTTATCATAAATCACGGGCTGGAACACTCCATAGCCGAATCCCATCAACACTGCGGCCACATAGAGCATGATGTGCTCGCTGGCCATAGACATCAGCAGTAAACCAGCAGCGATGGATACAGCTGCAAGCAATGATGTACGTTGTCCCAGAAGTTTGATGACATAAGGGAGTATGAAGCCGGGCAGAAACACTGCGAGATAAAATAGTGCTGTAACGGTTCCGGTGATGTCACTGCTTAGGTGGTCTTCCTGAATGAGGAACGGAAGATAATAGGAAATGACAGACACGGTATAGGTGACGAAAGCGTAAAGCCCTAAGAGTCCCATAATACGCCCGACAATGAATCCCTTGCATATCTTCTCGCCCGGTTTCGGTGTCCCGACCTCAGGCATTGATTCCGTCTGTGTCAAATCTGCTCCAGCCGGAATGCTGTTCATCTTTACTGAAGCCGTTGGATTGACATTGCGCACAAACAATATCAAAGCAAGTGGTATGATTGGAATCAAATAAACCAGAAAAGGCGTGTGCCAGTTGCCGTGATTGAGCCATCCTACCGCAAAAGTGGCTGCTACAAGGGCCATATTAGAGATGCCACTCTTTATACCAAGCTGCTGCATGCGATACTTTCCCGAAAACGTGTCTGCTATAAGCCCTGCAGCCAAGGGGATGACAAGCCCGCATCCACATCCTAACAAGCAACTTGTAGCAATGAGCATCGGCATGCTTTCAGCGAAGAAATACAGTATGCCTGCAACAAGATATATGGCCAAACCTATAACGACTATTCGGACCTTATCCTTTGATTCGGATAGCTTACCAGAGAAAAGAACGAAAGGTATTATCAGCAAGTTTGGCAATACTGTAAGTAACTGAATCTCAAGGTCGCCTACATGAGGGAAAATCTTGTCAAGATTACCCAACATAGGACTCACGGCCAACCCCGGAAGGTTGACCACCAGCGAAATCGACCATATTGCCAGCAGAGCCGGCAATGTGATCGATCCATTTCCTGTGGGTATTCGAATCATAATGAAAGGTGTTTATACCGTTATTTCTTACGAACTGATTTGATTCTCACGCTCTATTGCCGACTTCACTTCTTCTTCGGTGGGCTGATAGCCTGACGGCCATTTTGATATTTCGTCAGGTTTACGCCCTTCTATCTGCCAATCGAATGGATAGAAATCGGTGCCGGAATCACGCCATGATTTCTTGCGTTTGCTATATATGATTAGAGGTAACGCTATGAATACTGCAACACCCAGTATAAGGATGCCGACATACATGACCGGGCTCCCTGTTTTGATTTGTGTAGGTGGTACAAAACTGAGAATTCCTGCAACAGTAGCTCCGAGAATGCCCAGTGCGGAAACGAACCACATGCCGAAGCGGCCGCCTGGAACACGAAATCCGCGACATTTGTTTGGAGCAGTACGACGCAGACGGATAAAAGCGACATAAATCATCACCACCATAATCAGGTAGATGATGGTCGACATCTGACTCAATATCTGATATGCGGATTCAACAGAAGGAAGCAATACAAGTACAAGCGACAGTATTGTCACGATGGCTGCCTGAATGTAGAGAATGGTTGTCTGTACCCCGTTTTTGTTGGTATGCTGTAGAGACTTGGGCAGATAACCGGCTTTTCCAACTGCAAGTAAACCGGTGGAAGGTCCTGCGATGACAGCGCTGACTTGACCGAGAACACCAAAAGTGATGAGGACAGCCATGACATTGCCTAACCATGGCGCACCGATTGCAGTCCAGAGGTCATTATATGCCACAAGAAGACTCTGTAGCAGATTTATCTTGCTTTCAGGTATTACGACGCCGATGGCCAATGTGCCGGCTACGAAGATTGCGAGGATAATGACAACTGCGATGAGAACCGATTTTGGAAAATCACGCGAGGGATTCTTCATTCCGGGAACATGAACTGCCTGAATTTCCATGCCGGCATAGAAAAGAAATATACTTGCCGCAAGCACAATCGTGCCAAACTGTTCGAAATCTGGCCAGAACGGTTTGTCAAGAGGAAGATTTATTGTTTTGCCCATAAGCACATATACCACACCCATCACGATGAGAACGGCAGCCGGGATAATAGTGCCGCATAGACCACCGAGGGTACTGAGCTTGTTGGCATACTTCATGCCTCGGAAATTATTGAAAGTGCATACCCAATACACACCCAACACAATCAGGAGGGTATATATACGGTTTCCGGCCAGTTTGGCATCAAAGGCCTCAGGCCAAAAAACATATGCCAGAGATACGGCTCCGAACATGAGCACGGCCGGGAACCAAATTACAACCATTTGCCAGTCAAGGTACATGCTCAACCATCCCGCACGTGTGCCAAAAGCTTCGGAAACCCAACGGAACACACCGCCCGATTGTGTATATGTGGAAGCAAGTTCGGCACACACGAGAGCATATGGCACAAGAAAAACAAGCGCGGCAAAAACATAATAGAATATGGATGTGAGACCGAATTCGGCCTGTGAGGCGAGCCCACGCATGCTTACGATAGTTGTTACAATCATAATGGCCATAGCCATCATGGTTAGTTGCTTGCCCCCCGACGGGTGGGTCTGGGGAGTTATCTCTTTCAATTTATTATCAGCCATAGAGGTAAAACTTATTATATGTAGAACATAAAGGAAGTCGGTACCGGACATGTCCGGTACCGACCCCCGGTTAACTCTAATTTTAAACCGTCATCAATAGATGTTGTGACTGAGTGTTATCTTGCTGGATAAATAACAGGGTAAGCTTCTGCAATTTTAGTTCCGACTTTGTAGTGCACACCTGGTCGGGCAGTGAAGTTGACATTGCATGCAGCTTCAAATACCATTACTATATCTGAACCGCCGAATTGGAAATAACTGATTTCCTCACCTTTGCGGAGCACTCGTCCTTCTTCGGCTGTCATGACAACTGAAGATACCTGTCCCATACCCATTGGCAGAACAGCGACAAGGCCAATAGGGCTGTCTATCACGACTAAACCACGGTTTTGCATGAACTCGTATCCGGGATTGTCGGGAGCATCAAAAGTGTTCACCCTCTTTGTTGCCAGACGATTACGGCCTGATGCAGGGTCAGGTACCGCTGTCACTTCAAGATATACATCTCCCATGATGTCACGTGATTCAAGTACACGTCCGCCTACAGGCGCATGCTGGCGGTGATAGTCGGCCGGGCCAAGGAAAGAGTGCATCCATTTACCTCCTGCGAAACGGTCTTTATAAGGACTGCCTTCAAGAAGTTCTGAAATCTTCCAATGGATACCCTTTATTTCTATGGTGTCATCGCCACGCACTTCCCATGAACCGTCAAATGTAGCGTCAGCCGGAGAAGTAATGATGCGGCTGTCTTCAACTGCTGCAACAGGACGGCAACCGGGTTTGGTGCTGCGTGCAAAGAACTGGTTGTATGATTTCCATCCTCCGCGAGGTTCAAGGTATTCAGCCATATTGAATTCCGGAGAGTCATAGAACGATTTCACTGCTTCAGGAGTGATGGACTCAGGAGTGTCAAGGAACTTGCCGAGTTCACGTACGTAATCTTTCATCCATGCTGAGAGTGGCGACAGTGGCTGTGCTACATCATGCGGTTCAACAGGATTCTGAAGTTCCTTCACTGGAGACTGGTCAAGAATAAAATAGAACTTGCAGATGTGATTGAACATTGCACGTCCAAAATGATTCTCTACTGGAATCCATGTGAGGTTGGCATCAAGCCACGCATAATAATCATCAAGCGAGTTGATGTCGTCCATTTCTTGTACATCATAAGATTTTGCTTTTTCAAAAGCCTGTTGGAATTTTTCCTGCCAACCATTTTTTGCTATCATGTCAAGGAGTTCCTGCACGATTGGCTGATGTTTTGTATTAACCATAATTTTTAGTATTAAGAGATTTTGATAAATCTTGTTTTTCAGACGTTTGATAATATAACATTGGTAAGCGACTAATGTTTGCTGATTCATCCATATTAACTTATGTGAAATCGTATTTTATCATAATTTAATAGTTTGGCAACTTGAAAGTAACTATTCGGCGCACACTTATGCAATCTTATGGCATTGGATGAGTTTTTAATGGCCGAGTGTTTTGGCTAATGTGTTGATTTATAGCGGGTTAAATCGCGAGTTTGAAACAACAGCTTAAAGACGCAGCATAAGTGCTGAGAGGACTTATTTCCCGGATTTTTTATAAGTTTTAAGTTTGGTCACCTAAAACTATAAACTTTTCGGTCCTGTCCAAACGGCAGGTTCCTTTTTTACGTTGGTCATCAGTCACACTTTTTGAAACAGTATCCCTTTGAACAATGATGTCAATTTTAATTTAGGCACAATATGAAAATCCAAATATGCCGACAACAAAAAACAATCAGCCATTTAGCATGAAACTATATGACTGACTGTTTTTGTAAAATTGCGTGAATAATCTAATCTAAAGTGCCTATAAAAATTTATAATGATTTGTAATAATAATTATCGATAACAAAGATTATTGGCATCTTCCAATGTCACGGTTAATATTATTTTACCATTTTGGTAAAACCAGAAGGAATAGGTGTCTCAAAATTCATCTCCTTGCGTGTCACAGGGTGTACAAATCTCAGCGTCTGGGCATGCAGTGCAAGGCGGTGAATTGGACTGGATTTAGCTCCATATCGGCGGTCTCCTACTATTGGATGGCCATGCTCTTTCATATGCACTCTGATTTGGTTCTTGCGTCCTGTATCAAGTTCCACTTCCAGCAGTGTATATCCGTTTTTGCATGCTAATGTTTTGTAGCGAGTCACTGCGAGCTGACCTTTTTCAGTGTCGGGTGTTGAATACACCTCATGTTCGGCATTTTCGGTGAGATAACTTTTTATCACGCCCTCTTCCGGCTCCATTTTCCCTTCCACCACAGCCAGATATTTGCGGTTGAGCACCATGTTGTTCCAGTTATGCTGCATGGTTTCTTTTGCATTCTCATTCTTTGCAAACATCATCAGCCCGGAAGTGTCGCGGTCAAGGCGGTGTACAATGAAAAGTTTGTTGCGTGGGTCCTGCCATTTCACATACTCGCGCAAAATAGAGTATGCAGTACCATCTTTTATCTTGTCGGTACCCATTGACAGTAGTCCGTACCCCTTGTTGACCACGATAATGTCATCATCTTCATACACAAGCTTCATGCGGCGGTGATAGAATACACGCCATTCCCTTGTGAAATTGATTTTCACTTCATCATTGGGCTGCAGCTCATGATTGAACTGGGTTACGGGTATCCCATTCACGGCTACTTGATTGTGTTTCAGTAGCTCTTTTATTGAGGTGCGTTTGTGATCCGGCATGCTCTTGATGAGAAAATCCATCAGAGGAGTTTGTTCAGTGACATGGAGCGGCAGTATGCTGTCTGGACGAAACTGGTTGCGCTCGGCTCCCGGTTTTGTGGCGCGTGGACGTGGTGACATCTTATTTCTTTTTTCGTGTTGTGCGTTTTGTCTTTCCTGCTTGTGAGTTTACGATTTCCATGCATTGTTCCAATGTCAGTTCGGCAGGATTCTCTACTGTGCGCGGAATTTTGAAATTGGACTTCTTGTAAGCGATATACACCCCGTATCTGCCGTTCAGAATTTGCATATCGGGATCTTCGTCAAATATCTTGACCACTTTTTGTGCCTCGGCCTGACGCTTGGCGTTGATAAGCTCTTCAGCTTCTTCAAGGCTTATGGATGTGGGTTGTATATCTTTGGGTATGGACACAAATTTGCCGTCATGCCGCACATAGGGACCGAAGCGACCCACTCCTACCACCACATCTTTGCCTTCATATTCTCCTAAAGTACGTGGAAGGTCAAACAGTTTCAAAGCCTGCTCCAGAGTGATGTCAAACACCGATTGGTCCTTGGCAAGTGAGGCAAACTGAGGTTTTTCTTCATCCGAGCTGTCGCCGATTTGCACCACAGGCCCGAATCTGCCTATTTTAACCGACACTCGTCTTCCGCTGACAGGGTCAGTTCCCAATGTGCGTTCTCCCACTTTGTGTTCCAAACGCATGTCGCTTGCCTTAGTCACCTCAGGATGAAACACATTATAGAAACCGTTTATTTCAGAATGCCAGCCGGTATTACCCTCGGCAATTTCATCAAACCTCTGTTCCACATTGGCCGTGAAATTGTAATCAAGCACATTGGGGAAATATTTAGTGAGGAAATCATTCACCACTATACCTGTGTCGGTCGGTATCAGCTTACCCTTGTCCGAACCCACGGTCTCGGTCTTTGTTGTCTCATTGATTTTCCCGCATGAAAGTGTAAGGGTGATGAACTGGCGTTCAGTTCCCTGACGGTCACCTTTCTCCACATATTCGCGTTGCTGTATGGTTGATATGGTTGGCGCATATGTGCTCGGGCGTCCTATGCCAAGCTCCTCCATTTTTTTCACCAGTGAAGCTTCGGTGTAGCGCGGAGGATGCTGTGTGTAGCGTTCGGTGGCGGTTATGCTGTTTGCCTTGAGTTCCTCGCCTTGTGTCATTGCAGGCAGTATGTCCGAAGAATCTCCTGTGCTATCATCGTCACGACTTTCAATATACACTTTCAGGAAACCATCAAACTGTATCACTTCGCCGGTAGCCGAAAAAGCTTCACTGCGGTTTGACACGGTGATGGTAGCAGTGGTTTTCTCAATTTCCGCATCAGCCATCTGTGATGCCACAGTGCGTTTCCAAATCAGGTTGTATAGCCGTTTTTCGTTGGTGGTGCCTTCTATCGAATGTTTTTCCACATAAGTGGGACGAATGGCTTCGTGTGCTTCCTGCGCTCCCTTTGAAGATGTATGGTATTTCCTGATTTTGAGATATTTGTCACCCAAAGAGGTTTTAATCTCCTTGGATATGGCGTTTATGGCAAGGTTTGACAGATTCAGCGAGTCGGTACGCATGTAGGTGATGTGTCCGGCCTCGTACAATCTTTGGGCAAGCATCATGGTTTGTGACACCGTAAAGCCTAATTTGCGTGATGCCTCCTGCTGAAGGGTTGAGGTTGTGAATGGTGGCGCAGGTTGTTTTTTAAGCGGCTTTACTGTAATGTCGCTAACTGTGAATTTTGATGAGGAACAGTCGTTGAGAAAGCTGCAGGCAGAGTCCAAATCCGGTAATCTGCGCTGTAATTCCGCTTTTACGGTTCGTCCTTCGGGTGTGGAAAATTGGCTTGTCACGCGGAAATACGGTTCACTCTTGAAAGCCTTGATTTCATTTTCTCGTTCCACGATCAGTCTCACTGCCACGCTCTGCACGCGTCCGGCTGACAAGGATGGACGAATTTTGCGCCATAGCACAGGCGAAAGCTCAAATCCCACTATGCGGTCAAGCACTCGCCGGGCTTGCTGGGCATCCACAAGATTTATGTCTATGTCGCGTGGATTTTCTATGGCGTGAAGTATCGCTTCCTTGGTGATTTCATGAAACACTATGCGGCGTGTGTTTTCCGGCTTAAGTTCAAGCACCTCATACAGATGCCATGCTATAGCCTCCCCTTCACGGTCTTCATCGGAAGCCAGCCATACCATTTCGGCTTGTGAGGCAGCTTTTTTCAGTTGCTTCACGAGCTCTTGCTTGTCCTCAGGAATTTCATATACTGGAGTGAAATCACCCGATTTGTCAATACTGAAATCTTTCTTCTTTAAGTCTCGGATATGGCCGTAACTTGACATTACTTTATAGTCCGGTCCAAGGAATTTCTCTATGGTTTTGGCCTTTGCAGGCGATTCTACAATTACAAGATTTTTCATCACGCAGTGCGTTTGATAGACAATTTAGGCGACAAAATTAGAAAAAATCATCTAATTACGTGTTTATATAAGTACATTTTGTGCGTTTTGGTTCACATTATTATATATATGGAACAAAAAAACAGGGCCATTTATGACCCTGTTTTTGGTATTTACTGGATGTGGATTCAGAATTCCGGCGGACGCTCGTTGGAATAAAGCATCCCTTTTGCCACTTCCTGCGCTTTTGCAGAACCTACTGTTGTGGCGGCTATAGCCAAGGCGAACATAAGTGTGCTCGCAGGGCCGTTGGCGGTAATTATGTTGTGTGCTATCTCCACATTTCTGCCTGTCATTCGTGCTTTGGGTGCCTGACTCTCAAAGCCGGGATAGCAGGTGGCATTTTTGTTGTCAAGGATACCCAGAGGTGCCAGTACCACAGCAGGGCTGGCGCAAATGGCAGCTATATGGTTACCGGCACGGTAGTGACTGAGCAAACCTGAGGTAAGCTGTTCGCATTGCGACAGATTTATAGCCCCCGGCATGCCGCCCGGAAGTATCAGCCAGTCGGCATCGTTTATATTGATGTCCTTTATTATTTTGTCGGCAATTACGATAATGTTGTGTGCACCTGTTACTTGCACATCTTCAAGAATTGACACTGTGAGTATGTTAATGCCGCAACGGCGCAATACATCAACAGTGGCCATGGCTTCAGTTTCTTCAAAGCCCGGAGCAAGGAAAATGTAAGACGTTTTCATAATGTAGTTGCTTTATTTTGGTAAAGTCTAATTACAAAAATACACATTAATTATCATTATGCAATACTTTTTGTTATTTTTGTGCTATGAAAGCACGTTTTTTATTATTCGCTGTTGTTTTGGTCGTCCTCGCATCATGTTTGGGATATAAACCTTCGCATTATCATAAGTGCGAAGGGGCTGTATGGGCTACCTCTTATCACATAGTGTACAACAGCCCTAAAATGCTTGATGACTCTATAATTGCAGTCATGAGCAGAGTGGAGATGTCGTTATCTTCCTTTGAGCCTATGAGCACTGTGAGCAAGATTAACCGTGGAGAATCCTTGGCTGTCGATTCTTTGTTTAGTCGTGTGTTTGTGGCTTCGCAAAATGTATGTGCTTTGTCTAAAGGTGCTTTTGAGCCAACGGTGGCTCCTGTCGTTAATTTATGGGGATTCGGCTATAAAACGGGTGCCGGCAATCCCACTCAGGCTCAGATTGACAGTGCGCTGCAAGGCGTGGGGATACTGAAATGCTTGATTTCCGACAATAAGATTGTAAAGCATCCTGCCACAGAATTTAATTTCAGTGCCATAACTAAAGGTTACGGATGTGACTTGATTGGCGAGATGCTCCAGCGTAACGGTTGCAGTGACTATATGATTGAAATTGGAGGCGAGGTGGTGGTCAGCGGCAAAAATCCTCAGGGTGAAAAATGGCACATTATGGTTGACGCTCCTGTCATGAGCGATTCCACTGTACTGCATGAGCGCATGGCCGTGATAGAAGTGACTGATTGCGGTATTGCCACATCCGGTAATTACCGTAATTACCGTACTGTAAGTTCGGGCAAAAAAGTAGGCCATACCATAAACCCCATTACGGGACACCCGGTGGAAAGTGCCATGTTGAGTGCCACGGTCTTGGCTCCTGATGCCATGACTGCTGATGCTCTCGCCACTGCATGTATGGCTATGCCGCCTCTTCAGGCCAAAGCTATGATAGAACGACTTCACGGCACAGAAGCACTGATTGTTGTGGCCGATACTACGGCAGCATCCGGGTGGCAGATAATGACAACACCCGGTTTTCCCGCTATTAAATAAGTTATACGAACAGTTTGTGCAGCTCTGAAAACCGTTGCGCGGTAGCAGAACCGAATTTTTTCATCCCTTTCACCACTTTGTCCAGTGGCTTGCGTTCCATTGAGCCTCCCTTGGAATAAAATTTGTCGGCGTAGCATATCAGCTTTTCCAGCATCGTAGCAGGCAGAAAATCCCTGTGAGGCAGCGGCAGATTTTGTGCTTCAATCTCTTGTGCGGTCAGTCCGGCCCCGGTATGCAGTTCGGCTACGCGCGCAAATTTTTCATCCCACCCCTCTTCTCTGAGCAATTTGGCGCCAAGAATGCCGTGGCGTATGTATGGTTCAGACCCTTCGCACCCTATGCTCGGGGCATTGGTAAGGAATATCCCTATGTCGTGAAGCATCGCGGCGGTTATAATGTCACTATCCTCAATGGGCAAATGGTGAGAATGTGCTATATCCATAGCTTCGCGGGCCACACTTCTGCAGTGCCGCATATAAATATCCCGCCGGAGGGTACCGGCGGGATAATATTTGTCAATCAATGTCTGGTAATTCATTCTGACACAATTGTATTCCAGTTATGAATGTCGGGAAGCTCGCCGTACTGTATTCCGCGTAAGCGTGTGTACAGCTCTGTTACGACGGGACCGGCGTTGCCATCCTTTGACACTACATATTTATCTCCGGTGTCAAGGTCATCTATTTCAGCCACCGGCGATGCTACGGCCGCTGTGCCACAGGCGGCAGCCTCCTGTATGTCGTTCAGTTCGTCCACAGTGATGTGACGGTTCTCTACTTCCATTCCCATGTCCTTGGCTATCTGTTGCAGGCTTTTGTTGGTAATGGATGGAAGAATTGAATCAGATGCGGGTGTAATATATTTGCCGTCTTTTATTGCAAAGAAGTTGGCAGGACCGCACTCATCCAAATACTTTTTCTCTTTGGGGTCAAGATACAGCACTGAAGAATATCCCAGCTCATGTGCTCGTTCTCCGGCTTCAAGGCTTGCAGCATAGTTGCCGCCTACTTTCCAGCGGCCGGTGCCACGTGGTGCCACACGGTCAAACTCACGCATTATGCAGATATTGGTGGGCTTGAATCCCTCTTTGAAATACGGGCCAACAGGACTTACCATGACTATAAACAGATATTCATCGGCAGGCTTGACACCGATTCTTGCTGTCATGCCTATTTCCAGCGGACGGATGTACAGTGATGCCCCGGTGCCGTATGGTGGCACAAAGCGGGCATTGAGCTGCACGCATTTAATCACCATCTCGCGAAACAATTCTTCCGGTATCTGGGCCATCCGGATTCCTTTGGCGGAATCTGCAATGCGTTTGGCGTTTTCTTCCAGTCTGAATATGCGTATTTTGCCGTCTTTGCCTCGGAATGCTTTTAATCCTTCAAAAATTTCCTGACCATAATGCAGCGCGGTTGCAGCCATGTGCATGTTGATTGTGTCGCTGCTTGATACTTCTATTTCACCCCATTTGCCGTTGCGGTAGTAGCAACGCACATTGTAATCTGTGGGGAGATAACCGAACGTAAGGTTGTTCCAGTCTAATTCTTTGTCCATATCAGTTATGAGTTAATGCATATAGATGCATTTGTGTATATAACGCTTTTATATGCTATTATGACGCAAAAATAATAAAAAATTATGAATGTATATGTTTTAGAACATAATTTACTGCTCTTCCACAGTTGCGGCGAAAAATTTTTATCGGCATGCAATTTTCCTCATATATCTGCGTCAAATTATAAAAAACATTATCATGCCGACGGTGCGCAATCAGGAGACACAACAATTTATGGAAATCATTGATGCCAACAAGCAGTTGATTTCCAAAGTTTGTCTTATGTATGCGCGGGATCATGAGCATTTCAAGGATCTCTATCAGGAGGTGATGGCCACTCTTTGGCAGGGAATGAAGAGTTTCAGCGGTGAATCCAAGATTTCCACTTGGATATATCGTGTTGCGCTCAACACCTGCGTCACTTATTATCGCCGTCACAATCGTGCCGATTCTGCTATGAGCATCAGCGAAGTGGCAGAGATAGCTGATTGCTCTCAGGAGCATGCGTCTCTGTTGCGGCAGATGTACGCTCTTATCTCCCAGCTTGAACCGGTGGATAAAGGTATCATCATGATGTGGCTTGATTCAAGCAGTTATGATGACATAGCTGATGTCACCGGTCTTACACGTGCCAATGTTGCCTCGCGCATTCATCGCATCCGCCAGCGTTTGATAAAGAAAAGTAACGAATAATACCTCGCAATGATGAATACCGACAAAGATATTGACATTGAAGATATGCGGTCTGCGTGGCAGGGATGGTGTGTCTCCGAACCGCAGAAATTTGACCCTGACAAGAAAATTGCGATACTTGATCATCGCGGCAAGCTCCTGCGTCAGCAATGTGCCATAATTGTACTTGGCGCAGTGTGGTCTTTGTTGAGCGTCCCTCTGCTTTGCCTAAATCCCGTCATTAATTTCCCCATTTGGGCCGGGATATATCTCAGCGTTTATTTCGCCGTCCTTGCCGTGTTTGCTTTGTTCCAGTACTATGCCTACAAGGATATTGACATGTACAGCATGTCTGTGCGCCAGTGTTTGGCAGCGGTGCTTAAGGCCAAGACATTACATATGAGAATCAAAATCATCGGTTATGTCATCGCAATACCTACAGTGGTTTACCTTTTGTGGTTTTTCTATCATGTCAACATGGCCACATTCGCCGGTGCTGTATGCGGTCTTGTATTAGGGTTGTGCATAGGCATAATGATGGAGATGAGGATGAGGCGTCACTTGCGTCGTATGTCGCGTTACCTTGAATCTCTTGACCAAGATTGTTCCCGGGATATTTAGAACGGGTAGCCTATTGCAAGGTGGAACGCAAGCGATTTTTTGAACGACTCCATGTTGTAGTATCCGCTTTTGCCTGTGTCGTATGGCGCATGGATACCTATGCCGAGATCTCCGCGAATCACAAGCATCCCTATGTCAACACGCAGTCCGGCGCCTGTACCCGTGGCAAGGTCGCGTAAAAATGACTTCCCTTGCAATAATCCTCCGGGGCGTTGCGGGTCGTTTTTGAGCAGCCATACATTTCCCGAGTCAAAGAACACGGCTCCATGCAGAGGCCCTATAATTGGGAAACGGTATTCAACATTGAACTCAAACTTGAATGTACCCGTTTGGTCAAAATATCCATTAACCATGTCGCTCGGCACGCGGTAGCTGCCCGGGCCGATTGAACGGACTGTAAAGGCACGTACAGAATTGGCTCCTCCCACATAAAATTGTTCCGCATATGGCACTTGCGATGAGTTGCCGTAGGCATGTGCCGCTCCTACTGCGGCACGTGTCACAAGCCAGTGGTCTCCTATGAGCCGGCGGTTGTAAACCAGTTGGGTTGTGCCTTTGATAAATTGGGAAAACGGTGTGTCAAATAGTTCTTTTTCCCCCTTTTTGCCTGCTGCCTGCCATATGGCCCAGAACACATTGCCTGCTTCTTGAACCGTGAATGTCCATGATATACCGTTGTCCCGGTCAAAATAGCGGTCATAGTTGTAGGTATATGCTATTTGGGGTATGAATTGGCTTTGAAAGCTGAGTGCTATGGCGCGGTTCTGCGACATTATGGAGTCAAATTCATGCGTCGTGTGCAGAAGCTTGGTGTAAGTGAGCTTGAACAGGGTCAATGTATTGGTTATGTAACGGTTCACTCGCCAGTCATAATTGAATGATGCGTTGAATTGAGCCATGCGGAAATAATGCGGCCGATTCAGCAGGTCTGCGCCTAATGTTATTCTTGTCCAGCTGAGTTCACGCCGTGTGCGCGGTATGAATCGCGGCGCAAGCAGGCGCGGAAAAGCGAGCGAAGTATTGAGGCCTATTTCGTAGGAATTGAACACGGAATTGTGTTTGTCGCGTCCGGTTTGCCATTCATAGCTGCCGGTAAGGTCTATGTTCAATTGTTCTCCTCCCCCAAACAGGTTGTGGCTTGTCAGTTTGAGATCAACACCGGGACCTATGTAGCTGTTGGACTTGGAAGTGGCGTTCACTTCTATTGACGCCTCCATCGGTTTGTCAAAAGTACAGTTTATATCCACATTCAGCACATTGTGCTTTGTGGTATCGGGTATCACGTTTATCTCCACTCCGTTGAATATCCCCAGTCGTGACAGGTATGTCTGCGTCCGGTTCATGTCGCGGACCGTGAGTATTTTCCCTTCACGGAACCTTATGCACGAAGGAATCAGGTTTTGACGCAGACGCGACGGTTTCATTTGTATCACCGTGCCACGTTTGGTATGCATGGTGTCAGGAGTGCCTCCGCCTTGATTGCGCAGCACACGTGTGGTGATGGTTCCGGTAGTGTAAACCTGATCGGCTCCTTTGGGAATATTGCCGGCGAGCACCACTCTCAGTGCTATGCGCTGTGGAGTTATCGTGGAGTCGGCAAGATATTCCACATAATCGGGTTTGAAGAAGTAATATCCCTTGTTTCGCAGTGCATTGGCTATGCGCACGCGTACTTCGTTCAATGAATCGGTGTCGTAGCGGCTTCCGCCACGCATATAGTCACACTTCTGCACCACGGAATCTATGAGATGATACAGTCGCAATGTGTCAGGCATAAGCATTACGGTGTCAATGTAATATTGTGGCCCCGTATGCACATTGTATATTATGCTTGCTTTTTTCTTGTTTTTCCCTTGTGCAAGCTCGTAGGATGCGTGTCCGCGAAAATACCCGTGATTGTCAAGGATTTGGTCTATCATCTCCGTCCGCACTTCGGGGCGCACATCCGATATGAGTACAGGTTCTTCCACAAGTTTTTCATAAAGCCAGTGGCGAAACCCTTTTGGGGGATTGGGCCAGTTATTGTAAACCCACAGTCCCAGCGGAAACGGATAGCGCACGCTCGGCGATATAAGGCAGTTGTTCGGTTTTACGTTTACTGCCTCTTTCACGTTGTCACTAAGTCCCGGAGCCAGCGTTTGGCCTGAATCAGGCACTATGGCGGTTCTTTTTACGCCGGTATATAGAATATCTTCCTCACCGAGGCGTCGGGTTGTGGAGCATGCTGAGATAAGCAATGCTGACACTATCGGAATGATTAGGCGAAGTGATTTCATTGCTGTGCAGGTTGTGGATTATTGTGTGACGGTTGTGGTGTCAGTGTGCGCTGGCGCCTGAAGATATCGCTAAGACGGTTGATTTTGCGTTTGAGCACAAATCCCACGCCTGTCTGTGTGATTTCGCCCTCAAGAATGCTTTCGTACCCCACATGGCGGAATACTCTCACGTACATTGATCCGCTGCGGTTCAGCATGTATTCTACGGCTACATCGTTCACCAGATTCTCTGCAAGGTTTTCGTCTTGGTCGGCATCGGTGGAGTAGTTGCCACCTACTACAATCTTGAATCGGTCGTTGAACAAGGTTTTGGACACCTTGTAACTGTAGCTTGTGGCCGTTGACTTGGTTCCGTCAGTGGTTTTGTCATATTGGTCGATACCGAAACTGATATCCACCCCTTTGATATTGTTGGCCGCCCAAGAATTGAGGCGGGAGGTGAGGAATGAATATAACGGATTGCCCGACAATGATGCATTGGCCTTGGTGCCCGGGCCGGTATATACATTGTACAGCAGCATGTTCATTGCTTGGTTGGCTCGTTGCTCCGGGCTCATCCCTTGTAGCTCGTTTTGGATGGTGAGGTCATCGTTGGTGGACAGGTCAAATGCCACGTCCATATTGTTGAGCGTGTTGGTGGCTGATAACGACACTATGAAATTCACAAGCCGTGAGTTCTGTCCCTCCTGTGTCACATTGGCCTTTATATGGTCTGCCGCATGGATGTTGAGCGTGGGATTGAGAATATCTCCGCTGAACGCCACGTAGCTCCCTTCCTGGAACGTGAAATTCTTTTCCGACATAAATGGAGGAGTGTACCGTACAAACCCTTTGTCAATATTGATGCGTCCTGTCAGGCGTCCGTCACTGCTCATCGGTGTGAGGGTGTACGTGAGGTTGCCTTCCGGTTGCAGAGAGGCTTTGTTCTGGCCGTCGGTGGAGAGGTCCGCATTTATGGTGCAGCCTGCCGACAAGGTAAGGTTGGCATCCAGAAACATTGCCATTGTGTTCTGAACCACAGTGTCGGGGCTAACCACATTGGCGGTGTCGGAAAACTGCACGAATGTCACCATGCTTCCCGTGCTCTGGGATGTAAGTGCGGATTGGCCCACACTTGACACCACGTATGTCACATTGGTGCCGGGAAGCAGATTGAGATTGGCGTTTACGCGAAGCAGGCGCATGTTGCCTGTTACATCTGCATCAAGGTCAATGAATGCTTTTCCGTATATGTCAGCCCCTCGCGGACGGTTGGAGTTCACGAGCTGCATATCCTTGGCATTGAGATTGAGATTGATCTGGGGGTTGCTCAGTTCATGCGCATCAACAATGCCGTTTACATACAATGGATTGCCGTTTAGGCCTGATATTGTGAAATTCTTGAAATGCACGATTGAGCTGTCAACTGGTATCCTGTCTTCCGAGAATCTGTATGATGCACCGGTCATTGCAAGCTTCACTGCCGTGGAGTCAAAATCCAGAAAACCGTTGAAAATGGGATTTGTCAGTGAGCCTGTAATGTCCATTTCTCCGTTAAGCATTCCCGACAGTGCGGCTGTGCCTTTGGGCAGGAACGGATTGACTATCCGCAGCGGAAAATGTATCATTGAGAAATCAAGCAGGAATGGTGAGGTGGCCGTGCTGTCGTTGAGCACACCTCGCGCAGTGATTACTTTTACGGAATCGACCATTAGTGAGGCATCCGCTTGCAGAAGGCCCGTCTTGTCATTGAATACTGACAGATCTATGTCAAAATCTCCCACGCGCTCACGCCCGTAATAGAAATCGTTAAGATTTACCGTCCCATGACCTGTCAGGGCTGTGGTGTTCCAGTTGAATCGCATGTCGGCTCCCACATTTCCTTTCATCGGTGGAGCGAACGGAGATATGCTCAGCCAGTCCTGAATCATTATGTTTTTCAACTGCAATACAACATCGTTTTGTGCGGAAACAGTTGCGGTATCGGTGCTTTGTTCCGTATAAAGATGCAGCGACGAATTAGCGTTGTCAAGCATCAGGTCGGCATCTATGTGATGGGTAAAGAAGTTGTACGACACAAAGTTGTCGCTGTTGAGCGTCCATTGTTTGTACCCTATCACCGGCTTGTGCGGGATGAAGCTCACCCGCGCCATGGAATCGGTCATGGCTGCGTTGACACCAATAAAGAATCCTTCCTTATCCTGTATGTTGCGCTGATGTACAAGGAAACTTGCTTTGTCATTGGCAAGGTATCCTCTGAGTGTCACATGGGCAAAATCGTCAAAGGTGCCGGGGCGATTGTTCATATTGATGGTATATACCAGATATTTTCCATGCTGCAATGCATCAAGTGCTATAGTGTCAGTGCGCATTGTTTTGGTGGCAAGCCCGAGGGTCTTGGCATGCAGTGACAAGAGTGAATCGTTGTGAACGGTCATTGATGCGTTGTCCCATTGTATTCCGCTTGTGGCAAGAAAGGTCGCCGCAAGGTTGTTTTGTCCGAAGTTTATGTTTGCGTCCATGGGGGGAATCGCTCGTTGCAGCGCACGCACATCCAGATTGTGGCGGGCTATTGCCGAATCCATCACAGCTGTTATTGACGATAGTTTGGATATAGTGCTGTCAAGACCCGTATAAGCGGTAAAGGTGGCATTCAAGTCGCCTGATTTCAGGGTGGCATGTGATGTCGAATCGCCGGTAAGCAGATTTAACAGTACCTCATCAGCTATGAGCTTGTTCTCGTCTATCACCCAATTGACATGGTTTATTGCCACATCGGCATCTATGCCCATGTTGGCCGGTGCAAAAGAGCCTTCAGTGTCTATGAGCATGGAACCGTAAAGTGGGGTTTCGCTTAACCCGAGTGCCTGAAGGTTTATATGCCGCACATCGCCGTTTACGGTCCATGTGTAAAGATTCTTGGTAACGGTTCCGGAAAAATCGGCCGAGAAATCAGCTTCCGGGTTATGGCTGTCCAGATACCCCTTGACTTCGCCGTTGGCTAATGTGGCTTCAAGTCTGGTATTGCTCAGATGCTTCCCGTTGTAATCCACGCCGTCTATGCTGGCATCAGCATGTATCACGGTGGATGGTACTCTCGGGTCATAGCCGTGTCCGTCAACGGTTATTGTTGCTGTAATGTCGCCTACGCCGAGCGATGGCATGAATGCCTGAACCGGAAATGCATCCGCAACAAGCTTGGCGTTATACCCTTCGCTTCGCTTTTGCCATTTACCGTCAAAAGCCATTTTCCCTTGACCGGTAAAAGCTGCTATGTTGCCGGTTGCGCCTGCCGGAGAGTAATGGATATTGCCTTTTAATTTCATGTTGGGTATAGTGACCTGTTTGGCCGTGGCCCGATCCAGAGCTATTGAGCTTATGAAATTGGCATTGGTCAGCGAGCCTGCAAGTTTCACATCTCCTCCTATCTTTTGTGGCATCATCGGGTAATCCACATATCCGTTGGCTTTGAGCATTATGTAGCGTGGCAATGACGCTTCCACATTATTTACATGCAGGCGCGAGGCTGTCCCTTCCACATCAGCCAACAGTTGCAATCCGTTGGAGCGTGGCACATCCCGCAATATTGTCTTTGTCGTGGGCATTATCTGCTCTATATCGGCAAATCCTATGTTCCCTTGAGCCTTGACCCATATCGGTAAATTGGGGTCTGTTGTTATGTTCCCCATTCCCATCATGGCATCAAGGTTTATCTTTGAGAACAGTGTTGATATTTCAAACTCCTTGGCGTGCATCGCCGCCGAGTCCATCATGAATGTTCCGTGGGCATTAAGCTCCACGCCGCATCGTTCGGTGGCACTGAACTTGCGCAGCGGCACTCTGATTGCAGTGGCCTTGTTGTAAAATGAGTCAACCGCTATGGACACATCTTTCACCTGAATATAATTCATGTCAAGTCCGGGCAGAGGCATGGCTCCGCGCATGGCATACAGCGCGTTCTTGGCCGTCAGCCTGAGTGAGTCGGCGGTAATGGTCCATGGCGCGGTGGCGGGTATTGTGTCAGGGCTTATGGTATCGTGTGGATTGTAATGCGCCATGAATTCAGCTGACGGGGTAAGGTACGTGGCGGAAATAGAGTCAACAGACAGCATTTGCGCATGTATTTTGTTGACGCTCATGTCCACTGTGCCGTCAATCAGCATAGCCACAGGTATTTCTGCCCGCAATGAGTCAATTGTCGGAAGCATCTGCATGGTGTAAGTCACGTTTTTGAGCGTGATTTCTCCTGCATGAATGAGAAGAGGCTTGGCAGCTGCCGTGTCGGTCTTTTCTTGGGTCACTGTGTCTTTGATTACAAGTCTCACATCGGCCCCGTCCAGCATGGCCTTACCCACATCTATCATGCCTTTGCTCAGATTCATGTTGGCACCTTCCGCATCAAAATTCCTTACATATGCTGTCAGGTACATTGCTGAATCACGATTGCCGAGATTGTATTTCACTTCGCTCAGTTGTGTGCCCTTGACATCGATGATCCCTTTCAGAAGTGGCAACAGCTTTACATCCACTCCGGCAGTACCCACAATTGCCATTGTATCTCCGGTGGCTTCTACCACCGTCACATCATGCAACTGCACATTAAGGGGAAATTTCAGTCTCAGATACCCGATTTCAATCTCCATTCCCGTGGATTTCTTCACTTCTTTCAGTGCTATATCCTTAACAAGGTTTTGCACTGCCGGTACATAAAGCAGTACCGGAATGCTGAGAATCAGCAGCACTATGCCGATGAGGGTCCATAGTGAAGCACGCAGTATTCTATGAGCTGATAAACGAGCCACAACAGTGATGAAGAGTTGAAACCAATACGATTTTACAAATGTTAAACACGCAAAGCAGCTCTAATGTTTTATCAATACCATGACACTCCGTTCGACAGCGAGGAGCGTTTGTCGTATTTCAGGTCCTGAAGCAGTGACGAGTTCACTGATATGTGGAAATTATACGACTTGTATGGTCCCACAGGCACAAAACTTGCGGTCATGGTAAAACAGTGCAGATCGCGTGATATGTTGCAATTCATATAGGCAATCTTGTGAGTGTCAAAGTTGTAGCTTGCTGAAAACGAGAAATTCCAGTTTTTGGTAGGTCGGATATTGCCGCTGAAACTCAGGTTCTGGGTTATGCGGCCGTCATACTCCATTTTTTGTTTGTTGAAGTTGCCGTAGGCATAACCTATGGAGTAGTTCACCGACAGGTTCCATGGCACATCCCATTGTGCATACCCGTCCGGATTCATCTGCAAGTCGTCATCGTGGCCGGTTTCAGGCTCCTCGCTTGGCTGGGTATGGTCTTTTTTGTATAGATTGGCCAGTCGGCTGGCAGGCTCATTTTTCTCCTTGCTGTCGCCTTCTTTCTTCTTTTTGCGCTTGAATGTGTCGTTGTTGAATGTGTAGGAAAACGAGGTACCGGTACTTGACAGTCGGCCAAGTCCTTTGCCGTTGGCTATGCGGAGTTTGTTTACGCGCACGGGATTTCCATACTCGTTGAGCTGATAGGTATATACATCCCACACCGCTGACAGGTTGAGGTTGAAGTTCTTGACAAGACGCAGCATCAATGATGTGTTGATGTTGGAGAACCTAAGTGAATCGGCAGCAAAGTTATAGCTTTGCGACACTGTGAAATTTTCTATGAGTGAGATCTTTTTCTCTCCTGTGGAGTCGGCATCTGATTTCACTTTCATTTCAAGGTTGTTGGCAAGCGATAGGGTTACTGATCCGGTACGCCCCGTTCCCGGTACACCGAACAGTGAGTTGGGGAAATAGGAATACTCTCTGGTTTGCATCCGTCCGGACGCATCCGGATAGTCATATTTGCCGTAATAGCCGAAGAAACTGCTCCCGAAGTCCGGGGCGGCATTAAACGATATTGTTGGCGTGAGCACATGGCGAATCATCTTCACCTTGTCGCCAAGGAATTTCATCGGGCGATAGAACGTATATATCTTGGTGTCAAACGATAACGATGCGCTGAAATCCCACACATTATAGAAGCTGTAGCTCGTGTCGCATATCTCTACTGCGGCGTTCGGGTCCCAGTGACGCCGTACTTTGTTTGTGTACATTCGGTCAGTGATGGACACCGTAGGTGTAATGTTGAAATATTTGAACACATTGAATGTGGCGCTTATGGGCACAGTGTGGCGCATACCGTTGCGCCAGTCTTTGATGAGCGATTTTTTGAAAAACTCATCTTGTTTGGCCGTCAGGGAGTTGTTGAATTGCCCCTGATATGACAGACGGATCTTTTCATACCATCGTTCCGGTCCGATAGGGTGTTTGCGCTTGAATGGATATACCTGTGACAACGACACTGAAACATTGGGGAATGATACAGCGAGTGTGGAGTCTTGGGTGCGCTGCGATATGTTGGCGGTAGTGGATATGGACCACTTGCTGCCGGGCGGACGCCATGTGGCGCTTACGGTAGAGCTTTTGGTATTTTCGGTAAACGAATTTGAGTAGTAGCTGTTGAGGTCGTTGCGCGAATATCCGGAAGTAGTGAAGTTGACCGATGCTGAGAATGTGAATGCGGGATTGGCTTTTGAATCCTGCATGTGGCTCCACAACACCTGAAAGTTGGTTTGCTTTGAATAATCCGGCGCGCCTTTGTCGCCAAGTATGGTCTTGAGGTAGCTGATATTGAAGTTGCCTGAATATTTGTATCGCTTCACATAAGCTGACCGGGCTTGTAATCCCCATGACCCCTTGGTGTATATTTCGCCGGTAAGGGCAAGGTCGATATTGTCGTTGATGGCAAAATAATATCCTCCGTCCGACAGATAGAATCCTCGGTTGAAATCATCTCCGAATGTGGGGAATATTATACCCGATGAATATTTTTCAGAAAACGGGAAATAACCGAACGGCACAGCCAGCGGCAGTGGCAGACCGGCCAATACCATGTAAGCCGGACCTGTTACTATATCTTTTTTAGGACGCACCTTGGCCTTGGTAAGCTGGAAATAAAAGTGTGGGTCCTCATGTTTGTCGCATGTCGTGTAGCGTCCGTTCTGTATGTATATGGTGTTGTCGTCCACTTTCTTGCTCAGTCCGCCTGTCAGATACCCCTCGCCTTGCTGCGTTATCACATCGGTAATGTACCCTTTTTCGGTCTTGAAGTTGTAGCGCATGGTCTTTGACTCATACTGCGTGCCATTGTCGTCAAACACAGGCGACCCCATTATCTCACCTGTGGAGTCAGGCGCTCCCACGGCATATACCGTGGATGTGTTCATGTCCATCTCTATCCGTTCGGCATCAAGTTTTATATTGCCGTAGGTCACATTGCTCTCGCCGTACAGGTAGGCATTGTTTTGACCGCGAAGCACCATTGAGTCCTTGGCAAATATATCCACTACATTGTCAAGGTCAGTCTTCACGCGCATTATTCGTTTTCCTGTTGTGCGTGTTGATGCCGTATCGGTAGTGTCCCGGTTAAGGCGTGTACGTTTGCGTTCTTGCGATGTTAAGTGCGTTTGTTCCATTGTGGCAGCCATTTTCGCCAGACTGTCTGATACTATGGACTGGACTGAATCCGTACTGTCGCGCCAGGCTCTTAGCCTTTCGGAGGCACGACGGCGAACTGATGCTGATTTGTGCCCCGGTCTTACTGTCGTGTCCCCTATGACCGACCTCAACGAGTCAACAGCCGCCGTATCAGGCAGCTGCAATTGAGCCTGTGAGCCTGACATCCACACCGATGAGGCGGCTGCCGTTAGGCCCAACATTGTCACCACTAAGATTATATATAGATGAGAGTATCTCAATCGTGATAGTCTAATTTACGGCTGCAAAGATAGCACACATTCGCCGAAAATTTACCATGCCTAATGTTATTTTTTATTCAGAGTGGTTAAGAGCCGGCCCTTAGACATCAAGGTTAAGCAACTCTTTTCCGCTGGTGTTTATGACTCTGATATTGATGCCCTGCGCATTTTTGCGGAGTATCATCACTGTTCCGGCATCCATTTGGTAGCCGGCGCCCACAATTACGGGAAATGGATTGCCGGATTTCCCTTTGGGCAGATAATCAAATTCATGCGTATGAGCGTTGATGCTGATGTCAAATGGAGCTTTTTTCAACAGAGGTTCCCACAGTTCAAAGCACAGATTTGGCTCATAATTGCCCCACATGGGAATATGGTGAATCAGCACACGTTTCTTTGCTTTTTTGAACTCTTTTGAGGCGAACTCTTTTTTCATGAAATCCACTTGGTCTTGGCGTAATTTGCTGAAGTCGTTGAGTCCGTAATAAACCGGATGCGAATCTACCTTGTCCTCACCGCAGTCCAGCATCACAAGGCGGGTGTCACCCCATGAAATTGCCCCGTAAGTAAGGCCGTTGGGATAATCGAAGTGCTGGTGCATCTCTATTGAGTAGGCATCGCGTATCTCATGATTGCCGCGTAAAAAGAATATGGGATGCTCCGCTCCGTCCACGCCTTCTATTATGATGTTGAGGAAATTGGTGGCTTGTTTGGCTGTATGTATATCATCAAGAATATCCCCGTTCATCACCACAAAGTCATATTTCACATCTTTCACCTGTTTCATCAGGGCTTTGAAAGTTTCCTTGTGCTGGTGCAGGTCGTTGAATATTAATGCCGTAAATTCATTGCTGTTGGGTGAGGGGAGGGTAAATTCATACCATGGCGAGGTATAAGTGTGTCCGAATGCCTTGTAATATCCCTGATATTTGAGTATTTCACGTGAATTTACGCGATAATAATATTTTTTGCCCGGTGTAAGTGAATCCAAACGTATTTTGTGCATTTTGTTGTTGCACAATTCCTGACCGTGTATAAGGGTGCGGGCACGTTTTGTATTCAATGTGTCGGTACCGAAATCAATCCAGTTCTGCGTCGGAACATTTGTCTGCCACATTACCGAAATGGCATTGGCGGATGGATTTTGCAAATACGGTTCTCCGAGCATTATTTTCTCATTATCAGTGGCCAGACGGAGTCTTACTGCCACCGGACGATGGTCTGATGCTACTTTATCATCCACTACTTTGGCCCATTCGGTAGTAAGCAAATGGGCTTTCTCCTTGGGCGTGAATATATAGTCAATCGTTTCTGTGGGCTTGTCTGCCGGATATGTGAATTTGTCGGTAGGAGAGAGTGCCACATACTCTTGGCTCATGGCATTGATAAATTGTGATTTCGGAGTGTCGTTTAGGTCGCCGGCCACAAACACAGGTTTGCTGCAAGTGTCTGTTATGGCTTTGATTATATTTAAAGATGCCATTCTGTCTTCTTGGGTGAGCGACAGATGAGTGCCTACGAAAGTGTAAAGCGGGAAATCCGCCACAAACAGTGTGCGGGCCTCCTCTCGCCCCGGAAGTGCTACTGTGCGAACACTCAACGGCTTTTCGCGGCTGAGAAGCCCTATGCCGTACTTGCCTCCGTCATAATCTATTGCCGGGGCAAAAAATGGATGCATATTGGTGCGTTCGGCCAGTTCTCCTAACACGTATTTGTGACCGGACCGTGCCGTCATGCTGTCAACCTCTTGCAGAGCCACTATGTTCGGTTTCACGGATGTTATGACATTGGCTGTCCGTTGTATATTGCAAATATCATCTATGCCGTTGCCGTTTCGTATGTTGTAGCTCATCACTTTTACATAAATGGGACGGGCTGTGGCACACAGGCTCAGTGCCAATAGTGATAAAGATATGATTTTTTTCATGGAATGTGATAAAATGGGATTGTACTAAGTCACAAAAGTACTAAAAATATTTGGATGGGCATAATCATGTTTATTGCTTTTCTTGGCCTTTGCGGCCGTCATTACCTCGCATAAAGCGGGCTATTCCGAATACGAAACAGTTCCGGTAGTATTTAAAAACAAGCAAGGCCGCGCATTAGGGCGCGGCCTTGGGTATTATCCTTAAAGGATTGATTACTTGTTTTCAGAGAGTTTCTCCTTAAGTGCTGCCAGTGCTTCAAGATCACCAAGAGTGGTTTTCTCAATAGACTGGTTGAGCATGGGAGTTTCCTCAGTGCGCTTGCTGGCGCGTTTAGCCTTGCGGGCTTCGTTGCGTTCAGCTTTGGCCTCATCTTCAAAAATGCGGCTGTGAGAAAGGATGATGCGCTTGTTGTCCTTGTTGAATTCGATAACCTTGAAGTTGAGTTTCTCGTCAACCTGTGCTTGGGTACCGTCTTCTTTAACAAGGTGTTTGGGGGTAGCGAAACCTTCCACTCCGTAGGGCAGCGAAATAACTGCACCTTTTTCCACCATTTCAGTGATGGTGCCTTCGTGGATGCTGCCAACGGTGAACACTGTTTCAAATACATCCCAAGGATTCTCCTCAAGCTGCTTGTGGCCGAGGCTCAGGCGACGGTTGTCCTTGTCGATTTCCAGAACCTGAACATCGATGTCGGCACCGATATGAGTGAATTCGCTGGGGTGTTTGATTTTCTTGGTCCATGAAAGGTCGGAGATGTGGATAAGGCCGTCAACGCCTTCTTCAATCTCAACAAATACGCCGAAGTTGGT
The DNA here is from genome assembly GCA_000431155.1 of Bacteroides sp. CAG:927. Lineage (GTDB taxonomy): Bacteria > Bacteroidota > Bacteroidia > Bacteroidales > Muribaculaceae > Paramuribaculum. The sequence continues at coordinate 31,263 of HF985622.1, forward strand.
GAAGTTACGCACTTTTGCAGTGTGCTTGCTGCCAACGGGATATTTGGTCTCGATATCTTCCCAGGGATCTTTCTTGAGCTGTTTGATGCCAAGGCTCATCTTGCGGTCTTCGCGGTCCAGTGTCAGGATAACGGCTTCAATTTCGTCGCCAACCTTCATGAAGTCCTGAGCTGAGCGCAGGTGCTGTGACCATGACATTTCGCTTACGTGGATCAGACCTTCCACACCCGGAGCTATTTCAATGAATGCACCGTAGTCGGCCATTACCACTACGCGGCCTTTAACTTTGTCACCAACTTTGAGGTTGGGATCAAGTGCATCCCAAGGATGAGGCATGAGCTGTTTGAGACCAAGGGCGATACGCTTCTTCTCATCGTCAAAGTCAAGGATAACGACATTGAGCTTCTGATCGAGCTGTACCACTTCTTCGGGGTGGCTTACGCGGCCCCATGAAAGGTCGGTGATGTGGATAAGACCATCCACGCCGCCAAGGTCGATGAACACACCGTAGCTGGTGATATTCTTGACGGTACCTTCCAGCACCTGACCTTTTTCGAGCTTGGAGATGATTTCGCGTTTCTGCTGCTCGAGTTCGGCTTCAATGAGTGCTTTGTGCGATACCACAACATTCTTGAATTCCTGATTGATCTTGACTACCTTGAACTCCATGGTCTTGCCAACGAAGATGTCGTAGTCGCGGATGGGACGTACATCGATTTGTGATCCGGGAAGGAAGGCTTCGATGCCGAATACATCCACAATCATGCCGCCTTTGGTACGGCATTTGATGTAACCCTTGATGATTTCGTCGTTTTCAAGAGCTTCATTTACGCGCTCCCATGAGCGGGCGGCGCGGGCCTTGCGGTGAGAGAGGATCAGCTGGCCTTTTTTGTCCTCTTGATTTTCTATGAACACTTCCACTGTGTCACCCACTTTGATGTCGGGGTTGTAGCGGAATTCGTTCATGGGGATGATACCGTCGCTCTTGTAGCCGATGTTAACCACTGCCTCACGCTTGTTGAGCGCGATGATGGTACCTTCGATTACTTCTTTGTCCTTGACGGTGTTGAGAGACTCGTCGTAGGTCTTGGTAAGCTCTTCGCGAGTCTTTTCGCCCTGGGTTTCGCCTTTCTCGAAAGCATCCCAGTCGAAATCTTCAATGGGAGAATTTTTTAATTCTGTCATTTAATTAGTTAATAAATAAGGTTAATTAGAAAATGTGCAATCAGCCTTGCGACTTTTTGCGCTGCAAAGTTACACATAATTTTCTATTCCACAATATTTTTGAGCCTTTTAAAACGCCCTTTTATCACTCGTGGTAATTCAATAATTGGGGGAGCGGATCGGCAATTATGGATGCAATCGTGAGCGACAGGGATTCCGCCGCTTTATGCAGTTGTGCGCTGAAATGATATGCCACCGACCCGGTGAAGTGAACCGGTTGCATCTGCGCATTGCTATAATTCATCACATTGCGCTTGAAAAATTGTGTGAACTGCTCCACGACCATTGCTTCTATGGCCGGGTGGGTGATATGCCGGGACACAAACGGCATGAATGATGCTAAAAATGTGTTCGGCTTCGGTTGCCTGTACACCCGCTCTATTATATCGGCTATGCCGAGATTATAGGTGCGGTGAAATGACTCCGTTATTTCTTTAGGCAGCTGGTGCTTGAATATATTCCCGATCAGTCTGCGGCCAATCACGGCACCGGACCCCTCGTCACCTAAAATAAACCCTAACGGTGACACTTGTTCAGCAATTTCGCTTCCGTTGAACAGACAACTGTTGCTTCCCGTGCCGAGTATGCACGCTATGCCCGCTGAATGGCCGCAGAGAGCGCGGGCAGCTCCCAGCAAATCGCTGTGCACGCTTACGTTTTTACTGCCGGTGGAGTGTGAGAGCATGTCGGCCATTTCACCGCATATTTTCTCCGAGCCGCATCCCGCACCATAAAAATATATTTCGTCCACCGTCCGGTTGCCTATTTGCGGGGCAAGCTGCTCGTCAAGTATTTCTGCAATCTGAGCATACTTCATTGTCACAGGGTTGATGCCCGGGGTGACAAATATTTCCGGTTTGCTGCCTTGCGTCATGCAGGCCCATCTGGTTTTGGTGCTTCCGCTGTCGGCTATCAGTAACATGGCAATTTCAGTCAAAAAGTTGTTTCTCTTTACGGCGGCTGCCGAACATAAATAATCGGCTGAACCTCACTGAGGTTATAAACCATGATGGATGGGTGAGCAGCTTTTCCAGCCGGGAATATGTTTTGCGTCCTAATTCCTTTTTGTCACCGGGCAGATATGGTCGGATTGCCTTAACAATTTTGGAAATATACTCTAATGCTGTCGCCCTGTCTGAGGATGTTCTGGCTATCAGTTTAGCAGCAGTGACAGCCGTATGCAGTACCCTTGAGGAAAAACTTTCGCTTTCCGGCACAAACCCTATGCTGCGAAGAAAATCTATGCGCCCAAGTTCAGCAAGCAGATAATGATAGCGATGGCTTGGAAGACTGTCATTGACGATACTCCCTTTTCGCATTCTATAATGATAAAATGGTGTGGTTCTATGCACTACCTTCTTGACATTAGCCATCCATTTTATAGTAGTGGCAAAATCCTCATAAAAATATCCTTTTGGAAAAGGCACTGTGGCCACAGATTTATGCCATAGTTTATCACAGCGAATGCTTTGTATTTTTTTGTCGTCATATGTCAATTGTAAAATCTGTTGTCGGTTATAAACAGACACAGGCTCTACATCTTTGTTTCTGAGCTTGGAGAGATGACGCCATTCATAGATATACCCGCATATAGCAACTTGAGCATTTTCTCTAGTAATGTCCTCATATAAGGTTTGGAACATTTTTGGTTCTATCCAGTCGTCTGCATCTACAAAACCAAGTAGCTCTGCACGCGCATTGGCGATACCAAGATTGCACGTGTCGGCAAGCCCGGTATTTGATTTGTGAATCACTCGTATGCGGCTGTCTTTGGCCGCATAATCATCACATATCTTGCCCGACCGGTCTGTGCTGCCGTCATCTAGCAATAGCAGCTCCCAGTCAGTAAAGGTCTGGCTGATTATTGAGTCAATAGCCTGTGGCAAATACTGTTGCGTATTGTACACCGGCATTATGATGGATATTTTGGGCGGTTGGCTCATTCTTTGATTATTCCGTTAGGTATTCTGGTGGTCTTGCCGTCACGCGCACGCTGCATTATGGCAATGTTTGTTGCATCCATCGCTCTTGATGCCTCGGGGTGAAACAGGTGGTATTCAAGTGCCGCAAATTTTATGAACCGTTTTTTTAATCCGCTGTTCATGAGTCGGAAACTTATTTCAGAATCTTCGCGTCCCCACCCCGATATGTCTTCATTGTAGCCGTTCACGTTCATCAGATCTTCACGCCAGAATGCCATGTGGCATCCGCGCACATACATTCCGTTTTTGCTTCGCAAATTTGCCATCAGTGGTGTGAGCCATGGCAGCCTGTTTCCGCCTTTGAGCATCGGTAACTCTGACCATGGAGGAAGCCTTAGTAATCCTGCGGTAGTCTCTTTGTCAAGAAGCGTGCGGCTTCCCGTAACAAAACTTCCCTTACGTGCAAACTTTATATGGTCGGCTATAAACTCCTTGTGCAGTATTATGTCACCGTCAATCTGGATTATATAGTCTGACTTGGCCGCCGCTATCGCCTTGTTGCGAATTGCAGCCAGCCGAAATCCCTTGTCCTCATGCCATATATGTTTTACGGTAGCACGCGTTGCAGCGGAAAATTCCTCTACCACGCGTGCTGTAAGGTCGGTTGAGCCGTCGTCGGCTATCAATATTTCATCGGGCAATACGCTTTGTCCAAGCACGCTGCTCAGGCACAGCCGCAAAAAATCGGGGCTGTTGTAGGTGGATATGAGCAGTGCGGTAGTCATCAGTCGCCCATGGTGCGGAGCAGCTCCTCGTTTGACGAAGTGCGTTCCATGCGGTCTTTTATAAATTCCATAGCCTCAATGCTGTTGCGGTCACTGAGGAAGCGGCGCAGAATCCACATGCGGTTGAGCGTTTCATCGTTAAGCAGCAAGTCGTCGCGGCGGGTGGACGAGGCCATGATATCCACGGCAGGGAATATGCGCTTGTTGCTAAGCTTGCGGTCAAGCTGCAGCTCCATATTGCCGGTGCCCTTGAACTCCTCAAATATCACTTCGTCCATCTTGGAGCTTGTTTCGGTAAGTGCGGTGGCAATGATGGTCAACGATCCCCCGTTCTCAATGTTGCGGGCTGCGCCGAAGAATCGTTTGGGTTTTTGCAGGGCGTTTGCATCCACGCCACCCGACAATATTTTGCCGGATGCCGGAGCGCAGGTGTTGTATGCGCGGGCCAAACGGGTTATGGAGTCAAGAAGTATCACCACATCATGTCCGCATTCTACAAGGCGTTTAGCTTTTTCAAGCACTATGCCTGCTATCTTCACATGACGGTCGGCAGGCTCGTCAAATGTTGAGGCGATAACCTCGGCATTCACGCTGCGGCTCATGTCGGTAACTTCTTCAGGTCGCTCGTCAATGAGCAATATCATGATATAAGTTTCCGGATGATTGGCGGCAATGGCGTTGGCTATATCTTTAAGCAATATGGTCTTACCGGTTTTGGGCGGTGCCACGATAAGTCCGCGCTGTCCTTTGCCTATGGGCGAGAACATGTCCACTACGCGGGTGGATATATTGGAGGTGCGGCCTGAGGTAAGATTGAATTTCTCGTCGGGGAACAAAGGCGTGAGATGCTCAAACGGTACACGGTCACGAATAAATTCGGGTGAACGGCCATTGACACTAAGTACTTTGCTCATCGGGAAATATTTCTCTCCCTCTTTAGGCGGACGGATGGTGGCCTCAACCACATCACCGGTCTTCAGTCCGTAAAATTTGATTTGCTGCGGCGTTACATACACATCGTCGGGAGACGACAGATAGTTGTAGTCGCTGGAACGCAGAAATCCGTAACCTTCGGGGATAATCTCCAGCACGCCGCTGGTTTGTATCAGATCTTCAAAATTATACTGTGGTTCTTGGCGTTGCTGGTTGTTGTTTTGGTTGTTCTGATTATTTTGGTTGTTGTTGCGGTTTTTGTTCTTGCGATTTTTCCCCTGTTGCTGTTGTTTCTCCATTTGCCATGGTTCAGCCAGTGTGATGGGAGCTGTGGCGGCTGCCTGAGCTGCTTGGGCGGCAGCTTCTTCTTTTTCGCGCTGCGAGCGCGGCACAAAGCGGCGTCCTTCGCCACGGGGAAAGAACATTCCCAGTGAGCTGTCGGGATTGGGGCGGAAATCGCCGCGACGGCGCTCATTGTTTTGTTGCGGTTGCTGATTTTCCTCGTTGGGTGTCGGTTGCAACTTGGTTTGCGGTTCTTCCTCCGATTGCGGCTGTCTCTCGTTTTCCTGAGCGTTAATTGGTGCGGGCTGTTCCTGAGTGTCCGGAGTCTTTTCTTCCTGCACAGGTTCCTGCTGCTCTGACTGCACGTTCTTCACTCGCGCACGGCGGTTCTTGCGGGGCTGTTCTTCTTTTGGCGCAATCTCCGCAGGCACTGATTCCGGCTCTGCAGTTTTTTCAGTTTCTGTGCTTTCCGCACTTTTTTCTGCTGCGGGTTTGGCTTTTCTGGTACGTTTAGGCTTTTCTGGCTCGGATTTTGCAGCTGTATCTTCAGCCGGTGTGTTGACTTCAGCTTCAGCGGGTTTGTCTGCTTCTTTCTTTTTGGCATCGTTTTTTGGCGGACGACCGCGTCTGGGCTTGGGAGCGTCTGCATCATTTTTGCGTTTGCGCTCGGTGGCGGTAGAAGCGGCGTTGATGGCTTGCTGGTCAAGGATAGCATACACCATTTCGTCTTTGTCAGCCGTGTTTACTTTTTTGATGCCCATCTGATCCACTATATCCTTGAGCTCTTGCTCAGGCATAGCTTGAAGTTTGGAAATACTGTACATAAATTAGATATTGGAAATATGGAGTCAGATTTGTTCAATTCTGACTTCGCGGCTTTATTGCTGCACACCCAAGGGGCGCATCTCTGTGCCGTACTCGTGTCGGCAATTGCCGCCTGAGGGGAATTTTTTTGATTTTTATGGAATTAAGAATGGAATTGTGACACTTGGCACAACTGCCGGCATGTCTGGCCACGTGGACCTCGGAAAATTCAGTGCAAATATACACACATTTTTTCATATCCTGCAAATAAAATCCCTATATGCTGTTAAGTTTTGCTAATTAAAACTTGAGTAGGGAAGTATTTAGGCGGATTTTCAGTAATTTTGCAAGTCTATGGTAAAAAAAGCTACACATAATTCCGATATAATAATTAAAGGTGCGCGGGTAAACAATCTCAAGAATGTTGACATTGAGATTCCGCGCAATAAGCTTATTGTCGTTACCGGTCTTTCCGGTTCCGGCAAATCTTCACTCGCTTTTGACACGCTCTATGCCGAAGGGCAGCGTCGTTACGTGGAGAGCTTGAGTGCTTATGCACGGCAGTTTATGGGGAAAATGGCAAAACCCGAATGTGACATGATCAAAGGTTTGCCCCCGGCCATTGCCATTGAGCAGAAAGTAAATACCCGCAACCCTCGCTCCACTGTCGGCACGGCAACCGAAATATATGATTATCTCCGATTGCTTTTTGGCCGTATTGGACGCACTTATTCTCCCGAAAGCGGTTCTGAGGTCAAAAAACATACTGCCGACAATGTGGTGGATGTTGCTGTATCTTACCCTGAAGGCACACGTTTGGCTGTGGCTGCCGAAATCGTTATACCTGAAAAACGACGGTTCGCTACTCAGCTTGATGTATATCTCAAGGCCGGTTTTTCACGGCTTGTCACGCCTGATGGCAGTTTTGTGCAGATTTCGGATCTTCTTGCTGATGAAAAGAATCCGCCTCTTTCCCCCGATGGATACATGCTCCTTGTTGACCGTCTTGCGGTTGCGCATGACGGGGACGAATTGAGCCGTCTTGCCGATTCTGTTGAAACTGCTTTTTTTGAAGGGGGTGGCGCGTCCGCTTTGTTGGTTTGGACTGATGTTGGAGTCATATTGCATAGGTTTTCAAGCCGATTTGAAGCCGATGGCATCACTTTCGTTGAGCCTACTGAGCAGATGTTCAATTTCAATAATCCCTACGGGGCTTGTCCGGTTTGTGAAGGGCTCGGGCGAGTGCAGGGCATTGATGAGCGTCTCGTGGTACCTGATCCGCAGCGGTCGGTATTTGATGGCGCAGTAGTGTGCTGGCGTGGCGAAAAAATGGGATTGTGGCGCGAGGAGCTTATTGCCCGGGCGTCATCGCTTGGTTTCCCCATTCATCGTCCCTATGCCGAGCTTACGCAGGATGAAAAAGACATTCTTTGGCATGGCAAAGGCTCTTGGGAGGGAATTGATGGCTTTTTCCGCATGGTTGAGAGTCAGCAGCACAAGGTGCAGTATAGGGTCATGCTTGCACGTTATCGAGGTCGCACTGTTTGTCCCCGGTGTCACGGCTCGCGATTGCGCCCGGATGCAATGTGGGTCAAGGTTGGTGGAAAGAATATAGCCGAACTTGCCGACATGCCTATCAGTCAGCTCGCTGTATGGTTTGACAATCTGCAGCTGTCCGACACCGATGCTGCTATAGCAAAACGCTTGCTTGTGGAAATACGCAACCGCATAGGTTTCTTGCGTGATGTCGGCCTTGGCTATCTCACTCTCAGCCGTTTGAGCAACACATTGTCCGGAGGCGAGAGCCAGCGCATAAACCTTGCCACATCTCTCGGCAGTTCTCTTGTAGGCTCGTTGTATATCCTTGACGAACCGAGTATCGGTTTGCATTCCCGTGACACCGACCGCCTGATTTCCGTGCTCCGCAAACTTCAGCAGCTTGGGAACACTGTGGTTGTGGTAGAGCATGACGAGGATATAATGCGTGCTGCCGATTGGATTATTGATGTTGGTCCTGAAGCCGGCCGTCATGGAGGTGAAATTGTATATAAAGGCCCCATTGACAATCTGGAGCATGACCATAAAAGTTACACAGCCCGCTATCTCACAGGCGAGTTGTCTATTCCTGTACCGTCCTCCCGCCGCAAATGGCGTGATTATATTGAAGTGCAAGGTGCCAAAGAACACAATCTCAAAAATATTGATGTTAAAATTCCGCTTAATGTCTTGACGGTAGTCACTGGAGTGAGCGGTTCCGGCAAATCCACTTTGGTGCGTGATATTTTATACAGAGCCTTGATGCGTCATTTTGATAATCCTTGCGATGCCCCCGGCTTGCACACAGCTGTTGTCGGTGACCTGCATCGTTTATCGGGTGTGGAGTTCGTTGATCAGAACCCCATAGGGCGTTCGTCGCGAAGCAATCCTGCCACTTATGTCAAGGCGTATGACGAGATACGCCGTCTGTTTGCCGATCAGCAATCTGCCAAGCAGATGGGTTTCGGACCCGGATATTTCTCTTTCAATACCGAAGGTGGCCGTTGTGAGGCTTGTAAAGGCGAGGGTACTATCACCATTGAAATGCAGTTTATGGCCGATATTACCATTGAATGCGAGGAATGTCACGGACAGCGTTTCAAGCGTGATGTGCTTGACATTACCTATCATGACAAGAATATCAACGATGTGCTCAACATGACAGTCAACGAGGCTATTGAATTTTTCTCGGCTCACGATGGCTCGGTTGAGCGCCGTATCGTCAGTAGGCTCCGTCCGCTGCAGGATGTCGGTCTCGGATATGTAAAACTCGGCCAAAGTTCTTCCACTCTCTCCGGTGGTGAGAATCAGCGCGTAAAGCTGGCATATTATCTCTCCATGGACAATGCCGGCCCCACCATGTTCATTTTCGATGAGCCTACCACTGGGTTGCATTTCCATGATATTCGTATTCTTATGGATGCTTTCAACCGGCTTGTGGCCAAGGGGCATACCGTAGTGATCATTGAGCATAATCTCGATGTGATCAAATGTGCCGATCATGTTATTGACATTGGTCCCGAAGGTGGAGATGCCGGTGGCAACCTTGTGGCTCAGGGCACTCCCGAGCAGGTGGCCCGCTGCACTGAAAGCTACACTGCCGAATATCTCCGTCCAAAGCTCGGTATGTGATGAAAATTTTGTAAATTTGCGGGAAATTTCAGTTTCCCCAAAACATCGTTATGCAGGAAAAAATTATAATTCTTGACTTCGGTTCGCAAACAACCCAGCTTATAGGCAGGCGTGTGCGCGAACTCAACATGTATTGCGAGATTCTGCCTTATAACAAAATGCCGCTTGACGACCCCTCCGTTATCGGAGTGATTTTGAGCGGTTCGCCGTTTTCGGTGTATGACAAAAAGGCATTCTCAATTGATTTAAGCACCATTCGTGGACGGTATCCGATACTGGGCATATGCTATGGTGCGCAATTTATGGCCTACAGCTGCGGTGGTGCGGTTGAACCCGCCGATTCCCGCGAATATGGCCGTGCCCGCCTCCAATGGATTGACGAGGCCAATCCGCTTATGCATGGCATTGAACCCGGTGCTCAAGTGTGGATGAGCCACGGCGACACCATAACCGCGCTTCCGCAGGATTTCAAAATCATTGCTTCCACCGAAAAAGTACCCGTTGCCGCTTATCAGGCCGACGGCGAAAAGTTATGGGGCGTTCAGTTCCATCCCGAAGTGTTCCACTCTGAGTGTGGCATGCAGCTTCTCCGCAACTTTGTTGTGGATATTTGCGGCGGAAAACAGGATTGGAGTGCTGCTTCATTCATTCAGTCCACAGTGGCCCAGCTTCGTCAGCAACTTGGCAATGACAAGGTTGTGCTCGGTCTCAGCGGCGGCGTTGACAGTTCTGTTGCAGCCGTATTGCTCAACAAGGCCATTGGCAAAAATCTCACTTGCATATTCGTGGACCATGGCATGCTTCGTAAAAACGAGTTTCAGGATGTGCTCCGCGACTATGAGTGTCTTGGCCTCAATGTTATCGGCGTGGACGCTTCCCAAAAATTCTTTACCGAGCTTGCCGGTGTCACTGACCCCGAAAAGAAGCGTAAAATTATCGGCAAAGGATTTATAGATGTCTTTGATCAGGAAGCCCGCAAGCTCAAGGATGTGAAATGGCTCGGTCAGGGCACTATTTACCCTGATTGCATAGAATCACTCTCAATCACAGGAACTACCATCAAGAGTCACCACAATGTAGGCGGATTGCCTGAGAAGATGAATCTCAAGCTTTGCGAGCCGCTCCGTCTGCTGTTCAAGGATGAGGTTCGTGCCGTTGGCCGTGAGCTTGGCATGCCTGAACACCTTATCACACGCCATCCTTTCCCTGGCCCCGGTTTGGCAGTTCGTATCCTTGGGGACATTACACCCGAAAAAGTGCGCATCCTTCAGGAAGCCGATCATATATTCATACAAGGTCTCCGTGACCATGACCTTTACAATAAGGTTTGGCAGGCAGGCGTTATACTTCTGCCAGTGCAGAGCGTAGGTGTGATGGGTGATGAGCGCACCTATGAGCGCGCCGTGGCATTACGTGCCGTTACATCCACCGATGCTATGACAGCCGACTGGGCGCATCTCCCGTATGAGTTTTTGGCCGAAGTTTCCAATAAGATAATTAATTCGGTCCGTGGCGTTAATCGTGTAACCTACGACATCTCCTCCAAGCCGCCAGCCACCATCGAGTGGGAGTAATAATTAAACCCCTTTAAAGAACAAAAAAATGCAGGCCCTTTCGTCAAGAGCCTGCATTTTTATTATCGGTTGAATTTATTCAAAATCAAACCATGGAGTCCAGCTGCCAAAGCCCGATGAATCTCCGTAGTAGGATGTGTCGCTGCACCACGGCAGGAGATATATTGAATACTTTCCGCCATCGTAATCGGGAATTGTGAATGTCAAATCATCTCCCAGATAACCCTCATGTATAACATCAGTATTGTAGCATAAGACGTATGCATAGTAATACTCGTTGTGGCTTCCGGGTGTGAGATCAACAGTCAGCACGCCATCGGCATTCACGGTCACACTGTTGATTGTGGGAATGCCTACCTCTCCTTTTTGAACAGTATAAGTGGCGGTTGCAGGGGTTGATTCCATGAACAGTGCGTTGTTTGACACCGCTGTTATGCTTATGGTGCATTCGCCCGGGAGAATAAGCAGATTGTTCTGGTTGCTGTAGAATTCACCGCTCAACGACTCTGAACCGCTCACTGTGTAACGGTAATAATCGGCATTGGGCACAGCATCAAAATCAATATATGTCTCTGCCGAGTAGCTCACATCCTGGCTTATAACAAGATTGGCAGGAGTTGCAAGCATCGTCTGCTCCAGAGTGAATTGTGTGGTGGCTGCTCCTGACATGCAGTATTCCGAGTCATAGGAATGTGCCACAACTGTAAGAGTATAAGTATCGGTTGACAGACCGGTGAGTGTATTGGTCGTCTCAGTCCATTCTCCCGATTGCGATACAAGCGATGAAGTCAGCTCATATTGGTAGTAATCGGCATGTTCCACGCTTTCAAAGCTCACTGTCACATCGCCGTTTGATTCTATCACGGCATTAAGGTTGGCAGGTGTGGCCAACGGTATCTGTGAGCCGGTTTTTGCTTGAAGTGTGTAGATGGCACTCTGATTGCCCGGAATAGGAGCGTATGCATACACTTTAAGTGTGTACAATGTATTCTGTTCAAGGTCTGTAAAGCTTGCGTATGTGTTTTGTGTCACATCGGCAATCACCTTGGTGCCGTCCGGATGATACAGTTCATATCCGTACTGGTTCACACCTTTGATGCTCTGCCATGAAAAGTCAAGTGAATTGGGCGTTTGTCCGGTCACTTCAAGACCCGTCTTTTCCGGAAAGTCAATTTCCACCGGCTCCGGATCATTGCTGCTGCAACTTACAAGTGCCGCTCCCATTGCGGCAGTAATTGCTATTGGCAATATGTATGATAGTTTCATGATTTCTAAGTATATGTCTAATTCTAAAATTATTCAGTGGGTTGGTCCCAATACCAGGCTATATACAGATACGGTGAATATGATTCAAGACCCTCGTCAAGGAATCCATAGAAATTCATCCAGCCAAAGCAATCCTGACCGTCGGTAGGAATATTCACATACGAGCAGTAAGAGCTGTTGTCGTAATACTGGCTGATGAGCGGATAATACAGCGTTTCTGTTTCTCCGGTTGATGTTTTTGTAAGCACAAAGCTGGGATAAGAGTCATCTTCCGGATTATAGAGCATATACGGGTGGTCGCCGTAATCTTCCCAGTCAGTGAGCACTTCTGTCATTAGTTTGTACTCACCCGATTGGGGCACAATTACATAGTCATTTTCAACTGCACCAAATCCTAGATCCGATGTTGAGAAGCGGAATGTGAAGCCGCTGTTCATGAAATTGGGTATTCTGTACAGGTTTGAGCCACGGAAATGTTCTACAGTACCGGATATGTTGTCATAGGGTGTGGTATAGGAAGTGATGTTGTCATAGACAGTGAACGTGGTGGTACATGCGTCCCATTCCGATGCCAAGGCTTTGGCCGTGTAAACGCTCACTCCTGCGGCATATGTATGCACATATTCCGGTGCCACCGACAGCTTCATCTCCACTTCCTGGCGTTGTTGCATATTCCGCACATTGATTGAGTAGATGGCTTCGCTCTCTCCGTCAGCAAAATCCACTGCGGCAGGAAACTCCATTCCGGCTTTATCCTCAAGCAGCTCGCCGTCAAGATACACTTGCGAGGTTATGGGCACCGATACGGCGCCTTCTGATTTCACGCGGCGTATCACCACATCTATGGTGGGATTGTCATTGACCTCTACTGTGCAATAGGATGGGTTGTCGGTTGAGAAAAACACTCCCACATTTGATTCCGGTTCGGCCGGGCCGGGATTCCAGTCATGCGATGAGCAACTGCACAGGGCTGTTACTGCGGCAATGGCGAATATGGCCGATAATTTTATATTTCTCATTGTAACGATTCAATAAATAGATGATTATTCTACCCAAAGAGTGAATTTTGATGATGGGTCAGGATTGAGCTTGCACTGGGAGTTAAGGTCATTTTCTCTTCGCGGTATAAACATGGTGCTCCAGCCCGGCACATATCCTTTCTCTGAATTGTAGCGGAAGCGTTCAAGGTGGTTGGTGCCTTCATAACCGCGTGTCACTGCCATGCGCAGACGGCGTATATCCCACAGTGATAGGCCTTCGCCCCACAGCTCGATGCGTTTTTGCTTGATGAGTTCTTCGGTAAAATCTTCCAGTGATCCTGCTACGCAACTGTAGGTCGCTTCTGTATAGCGGTAGGTGTTCATGAACGAGTTGAGGGCGGCCACGCCTGCTCCCACTCCGTTGAGGTTTCCTTTGGCTTCTGCAAGTATGAAATACATCTCTTCCACACGCATCAGCGGTATTGCCACCTTGTTACCTGTGGTAGCAGAGTTTCTTTCTCCTGCGCCCGGACGGAATTTGAATCCCACATAAGGCGCATTGTTCAGCCATTCGTCATAGCTCATGGAAGTAAGATGACTATAATTATCGGTAAATACCGATTCATCAGAGGCCGCTGCTTCAAACAGTTCCGGATCTATCCATGTGCGTTTGCGCCAGTCATTGTCCGACATTGCCTCATACAGCGTTTTGTCTATCATGTGCTGTGCGCCATATTCGGTGGACGATACTCCGTATTTGGCCTCAGGTGCCATGAACGATACCCATGATTTCCATGTGTTGCTTGTCACCATTACATCCGAGCTGCTCATTAGTATTGCCAGCAGCCATGCCGAAGTCGGGGTGTTGAATCCCGAAGTCACGCTGTGCCATTCATCTTCGGTCATTGGAGTGGCTCCTGAATCTATGACTTTTTGGGCATTTACTATCGTCTGACGGTAGGCATCGTTGGCACTTGTCACTCCAAGCGGGTCAAGTGCATAGCCCGGACCAAGCACATTCTCATAGCTGACATTGTCATTGGCAATCTGTTCGGCCAGATCTTCAGGATAGTCGCGGAAGCGGGTCGCTATCTCAAGCCATAGACGGGCTTTCATTCCGTATATGGTGGCAAGGGACGGCTTGTTTATCTCAGGGGTCTCCGACACCTTGGACATTGCACGTTCTGCACGGTTGAGGTCGGTCAGAATGAAACGGTACATCTCATAAAACGGCGCACGCGGATTGGCAAATGCCTGTTGCTCTGTCGTGTTCTCTGTAACGATAGGCACTGTCAGTCCCTTGATGCCTTTGGATGCTGCATCATTGTCTATGGCAGCCACACCCGAATCATGAAATTCATACCAGCGTGCCAAATCAAGGTATGCCAGTGCGCGGTACACCAGTCCGGTGGCAAGGTTGAGCGCGTCTTCGCTGCTGTCAGAGCATGCGCCAACGCATATATTACATTTCTTGATGAGGTAATAGTAGCGTTGCCAAAAATCTGTTTGGAGCTGGTAATCGCCGATGTACAGAGGCTCCAGATAATCCATAAAATAGTAATATGATGGGTCTTTGATTGGCATGTCTGCTATCATGACATCACGATAAATCATCTGTTGCGGGTAACCTATATCAGAATATGAGCTGTTTGATCCCGTATTGATATATTTGGTGATGGCATTCGCAAGACCATCTTTGCTCGCTTGTTCTATCTGTTCCTGAGTGGCGCCGCTGGTGGGAACAGGATCATCCATGCACCCCGTCATTGTAACCAAGGCTATTGACGAACTCAGCAGATATGATAGTATTCTTGATGTTTTCATGTTCTGAATTCTTGATTGAGATTAGTACTGGATGCTGATTCCGCCCATAAATGTGCGCATTGGTGAGTAGCCGCCTTCTGATGAATACAGCATGCTCTGGCGCGGGTCAAACCCTTGTCGTTGGGACCAGTAGTAAATATTGTCGCAGGCAAAATACACGCGGAATTTCTGCAAATGCATCTTGTCAAGCAGTTTCTTTGGCAGTGAATAGCCTATGTTGAGGTTCTTGAACCACAGATAGCTGGCATCTGTCAGGAAACGGTCTGTTGTCACTGCTGTGCTGTTGTCGCTGTACTGCCATATTGGTATGTCGCTTGTCGGGTTCTCGGGCGACCATGACTTGAACACATCGCGGTGAATGTTGGAGCCGGTGGCACCCAACGACGGCGGAGTCATAAGACCCTGATAACCGGTATCAAGTTTCTTGCCGCCAATTGAATAATTGAATTGTGCCGAAAGGTCAAAGCCAAACAGGCGCAAGGTGGTTCCGAAGCCGCCGAACACGTCGGGCAATGCCGAGCCGCAGTTCACATAGGCTGCGTTGGCTATTTCGGTAGTGGTGCTAACACCGTCTTCAAGATAGAACAGTGATTTGCCGGCACTGTTTACGCCCGCATAACGCGGTATGCGCCATGTGTACATCGGAAGTCCTTCGCCCACAAAATTCCAGCCGTCAACATAACCCTCTGCATCACCCAACTTTGATTGTTTGCGTGAATCGGGAAGGCGTGTCACTTCGTTATTTTGCCACGATAGGTTCATATTCAGGCTCCAGTCTATATCCTTGGTGCGGATTACCGAACCCGACAGCTCCATCTCAAGACCGTGGTTCACCATATCGCCCACGTTGTCGTAATATGAACTGTACCCCAAGCTGGTAGGCACATCAAACAACTGGAGCATATTGGTGGTCTTGCGGCGGTAATATTCAATGTCGCCTTGCAGGCGGTTGTTGAAGAACTCAAACTCAACGCCGGCATTGAACGACCCTGTGGTTTCCCATGTTATGTCGGGATTACCTTTTTGGGAGAACACTAATGCCACCTCGTCATTTGAGTTGTCAATATAATAATAGTCTGTATAGCGGAAGTTTCCTATTGCATCGTTGCCGACTTCACCATACGACATCTTCACCTTAAGCATGTTTATCATGGGATTTTTAGGGAACCATGACTCTTTGTTTATAATCCATGCTGCGCCCAATGACCAGAAATTACCCCATCTGTGATCCGGGTGGAAGCGTGAGCTTCCGTCACGGCGGAACGATGCCGATGCAAAGTAGCGCGATGCGTAATCGTACTGTGCGCGGGCAAAGAATCCTTCTATATTGTACATGCTTGAGCTGGAGCCGAGCGAACCGTTGATGATCGCGCCGTCAAGCTCTGTATTTTGGCCGAACATGGCTATATTGCTCTTGTTGCCGAAAAGTTCCGTGTCGCTCAGGCGGCTGTATTCATGTCCTATGAGTGCATTGAGGTTGTGTTGGCCCCAAGTCTTGTCAAAGCTGAGCAACTGTTGGAAATTGGTCTCGTTGTTGCGGTAATGTGCCACGGATGTGGTTCCTTTGTCACCTTCTTTTGAATAGCCGTAATAGGGGTTGGTGGCTACCTTGGAGCGGAACTCATGATTGTAAACGCTTCCGTTCACAGTCAGCTTGAAGTATTTCAGGAAGCTGAAATCGGCAAAACCCTGAATGTTGAACGAGTTGTTTGTCATGTTGTTCTCATTAAGCAGGTCATCTTGAATCGAGTTGCCCGATTTCTCGATACCGCGCTGTATTCCTCCGTTTTCGCCGTCACCATAGTCATAACGCGGTCCGTGCGAATCCGTAAGTATGCGTCCCATGCCGTCACGCACAAACAGCGGATATATCGGTGCTATGCTGTGGCATATTGAGAATGCTGCATTCTGGGCATCGGATGATGTGTGGGTGTAGGTTGCGTTACCTCCCACTTTCAACCATGAGAACGCTTGGTAATCAGCTTTGAAGCGGGCACTGTAACGGTCAAGTTTTGAACCGTAGCTTATGCCCTCGTTGCCAAGATAACCGAGGCTTGCATAAAACGATGAGCGTTCATTGCCTCCCGAAAGAGCAAGATTGTATTCCTGACGAAATCCGGTGCGGATACCGTAGTCACGCCACCGGTCGGGAGAGAGTGTGTAGATGTTTCCGTTGTATGCCACTCGGTTGCCTAAAGTAGCATTGGGATTAAGGCGTCCGTTGGTTCCGATAAGGAACTGGTTGGCCGGAACAGAATATACCATATAGTCAAGACCGCCTTGTGTGGACGGTTTGCCCAAGGTGTTGTTGGCATTGGCATGTGCTTGGCTGAAGCTTTGGCCTTGGCCGTACATATAATAGTTGCGCAGTGCCAGATAATGGGCCTCATAGTATTCGCCCGGATTATCTATCACATCATAATCCTGCAGACCGTCAGTGTTTGCTCCCCACTTCATGTCAAGTGATATGGTAGTGTTGCCTCGCTTGGCATTCTTGGTGGTTATCATTATCACACCGCCGGCTGCACGTGCTCCGTACAGTGCCGTTGATGCGGCATCTTTGAGCACTGAAATGTTGTCAACATCGGCCGGATTGATGTCACGCATGTAACCGGAGTAGGGCAATCCGTCCACTACTATAAGGGGAGAGGTGCCCGCATTGATTGAGCCTATACCGCGTATTATTATGGATGCTTCATCCGATGGGTTGTTGGATTCTATCATTGACAGACCTGCTACCTTGCCGTCAAGTGCCGAAATAGGGTCATTGACTTGCTGCAGTTGAATGTCTTCTGATTTTAGTACGCTCGCTGAGCCGGTGAATGACTCTCGCTTCTGTTTGCCGAAAGCTGTCACCACCACCTCATCCATCAGATGCGATTGCGTTAGGAGCTTGATTGTCACATCGGGTGCTATCTTCACCGTTTGTGGTGCGCATCCCACGTAAGTCACTGTTATAGACTTGTTGGCTGCCGTAAGACCGGTTAGTGTGAATTTACCGTCAATATTGGTCACAACTTTTGTTTTTGTGCCGTCAACGGTTACTGTTGCGCCTACTATCGGCTCACCGTCGTCTTGCGAAATCACCGTTCCTTGCATATGGGTGATTTGTGCCAATGCACTGAATGTTACAAACATCAGTGCCAGAAAAAATGTGAATTTTTTCATACGAAAAAGTTTACATGGCTTAATTTGAAATGATCAGTTTATTAGGGCATCTCTATGCCGTCGTTGGATATTTGGAAAATATATTCCGCAAAAATAATTATTTTTTGATTTTTATATAAACAATACTTCGGTTATTTTTTAGTGGCTCCGAGG
>HF985623.1 GCA_000431155.1 Bacteroides sp. CAG:927
AAACAACCGCGCACCAATCCTCATTATTTAATATTCCCGTCATCCATCATTCTGATGATGTCGCCGTTAGCTTTGTCAACCGATGACGAGTCAAGCGACTGCAGGTAAATAATAGTCGTTCGCTCCGAATCATGCCCCATAGCTTTGCTGATAGTTGACACCGACACATTATTTGAGTGTGCTATACTGGCCCAGGCATGACGGGCCACATACAATGTCAGTTTTGTCTCCAGCCCGAGCATTTCACCTACCTTTCGTATATTTCGGTTCACACGGTAATACGCATTCTCATACTGCCGCTCGTAATCACCATATTCATCAGTAATTATCGGTAGGAGAAAGGATGTTTCATTATTTCCGAAACTGTCAATCAAATTCCTTGTTGCCGGCTCTATTCTCACACTGAGATGCTGCTTCGTCTTGCTGCGCGAATAAGTCAACACACCGTTACTAATGTCCTTCTTTTTAAGAAAAGCTATGTCAATAAACGACATACCGCGAGTGTAAAAAGCAAACATAAACACCTTGCGTGCAAAATCAAGTGACGGATGGGCGGAGAGATCTATGTCCCGGATTCGTCGTATCGTGTCAAGTGCCACCGCTCGCTTCACTGTTTTATCAACGCCCATATACACATGTTTAAACAGATTGTGAGCCGTCTTAAAGTTCTGTTCTGTAGCACGGTTAAAAATAGTACGCAGATTGCGCATATAAAACGATGTGGAATTACGGCACAATCCACATTTCATCAAAAATTCCTCATATCCGAGAATAAATGTAGGAGTTACATCCTTCCAGTCCACTTCATTGCCCTGCGTGTATCGCAATATGCTATTCAGTGTGGCCTTAAAACGCTTTACCGCAGATCTCTTACCTATTTTCCTCATCTCTTCAATGAGCCTGCGCATGAACCAAACCACTCCCTCAGCAGTACGCGAATCATTAAATGCATTGACCACATCCTGCACCGTATATTTAAAGCCTTTAGCCTCAAACCCGGCAATCAATACTATTAGTCTTGTCAGGCATTCTTTAAGCGACTCGTTTACTGATACCAGATATTCGATTCTTTTGGCATCTGCCGTGGACGGAATAATTACTGAGTTGTGTTCCGCGTCCCATTCTTCATCGCATATATTGATATTTGGGTAAATGCGTTTTACCTGCCGCTGATGAATTATTTGAAAGAAAAGGACACCCTCCTTTCCTTCTCGGGCTGATGGATTGTATTTAAGTTTTATCGTTGCCATAGGTCAATTGTTGCGTTATCTTATTATAAGATACGGCAAAATGACGCATTCATGGCTACGATACCGCACATTTCAATGACTCGCAAACAATGCAAAAAAACACAAAGTCGCACCACTGCCTTGCAGTGTGCGACTCCTACCTTTGATTACAACAATCGTTTAAAGGTGTACTATCCTTCTGGCATCACGATTATCATCTTCCTCCTCCGAGTGCGTGATAAAGAGTTATGATACCGGCAATCTCGTCATAACGGCATTGCACCTCCAACTGCTGCGCTGCAAGCAAAGATTGCTGTGCCGTCAGCACCTCAAGGTAATTGGTCGGTGAATGGCGCATAAGCAACTCCGTCTTGACTACCGCATCCTCAAGCAACCCTGTCTGCTCCCTTACATATCCAAGGCGGTCACGGGCAGAAGAAATGTCATTGAGTGCATTATTCACCTCCTTGCCGGCATCGATGAGCAACTGATTGAAGTTAAGCAATGCAATTTTCCTCTCGGCCTCGGCTATCTTATAGTTTGCCCGAAGCTGTCCGCGGTTGAAAATTGGTTGAACAAGCTGACCTACGGCATTCAGCAGCCATTGACCGGGATTAACAATGACACCGCCGTTATTGGTAAATCCCACTGTGCCGCCAAGCGTCAGCGAGGGATAGAATGATGCCCGTGCTTCTCCCACGCCATAATGTGTGCGCGTCAACTCCATCTCTGCCGCACGCACATCCGGGCGGTTTGCCAGAAGCTGCACCGGCAGTCCGGTTGAAAAATTGTCCGTAAACGATATATTTTCAAAACTTCCTCTTACTATGTCGCATGGTGTCATGCCCAAAATAGCGCAAAGAGAATTCTCAATTTCCTTACGGCTTTTTTTCATTGCCGCAATATCCGCCTGAAGACCGGCTTTATTGGCTTTTGCCTGCAAAATTCCTGGCTCGTTTGCTCTGCCGGCATCTTTGAGCAGCTCCATTACTCTGATTGATTCTGTCCAGTTTGCGAGAGCAGTGTCTGCGATCTCAATCTGGCGGTCGAGCATCATAAGCGAATAATAAGATGTCGCTACAGTGGCTACAAGCTGTGTTTTTACTGCTTGCGCTCTTTCAGAAGCAGACACCGCGGCAGCTGCGGCTCCACGCTTTGCTGCTGTAAGACGGCCGAATATGTCAACCTCCCACGACGCGTTCGCCCCTATATTGCAGGTCTTGCTTGTCAAGCCGTCATATTTTGACACACTGCCATCAGCACCCAAATTTATTGAGGGGAAATATGCCAGCCGCGCCGCGCCCAACGATGCCATAGTCTGCTCGGTACGCAACTGTGCCACCTGATAATCGGTGTTGTGTACAAGGGCTGAGTCAATGAGGCTCTGCAAATATTTATCAGTAAACATCTCGCGCCAATCTATATTGGCAATGGATGTCGTGTCAAGGCCGGGACTCTCTATGCCGTAAAGATTTTCATCTACAGCAGTGACCGGCTGATATTTCTTATAGGCTCCGCAGGAACTAAGCATAATTCCTGCAAGAGCTGCAATTATAATTTTATTCTTCATTTTCTTTCTGTTTTTTGAGGCTGGCCACCCGTTCAAGTTCTGCAGTCATCGCCCAGTCAGGTTTCTGATGCTCCACGGGGCTAAAATGCTCCTGAATTTTCTGAAACACCATCCATAGCGACGGCACGAGAAACAGCAACGTGAGTGTGCCTACAATCATACCGCCCACGGCTCCCGTACCGAGTGTGGAATTGCCGTTAGCGCCCACTCCCGAGGCAAACATCAACGGAAGCATACCGAACACCATTGTCAGTGCCGTCATCAAAATTGGACGCAAACGCGCTTTTGCAGCACCGATGGCCGCCTGCTTGAGCGTCATGCCACTCTTGCGGCGTTCACCGGCATATTCAGTGATAAGTATTGCTGTCTTTGCAAGAAGTCCTATCAGCATGATAAGACCGGTTTGCAGGTAAATGTTGTTCTCAAGTCCAAACAATTTGGCAAAAAGGAAACTGCCCATCAGTCCGCACGGTATGGATATTATCACTACAAGCGGCATAACCAGACTCTCATACAGTCCGGCAAGAATCAAGAACACGAGCACGGTACACAAAGCGAATATCACCGTCACATTGTTTCCTGTAGATGCCTCTTCACGGCTGATACCGCCAAGCTCATAGCCATAGTTTCGCGGAAGCACTTTCTCCGCAGTTTCTGCAATAGCATTGAGCGCGTCACCTGAACTGTATCCGGGTGCAGCCGTACCGCTTATCGCTATTGAGTTATATAGGTTAAATCGCGACAACGACTGAGGTCCGTAGGTTTTGGTCAACGTGACGAACTGCGACAATGGAGCCATCTCGCCATTGCCCGTGCGCACATAAAAATGCTTTACTGATTCAGGGGTCACTCTTGTTGCGGGATCTGACTGAATCATAACGCGGTACAATTTGCCGAAACGGTTAAAGTTTGACACATATCCGCCACCGAAATATCCGGCCATGGTCGATAGTACCTGCGCCGGCGAAACGCCCGAACGCTCGCACTGCGCCGCATCAATATCCACCCAGAACTGTGGATATTTAGTATCAAAAGCCGAGTAAGCCATCGCAATCTCGGGACGGCTGTTCAGCTCGCCCACAAATTCATCTGCTATCCGTTTGAACTCATTTATGTCACCCCCTGCCCTGTCTTGAAGATAGAGGTCAAAACCGCTGCTCATACCATAACCGGGAATCATAGGCGGTGTAGCCACAAAGAAATCCGCATCAGGCATGGAATCGGCCATGGCATAAAGTTGTCCCATGATTGCCCCCACACTCTCATTTTCATCTTTTCGTTCATCCCAATGTTTGAGTGAAAAAAAGAATATGCCCGTTGACGGACCCGTTCCTGAAAACGAGAATCCGCTTACCCCGCCACGGTATTCAATACCCGCAATATTTGCGGTCTGGCGGTCTATATCCTGTATCACTTCACGTGTTCTAAACGCCGATGTGCCCGGCTTGGTGTTCAGAGACAGAATCACAGTGCCTGTATCTTCATCAGGCACAAAACCGGTAGGCGTGGTACGCATGAACCATACAAGCAAACCGATACCGGCAAACAGTACGGCAAAAGCTGCTACTGGACGGCGAACGAAAAACAGTACACCGTTTTTGTATCTCTCCAAAATGGCATTGAACGAGGCATTGTAAGCCTTGCGGACACGTGCGGAGAACCCTTTATCGCCATCAGCCGGCCGCATCATTAGCGCACAAAGTGCCGGCGAAAGTGTAAGAGCGTTAATCGCCGACAAGCCTACAGCCACCGCCATTGTTATACCAAATTGTTTGTAAAACGCGCCTGATGTACCTCCCATCATGGATGTAGGAATAAACACCGCCATGAAAATAATGGTTGACACCACAATTGCCGATGTTATGCCATTCATGGCATCGTTGGTCGCCATATACGATGATTTGTAACCGGCATCAAATTTTGACTGTACCGCTTCAACCACTATAATGGCATTATCCACCACCGTACCGATGGCAAGCACAAGAGCAAAGAGCGTAAGCAGGTTGATCGAGAACCCGGCTATAGCCATAAATCCAAACGTGCCGATTACCGACACGAATATAGCTATTGTCGGTATCATGGTTGCTTTGAAGTCCTGAAGGAAAATATAAACCACAAGAACCACCAGGACAATTGAAATCACAAGAGCCCATATTACCTCATGAATAGAGGCATAGAGGAAACGGTTTGTATCGCTCATGGTGACGAATTCCAATTCCTTGGGAAGGTCCTTTGAGCATTCGTCCAAGACTTTGTCAATCTCGTTGATTACCTGCGATGCATTGGAGCCGGCTGTCTGATACACTGAGAGCATTGATGAAGGCTGGCCGTTCAGAGTGCCGGTGAAATTGTAGTCCTCGTCTCCGAGTTCTATATCCGCCACATCTTTCAGCCTCAGGATTTCACCGTCAGGCAACGATTTCACAACTATATTGCCAAACTCTTCTACAGTTGAGAAGCGTCCGCGATACTTCATGGTATATACGTTGGCATTGTTATGGTTCTCGCCGAAAGAACCGGTGGCGGCCTCAATGTTCTGTCCCGCGAGCAATGCTGAAATATCGTCCGGGATAAGACGGTATTGAGCCATGCGGTCAGGTTTCAGCCACAGTCTCATGCTATATTGTGACCCGTAAAACATTACCTTGCCCACACCCTGCACTCGCTTGAGCTGTGGCTCTACATTGATTTTCATGTAGTTGTTCAGAAACTGAGGGGTATAGCGTCCCTCAGGATCATACAGCGCGATGGTTTTAAGCTCCGCATTCTGCTGTTTTTCAGTCGTGATACCAATCTGTACCACTTCGGCAGGCAGAAGGCTTTGGGCAGTGGCGACACGGTTCTGCACATTGACAGCAGCCATGTCGGGGTTAGTGCCCTGCTTAAAATAAATCATGAGCGATGCATTACCGTCATTTGAGGCATCCGAAGTAATATATGTCATGCCTTCTACACCGTTTATCGCTTCTTCCAGCGGCACCACTACACTCTTCTGCACAGTTTCAGCATTCGCACCGGGATAACTTGCCCATACATTTACCGTTGGCGGCGCGATGTCGGGATATTGCTCTACCGGCAGAGTCATAAGTCCCACCATACCAAGAAGCATGATGGTTACTGATATTACGATTGACAGTATGGGTCGGTCAATAAAAAATTTAAGTTTCATTCCGCTGCGTTTCTTGTTTTGATTTCTTGTCCGTCGTGAAGTGTGCCAACGCCTTCGGTAACAATTTTGTCTCCGGCGTTAAGACCTGAGGTCACGATATAACTGTTGCCGTCGTCTATATGCAGCACTTCTATCTCCACTGATTCGGCCTTGCCGCCTACCACGCGGTAAACATATATCTTGTCCTGAATCTCATAGGTGGCGTTTCTGGGTATAACTATGGCATTGCGTTCGGTATGTGGCATCATAATGTTGCCGGTACTGCCGCTGAGCAACAGCCGTTCCGGATTATGGAACACAGCCTTTATCCTGACCGCACCTGTCTGCGGATTCACAATTCCGCTAAGTGTCTCTATCTTGCCGGTGTGTTGATACACGTTTCCGTCACTGAGTGACAGGGATACAACCGGAAACGATTCCAATGTCTTTGTCCGTGAACCGTACTTGCGCATAAGCCCCTGCAGCTCTTTTTCCGACATAGAGAAATAAACCCACATTTCCTCATTATCGCTCACCGAAGTAAGGGGCTGTGACATTTGAGGCGACACGAGTGTCCCCACTCGGTATGGCAACACTCCTACCGAACCTTTTACAGGGCTTTTAATTTCGGTATAGGACAAATTGTTTCGTGCGTCAATAAGCGCTGCTTTAGCCTGTTCCAAAGCCGCCTCGCTTGCTGTCAGTGTATTTTGTGCGGTTTGCAATTCATATTCAGAAATCACTTTCCCTTCATAAAGAGCTTTCTTGCTGTTGCGCTCAAGTCGTGCTGTGGCAACCTGACTTTCTGCCGCGCGGACATTGGCAGCCGCAATCCTCACTGCTGCCTGATATGGCACCTGATCTATCACAAACAGCAATTGACCGGCTTTGACCTCATCGCCTTCTTTCACACAAATACGTGTAAGCTTTCCCGAAATCTGAGGATAAATCTCAACATCCTGACGACCTTCTATGGTCGCCGAATACTTCTCTGTTATCGCTACAGAGTCTGTCGGCGAAACTGCCATAACAGGCAGTTCCCGTTGTTCTTCGCCATTCTGCCCGCTGTTGCAGCCCGCTGCGAGCAGCGAACAGAATATGGCTGTAAGCATAATTTTTTTGCACATATATGGTAAGATTGACTGTTATTTCAAAAAACGTCTGCAAAGTTACTCCAATTTTTTCTGCCGACACTTTTCATAATAATGCGATTTTCGACACTTTTCATAACAAATTTGACGCTACATACTGTTTTATTATTATTTTTGTTTCACAAATGATAATTAGGCATATTTAGCATGGAGCATATTTGTAAAATCGGGGAATCCCCGCTGTATGAAATTGACACAATACATGAAACAATGCCGCCGGTGTGGACTGTTGCCTACTGTCTTGAAGGATCCGCCTGCTTATCTGTGTTTTCAGATATACTCCCATTCACTAAAGGAAGCGGTGTGATAATAACCAATGACATGTTCCCGAATGTCTCGGACAGGACCCCTGATTTTAAAGCTTTCTATCTGATAATCGACCGCAACTTTGCCGAGAACGCCACCTACAATATGCCCAATGCTTTTTTTGATGCCATATATATCCAACCGGTTTTGAAAATAGACAGTATCGCGTTACCGTGGATAAGACTTATAAAGTCGGTCATTGGCACTGATGCCGGATACCGAAGCGAAATTATCTCGTCACTGCTGCATGGCTTTATTCTTGATTTTTTCAGCCAATGGGAAATAACCTATGGCAAGAGCACTCTGAACAAGGAACGCACTCATGCTGATAAAATCTGCTCGATATTCTACAATCTTGTCGCTGACAATTTCCGGGAACACCATGACACGGCATATTATGCTGACCGGCTAAACATCACTCCCAACTATCTGGCTATGCTGATACGGCAAATCTGCTTTGAAAGCCCCAAGGAAGCCATAAATCGACAATTGGTTTTGGAGATAAAGCACCTTCTCCGCACATCTTCGTTGTCAATAGAGCAGATTTCGCACCAACTCCATTTCAACACGCCCTCATACTTGTGCCGTTTTTTCCGCAAACACACCGGTATGTCACTCTCAGAATTCCGTAAACAGCAATTATAAACACAATAATCATGACACCTCAAATAATAGTTCACATGAGTACCACTATAGACGGTCGTATTGATTGTCCTGTAGTGGCACAACTCGGTTCTGACGAATATTATAAGGCTCTCGCATCATTTGAGCCAAGTTCCAAACTGACCGGTCGCGTCACGGCCGCCATAGAATGTCCCGCTGTAATTGGAGAAAAGCCAACTAAGGCAGTCACCGAATTGTTGCCGAAACAGCACCACGCAGCCATTGACAGCAACATTTATGAAATTATCGTTGACACCCATGGTCGCCTTGAATGGGGCAGCAACAATGTTGACGGCAATCCCGTATTGGTCATCATGAGCCAAAGCACTCCTGCTGAAACGCTCGTGGATCTTAATAAAAAAGGCATATCCTATATTGTAACCGGTAAAGACCAAATTGATCTGCTGGAT
The DNA here is from genome assembly GCA_000431155.1 of Bacteroides sp. CAG:927. Taxonomy (GTDB): domain Bacteria; phylum Bacteroidota; class Bacteroidia; order Bacteroidales; family Muribaculaceae; genus Paramuribaculum. Next base: position 8,478 of record HF985623.1, read on the forward strand.
GCAATGGAAACACTACACGACTCATTTGGCATTGAGCGGGTAGCCGTTGTAGGAGGCGGATGCATATGCGGCGGATTTCTTGCTGCCGGACTTGTTGATGAAGTAAGCCTCGTAATTGGTCCCGGCATAGATGGGCGCAAAGGTGAGGCATCCGTCTTTGACGGCATCGTAAAGTCAAACAACACTCCCTATCGCTTTCATCTTAAAGCCGTGGACAAAATAGGCGCCGACACTGTATGGCTACGCTACCATAAGCCCTACTGACCCGCTAATTGCCTCCCAGGCCCCGATCAGATTCTACTTACAGGCACAGAATTAGCATTGACTTAAGCGCATGCTTATCCTGTGGCTGTTTACCGGCTACAACTAATTCTAAAATATTTGCGGAATTTTTGCCGATTAGGTAATAATTGCTAATTTTGCGACATGATAGGTTATGCCGCCATTGTTGCACAACCTATTTCATACAGTTTAATTACTTCATTTTCAACTATGAAGCATCAGCATCTCAACAGCAATAAATTTTGCGGGTCCGCGCCTCCCGGTGCGGAAATGAGGTGCGCATAGTTTTTTCCCACCAACATTTTTTCAACCGCAGAAATGCTCCGACAGCCATTGGTGCGTCCTTACGTATCGCTATCCCGGCAGTCGGAACAGAGAGTTCTTTGACATGCTGGTGACAACTCCGGAGGAAGGCTTCCGGATGATGTTAAAATAATGTGATTAGTAAAATGAAGTAATAATTACCGGAGGGCTTTTCAGCTCTCCTTAAAACTGTATGAATATGAAACAAAAATCCCCAATATCCGTAGGTAAGATTCAATTCTATACCTACAACTGTGACCAGATAGATGATTTGGTATTCATTGAACAGTTCCCGTATGACAACCGCACCGATTTCTTGGTGAATCGGTCATTAGGAGGTGTGGCAGTGAAAATAGAGATTGAGAATGAGCGGTCCGGCAAGGGTGCCAGACGCAATGTTGCCTTTCAGCTTGTAGATGTCACCGCACGCTGTGAGGTGGCTGTAAAGAGCGCGAGAATCAGTCTAAGAGAGAGTGATTCTTTCAAAAATGAATATGTATATTTCCCCGCCAATTCATACGAAATAAAACCCGGGAATACATACAAACTGCTGGTCAGCGACCTCACCGCATCACAGACTCTGTATGAGCGAGTGTTCCATCTTTTTGACAAAGATTCGCTTCCGCATCCTGTAGATTGGTATGCGGTGTGCGATGCCGGCATCCGTTGCCCATGGGGTGATGAGCTGTACAAGACAGTAAAAGCCGAAGACTGTCAACAATATTATGTGAGATTCAATATCACACAGAAATTTGGCAGCATGTTACCCTCCATACTTCCACAACTGGAAATGAGGCTTTTCTATCCAAACGGACGGTACGTTGAAATAAATTTCAGCGAGCCGCAATATACTGACTCGGAACATTATAAATCCGGAGAACGGTTCGTGGAATTTCCATTCACAACCATTAGTGAATACAATGGAGTGTTCTATGCCGAATTGCTGTGCATGGAATACCCCATTGCCGGATTTGTATTTGACAGCAACGCCGACAACGACCAAGGCACATGGTCCGGGAAATATTTAAAGCCTCTTGAAGAATATTCACTTGAAGCTGCCGGCGCTCGATGGGCTGATGGCTGTGCCGAGGGTGATGAGTCTGCATCAGAAGAAGACGATAAATTCATTAAGCTTCTTGATGAGTTTATAAACTGTGGTAAAAGCTCTGAATCAGAAGATGAAGCTGCCGATGTCAACACCAATGCAAGCTGCGATATTGATGATTCCGACAAATCATCTGACGCTGATCATCAGAACATATTGCTGCCGTCATTGTTGGACCATCTGACAGGACTTCGTTCCGTGAAAGCGAAACTCACTGTTTACGAACGTGTTGTCCGATTCAACAAACTGCGTACTGAGAGCGGCTTGCCCACAACATCCGCACCCCTGCATGCCATGTTTCTTGGATCGCCCGGCACCGGGAAAACCACTGTGGCAAAAATGATGGGTATGATACTCCACCGTGCAGGTGTGCTGTCAAAAGGTCATGTCGTTGTACGTGAGCGTGCCACCCTGCTGGGCCAGAACTACAATTCCGAAGCTGAGAATACCATTGCCGCCATAAAGGAGGCTCAGGGAGGTATCCTACTGATTGATGAGGCATATCAGCTATACCAGCCCAATGATCCCCGCGACCCCGGGAAGTTTGTTATTGACACACTCCTCACTGCTTTGGCCGATGAAACCAACCGCGACTGGATGCTCGTCCTCGCCGGTTATCCCGACGATATGAAGCGGATGTTTGACATGAACCCGGGATTCAAATCAAGAATACCTGAGAGCAACATCTATCTTTTTGAAGATTTCACAGAAGAAGAGCTTGTTGAAATCGCTGAGAAATACTTTTCGCGATACCATTACAGCCTCTCGCCTGAAGCACGCGACACCCTTTGCACACGGCTAAGTAAAGATTACAAGAACCGTAAGAGAACTTTCGGAAATGCCCGTCATGTAATCAATCTTATTCAGACCGAAATCATCCCGGCCATGGCCGTCCGCGTCACAAACCATCCTGTAAGTGATCCAAACGCCCTGATTAAGATCAAAGCCGCCGATATACCTGACTTCATTGAGCCCATCCCTGACACTTCCCGGCCTATAGTGGGATTTGTCAAATAATCTTCGTTCAACAATTTCGGCCCGAGGCCATGTGAAGTGACCCCGATTTTTAGTTTAAAGAAAATCACAAAACACCTTTCCCTTTGCAATATGGGCATACTCTTCTGGCACATTCAACCGGATATTCCTTATTCGAATCAGAACCCCAATAAATCTCAACTTCATCAGAACAATAGTTCGTTAAAAATTTGATTATAGGCTAA
>HF985624.1 GCA_000431155.1 Bacteroides sp. CAG:927
ATCAAGAGCAATTAACCTACGCTCATTTCCAATAAATTACACTCTTTTCGTAACTTAGATCTACAAAGATACGCAATATTGAATTATCCAAATAATTGTTGCGTTAATGTGTGTTAAAACTATTACAGAGTTGTTACAATAATATGTAATACGCAGATATACAATGGTATGTAATATTTAAATAATAGTTGCAAAAATGTGACGAAACATGAATAATCGTGTTACAGATGGATTAGATTTGGTCGGTTTCGCGGAGGAGGCGGTCGGGGGGGATTATGGCGATGGTGGCGGGGTTGTGGCGGGGTCCAAGGCTGAGGTAGAGGCCTTGGCTGAGGAACATGCGGGCAAGAGCGGGTTTGCCACGGAAGCCGTGGATGATCCATGGCTGGGTGGGGCGTAGGGCGGAGTGAAGGGCAAGGATTTCCTGATGGGCGCGGACATCGTGGATGATGAGAGGCTTGGAGAAGCGTTCGCTAAGGGCGATGTGTCGTCGGAATGCGTCAAGCTGTACTTGAAAGGGTACGGCGGTTTGTTTGTCAAGGCCGGTTTCACCTATAGCTACGACATCGGGGCGTGCGGCGAGTGATTCAAGTTGCTGCCATTGGTCGGGCGAAGCGTCGGCGGTGTGCCACGGGTGTATGCCGACGCTGTAGGTGTAGCCCTGAGGCATGGGGTCGCCCGGGTAGCGGTTGACAACGGCGTCGTGCTTTAATATATGTGTGTGGGCATCGGATACGCCAAAAAGATTGCTGCACATGGTCATGGCACGGGGTCATACCCGCTTCCTCCCCACGGATGGCAACGAAGGATGCGCCGGATGGCGAGCCAAGAGCCCTTGATGGGGCCGTACTTGCGCAGGGCTTCGATGGCGTACTGGCTGCAGGTGGGCACAAAGCGGCAGCTTGGGGGCGTGAAGGGGGAGATGCACGCCTTGTAGAAATAAATGGGGATGAGCATAATGCCGACTATGACGCGGCGCAGGAGGTCAACAAGCGTTTTCATCGGGGGAGGACGGCTTGGGAGATGGAGGAAAGCATTTTGGTCATGGCGCGCAGTGTCTTGGGGTAGGGTGTGACGGCGTCGGCCACATATATAAAGGCAATGTCAATGCCGGGACAAGGAGAGGGGAGGAGGTGACGGCTGAGACGGTATGCCTCGCGGCATCTGCGGCGCATCTGCACACGGTCCACGGCGTGGCGCAGGCGTTTTTTTGGCACGGAGATGAGGAATTGCGCCACCTCGGGGCGATGGGGATTGACGGACCAGACCACGCGCCAAGGGTATGCCATAACGGCAGCCACCGGAGAGTCGGAAGAGACGCTCCGGGGGCTAAATAATCGTTCAATAGCCGTTAGGCTACGAAGTTTTTCTTTTTTGTATAAACGCAGAGAGTTCACTTTTTCTGCTCTTCGCGCAGGTAATTGTCAAGAGCTGCGGTCATTGATGGCGCTTTGACGGACGGGGCCTCGATGTCGAGTCGGAGTCCGGCATCCTTAACGGCCTGTGCGGTAGAGGCACCGAAGCATCCGATGCGGATGTCGTTCTGCTCAAACTTGGGGAAGTTTTTGAGCAGAGAGGTGATGCCGGCGGGGCTGAAGAAGAGGAGCATATCGTAATCGAAAGGCTCATCGGGACCGAAGTCGTTGCTGACGGTGCGGTACATCACGGCTTTGGTGTAGTTGATGTTGTTGGCATCAAGGATGTTGGCATCATCGTTGTGCACATCGCTGACAGCGAAGATGAATTTTTCTTTTTTGTGCTTAACAAGAGATGCAACAAGCTGTGGATCATCAAGATGCCCAGTAAGACCGTGAAATATCTTGCGCTTGCGGTAGGGGATGTATTTCTGCAAGTAAAGGGCGATAGCTTCGGTGGTGCAGAAATATTTCATTGTGTCGGGGATATTGACGCGCATTTCTTCACAGAGGCGGAAGAAATGGTCAATAGCAGTGCGTGCCGTAAAGATAATTGCGGTGAAGTCGGATATCGAAATCTTGGACTGGCGGAATTCTTTGGCAGACAGCCCTTCTACTTTGATAAAGGGGCGGAACTCAATCTGAACGCCATATTTCTCGGCAATTTCATAATAGGGTGATTTGTCCGACGACGGTTTGGGCTGAGATACTAATACCTTCTTAACTTTCACGTGAATAAAATAGATATGTGATTTAAGTCATTGTGCGAAATAGCGGGCCAGTTTGAAAAGGACAAGCGGGGGTGCTATTTCCAGGGTGCAAAGGTACAAAATAAAGTACACCAGGGAGAATGAATTGATGTAAAAAATCCTAAAACCTTTGCAAATAAACAATATCCGGACAAACAGGTATAGCACTGCAGCAATAGCGGCAACGGTCATTGCCGTGCCGGGGTTGAAGAGAACCCATAGAGCCGGGATGGTGAGCGTGATGGTTAGTAGCGACTGGGAGGCGTTGAACCCCTTGAGCCAAAGGCTGCGTGCTCTCGGGGTGGCAAAAATGTAGCCGGTGGCGGAGTATGCCGCGAGCTGGGCCACGTAGTAGAATGCGGCTACGGAAGTGGCAATGGCTACACCGGCTCCGGCAGACCATCCGGGAGGAACAATGGAGGGGAAAATGGAATAGATGATGATGCCCTCCATGACGCAGACGATGAGCGCAAGGGCAAAGACGATGCGCGTTTCGCTGAGGGTGTGGGTGGGGGAGAAGGCGTTGTCGCGGTTTTTGACGCTCCACAGGTAGTCGGGAAGATTCTTGAGGTAGGTGGAGCAGTGGCGGAAATTGACCGCGAGCATCAGCAGGGCCGTGATGAGTAGGCACATGACACCGGAGTCGTAGCCGGGGAGCATGGCGCGTGGCTGCGGGGTGATGCCCTGCGACCAAGGAATCTTGCCGATGGTGAAGTGCTGCACGGATTCAATCATCTGCGGGGCCTCGTGGGGACGGCACACCGACGGCTGCCACGGAGCGGGTGCCGGAGCAATGGTGTCGAGAGGTGCGGATGATATGGAATCGGGCATCAGGATATAGTCTGGGTGAATTCGTGCTGTGTAACAGGCTCAAGGGCCATGCTCACAGCCTGAGCCGGGGTGGCGGCTACCTGCCAGAGAGCAAGATGCTCACGGTGCATGAACCCCTGCTCGACAGTGCGCTCAAGCATCTGAATGAGCGGATCAAAGAAGCCGTCGGTGTTGAGGATGACTACCTGTCCGCGAAAGAGGTTGAGCTTGCGCCAAGTGATGATTTCGGTCAGCTCCTCAAGTGTGCCAATGCCTCCGGGGAGAGCTATGGCGGCTGAACTCAGGGATGCCATGCGGCTTTTGCGTGCATGCATTGAAGGCTCGCATATCATTTGTGAAAGGCCGGGGTGCTGCCATCCTTTCTGCACCATGAAATCGGGGAGTACCCCAATGGCCTGTCCTCCCTGACTGAGTGCGCCGTCAATGGCGCAGCGCATGAGACCGGCCTTGCCACCGCCGCATACCAAATCGGCCCCGGCAAGTGCGATAAGGCGGCCACATTCAAAAGCGGCATCCTTGTATGCCTGCGGAATGTTTTCGCTTGAAGCTCCGTAAATGCAAATAGCTTGGTTCATGATGCAAAATTAGTACTTTTTTCATACATTTGCGCTATGCAAACCGTACTGTTTCATTCCACCATATTCGGACCTATCCATTCACGCCGTCTGGGCACCTCGCTGGGCGTGAACCTGTCGCCGGTGGACGGCAAGGTGTGCTCGTTTGACTGCCTGTACTGCGAGGCAGGGTTCAATGCGCAGGGACCCGGCAAATCGGGTTTGCCGGAGCGCGCAACAGTGAAGCGCGAGCTGGAACAGAAGCTCAAAGCGATGAAAAACGAGGGTGCCACGCTGGATGTAATCACCTTTTCGGGAAACGGGGAACCGACACTTCACCCGGAGTTTGAGGGGATAATAGACGATACGACAGAGCTGCGCGACAAATATTTTCCGGGAGTGAAGATCTCGGTGCTGTGCAACTCCACGCGGCTGGACCGCGAGGATGTGTGCCGCGCACTTCGGAAGGTGGACAACAACATACTGAAACTTGACTCGGCCATAACCGCGACGATGCGCAGGATAGACCGTCCCAACTCGCCGGCATTCACGAGCGACGGGGTCATAGAGCAGATAGCGCGGTTCGGAAGCCAGTGCATAGTGCAGACAATGATGCTGCGCGGAGAGTACGATGGGCAGAAGATAGACAACACCACCAATGAGGAGGTGGAAGCACTGATAGAGGCTTACCGGCGGATAGGTCCCCGCGAGGTGATGCTCTACTCTCTGGACCGCAAAACGCCGGCGCAGCATCTGCAAAAAGTGCCTAAAAAGGAGCTTGAGCGGATAGCTGACAGGATACGCGCCAACGGCATAAAGGTGGAGGTGGCATGAGAAGATCGCTGATAGTGCCTGCCCCGCTTGAGGCGGGAGACAAGATGGTGATACTGTCGCCGTCGGGAGCCACCAACCACGAGAATGTGCACGAAGCCGCAAGAGTGCTTGAGGAGCACGGGCTGAGAGTGAGCGTGATGCCTCATGCGCTCGGGCGTAACGGCAGTTACTCAGGGAGCTATTCGGAACGTATGGGCGACCTGACAGATGCCCTGAATGATCCGGAGGTGAAAGCGATAATGTGCTCACGGGGGGGTTACGGGGCGGTGCATCTGCTTGAAACGCTTGACGAGCTGCCATTGCGTGAGAATGCCAAATGGATAATAGGGTTCAGCGACATATCGTGTCTGCATGCGCTGATGACGCGCCACGGCATAGCAAGCATACATGCCCCGATGACGAAGCATATAGCAGCCACCGGCGGCGAGGATGAAGATACACAGGCATTGCTGGGGATGCTGCGCGGCGAAAAGCAACAGTATCATTTCGTTCCACACGGCTATAACCGCACCGGCACAGTGAGCGGCACTCTCGTGGGAGGCAACATGGCCGTGCTGTCGGGACTGATGGGAACGCCATTTGACATATACGGCCACGGTGACGTGATATTCATAGAAGATGTCAGCGAGCCGGTGTACAAGGTGGAGCGCATGATGTATCAGCTGGAACTGGCCGGAGTGTTCCGGCGCATAAAAGGGATGATAGTGGGCAGATTTACCAACTACAGCGCGGATGCCGACTCGGAACCGATGGAGGCGATGATACACAGGATAGTGTCGCCCTATGGATTTCCGGTGGCATTTGAAGCTCCGGTGGGCCATGTGGACCACAATGTGCCGCTGATGGAAAGCGGAAATGTGACGCTGGAGGTAACGCCGGTGGGCGTGACAATCACACAGTAGCCACGAGCCAAGCGGAATAGGCGATATAGCAGGAGGCCATTATGATTCCCTCGGCGCGGGTGATCTGACGGTGACGGAACTGCCATCCAAAGATAAAGAACATGAGGCTCGCACCCATGAGCACCCACAAATCGGTGTGGGTGATGCCGTCAAACGGCAACGGGCGCACTACTGCGGCAGTGCCGAGAACCATAAGAACATTGAATATGTTGCTGCCAATGACATTTCCCACAGCAATTGCAGCCTGATTTTTTGCAGCAGCCACCACCGATGTGGCGAGTTCGGGCAATGAAGTGCCTACCGCCACGATGGTAAGACCGATTACGGCATCGCTCACACCTATGGCGTGTGCAATGCCTGTGGCACCGCCTACAAATTTGTCACCTCCCCAAACGAGAGCTGCCAGTCCGCCAATAACGTACAGTACCGAACGCCATAGGGGGAGACTGATGGAGCTGCTTGCTGTCTCGGCCGGGTCCGTAACGGCCGGATCCTTGCGTCGCGCAGTGGCAAAAGTGTAGCGCATGAAGAGGATGAAAAATATGAGAAGCAGTATGCCGTCCACGCGGCTGACGATGTTGGGTGTGCCGTCAAGAACAAAGGTATAGCCCAGAGTGAGGAGTATGACGGAAGATAGTATGACCATGGGAATTTCGGTGGTCATGACACTCTTTTCTATGTTTATGGGGCGGACAATGGCGGTGATGCCGATAATGGCAAGGATATTGAAAATATTGCTACCCACCACGTTGCCGACGGCGAGCGGCGCGCTGCCATTGATGGCGGCGACAATGGAGATGACAAGCTCGGGGGTGGATGTGCCGAAAGCTACAACCGTGAGGCCGATCACGAGGTTGGAGATGCCGAATTTTTTAGCTATGGCCGAAGCTCCGTCGGTGAGGAAGTTTGCCCCGGCGAGAATCAGTACCAGTCCTAATACGAGCCATAATAAGTTAATCCACATAGAAAAAAGAGTTAAAATTGGATGGTTATTGCATAAATCAGAGAGAGCCGATGGTGAGGCAGGCGAGGCCGAGAAGCAGGATGCCGAGGTCAATGAGCTTGGTGCGGATGCATTGCTCATGAAGAGCAAGGACACCATAGGCGAACGAGACAATGACGCTGCCGCGACGCATCATTGACACTATGGCTATCATGGAACCCGGAAGTGACAGAGCATAGAAATATGCCATGTCGGCAGCGGTGAGAAAGAGAGCAATGCACGGTATGGCCCAGCGCCATTTGAAAGGACCTACTTTGGCCCGGAACACCGGAGTGCGGAGAAGCACGAGCGTGACTATACCCATTATGATACACTGATATAAGGAGTACCAAGCCTGTACCTGAAGGGGTGAGTAAAGGCGGATGAGGTATTTGTCGTACAGGGCACTGACGGCACCGAGCAGAGTGGCTCCGATAGACATCCAGAGCCAGTGGGAGCGGCGCAGAGAGAATCCTTCACCGGCACCTATGCGCGAAATCATGTATAGCGACACAATGCCGAGAAGAACACCGGCCCATTGCCAGATGTTGAGCCGCTCACCGAAGATAATGAGCGCACCGATGAGAACCAGCACGGGGCGGGTGGCATTGATGGGGCCCTGAATGGTGAGGGGGAGATGCTTAATGGCAAAATAGCCCAGAATCCATGACCCGAGCACGATGACGGCTTTGAGAAGTATATGGGCGTGAGCAATCAGAGGGAGAAAATCGTGTGGCGAAGAGAGTGACTGCACTATTACCGGACTCAGCAGCAGGGTGCCGAAGAGTGTGTTGAGCCACAGCACAACAGGGACATTGTTGTTCCGAACCGACAGTTTTTTGAAAATGTCGTAGAATCCGAGCAACAGAGCCGAAGCGGCTGCAAGCAAAATCCACATGGTCAGGAGCGTTTGAGAAGCTCGTTGAACAAATCAATGTACTTTTGCGCCACTATGTCGGAAGAAAATTTCAGGCGCACGGATTCGTGGAGCCGGTTACGGTCGGGAGTCTGCGACATGGCCCACTCAATGCCTTGTGCCACGCTTTTTGCGTTGCAGTATTCAGCGATGTATCCGTTGACCATGTGCTCCACTATGTCGTCCTGTCCGCCTCGCCCGAAAGTAACGGGGAGACAACCGGCAGCCTGTCCTTCAATGAGAGTGCCGGGCAGAGTTTCGTACAAAGAGGTGGATAATACGACTTTGGCAGATGCGTAAAGGCATCGGAGAGTCAGAGGGTCGTTGATGCGTCCCACATGGGTGTAAGGGAAACGAAGTTGCTCAAAAGCGAGGGGGTTTTTGAGCGCACCAAAGAACACGGCCTGACTGTTGTTGGCAAGGCGGGGATTGTTGTCGAACAGAATGTTGAGCGCGTCAATGGCATATTGAAGACCCTTGATGGGGTCATCAAGGCGCGCAGCCCCAAATACAATCAGATTTTTGTCGGGAGAGACAGTTGGAAGAGCAACGCCTGATCGTGGTGTGGTGGGGAAAGAATCAACCGGGAAAGCATTGGGAATCACCCTGACATCGCAGTTGCGTAAAAGAGATGAAGCCCTGCAACAGCCGGCAAGCCAATTGCTCACGGCAACAAATGAGATGGGAACGGTGGAGTAAAGCTTACGCTTTTTGAGCCATACGGCATGTGAAAGGTCGGCAGACGATGTGCCGGAGAGGAACTGGCAATGGCCGCATTGCCGGAGATAACCCCGACATTCGTGGGCGTGATGGCATATTCCGGTAAGATTCCACATGTCGTGCATGGTCCAGATGATGGGTTTGTTGAGCGAAGCAAGTTTCCGGATGCCATTGAGCGACATCAGTCCTTGGTTGATCCATCCAAGCACCACGACATCGGCCTGACGCACAAGCGGATGCTTGTGAATGGGCATGCCAATATTGGCTATAGAGACACTGAAAAGATTGGCTCGGTTTATGCCGTTTGCAATAGCGATGCAGATTCGTTCGGCCATGAATTTCACGCCTCTGATCCAACGCGAGCCGATAAGGTGCACATACGGGTCGTCGGACAATTTGGTATATACCACCATTTGGGCATCAACGCCGTGCCGTCTGAGTGCCTCCATGAGCCGGTATGTGACAACAGCGGCTCCGCCCAGGAGGTCACTATGGCTCACGAGCGTTACTTTTAATGGGCGAGAGGGTGCTTTAGCGGGGGTCATTTGCTGAAATTGAGATTTAGATTGTTGGCATTGACGATCTGTATGTCGCTGAGTTTTAATCTTGCCTGAAGGTATTCCTTGAATTTTTCGTTCTGAGCTTTGTCAAGCGGCTTGGAGAAGCTGACGATTGCCACATGTATGGTGTCGGGCACATCGTTGTTGACGGAAGCGAAAACGCTGTGGTTTATGGCAATGTCCTTGATCTGGGGCCAAAGGACTTTGATTTCAGGAGCTATGGCGATGCTTGCAGTCTGTGCGGCACGTGTTTCCTCCACGATGTAGCGCAGTGAGTCGATAGTTGCCTGCTGCCGGGTTATTGTGGACTGTGCGAGGAGATATACATCGCGGACGCCGTTTTCCTCGTTGGTGACGGTTTCCATGCCGCCCTGCACAAAGGTGAGTTTTGTGCCCTGAAGGCCATAGAACCTAAGTCGCGGGGTGAGAGCCAGTTCCAGGGAATCAATGGAGAGGGTTTTGCCGATTAGAGTGAGGCGTATTGTCTTTTGGCCGTCGGAGTCCTGAGTTTGTGTGTTGACGACCTGTGTATCGGGCCAATGGCATTGTTCGGACACAAAACTGTTGACCTGCATGTTGAATTTGTTGGCCTGCAGCATGCGGTAAGTGAGATATATGCTCGGAAGCATGGTGAGTATGGCGAGCGTATAGACAATTTTGCGGACATGACGCGACCTTGCAGGGTCGGCGGAGGGTGTTGCCTTGTATCCGAGCAGCTTGACACCAATGAATGTGGCGAAAGCGATGTAGATGGAGTTGATGAGGAAGAGGTATGTTGCGCCGAAGAAATAGTTGAGCTGCCATGTGGCAAGTCCGTAGCCGGCGGTGCAGAGCGGCGGCATGAGTGCGGTGGCTATTGCCACACCGGGTATTACATTGCCTTTATTGCGGCTGCCGAGGGCTATTATGCCGGCGCCGCCACCGACAAATCCTATGAGCACATCGTAGATGGTGGGTGATGTGCGTGCGAGCAACTCGCTGTGGCCTTCATTGACGGGGGATATCAGGAAGTAGATGGTGGAAGCGATGACGGAGAAACCGGCAGCCATGATGAGGTTGCGGATGCACCGCTTGATGAGGTCAAAATCCTGAACTCCCACTCCGAGGCCAACGCCTATGATCGGGCCCATGAGCGGAGAAATGAGCATGGCACCGATGATGACGGCAGTGGAGTTGGTGTTCAGCCCGAGAGAGGCAATCAGAATGGCGAGAATGAGGATGAGAATATTGGTGCCGCGAAATGAAACGCCATCGCGGATGGACTGTTCGGCATCGTGCTGAGGAACGAGGTCGGGAGCGAGAGTGAAAAAGTTTTTGAAGAAGTTGGCTATCTTCAAAGGCCAATCTGTTTTCATAAGGATAACCGATTAGGAATGAGTGATTCTATGGATAGGTGCTGGTGCTTTAGCACAAACCAGATATAGGCAATGAGCAGAGGAGTGCGGATAGCCATGTCAATCCAATGATTGCCGGTGGTGATGAGGATGCTTACGATCCACACTCCGATAGCAGAAAAGAAATACAGCGCGAGCCGAGGTACATTGTACCCGATGGGGTGGCAAATCTTGCCCACAATCCAGCTTGCTACCATCATAGTGCCGTAGCAGGCCAGTGCAGCCCACGCGCAACCCATATAGCCGAATTTCGGCACGAGCAGAATGTTGAGTGTGAGCGTAATGGCGAGGCCACCGAGAGAGAATATCATGCCCCAGTAGGTACGGTCGGTGAGTTTGTACCAAAGAGACAGATTGAAAAATATGCCGAAAAAGAATTCAGCAATCATTATCACCGGCACAACTTTAAGTCCGGAAAAGTAATGCGGGGAGATGAAGTAGCGCAGGACGGGGAGATAGAACATCACTCCAAGGAAAATTACCATGGAGAATATCACGAAATATGTCATGGCATCGCGGAAAGCCTGAAGCTTGTCGGTGCCCTGCTGCTTGTTCTGAGCGAAGATAAAAGGCTCATAGGCGAAACGGAAAGCCTGAATAAACATGACCATGACAATGGCAATCTTGTAGTTGGCACCGTATATGCCGAGCTGGGTCATAGCATCGGCCTTGTCAGTCACGAGCCAAGGTAGCAGAATCTTGTCAACAGTCTGGTTCATGATTCCTGCCACTCCGAGAACAAGAAGCGGAAGAGAGTAGAAAATCATTTCGCGCCACAGATGCTTGTTGAAGGTCCATCGGAACCCCCGTAGCTGCGGAATCAAAAGCAAGAGAGTGAGAGCAGAAGCAACAAGGTTGGCGGCAAAGATGTAGCCAATGCCGAAGGTTGGGGAGTAGCACCAGCTCACTACATCGGGGGCCTGAGTCATGAGCCATGGACACAGGAGGATGAAGAATAGGTTAAGGCTGATGTTGACAGCAATGTTGATGAGCTTGATGGTGGCGAACCGTATGGGCTGATGCTTGTAGCGCAGAAAAGAGAACGGCAGGCATGTAAAAGCATCTATGGCCACGGCGAGAGCCATCATCCAAACATATTCGGTGTGATCGCCACACTGCATGGCATGGCTTACCTGCGGCAAGAAGATGAGCACGAGACCCATGAACAAGGATGAGCTTACAGCTAAGGAAATCAATGCGGTGGAATACACCTCCATAGGATTTTTGTAACGCTCATGGTTGGCAAAACGGAAAAATCCGGTTTCCATGCCGTAAGTGAGTATGATCAGCGCGAGTGCCACAATGGAGTACACGTATGTTACCACGCCATATTCAGCGGCAACGAATTTTATGGTGTAGAGAGGCACAAGGCACCAGTTAAGAAAGCGCCCGATGATGCTGCTCAATCCGTAAACGGCAGTATCTTTTGCCAAACTTTTAATAGCTCCCATAGGCAAGTTAAAACAGAGATAGTTGCGAATCGGATGATTTTTGTCCGAGATGAGTGTAGGCAAGTTGAGTTACTTCGCGGCCTCGTGGTGTACGTTTAATAAAACCCTCTTTGATGAGATAAGGTTCGTAAACTTCCTCAATTGTGCCGGGATCCTCGCTGAGTGCGGTGGCAATGGTGTTGAGCCCTACCGGACCGCCATTGAATTTTGTGATAATGGTGGTGAGAATCTTATTGTCGATTTCATCAAGTCCGTAGCGGTCAATGTTGAGAGCTTCAAGAGCGAAGCGTGCTATTTCCGGCTCAATGATGCCGTTGCCTTTGACTTGAGCGAAATCGCGCACACGCCTCAGGAGCGCGTTGGCGATACGTGGAGTCCCGCGAGAGCGGAGCGCTATTTCATGAGCGGCGGGAGCGGTGCATTTGACCCCGAGAAGGGCTGCACTGCGTAGAATTATCCGCTCAAGCACCGGGTGGTCGTAATATTGCAGATGACAGTTGATGCCAAAGCGGGCACGCAATGGGCTTGTGAGGAGTCCGCTTCGGGTAGTGGCACCGATGAGTGTGAACGGCGAGAGAGTGAGCTGTACGCTTCGTGCTCCCGGACCCTTGTCAATCATTATGTCAATACGGTAGTCCTCCATGGCAGAGTAAAGATACTCCTCCACAATGGGGCTGAGGCGATGAATTTCATCAATGAACAGCACATCGTTCTCTTCCAAAGATGTGAGGATGCCGGCGAGATCACCCGGCTTGTCCAAAACCGGTCCGGAGGTGACTTTAAAGCCCACGCCGAGCTCGTTGGAAACGATGCCGGCAAGCGTGGTCTTGCCTAATCCCGGAGGACCGAACAGCAGTATATGGTCAAGAGCTTCGCCCCTCATGCGTGCTGCAGCGACAAAAACCTTGAGGTTCTCTACGATTTTGTCCTGTCCGCTGAATGAGTCAAAACTTCCGGGGCGCAATGCTTTCTCTACATCGCGTTCACTGTCGGAAATGTTGCCTGAAGTGTTTCTTATGTCAAAATCTTCTGTCATTGAATCAATTTCGTCACTTTATCGATAATCATTTGCGGAGATATTGAGCGCATGCACCTGAAGTCACCTATGTAACATTCCTTATTGCCGAATACCGAGCAAGGACGGCACGGTATGTCAAGCTGCACGGCAAGGTCGGGGCTCTGGTGCCAACCGCTGAAACCGCAATAAGGATGCGTCGGGCCCCATATGCTGACCACAGGGGTGTGGACGAGCGAGGCGAGGTGCATGTTGGCCGAGTCCATTGACACCATTGCGTCAAGCCAACTCATGAGTGCCAGCTCTACGGCAAATCCATGTCGTTTGTCAGCGAGTGAGACGGTGTGAGGTATATCCTGTGCCCAAGCAGCGAGTATTTGTCGTTCGTCGTCTCCGCCGCCGAAGAGAAATATTTTTATGTCAGGAATCAGGGCGAGTTGCTTTACCACCTGCTTCATCATTTCAAGCGGATATATTTTGCCGGGGTGTGCTGCAAACGGTGCTATTCCAATCCATTTTTCGCCTTGTTGTTTCGGGGCAGAAATGCCGGAGAAATCATCAGGATTACCCTTGCCGTCACCATAAAGCGACTTAAAGGATGTGTCGATTTTCAGCCCAAGGCGTTTGAATACATCAATGTAGCGTTCGGCGCTTTCTTCCAGAGGCTCAAACACTTTGTCAGTGCGTCGGGTAAGAAGTTTCTTGTCTGCCCGTCCTTTGTTGATGCGGGCGGCCTCAACACCGCGCAGACGGCAGAATATGTCAATCATGCGTGTGCGCAATACATCATGAAGGTCGGCAAAAGCATCAATGTGGTATTTTTGGCGGAGCTCGGAAAAAAGTCGTCTCAGTCCGGTGATGCCGGAATATTGGTGTTTGACATCCGCGCCTACCACCACGAGGTTTTCAGGAGGATTAATAAACAGTCCAGTGACTGCCGGTTTTGTCACAAAGACAACCCGGACATCGGGATTGGCGCGGCACACACCGTAAACCACGGGTATGGCCATGCACACATCGCCGAGTGCCGAAAACCGCGCCACAAGCACATTTGTGGGTGATGTAGCTGTCGGAGACAGGTTATTTGCCACCATATAGTACCGGATTGGTGTCGGGATCGTTATACATTTTCATTTGTCTATAGACTTTCATGTATTTGCGTCCGGCAGCAATGTCATCCAACAGGGTGTCAATGGCCTGCGTAAGGTCTGCGCGCTGCTCAAGGAGAACAGACAGTTTGGAATTGCAGCGGGCCTTGTGGCTGTCAGAGGCATCAGTACGCTGAGTTTCGGCCTGCATGTGATAAATCTTCAGGGCGAGTATCGACAGTCTGTCAATGGCCCAAGCAGGACTCTCAGTGTTGATGGTAGCATCGGGGAGGGGCGTTACGCCGGAGTATTTGTTGCGGAAGTAAGTGTCAAGTTCTTCCACGCAGTCGGTTCTACGCTGATTGGAGTCATCAATGCGGCGTTTGAGCTTGAGAGCCTCCACGGGATCAATATTGACATCGCGTATTATATCTTCCATGTGCCATTGCACGGCATCAATCCAGTTTTTGTGGAAGAGGGTGTGTTCAATGGTTCCTTCCTCAAACGGGTTGGGTTCGGGTGCATCAATGGAGTCAGTGTTATGATAGCATATTGTGCTGCGGTTGAATATATCGTTGCAGAGCTGTGTAAAGGTGGTCATGGATTAGTGGAGTTTAGGTTCGGGTTTAGCAAGTTTGTTGGAATAAAAATCACGAAGCAGGCTCCATTTGTAGTATGGGAAGTTTTGTGTAGCAACGGGCAGGTGGCGTTCTTTCTCATTAAGAAGCACTTTGACCAGTACGTTGTCGGGGGTAGGAGTCTGACCTTTAGGGGCATAGAATATCATCTGTATGTTTCCGCCCATAGGGAATATGTCGTAGTTGTGCCATTTGCCGGCAATTTCTTCCATGTTTTCAATCGGCGCGCCGTAATGGTCAAGTTCCATCAGGACAGTCAGCGGGAGGAGGCATGTCTCATGTCCGAAACGAAGGTTGGCACTTGGCTTGCCATAGACAATGGCTGTATCGGCACTGTGGATGATGTTGTTGAGGAGGTTGCGCTGGATGTGCTGGCCCGCGCCCGAGGAGTGTGGGGAGTTGCCGTAGCTGAGATACCAGTCGGCGTTGTCAATGGTCCAGCGGCGGGTGATTTCATCGTCAGTGAAAATGTCGTAGAATCCTTTTTGATCCTTATGGCTTTGGGAATTGGCGTTGATTATGAACAGATGCCAGAACAGGGAACCGGTGTTGAGAGAGTCCTTGGCCCATTTGGTATCGGTGAAGAGCTTTCCAATCCATTGTCCGGTGTTGGCATAAAGAGAGTCAATGCGTGGCATTCCCAAATTACGTGCCCTGTCGGTGAGCTTGCGCATGAGAGTGTCGTGATGGTTCATATAGTCCATATCGGCATAAGAAGCATCGGAGGTGATGCGCAGTTTAGGGTTGGCAGCGAGCATTTCCTGAAGCTCGTTGTCCATAGAGAGGATGCATCGGATTACCACAGTAGAACGGGCATCAATACGTGCGGAGTCGGCAAATACCTGTGGGAAATTGTGCACCATGCGCCGTGCAATGCCCCTGTGCTGTTCGGCTCCGAGAGGAGTCAGCTCGCCGTCGCGTCCCCGGGCGGCATCGGCAATCCGTGACAGTTCGGCAAGAAGTTCCTTGCCTCGCGGCGTTAGTTTGTGGCAGGAATCAGCCTTGAGCATTATTGAGACCGGGGTTGAGTAAACATACTCGCCGATATGCCAACGGCTTCCATGGCGTCCGTAGTGCTCAATGTGAAAAGGCTCATACCCCTGCGGCGCATCGGTAAGTTCGGGCAACGGCAGCTCAGGGTACGGGTAGGCATAATAATTGGATGCCATTTGTCTGTTTGCCACAGACAGTTCGGCAGCGTAAGACGCACAAGAGACTGCGAGAAGCAGCAAAGTGTGGATTAGCTTCATGACTGATTATTTGGTGCCGGGACGCGGAGTTTTGTTGGTTTCTTTGTCGCGGAAGCGGGCAAGGTTGTCGTAAAGTTCAGCGAGGTCAATCCGGCCGGCTTTCTGCATTTTTTTCAGTTCACGTTCGTTGGCTTTCTGTGTTCCAGTGCCAATGGAGCTCCAAGCTGCATCAACGACCTTTATTGCGGAGGCGTTGGTGGCTCTGCCGGGTGTAGCGAAGTATTCGTTGGAGGCTATGGCATTGATGTTGCCTTCGGTAATGGCATCGTAAAGCGCACGGTACTTGTCGGATTTCAGTTTGGAGCGTTCCCAAACGCCGGAATTGTTGAGGTATGCCAAATCGGCGGCTTCATCTTCGGGAGCAGCAGTCTGCACGGGGGTATCAACCTTGGGCGTTGTGTCCTCGTCGGCAACAGGCTGCGCCGGAGTAACGGTGTCAACACGTTCGGTAAGGGTGGTGGCGGCAGTGTCAACAGTATCGTCATCGGGAGAAGAAGATCCAATAGCTTTTGGAAGATACCATACCAAAGCAGCCGCTACGGCAACAGCCAGAATAAAGCCTACGATAGTGAGAATACGTTTGGTTTTGGGCTTTTCGGGCTGAGAGTCGGAGGTGTCATCATCGGAGTCGGAGAAATCCACTATTTCCGGCTGCACAGGTTTTTGTGGCATCGGCTTTTGTGGCTCTGTTTTCTGAGGCTCAGGCTTTTGTGACTCGGGTTTGTGCTTGACTTCGGCTACCTCCTGTCTGGCCGGTTGCGACGGTGTTTCTTGCTTGACCGGAGAAGTCATGTCAACATTGTAGGTTTCACCTCCGGGTGATGCGAGACGGTGTGCTCTGAAGCCATGAAAGTTGCCGGCACGGAGCTGGCAATATTCGGGGGAGCTTTTGCCAACAGCGATACGCTGCTCAATAACTCGCGAATCGCTGAAGTTGAGGCGCAGAAGCACACTGCTTTCTTCCTGTTCAAGGGTGAATTGCAGAGGAGTGTCAGGGGAGATTTGAGCGGGGGTGATGCTGCGCGTGGTGGAAATGAAGTTAGTGGAGGATATGCTGAGGCTTGCCACGCCCGAGGGGTGGAAATCAGTGCTTCGGAATATTATTTTGTCACCATCCATGTCGGCAGGATGACCGTTGACGGTCACTGAGAACTGTCGCACGGGAGTGCCGTCGGGCATGCTGACTTCACATTTGCAGGGGAGTGAACGGAAGTCAATGCCGGCATGCAGGGCATCTTTCACCACGAGTGCCGGCCCTTGAATGGTGGCATAGCAATTGGGCTCATCGGGAGTAAATGTGATGTCCACCGACTGGAAATGCGGCATGGAATAGGTGATGGTCAGAGGCTTGTTGGCCGGAGCGGTGTCGGTGGCAGCTGTCACATTTTTCGGGCAAACAACAGCGAGAAGAGCTTCAGGAAGCCCCTGTAAACGAGGCAGGCTGCTGTTCAGTGCCACGATTGTGGCCGGAACAACGACAATATCGGTGTAGTCGGAATATTGCGGCTGACGCGGGAATGTGAGAATACGGTTAAGCTCGGTGGGAGACACATAGGTGCGGTAGCAGATGCCGGAACGGTCAGCAGCCGGGGCGGCGCACGGACGACGGAGCGGTGCTACCGGAAATCCTATGGCGCGGATAAGATGATTGACTGTGGGTTCAGACAGCCGGTCAGTTTCACCAAGCTGGCTGCTAAGCTCGGCAAGGAGCTTTACGATAAGTCTCCCCGGGAGTAGCACATCGCTGTCAATCGAGACAGTGACAGCAAGAACGGGAGCATTGGGCGCATCGGCATGCAGAAGCGTGAAAACCAGTTTGTTTTGCCGTTGGCTAATGACATATCCGGTAGAAAAATTGGCGAACTGCTCGGCAATATTGCGACCATCAATGGCCGGGATACGCGCGGCAGCTCCCTGGGGACACGTGAACATCGTGACCATGGAACCGCCATGATCGTAGCGCACGGCCACATCTATATATGGAAATTCTGCACTCATTTTTCTGATAATAGGGTATTAAATGCAAATGTACATAAAAACCCAATACCTCGCAACAAAAAAATTGATGACAAGAGAATGAGGCAGTGTAACGGAGTTCCGCGAGGGAGAAAAATCAGATAGAGCCAAGCTCTACGGCACAAGCAACACGCTCAATTATGGCATCTTTCCGGTCTTTTTCGGGTCGGAAGTCGCCTTTGAGGTTCACTCCGAAGAAACGGCCGAATGTCTGCCAGAATCCGGCGCGGAAAGAACCAAGAAAAGCTTTGATGATAGAGTAGCTGTTTTGGTTGGTTTCGCGCTTGATGAGCTTTATAAGCATCTGAGCCTGAGATTTGGTGAATTTTTTAAGCACAGGCTTGTATTGCTTGAAGATGGCAGACTCCATGGCCTTGAGATAGTCTTCACGCTCCTTTTGAGTGGGGAAAGTTTCGATATACTCGTATGTTTCAAGCAGAGTTGCGCAGATGAGTTTGGCATACGGAAGTGTTTTCTTGACATCCCTAACGGTGCGCCAATAAAATTCTTCCTCTTTTTTGTTCTTGAACTTCAACGGTGGATAGACCACGACATCGTTGAGAACAATCATTTTTACTTCCTCACCGTCAATGTCGGTATAATAGTACCCCCTTGCACCGGGTATGCGTCCGGTGCCCACTTCGTCAGGAAGAGTGGGAGCGGAAATCTGGGCTGCTGCTGCAATAGAAGCCAAGCACAGAATTATGCAGAGAGTCAGGCGATGAATATTCATATATTCTATTAACGCCCGTTGTGGCAATTTGTTATATTACATCTTGCCGTGAGTGGGCGGATAGTCAAGGGTGTAATGGAGTCCACGTGACTCATGGCGTTCCTTGGCCTGTCGCATGATGAGGTAGCCTACATTGATGATGTTGCGCAGCTCGCAAATTTCGCGAGAAGCCTTGGAGCATTTGAACAGGCGTTCAGTTTCCTCATAAAGAATGTCAAGACGGTTCCAAGCGCGATCAAGACGAAGGTTGCTTCTGACGATTCCCACATAGGCACTCATGATTTGCCCTACTTCCTTGATGCTTTGGGTGATAAGAACCATTTCTTCGTTATGGCGTGTTCCCTCATCGTTCCAGTCGGGCACATCATGCCGCAACTCGTAGGAATGTGAGTGCTCCAAGGCATGCTTGGCAGCGGCATCGGCATACACCACAGCCTCAATGAGCGAGTTGGACGCAAGGCGGTTGCCACCGTGAAGGCCGGTGCAAGAACATTCGCCGACGGCGTACAGGCGGTGGATGGAGGATTCGCCGTTGGTGTCCACTTTGATGCCTCCGCAGAGGTAGTGGGCGGCGGGAGCTACGGGGATATAGTCCTTGGTGATGTCAATGCCGAGGCTCAGGCATTTGGCATATATATTGGGGAAATGCTTTTTGGTTTCTTCGGGGTCCTTGTGAGTCACATCAAGGTACACATGATCATCGCCGTGAAGTTTCATCTCGGAGTCAATGGCGCGCGCCACAATGTCGCGTGGAGCGAGAGAAAGGCGCGAGTCATAGTTCTGCATGAATTCTTCCCCTTTGAGGTTGCGGAGCACCGCGCCGTACCCGCGCATGGCTTCGGTGATCAGGAATGAAGGACGGTCGCCGGGATGATAGAGGGCAGTGGGATGGAACTGGATAAATTCCATATCGCTTACGGTGCCTTTGGCGCGATACACCATGGCTATTCCGTCGCCGGTGGCAACAAGCGGGTTGGTGGTAGTGGTGTAAACGGCACCGACACCACCGGTGGCCATGAGGGTGACACGAGCAAGGAACTTGTCAACGCTGCCGTTGTCGAGATTGAGCACGTACGCTCCGTAGCAAGTGATGTCGGGTGTACGTCGTGTAACAATCTTGCCCAAATGGTGCTGGGTTATTATCTCAATGGCAAAATGATGCTCAAAAATGGTGATGTTGGGGTTGTTTTTTACGGCTTTGATGAGGCTTTGCTGAATTTCGTATCCGGTGTTGTCGGCATGGTGCAGGATGCGGAATTCGCTGTGGCCGCCTTCGCGGTGTAGGTCAAAAGAGCCGTCTTCCTTTTTGTCAAAATCCACTCCCCACTCCAGCAGCTGACGAATTTGTTCGGGTGCATTAGTGACCACTTTTTCCACAGCTTCGGGATTAGAGAGCCAGTCACCGGCTACCATAGTGTCGTGGATATGTTTCTGAAAGTCATCTACTTCCAGGTTGGTAACAGAAGCTACGCCACCTTGAGCAAGAGCGGTGTTTGCTTCATCGAGCGTGGTTTTGCATACCAAAGCCACTTTGCCGCCTTTAGCGGCCACTTTCAGAGCGAAGCTCATACCGGCAATGCCGGAACCAATCACGAGATAATCAAATTCGTAGGTCATAGTGAGGGAGAAGGGAGGTGAATGCTGATTATTTTTTAGTTACGTTGACTTTGATGGTAGGAGGTAATGTGGCCTCACGTTCAGCCACGGCATCAACCACCTCATGGGCAAGATGCAGAAAAGCGTGGGCAGTAACGGTGTCGGCGAGAGCAATGGGATGGCCGTTGTCGGAATCATCGCAAATGCTCTGAACCAAAGGAATCTGGGCCAACAGGCGCACATGAAGCTCGCGGGCAAGCTCAACGGCACCTTCACGGCCAAAGAGGTAGTAACGCTCGTCAGGATGCTTCTCGGGGGTGAACCATGCCATGTTCTCTACAAGTCCGAGAATGGGAACATTGACTTTTTCGCCCGTGAACATGGCAATGCCTTTGCGCGCATCGGCCAGAGCTACTTGCTGCGGTGTGCTGACAATGACAACCCCGGTGATGGGAAGAGTCTGGACGAGAGTGAGGTGTATGTCGGAAGTGCCCGGCGGCATGTCAATGACGAAATAGTCAAGGTCGCCCCAATCGGCTTCCTCAATCAGCTGTCGCAGAGCGTTGGATGCCATTGAGCCGCGCCAAAGCACGGGACTGTTCTTGTCAACAAGAAAGCCTATGGACAGGAGCTTTACTCCATAGCGTTCGGTGGGGATGATAAGCTGCCGTCCGTCAACTTCATGCATATAAAGCTGTTCGTCCTCTATGCCAAACATTTTAGGTACACTCGGGCCGAATATGTCGGCGTCAAGAAGCCCTACCTTGTAGCCTTCGCGAGCAAGAGCGACGGCAAGGTTTGCGGCAACTGTGGATTTGCCTACTCCACCTTTGCCGGATGAGACTCCGATGATGTGTTTTACACCGGGCAGTACCTGAGGCTTCTGTTGCGGGGTGATGTCAGGTACCTTGGTGTGTATGGTCACTTTCACTTCAGGTGAAATGTAGGTGTGAATGGCAGCTTCGGAGGCTTTAATCAGAGATTTAATGAACGGATCGGTGGGTTTGGTGAATACCAGAGAGAATTCCACCGAAGAACCGGAAATGCGTATGTCGTCCTCAACCATGTTGAGGGATACTATGTCCTTGCCGTTGCCGGGGTAGCGCACATTGCGCAGGGCATCAAGAATGAGGGCTGGATAGAGTGTTTCCATATCGGATAAAAATAATTATTCTGTGATATCCTTTGGCGTGACAACCGGGTTGCAAAGCCAAGGGCATTGGACCTCACCACGTGAGTAACTGCGGTAGGTGTCATGTTCTATCTCTACCTGTGGTTCGCGCAGGTCGGTATCAGCTGGCAGCTTCAATGCTATATATTTAATGGTGAGTCCACGGTCAAGCCACTGCTGCTCGTAGTGAGTGCGAATGCCGAGAATGGGGTTTCCCGCATGTGTAAGGTAAAGATCCTTTGTGTTCTCTATGACAGGGAGATTGTTTTCTTTGGCCAGTTCGCAGGTGTAGGTGTAGAGGAAAGGACTGTCGGTTTTGAGATGAATTAACCCTCCGGGCTTGAGTATGCTTCGGTAAAGCTGCAAGAAACGTGTGGATGTGAGGCGTTTGCGCACTTTCTTCATCTGAGGGTCGGGAAAAGTGATCCAGATTTCACTTACCTCACCCGGGGCAAAAAAGTGACTCATAAGCTCAATGTCGGTGCGCAAAAAGGCCACGTTGCCGAGCTGCATCTCGCGAACCCTGCATGCACCGGTCCACATGCGAGCACCTTTTATATCCACGCCTATGAAATTCTTGTCGGGATGCTGCAAGGCAAGCCCCACGGTGTATTCTCCTTTGCCGCATCCAAGCTCCAGCACAATGGGGTTGGAATTATGAAAGAAATCGGCATTCCATGAGCCACGGAAAGGGAAGTTGCCTTTCTGAAGCTCTCCAAAGGGGTATTGGAGCACAAAATCCATTGTGCTCATGTCGGAGAATTTCTTGAGTTTGTTTTTGCCCATAAGCAGAGATGAATAGTGAGTGCAAAAGTAATAAAAATCCCGAAGCTTGAAAACTTCGGGATTATATTTGAGAGATAAGCAGTAGCCTATACAGTGAGGATTTCTTTCTCTTTGGCGGCGAAAAGCTCATCAATTTTCTTAAGATATTTGTCATGAAGCTTTTGAGCGGTGGCTTCGGCATCTTTTTCGGTGTCTTCCGGAAGACCCTGCTTTATGGCTTTCTTGAGACCTTCAATTGCTTCGCGACGAGCGTTGCGTACAGAAACTTTGGCGGTTTCGGCTTCGGCCTTGCTCTGCTTAACGAGGGTTTTGCGACGCTCCTCGGTGAGAGGCGGGATGCTGAGGCGAATCACTTCGCCGTTGTTTTCGGGCGTGATACCAAGCTCGGAGTTGATGATTGCTTTTTCAATTTCTTTGAACATGGCCTTTTCCCAAGGGGTTATGGCAATTGTGCGTGCATCGGGCACGGATACGTTGGCCACATTGGAGATGGGAACGGCACTGCCGTAGTATTCCACACGAATGCCGTCAATGATTTTGGGATTGGCTTTGCCGGCACGGATGTGAGCAAGGGCTTCGTCGAGGTAGGCGACTGCGAGTTCCATTTTTTCCTCGGCGGGGTTGAGATAATCTTTAACGTCCATATATAGCTGTTTTTTTGATTAATATACTAATGTGCCGATAGGCTCACCTGCAAGCACTTTGGCAAGGTTGCCACGTGTGTCCATGTCGAATACAACGATAGGCATCTTGTTTTCTTTGCAAAGGGCAGTCGCGGTGAGGTCCATTACTTTGAGTCCCCGGGTGTAAACTTCATCGTAGGTGATTTCGGTGAATTTTACGGCATCGGGATGTTTTTCGGGGTCGGCAGTGTATATGCCGTCCACACGAGTGCCTTTGAGCATCACATCGGCTTCAACCTCTACAGCGCGTAGGGCACTGCCGGTGTCGGTGGTGAAGAAGGGGTTGCCTGTTCCGCCGGAAATTATGGCAACAGTGCCTGCTTGCAGTGTCTCAATGGCACGCCACTTGCTATAGTGCTCTCCAATAGGAAACATGTTGATGGCGGTGAACACTTTGGCCGGCTGTCCGACGGCTTCGAGAGCGGAGCTGAGGGCAAGAGAGTTGATAACAGTGGCAAGCATGCCCATCTGGTCGCCTTTGACGCGGTCAAACCCTTTGGATGCGCCCTGAAGGCCACGGAAAATATTGCCTCCTCCAATTACAATTGCCACTTGTACGCCGTTCTGAACGGCTTGTGCTATTTGTTCGGCATAGTCGGCAAGACGCTTGGTGTCAATGCCGTAGTGCTGCTCGCCCATAAGGGATTCGCCACTGAGCTTAAGGAGCACACGGGAGTATTTGGTTCTCATATCATTTAACTCTTTTAATCAGAAATATTTCGGTAGGGAAGTGGTCGGAGTAACCGTTGAGCCATCTGCCGGCAGAATAAGTGCGGAGCGGCTGGTCGCTGTTGTCCTGACGCAGGAAGTTGAAGTTGTTGACTTTGCATTTCCAGTATTCAAGACCCGAGGGAGTATTATTTTCTTTAAGAGCCGTGCCACCTACGATGATTTGGTCAAAAAGGTTCCAAGCTCCTTTGTAAGCGAGTGTGCCGATGCCTTTGTCCAGCATTTTCCACCACGGGTTGTAGAATCCGTGGTCGGCCACCTTGTCGGGGTTTTTCATTGCGCCGAGTACTTTGGCGCAAGATTTGTCGTAAGGGTCATCGTTGAGGTCGCCCATAATGACAACAGCCTGTTTCGGGTCAATAGCCCATACGCTGTCGGCGATATGTTTGCTGAGTGCGGCAGCGGCTTCACGTAAGTGTGAGGATTGCTCCTGACCGCCAAGTCTTGAAGGCCAATGGTTGACTATAATGCTTATGCGCTCGCCGCCAAGCAAACCGGTGACGCACATCTGGTCGCGGGTGCGGAAATTATCAAACCCTTCTCTGGGAATCTTGAGGGTGTGATTAGTTACGTTTTCTACTTTAAAAAAGCGCGGATTATAAAGCAGGGCAACATCCACTCCACGACGGTCGGGGGAGTCATGATGGATGACCTGGAACATGGATTTGCGTATGGCGGGTTCCCGTACAAGGTCGTCAAGAACAGATTTGTTCTCAATTTCGGAAACACCGATTATTGCCGGTCCAAGAGGAGTGGTTTCTGTTTTCATAGCCTCAATGGCGCGGGCAAGGTTCTGAAGCTTGGCGCGGTATTTACGCCCATCCCACTGGCGGGAACCATTGGGTGAAAACTCCAAGTCGTAGTTGCCATTGTTGTTGATTGTGTCAAAAAGATTTTCAAGGTTATAAAAAGCCACACCATATACGGCTATTTTGCCCTGGGCGTGGATATTAGCCGGAATGCAAAGTGTAAGGACCATGCATAGGGGCAAGAGAAAACGGGTTATGGGTTTCATATGTAATGAAGGGTTGTTGAAATTTTGCGTAAATATAACCATAAATCCCGATACAATTTATAATTCGCGAGTCATAATTCGCAGAAGAAGTCAAAAAAAGCAGCCGAACTCGTATGGAGGCAGCTGCTGTGTGTGATTGTGTTGAAGGTTTACTTGATGTTTTCGTAGTCGCGGAGTGCCTGTTCAAACCGTGCGTTTACATCGCTCATAAGATATAGCCCGTCAGTGTTTTTCTGCAGTCCTTTAAGGGTGAGAGGATATATTATTGGAGGGTTGTTGAGATCAAGTAGTTCCATGTTGCGGAGCTGGTCAACACTCTGGTACACGATGTTGATGTCGGCATATTCCTTGCCGTCGGCACCGAGGAATTTTTCTATCACGATTTTGGAGCCGATGGGGGTTTTCTTTTCAATGGCATTGGGGAGTTCGTATTCTTCTACGCCCAGAGCGGTGGCAACAGAAGAGAGGTTGCTGTCGTGGCCCACAAGGAAAGTGAATTTGCGTGCCGGTGAACGGAGTTCATCATACATGTACTGGATGAGAGGATGGGCCACGTTGGCGGCCACGATGGGGGCGGTGAAGAGCACATCCTGATATGTGTCCTTGACATGGGCTATTTTTTCCCAATCCTTGCGGGAGATGTTGTGACCGAAAGCTGCCTTGAGAGTATCGGGCTGCTCATAATACTGGAGGATGAGGGCATCGGAAGCCGAGTTGAGTTCCTTGAGTGCGGATCCGGATTTTAGGCGCGGTTCCTGATACACTTCCCATAGGAGTTCGGTATCGTAATTGTTGAGGGCATTGAGTTTGGGATTTTTCTCTTTGGCCATGGGCGATTCATCCACATCAAGCACTTCGGTGATCATTGCATAGTCGGGAGCTATTGCCTCGTTGATGCCCTTTATGCCTTTTTTCCCTCCCATTGCCTTGATTTGCTCCATGGCTGTGGCTATGAATTCTGGCGACACCTTGGTGAGCTGGGGATTGAAGAGGGGATCCATTTTGCTGGGCATGTAGCGGTGAATAACCTTTATACCCCCTACGGGCATGAAGCCAGAAGTGAAGTATTGGGCAGTGGCTATGCAACGCTGCATGGAGTTTGCAATCACGTTCACATCATCGGCATCGGGTGTGTGGTTGACGGGGAAAAGACCGGCATCCTCGGCCCATTTGCGGAAATATTGCCCCATTTGGGTTTCCAAGACTCCACCGCGTAGGGTGAGCTCGCTCTTGGGGGCGGTCCATTCGGTCCATTTATGGGGAGTCATTCGTCCCAGATCGCTCTTGCTGTCGCTGAGCGGGGAGCGGATGTTGTGGCGGCTGAGTACGACGGCTTCTTTAAGCTGATATTTCTGTTTGAATTCCGGAGAGCGTTGAGCTTGCGCGGCCAGTAGAGACGGAAAAGCGACAGCAAGGCAAAGCGTCAACGCAATAAAAATAGTTCTCATGTGAAATTACATTATTAAGGTAAAATATGTGATTGAGAAAAGGTGTATAGCAATAATCGTCTTCAATGTAAACATGGGATACAAAAAAATGTTTTGAAAAAATGGAACATTTTCAGGCGAGGGGATGTTAGACAATCGTATCAAGCAATAATCATCGCATTTGTCAACCCATACCATTAAGAACAAATCCACTAAAGATTATGCGCACCACAAAGGTTACGCTCGTTGCCGCACTGATGGCGGTCATGGGCACATTCAACGCTTCTGCTGCCTTTGACAGCATACCTTCATTAAAAATCAATAAAGTGAATATCACTCCTACGGGCCGTGTGCTGTTGGATGGAGCATTCTTCATGCCCGGCGGCGACGGGCTCAATGCAGGTGTGGCAATCCCGGACATACGTGTCGGCGCCAAGGTGAACTACGGCAACTGGGATGCCAAGATAGATGTGGGATACGGTTTCGGAAAAATCAGCATGAAGGATGTGTATATCCAATATAAATTCAATGAAGCCAACTTGATACGCGGCGGTTATTTCGTACACCAGTTTGGTTTGAATGCGGCTACCTCCAGCTCTATGAAACCGGCGATGGAAGTGCCCACCAGCGACAATTTCTTCCAGGCCACGGGGCGTAATATCGGTATCATGTATGTGTATGACAAAGGTGACTTCTTTGCCGGAGTAAGTGCAATCATAGCAGGTACATCGCTGACTACTCCCGCAAACGAACAGGGAAAGGTGAGCTATGGAGGCCTGACGCGTTTGGTTTACCGTCCGTGGCACAGCACCGGTATTGTGGGTCAGGTGGGTGTATCGGGATGGATACAGAGCGCATTGCACAAGTCAGTGGAAGAGGATGGCGTGATTATGCCCGGTGAGGGGTATTTCAATTACAATGCCACATTCCCCACCCGTGTGTGCAAAACCACGATGATAGGTGCAAGTGTAAGCGATGCACGCAATGTATTCAAATTCACACCGGAACTGCTTGTGGCAAAGGGCAGAGTGGCTCTTGAAGGGCAGTATTATTATATGAACGTGAAACGCAAAAACGGTTTGTCATCTTATAAAGCAAGTGGCGTTTACGGATTGCTTCGCGGTGTCCTGATAGGTGGTGACTACGGTTATTCGCATGCCGATGCCGGACTTGTCACGCCGGCTCCAAAAACACTGGAAGTGGTAGCCGGTTACAATTACACCGATGCAACATGCGGCAAAGCGGGTATCTATGGGGGGCGCACCAACGATGCCTCCATCACATTCAACTATTATATAAACAAGTATGTGATAGCCCGTCTGCGCTACAGTTACACCAACGTGGAAGGAAGCGATGTGATGCGTGACCGCCATGTCAACACCATTCAGGCGCGTATCCAGTTCAAGTTCTAAGGAATTTTGATTTACCGAATATGACAGGTTTTATAGGTCTATATTTTATAGATTTTATAGAACCTGTTATCTTTGCATTGGATTTTCTGACACGTAAGCATCATGATTAAGAATTTGCTTTTTGATTTAGGCGGCGTGATAATGGATATACGCCGTGAGAATTGTGTGAAGGCAATGAAGGCCATAGGAATGGCTGATGCCGACGAGTATTTGGGAGAATATTCCCAAAAGGGTCCGTTTGCCAAAATAGAGAACGGTGAATGGGACGAGAAGCAGTTTCATGACGGAATCCGCGAAATCATAGGGACGAAGGTGAGCGACGAGCAGATAAATGCAGCGTTCAATGCGTTTCTGATAGGGATACCGGAAGAGCGGCTCAATGAGCTGGTGAAGCTTCATGAGAGGTTTGCAATATATATGCTGAGCAATACCAACCCGATAATGTGGAGAATGAAGATAGCCGATGAGTTTGCCAAGCAGGGACACGATGTGAATTATTATTTTGACGGCGTGGTGCGCAGCTACAAGGCCGGGTGCATGAAGCCTGCCAAAAAGATATTTGAGATAGTGGAACAGAAGTTCGGTATCCGTCCTGAGGAAACAGTGTTTTTTGATGATTCACAGCGAAATCTTGATGCGGCTGCCGAGATGGGATTTCACACTATACTTGTAAAGCCGGGCGATGAGTTCTATGCATTGCTGGCCAAAAGCGGTTATATAAACTGATGGCCATACTGACCCGCAAAGATGCCACCAAGCGGCGCATTGCGTCAGTAGGAATGATGGACGGCGTACACGCCGGTCACCGTTTTCTGCTTGATTTTCTTCGTGCGCAAGGAGACCAGCTTAATTTAAGGGCGGCAGTTGTGACTTTTGAAGATCATCCGCTCATGACCGTAGCGCCTGACCGTGCGCCGCAGTTGCTCACCACACCCGAACAGAAACTGGATATGCTGAGCAAAAGTGTGGTGGATGATGTGATAGTGCTTAACTTCAATCATAGGATGAGCCGCATGAGTGCGTCAAAATTTTTGGAAATGCTGCACGACAGGTGGGGTATAGATGCGCTTGTAGTAGGATTCAACAATCGTTTCGGACGCGACAGGAAAGAAGGGATAGATGCGTATCAAGCCATAGGCGAGAAGATAGGCATGAAGATTATTGAGGCCCCCGAGATGACGGCAGAGAACGGTCAACCGTTAAGCTCAAGTGCAATACGCCAATGCATACAGCAGGGTAATATGGAACAGGCCGCCGTGATGCTCACGCATCCCTACACTATGATCGGTAAGGTGGTGCATGGCCAAGCCCTCGGGCGTAAAATCGGGTTCCCGACAGCCAATATTGATCCCGAGACACCACGGCAACTTGTGCCTAAGAGCGGGGTCTATGCCGCATGGGTGGTGACTCCTGATGGCAGGAAAAATGCCGCAATGGTGAATATAGGTGTGCGGCCAACTGTGAGCGGCGAGGGAAGCGAACCGACGATAGAGGCACATATAATAGATTACACGGGTTATTTGTATGACGAGAATGTGAGCGTGGAGTTTGTGGCGAGACTCAGGGACGAGAAAAAGTTCAAAAATATGGACTCTCTTGTCAAGCAGTTGCACAAGGATGAAAATAAGGTGCGTAAAATGTTGCTATGATACAACTAAAATAATTCCCGAGTGTTATATCCTCAGCTAAAAGAGGTGTAATAATCAAGCATTTAATAATTTTTTATTAAAAAAGTGCTCGCAAGGGGGATATTTCTCCTATCTTTGTGCCCGATTATGCACTCAGTATATATATAATGTGCAACAAATCAAACTAACAAAACCTAACAGTTATGGAATCAAAAGAACTTGATCGTATCAGCTATGCTTTGGGATTAAGCATGGGTAATAATTTCCGTTCAAGCGGTATAGAAAAAATCGATGTGAAAGATTTTGCCGACGGCGTAGCAGCAGTGTTTTCAGGAGAAAAACCCCGCATGACATACGATGAGGCAAAGGCCGAAATACAGAAATTTTTTACAGCAATGGAAGAGCGTCAGCGTGCAGCAGCCGAGGAGATCGGAAAAGTCAACGCAGCAGCCGGAGAAGAATTTCTTGGTAAGAACGGTCAGCGTTCAGAAGTCAAAATCACAACAAGCGGACTGCAGTATGAGGTACTGGAAGAAGGCACAGGTATACAGCCTAAGGCCACTGACCGCGTGATGGTGCATTACACCGGCAAACTTATTGACGGAACAGTATTTGACAGCTCAGTGGAGCGTGGCGAGCCGGCTACATTCGGCGTGACACAGGTTATCCCCGGCTGGGTAGAGGCATTGCAGCTGATGAAGGAAGGCGCAAAATGGCGTCTGTTCATCCCAAGCAATCTGGCTTATGGACCCAACGGCGCCGGCGGAGTGATAGGCCCGAATGCCACTCTTATATTTGATGTGGAGCTTATAAAGGTGTTTCCCGCCTAACAAAGAATGAAGATGATAAAGAAATTGTTACTTCTTTTGGCGGTAGTGATGTGCGTGGGCCAAGCCCGTGCAGTGTCACCGCTCACCACATGGGAAAGCGACTCAGTGTCGGCAGCTCTTGCCGGAGTGTGGGGCGATTATTTTGCCAAAAGAGGCTCCATGAGCGATGCTCCCAGCAAAGCAGCCTATCTGGCGGGTCTTAAGGCCGCCCTTTCGGCTGCCGACAGTACTGCCGCATATGCCGAAGGCGTGGAGTCGGGAGTACTTGTGAACACTCGTCTGCACCAGATAGAGCAGATGGGCAACATGAAGATTGACCGCGCGCGTTTTTTGCAAGAAGTAGAGAAGATACTTTCCGGAGAACCGGCCCAATACACAGCTGATAAAGGTAACGAATACATGGAGCAGCTGATGTATCGCCGCAATTATCGAGGCAATGAGGTGATTGCAGGTGAGGCAATGATGGATTCGGTGGCAAAAATCCCCGGAATTGTAAAAACGCCTAACGGAGTGTTCGTGCAGATACTTACCGAAGGCGAAGGAAATTATCCGAAAGAGGATTCAAGCGTCAAACTGATGTATATCGGCAAACTGCCGAGCGGCAAAATTTTTGACGGCACCCGCGATATGCCTGAGACCATGTCGCTGACACGTGTCATTCCCGGTTTTCGCGAGGGTGTAATGCATATGAAGCCGGGTGGTAAATACCGCATGTGGGTGCCTTCAAATCTGGGCTACGGCTCCATAGGAGTGCCCGGTACCATACCCAGCAACTGCGTGTTGCAGTTTGATGTGGATTTGCGTGATTTTTTCAATGAATAACAAACTATCAAATAAATTTTTATAATCGATTATGAAAAAAATTTTATGTGTAATGGGTGTAGCCGCACTTATGCTCGGCGCATCCTCGTGCTCCAAGAGTGGCAGCACAGCTTCTACTCCCGAAGCCGATTCACTCGGTATCACCATGGGTAAGGCTATCGGTATGAGTATCGGTGCAGATTTCAAAACAATGCCTGAAGCAGACAAGGCTAAATTCAACAAAGATCAGTTCCTTGCCGGTTTGAAGACTGTGCTTTTGGCAGACACCGCCAATATGGCATATCTCCAGGGTGTAAGCGTGGGTATGAACATGCTCATGCAGCTCATGCAGATGAACACAGACAGTGTGCAGGTGAACCGCGATCTTCTTTACAAGAACTTTGCAGAATATTATAAACTTGACAGCGTAAGCGCCGACCAGCAGCAGGCAATCCAGATGGAATATCAGACCCTGATGCAGAGCGTACAGGCCAAGGCTATGGCACGTTATCAGGCACGCCAGCAGGCTGCCCAGCAGGCAAAGCAGGTTCAGGGCGACAGCATTGAAGCAGCCGACAAAGCTTACATGGAGAAAGTGAAAGCTGCTGATCCTGAAATCAAGACCACAGAAGACGGCCTGAGCTACAAGGTGATTGCCAACGGCACCGGCGCCAAGGCTAAAGACGGCGACACCGTAATGGTGAAATATGTAGGTAAACTTACCAACGGCACACAGTTTGACGCCAGCGGTGACGAACCCGTGCGCATGAATGTGAACGGTGTTGTTCCCGGTTTCAAAGAAGGCCTCAAGATGATGTCTCCGGGCTCAAAGATGATTCTTTATATCCCCGGTAACCTTGCTTATGGTCTGAACAGCCCGAGCCCCGCTATTCCTCCTATGAGCACACTGGTGTTTGAGGTAGAGCTGGTAGATGTAAATCCTTCCAAATAATCTGTCTGAACAGTATAAATCAAGGGGACGCGCCGAAATTGGTGCGTCCCCTTTTTGTTGTGAACTGCCGGTTGTCAGCCAAGTACGGATTGGTAAACATCCATTATGCCATTTGCAAAATTGGAGCGTGAAAAGCGTTGCACCCATTCCTTTCCCGCGCGTACCATGTCGGCACGCAACTGAGTGTCAAAAAGGAGCCGGGACGCAGCATCGGCAAACTCATTAGGGAAATCGGGCCGGACATATAAAGCCCCCGGGCCTCCGGCTTCCTCAAGGCATGAGCCGGTTGCCGCTATGACAGGAGTGCCGCTGTTGATGGCCTCAATAACGGGTATGCCGAAACCCTCGTAGCGCGAAGGGTATGCGGCTATGGTGGCAAGAGAATATACAGCCGGGAGGAAGCAGCTTTCAACAAACGGCAATATCTTTACCCTTTGCTCAAGGTTGAGTCTGCGTATTTCGCGTCGGATAAGATCATCGTAGCCCATGCGTCCGCGACCGATTATTACGAGGCTGACATCTTTTGTCAGGTAGCTCATGGCCCGGACGGCGAGCAGCTGGTTTTTGCGAGGCTCAATCGTGCCTACCATTGCTATGAAGGTGTCGGGAAGGTCAAACTGCTTCTTTACGGCTGCTTGTCGTTCGGGTGAAACAGGCCGGGTAAATACCGGATTGCATCCTTGGTAAACAACCGAAATTTTTGACTCGGGAATATGATAGAGGTCAATGAGGTCGCGTTTGGTACATTCGCTTATGGCTATGACATGTGATGCGTTGAGCGCGGCATGACGGAATTTGTAATCGTAAATTTGGCGGTCAATGGCTTTGTATCCCTCGGGACAACGCCGAAAAATAAGGTCATGTATGGTGACAACCGACGGGATGCCTGAGCGCGCAATGTCAAGCGGAAGCTCATTGCTGAGTCCATGAAACAGCTGAACTCCGTTACGAGCCAGCTGGCGTGTGATGCCGTTGCGCACACGCCAAATCGCGGAAGCATGTTGCCACAGGTTGGTGTCGGGGCCCAAAAGCTGTACGTTGGGCCTGCTTAACAAAGTCCGGACGCGCTCAGTGTTGTGTGTGTGAGGAGCATAGAGCATGTAGTTGTGCATGGGGTAGAGGTCGGAGAGGACATCCACCACAAGGCGGCTGTAATTGCCGAGTCCGGTGTTGTTTGCTACTGCGCGTTTGGCGTCGAAACCTATATTGAGATGCTCCATGCCACAAAAGTAAGAATTATTTGTTTATATTTGTAACAAAAAGAGATATCGTATGAATAGCAAACCAAAATTAGTGATTTCCACCGGTGCCGGAATGAGTGCCGAAAGCGGATTGAGTACGTTTCGCGACAGTGGCGGCCTGTGGGACAATTACAATGTGATGGATGTGGCAAGTGCCGATGGATTTGCCCGAAATCCAGAGCTTGTGCATAAATTTTACAATATCCGCCGCCGTGAGCTTATGAACGTGGAGCCTAACGAAGGACACCGCGGGCTGGTGGAGCTTGAAAAATGGTATGACACTTATGTGATAACGCAGAATGTGGACAACCTGCATGAGCGCGCCGGCAGCAGCAATGTTGTGCATCTGCATGGCGAGCTGATGAAGATACGCTCACTTACACATCCGGAAAGAGTGTATGAGCTTGGTCCGGACAATCTTGAAACGACTGTGGACACTGTGGACAAATACGGAGACCATGTGCGTCCGCATATAGTGTTTTTTCAGGAGGCGGTGCCAATGTTTGAAAGAGCTGTGGAGCTTGCCGAGGAGGCTGATGTGTTTGTGGTTATAGGCACTTCGCTCGTGGTGTATCCGGCAGCTGCGCTTTTGCATTATGTGCGTCGCGGCATACCGGTGTATTACATAGACCCCAATCCGGCTCCTGTGCCGGACGGCGTAACCGTGCTTAAGATGGGTGCGAGTGAGGGAGTCCGCAAGCTTGTGGAGATACTTCGCCCAAAATAAAGCAGTTCCGAAACGCATTTACATTTGCAAACGCTTCGCTATCCTCGGATAAGCGAGGCGTTTGTTGTTGAAATACAGGCGCGTGGATGGGTGTTGATAACTTATTTGAATAAGGGGTTAAAATTTTGGTGTTTCTATTTGTAAATTACCGATAAAAATAACTAATTTTACATCCTAAGACACGGTTTGTACAATAGGCTGAATATCAATAGATTATGGAGTCAGAGGTATATCATATTCCCGCATTGCTATCAGAAACGATAGAGGCACTTCAGGTGCGTCCGGATGGAGTGTATGTTGACGCCACGTTTGGCGGTGGCGGTCATTCCATGGCAATAATGGAGCGTCTGAGCCTGAGCGGGCATCTGTATTCGTTTGACCAAGATGATGAGGCCGTGAGCCGTGCGCCTAAGGACGAGCGGTTTACAATCGTTTACAGCAACTTCAGGTTTCTCCGCAATTTCATGCGCTATTACGGCGTGGAAAGTGTGGACGGCGTGTTGGGAGACCTTGGGGTGTCGTTTCATCATTTTGATGCTGCGGAACGCGGATTTTCGTTTCGTCAGGACGCACCTCTTGACATGCGCATGAATCGCCACGGAGCGCGGACGGCAGCCGATCTGCTTGCCACATTGAGTGAAGAAGAGCTGGCAAATGTGCTGTATCTCTACGGCGAACTCAAGCAGTCGCGCCGCATGGCATCGGCTATTGTGAAAAGTCGTGAGGCCGGCAAGCCTGTACATACCACCGGCGAGCTGCTTGAGCTGATCAAGCCGATGATCAATCCCCGGCAGGAGAAGAAGGAGCTTGCCATGGTTTTTCAGGCATTGCGTATTGCCGTCAACGGCGAGCTGACAGCATTGGAAGAGTTTCTCATGCAGGCTTGCGAGCTTCTGAAACCGGGAGGAAGACTTGCCATCATCACCTATCATTCGCTTGAAGACAGGCTGGTGAAAAACTTCATGCGCAGCGGCAACATACGCGGCGAAGTGGAAAAAGATTTTTTCGGGCGGTCGGCATCTCCGCTCAAAATGCTCGG
This sequence comes from Bacteroides sp. CAG:927, assembly GCA_000431155.1. Classification (GTDB taxonomy): domain Bacteria; phylum Bacteroidota; class Bacteroidia; order Bacteroidales; family Muribaculaceae; genus Paramuribaculum. The sequence continues at coordinate 34,086 of HF985624.1, forward strand.
AAGCAAGCCTATAGTGCCGAGTGCAGAAGAGGTGGAACGAAATCCGAGATCACGCAGCGCAAAACTCAGAGTGGCAGTGAAGTTATAGCAACATAATACAGAATTGCAGAATCATTATCATCGCAATGGCAAAAAACAATCAAAATAAAAGACAGACAAAACACAAGGCATCGTTATGGAGCAAACTGTTCCATGGTCGTGTTGTGTCAAGCGATTTTTTTGCCCGCAACTGGCTTGTCATAGCACTGGTGGTAATATTTGTAATGGCTTATATCTCGTCGAACTATACCAACAAAATCAAGCGTGAGCAGGTGGCGAGTTACAAAGCGCAGAGCGAGGTGATGAAAACAGAGCGTAACCGTGCACGCAGCAAATACATGGGCAAAGTGCGCGAGTCGGCCATGCAGCATCTTGTTGATTCGTTGCATTTGGGACTTCAGGTGCAGGACGATCCTGCATTTGAGGTGAAAGGACATACAAAGAGAACATCAGAATGACAGTATAAACCGGGATATAGTTATGAAAAGAGAAAACAGACATAATATATTGCTGCGTTATGCATTCATTCTGATATGCATATTGCTGATGGCGGCCGCCATTGTGTACAAGCTCATTGACAATACGGTGATTTCAGCTCCGGAATGGAACAAAAAAGCGATGACCGAATTATCGCGTACAGAAAAAATCATGCCCGAGCGCGGCAACATACTTGCGTCGGACGGCAGTGTACTTGCCACAAGCCTGTGGTTTTACACGGTGAGGATAGATTATCGATGCGAAAAATTTGCTGAGGACACATTGCGCAAAAATATTGTGCCGCTCGGAGATTCGCTTGCCAAATATTTTCCGGTGCGCAATTCCAAAGAGTGGCAGAAACATCTTCTGGCACCACTGGACAAACCGGCAGAAAAACGCTCGCGTCACCACAAGCTGATAAGCAATCTGAGCGAAAGTGAGTGTGACATGATAGCTCACTTCCCGTTTTTCAAGGTCGGTAAACGCTCGGGAATGGTGCGTGAGAAATATTTGAAACGTATCAATCCTTACGGAGATATGGCACGCCGCAGTATAGGCGGAGTGGGGGCGACAAAGGAAAACAGTGAAGTTCACGGAATTTCCGGTCTTGAAAAAGCACTTGACTCGCTGCTGTACGGTAAAGCCGGTGTTGCCAAAAAGGTGCCGCTGACCCGCCAGATTACCAATTGGGCCGACACGCCGGCCGTGAAAGGATTTGATATCCGCACCACAATAGATATAAAAATGCAGGATATTGTGGAAAACGAGCTTAACAATATGCTTGAATACTGCAATGCCGACTGGGGCGTGGCAGTGCTCATGGAGGTAAGCACGGGCGACATAAAAGCAATATCAAACCTTGAGAAAAATCCTAACGGAAGCGGCTATATAGAAGGAATGAACCGTGCCGTGTTGGGTTATGAACCCGGCTCGGTGGTTAAAACCATATCAATGCTCTTGGCACTTGAAGACGGTATCGTGACCAATGTAAACGAGGTGATACCCACGGGGCGCTCATGGGCGTATGCCGGAGGCCGTCCCATCACAGATGCCCACGGTGTGGGATCGGTGACGGTGGGCGAGGTGATAGAGCGGTCGTCCAATATAGGAATGGCAAAAATCATAACACGCCGCTATGATTCGCATCCGGGAGGTTACTATGCAAGACTGAAGGAGATAGGTTTTCTTGAGCCTATGCATACCGGCATAGCCGGTGAAAGAGTGCCTAGAGTGGACAGTGTGCCATCCGATCGCGGAGGGCGTATAGCACTGTCGCGCCAAAGCTATGGTTATGCAACCGAGATACCGCCTCTTTACACACTGTCGATATACAACGCCATAGCCAACGGCGGAAGATATGTGCGCCCGAGACTCGTGAGCGGATTGATAGGCGAGGGTGTGGACACAGTGTTTCCTGTAACATACATCAGAGACCGGATATGCAGCGAAACCAATGCTGAAAAGCTCCGCAATATGCTGACAGCTGTGGTATGGGGAGACCATGGTACCGGGCGGCGCCTGCGTGACAAGCGCGTGGCTATAGCCGGAAAGACGGGGACATGCTACATGATAGACAACGGAGCCTACAACACATCGCGCAAACGCTTGGCATTTTGTGGATTTTTCCCGGCTGAAGCACCAAAATACTCATGTATAGTGCTGACGGCAGCGCCGAAGCAAAATGCCATGGGGGCCGCGAGCACCAGCGGCGAAGTGCTGAAAGGTGTGGCATTGAAAATGTATTCACGCGGGATGCTCGGTCCGGGTCCGGACTATCATACCGGCGAACAATCGTCTCCCACGCTGTATGCATCGCTCAGAAGTGACAATGTGAACCGTGTGACAAAGGATCTCAACATAAAGTCGCGACAAGTGCTCCGCACACCCCAAAAAACGAGAAAGGGAGTGCCCGATGTACACGGGTACGGACTGCGCGATGCCATACTGGCACTTGAGCGAGCCGGATACAATGTGAAATACACCGGTGTAGGATATGTTTCAGGACAAAATCCTGTTCCGGGAGCATCCGTAGCCAACGGCTCAGTGGTGCATTTGAGATTAACAGAATAAATCATAACCCCAACCGCATAAAGAATATGAAATCATTATCTGACCTGCTCTCGGCAATAGAAGTAGAGCAAATAATAGGAAGCGACAGTAAGGAGATAACCTCGCTGGAGTGTGATTCCCGCAAAATCAAGTTAGGCTCTTTGTTTGTGGCTGTGCGCGGATACAACGTGGACGGACACAAGTTTATTCCGCTTGTGACACTTGCCGGAGCCGCCGCCATAGTGTGTGAGGAGCTTCCGGAACGGTTGGAATCGAATGTGACATATATAAAGGTTACCAATAGCGCCGTGGCTTTGGGATTTCTGGCCTCGCAGTGGTGGGGTAATCCGTCGCGCAAGCTGCATTTGGTTGGCGTGACCGGCACCAACGGCAAAACCACAACTGCCACGCTGATTTATGAGATGGCCCGTATGATGGGGTATAAGGCCGGATTGCTTTCTACTGTGTGCAACTACATTGATTCAGAGGCTGTGCCTACAAACCAGACCACTCCGGACCCACTTACCCTCAATGAACTGCTGCACCGGATGGTAGTGGCAGGATGTACGTATGCGGCCATGGAAGTAAGCTCGCATGCCGCGCATCAGCATCGCATAGCAGGGCTGAAGTTTGCCGGTGGGGTGTTTACAAATCTTACCCGCGACCATCTTGACTATCACAAAACAGTGGAGGCGTATCTGAGTGCAAAGAAGTCGTTTTTTGACAATCTGTCATCCGATGCTTTTGCCTTAACCAATATAGATGACAAGGTGGGTCTGGTGATGCTGCAGAACTGCGATGCCAAACGCCGCACATACTCCTTGCGGGCTAATGCCGATTTTATGGGGCGTGTGATAGAAAGCCGTCTTGACGGCACGCTGATGTCGTTTAACGGCCATGAGGTGGAAACATTGTTTACCGGCAGATATAACGCATATAATCTTACCGCTGTTTACGGTACGGCGACAATGCTTGGCTGGGACGCGGAAAAAATACTTGTGGACATGAGCCGTCTTGTGCCGGTGGCAGGACGCTTCCAGACCATACACTCGCCGGCGGGCGTGACCGCTGTGGTGGACTATGCGCATACTCCCGATGCGGTGGTGAATGTGCTTCAGGCTATAAGAGAAGTTACGGGTCATGACCATAATATCATAACTGTGGTGGGAGCCGGAGGTAACCGCGACAAGGGTAAGCGTCCAATAATGGCCCGCGAGGCTGCCATGCGTTCAGACCGCGTGGTGCTCACTTCGGATAATCCTCGTGATGAGGAGCCGGAAGAGATACTCCGTGAAATGGAGGCTGGTCTTGACACCCCGGAATTACGTGCCAATGTGCTTAGCATAACCGACCGCAAGGAAGCCATACGCACAGCAGTGATGCTTGCCAAGGCTGGTGATGTGGTGCTAATAGCCGGAAAAGGACATGAGAATTATCAGGAAGTGAAAGGTGTGAAACATCATTTTGACGACTGCGAAGTGGTGAAAGAGATTTTTGACACTCAGAAATAATAGATGACCCAAGATGCTGTACTTTTTGTTTGAATTACTTCAGGAAATAGATGTGCCGGGGGCGAGACTGATGAGCTACATCACCTTTCGCTCCGGAGCGGCTTTTGTTCTCGCGCTGCTGATAGCGATGATATTCGGCCGTAAGATTATATCGCGGCTGCAGCTCATGCAAGTGGGCGAAATAATACGAGACCTCGGCCTTGAGGGTCAGATGGCAAAACAGGGGACACCCACGATGGGCGGCGTAATAATACTGCTTGCCATTCTTGTGCCCTGCCTGCTGCTTGGCGATTTGTGCAATGTGTATATGCTTCTGATGGTGGTCAGCACAATGTGGCTCGGCTCTCTGGGATTTATGGACGATTATCTGAAGATGAAGCGTCACAACAAAGAGGGAATGAAAGGCAAATTCAAGATTGTGGGCCAAGTGGGTCTTGGACTTATGGTGGGCCTTACGATGGTGCTGAGTCCGCAGGTGGTGATGCGCGAAAATGTGGAAGTACCCGCAACAGACCCTACGGAAACGGTTGTGACCTACAAGTCAGAAGATGTGAAAACCCCTCAAACCACATTGCCATTTATTAAGAACCATAATTTCAACTATCAGAGCCTTACCCAGTGGATGGGAAAATATTCAGAGACCGGCGGCTGGATAGTGTTTGTACTGATTGTGATATTTGTGGTGACCGCTACCTCCAACGGAGCCAATCTTACCGACGGCCTTGACGGACTGTGTACGGGAACATCGGCCATAATAGGGGTGGCACTTGCCATCATGGCATATCTCGGTGGCAACATCATATACTCGTCATACCTTAATATAATGTATATACCGGGAAGTGCGGAACTGGTGGTGTATATGTCGGCATTCATAGGTGCCCTGATAGGATTTTTGTGGTACAATACCTATCCGGCACAGGTGTTTATGGGTGACACCGGCAGCCTTACAATAGGAGGCGTGGTGGCCGTGTTTGCCATTCTCATACGCAAGGAGCTGCTGATACCGATATTGTGTGCCATATATTTTGCCGAGGATTTGTCGGTGCTCATCCAAGTGGGGTATTACAAATTATCGCGCCGCCTTACCGGTACCTCCAAGAGGATATTCAAGATGACACCGTTGCACCATCATTTCCAGAAGGCCGGTAATTCTGGAATAGATGCCATAATTCAGTCTCCGATTACACCTGTACCCGAATCGCGTATAGTGACCCGCTTCTGGATAGTTGGGATATTGCTGGCAGTAATTACATTTGTAACTTTGAAAATACGATAAACTAACATAAAAGCTATGAGCGAAAGTAAAAAAACACTTGTTGTGCTTGGCGGCGGAGAGAGCGGCGTGGGAGCCGCCATACTTGCCAAGGCCAAAGGAATGGATGTGTTTGTGTCGGATTATGGCACGATTGCACCCCATTATCGCCAAATGCTTGACGAGGAAAATATAGAATGGGAGGACGGGAAGCACAGTATGGACAGGATACTTGCTGCCGATGAAATAGTGAAAAGTCCCGGAATAGCTCCCACCACTCCCGTAATGAAGGCTGTGGCAGAAAAAGGGATACCGGTGATTTCGGAGATTGAATTTGCCGGACGCTACACTAATGCCAAAATGGTTTGTATCACAGGCTCCAACGGTAAAACCACCACCACGCTGCTCACATATCATATTTTAAAGAATGCGGGCATCAATGTGGGACTCGCAGGGAATGTGGGTAAGAGTCTTGCCCTGCAGGTGCTCCGTGAAAACCATGATGTGTATGTGATAGAGCTGTCAAGTTTTCAGTTAGAGAACATGTATCATTTCAAGGCAAATATTGCAGTGATACTGAACATAACACCTGATCATCTTGACCGCTACGACTATAAAATGCAGAATTATGTCAATGCAAAATTCCGCATAATCCAAAACCTCACTGCCCGTGATGCTATAATATACTGGCAGGACGACCCTGTGATACAGGCGCAACTCAAGCACGTGACAACGGAGGCACAGCTTATGCCGTTTGCCGAACATGAGGAGGGGGGACAGACCAAAGCGTTTGTAAACGATCAGAATGATATTGTGTTTTCTCCGCTGCGGGATGGATTTACAGTGCCCCGCGAATCATTGTCGCTCAAAGGGCTGCATAATCTGTACAACAGTATGGCTGCCGGACTGTCGGCATGCCTGCTTGACATAAAAAAGGAGGATATACGCCGTGCGCTTGCCGATTTTGAAGGTGTGGAGCACAGACTGGAATATGTGGCAGATGTGGATGGCGTGCGCTATATCAATGACTCCAAGGCAACCAATGTAAACTCCTGCTGGTATGCGCTTGAGAGTATGCCGCGCAACACAGTGCTGATACTCGGTGGCAAAGATAAAGGCAATGACTACACCGAAATAGAACCGCTCGTGAAAGAGAAAGTAAAGGCGATAGTGTGCATGGGCAAAGACAATGACAAACTGATGAAGTTTTTCAGCGACAAAGTGCCTTATATACGTTCGACACATTCGCTTGAGGATGCCCTTAAGGCATGTCGCGAGCTGTCAAAAGCCGGCGATACAGTGCTGCTTTCGCCCTGTTGCGCAAGTTTTGACCTTTTTCACAGCTATGAAGAAAGAGGCACAATGTTCAAGGATGCGGTAAAAGCAATGAACAACAAATAATACTTTAGATATAAACAACTATGAATACGCAGACTATTGATTCCTATCAGCCCGAGACGATGGCGGCTCCTTCTGAGGCTGCCGTTTCGGAAAAGCCGGAAACCCATGCCGACAAACATATATGGGGGATATTTCTGTTTCTCTGTCTGATTTCAATAGTGGAACTGTACAGCGCATCGTCGCGAGAAGTGTCGTTGGGATCGTTCGGGGTGTATGGCCCTGTGGTGCGTCACGGCGGCATGCTCCTTGCGGGAGTGTGCATAGTATATCTGCTCCAAACAGTGCATTACCGCAACTTCTTGCTCTGGGTGCCGGTTTTCGCCCTTGTGTCAGTAATCATGATGGGGTATGTAATGGTTAACGGCGAGATAGTGAACGGTGCGCGCCGCAGCATAACATTGCTCGGAGTGACATTGCAACCAAGTGAATTTCTGAAGTTCAGTGCAGCCGGAGTGATAGCGCTGATAATGAGCCGAACCCAAACCAAGGGTGGAGTGAAAAACAGCGGTGTGATATGGGCTGCGGCAATAGTGGCATTGTTTGGCGGAATGCTTATACGCCAGGGATTGACCAACACCCTTCTTCTGATGGTTATCTCAATGAGCATGATGCTGATAGGCGGTGTGCCGTTAAAGAAGTTTGCAATAGTACTGCTGTTTTATGCGGCACTACTCGGTATATTCAAGGCAGTAGGCTCGGGGAATGATGATAGTGATGTTGACCGTTCCGGTACATGGCAACAGCGCATAGAGCGATACCTCGGCGACGGTAAACCCAAGTACGAGCAGACAATCAATGCCGAGAACCGTCAGGAGATGTATGCGTTCATGGCACAGGCCAATGGTGGCGTGACAGGTGTGTTCCCGGGAAATTCGCGTGAGGCATCGCGTTTGCCGCTCGCATTTTCTGATTATATATATTCTATAATTGTGGAGGATACCGGTTTGCTGGGCGGTTTGCTGGTGCTGGTGCTGTATCTTTGGCTGTTGGCGCGAGCGAGTGCCATAGCATCGCGATGCACAAGAGCGTTTCCCGCGCTGCTGGTAATAGGTATGGCCGTGATGATAGTGATGCAGGCTTTGTTTCATATAGCCATTGTCACGGGTGTGTTCCCTGTGTCGGGGCAGCCGTTGCCGTTGATTTCCAAAGGAGGCACATCCATACTTGTGACATCGCTGGCGTTCGGAGTCATGCTGTCGGTGAGCAGATTTGCCGTGCAGTCAAGCAAAAAAGCTCTGGCGGCTGAACTTGCCGAAGCTCCTGAAGGTGACAGGGCCGCTAACCCCACCCAACTTTTGTAACACGAAGATAATGAACAAACAAGCAAAAAATATAAAAACCAATACTCATCATCGTTTTCTGATAAGCGGTGGCGGTACGGGAGGTCATATATTTCCTGCCGTGGCTATTGCCAAGGCCATATTGCGGCGTGAGCCGGACGCAGAGATTCTGTTTGTAGGTGCCGAAGGCCGTATGGAGATGGAGAAAGTACCTGCGGAGGGGTTCAAGATAGTAGGACTGCCGGTGGCAGGGTTTGACCGCAAGCGCATATGGCGCAATTTCAAAGTGCTGGCAAAGCTTTGGCGCAGTATGCGCAAAGCCCGGAAAGTGCTCGCGGATTTTAGTCCTGATATGGCTATAGGTGTTGGCGGATATGCCTCCGGGCCTATGCTTAAAGCCGCGCAGAAGGCCGGCATACCTACCGTGCTGCAGGAGCAGAACTCTTATGCCGGCGTGACCAACAAGTTGCTCGCCGCCAAAGCCAAGGCCATATGTGTGGCATATGAGGGAATGAACAGATTTTTCCCTGCCGAGACGATAACGCTCACCGGAAACCCTGTGCGTCCTGCATTGCTGGAGCACCGTACCGATGCAGCTTTCGCCCGCAAGAAACTGGGGCTTGATCCGGAGCGCGATGTAGTGTTTGTGACCGGAGGCAGTCTCGGGGCACGGACAATTAACCGGAGTGTGGCTGCGGCTCTTGATGCCATTACTGCTACAGGAGCACAGGTTTTGTGGCAAACAGGCAAACTGTATGCCGATGAGTGCTCATCAATAGCCCGTGGCCGCGATGATGTGCATGCCATGCCGTTTGTGGCCGATATGGGGCTGGCGTACAGCGCGGCAACCCTTGTTGTGGCACGTGCAGGCGCAGGAACCATAAGTGAGCTGCAGCTGCTCGGAGTACCGGCAGTGCTTGTGCCGAGTCCAAATGTGGCTGAAGACCATCAGCGCAAAAATGCAGAGGCTCTGGTAAATCGCGAGGCGGCAGTAATGATACTTGATGCAGATGCAGAAAATCAGCTCGGCGATACAGTAGTGAAGCTTCTTAAAGACAAAGAGCGCCGCGAAACATTGAAAAAGAATGTGCGCGGCATGGCCATTGAAGGCAGTGACGATAAAATAGCAGATATAATATTCAATATTCTGGAAAAGTGATGGATTTGAAGCGTAATATATATTTTCTTGGTGCGGGCGGCATAGGGATGGCTGCCCTTGAGCGTTATTTCCTGAACGCGGGATGCCGTGTGGGTGGTTATGACCGCACACCATCAGCACTTACGGAAGCACTTGAGAAGGAAGGTGTGACCATAAACTTCACGCCCGAGGCTGAAGCCATACCTGAGGAGTTTCGCAATCCGGAAACAACACTTGTGGTATATACGCCGGCGGTGCCGGAGAGCAACGGGCAGATGCAATGGTTTCGTGCCAACGGTTTTGAACCTGTGAAACGTGCCAAGGTGCTCGGGCTTATCACCGGGCAACTGAAAGGATTGTGTTTCGCAGGCACACATGGCAAAACCACCACATCATCAATGGCGGCGCATATTCTTCATGAGTCAAGTGTGGGGTGCAACGCATTCCTCGGCGGGGTGTTGCGCAACTATAATACAAATTGCCTTCTCAATGCAGCTTCACCTTATGCGGTGATAGAGGCTGATGAGTATGACCGTTCGTTTCATCATCTGCACCCTTATGTGGCGGTGATAACGGCAATGGATCCGGACCATCTTGACATATACGGCACTCCCGAAGCTTACCGTGAGAGTTTTGCGGTGTTTACCGAAAAAATATTGTCGGATGGGAAATTGTTGATGCATACCGGTTTAGACCTTGTTCCCCGGTGCCCTGACAGTGTAGGCGTATTTACATATTCAAGAGACAAGGGTGATTTTCATGCCGAGAACATACGCCGGGCTCAAGGCACAATCATATTTGATTTCGTTAACCCCGAAGGTATTGTGACCGATATAGAACTTGGGGTGCCTGTAGAGGTCAATATTGAAAATGCCATAGCCGCTATGGGTGCCGTATGGCTCACCGGAGAATTCGATGCCGAGTGCGTGCGCAGGGCCATGAAGAGTTTCAGAGGTCCCAAACGCAGGTTTGAGTTCTGGATGAAAGAGGAGGGAGCAGACGGTCAAGTGGTGATAGACGATTATGCCCATCACCCCATGGAGTTGAAACGAAGCATTGAGTCGGTAAAGGCCCTGTATCCGGGCAGGGAACTTACAGTGGCGTTTCAACCGCATCTTTACAGCCGCACACGTGATTTCGCCCCCGAATTTGCAGAGGCATTGTCACTGGCTGATAATGTGGTGCTTCTTGACATATATCCGGCCCGTGAGGAACCTATTCCCGGTGTGACTTCGGAGATAATATTCAAAGATATAACCTCGCCCCGCAAACAGCTGATTTCAAAATCGCAGCTTGTGAGCGTTATATGTGAGCAACACCCGTCGTTGCTTCTGACCGCAGGCGCAGGAGATATATGCAATTATTTGCCTGAAATAGTGGAAACTTTGGCTTCTAAAACTCAATGCTGATGAAACGTCACACGCTTTACTCCTTGTTGTTTGTCGTCGGGACACTGATTATGGTGGCCTATGTTGTGACGATACTGTGCTTTACATCCAAGGCCGGCAGCGAACGCAAATGCGAAGGAGTGGAGATTACGGTGAACGATACATCAAGGCTGAGGTTTGTTACTCCCCGCGAAATAGCCCGCGACATATTTCCGCTTATCAAAGGTGCAAAAGGCAAGTTCCTTGCCGATATAGACATAGACAAGATAGAGCGCACGCTATGCGGAATTGACAAAATAGAACGCGCGGTGGTGACTGTTGGCACAGACAATGTGGTGCATATAGCAGTTGATCCTATGGAGCCGCTCGCAAGAGTGTTTGACTCGCACGGGTCGTCATATTATATCAATAAGGACGGCAAACGAATATCGGCCAACGCACGTTATTTCGTGGATGTGCCGGTGGTGCAGGGCGATTTTGTAGATTCGGTGTTCGGTGCCCGCGAGCTGTTGCCGCTTTTGGACTATATACAGAATGATTCGCTCTGGAACCGAATGATAACGATGGTTAAGGTGGATTCGCCTAAAGATGTTATACTTGTGCCCAATATCAGAGGGCAGGTGATAAATTTCGGAGAGCCGGATAATTTTGAAAGCAAGTTTGCACGTCTGAAAGTGATGTACACTGAGGTGCTACCGGAGCGCGGCTGGAATTTCTATGACACATTGTCGGTAAAATGGCGCGGTCAGGTAGTGGGCACACGCCGTCACAAGGAGTTGCCGCAACAGGTGGTAAGTGACAATATCGATGAGGAAGAAGTGGATGTAGGCACGATGCTTGCAGCCGAAGGGGTGGCCCCCGGCAGAGTGGCACTCGGAGAAAAGGCAAATAATGAGAAACTGATTCCTGCAGCCTACAAGGAAAAGGCAGATACAACAAAACAGAAAAATCAAAAACAAAATTAGATATGGAAGAAAAAAATATTGTGGCCCTTGAAATAGGCAGCTCCAAGATAAAAGGAGCTGTGGGGCGTATAGACGATCTGGGCGTGCTGAATGTGCATGCTGTGGAGGAAGAGCCGATATACGACCTTGTGCGCAACGGGGTGGTCAGCAATGTGGAAGAGGTGGCCAATGTGGCCGCACGGATACTCGGCAGACTTGAGGCCCGAATGGCTCCCCGCAAAATTGTGTCGGTGTATCTGTCAATCGGAGGCCGCTCGCTTGGCTCGGTGCGCTGTGATGTAGAGCGGCAGTTGCCGGATGAGATGGAAGTGACGGAGCTGCTGCTTCGTCAGCTTAAAAATGAGGCTGCCCAGACTGATATAGCTGACCGTGAACTGCTGGAGGTGTTGCCCCGCGAATATCTCGTGGACAAGGTGGTGGCTCCGCGTCCACGAGGCACATGGGGTAGAAATGTGCGCATGAATGCCAATCTGCTCACTTGCCGTCCGCAACTCAAGCGCAATCTTGACCGAATAGTGACCGAAAAGCTCCAGCTTAAGGTCAACGGATATATAGTGCGTCAGCGTGCCGAAGGTGATCTGGTGCTTACCGATGAGGAGAAGCGTCTGGGGTGCATGCTGGTGGATTGCGGTGCGGAAACAACCACCGTGAGCATTTATAAGAACGGCCGCATGCAATATCTGGCAACCCTGCCGTTGGGTTCACGCAATATAACCCGAGATATAACAAAGCTCAATTACCTTGAAGAGCAGGCAGAAGAACTGAAGCGTGAGGTAGGTAACGCGCAAGGTGGCGCAGGAATGCCTTCATCCATGAACTCCGGTGTGGATGTTACGGCAGTGAATAATTACGTGAGCCATCGCGTCGGCGAAATCATAGCCAATATCAATGCTCAGATAGGTTATGCCGGACTTAAGAGTGCAGATCTTCCTGCCGGTATAATTCTTGTTGGCCGAGGTGCCCGTCTGCGCGGCTTCAGTGAAAGGCTGGCCTCGGTGACAGGGCTTAAGGTGCATGGTGGCAACATTGTTGTGCCCCAGTTTGTGATTGCCGACACCAGAATTTCACCCAGCGACAGCGTTGATGTGCTGTCGGTGCTTTATGCTGTGGCACTGGCTGACGGAGCGGAATGTACCGTTGTGCCGGAACCTGAGTATAAACCGGAAGAAGTGCTGGAATATCAGCCTGAACCCGAACCGGAGCCTGAGCCTGAACCTGTTTCCGAACCGGAGCCGAAAAAGAAGGGCGGCTCTAAAAAGCCGAGCTTTTTTGGCGGCCTTGGTGAAAGAATCGTGAAGCTTCTCGGCGAAAATGACGAGGACGATGATGTGCTCATAGAAGATAAAGACTAAATTCCCCACATCTTACATTAAAAACAAAAAGATATGTATCAAGATAGTGAACTCAACAATCTCGCGGACCAGATAAGCACCGGCGATACCAACGAAAACAGCGAGCAGGATATCATAAAGGTGATAGGTGTGGGCGGCGGTGGCTCAAATGCCATCAGCCACATGTTTCGTCAAGGAGTGGAGCATGTGATGTTTGTGGTGTGCAACACCGACCGTCAGGCTCTTAAAAATTCTCCCGTGCCTACAAAAGTGCTTATCGGCAACGGACTCGGCGCGGGCAACAAACCCAAGGTGGCAGAAGAGGCTGCCGAAAAGGATATTGAGAAGATACGTGCACTGTTTCAGGACAATACCAAGATGGTGTTTATCACAGCCGGTATGGGTGGCGGCACAGGAACAGGTGCGGCCCCGATAGTGGCACGTGAAGCCAAGGCACGCGGTCTGCTCACGATAGGTATTGTGACTATACCGTTTATATTTGAGGGTGACAAGAAAATCAACAAGGCTCTTGACGGTGTTGATGAAATGAGCAAATATGTGGACGCACTGCTTGTTATCAACAATCAGCGACTTGTGGAAATATACGGAGATCTTGATTTCATAAATGCGTTTGCCAAGGCTGACGATACGCTGAGCACTGCCGCGCAGTCAATATCGGAGCTTATCACTGCCGACGGGTATATGAACCTTGATTTCCACGATGTGGACACCACGTTGCGCAATGGAGGAGCTGCCATAATATCCACCGGTTTCGGCGAGGGTGAGAATCGTGTGACCATGGCTATTCAGGATGCGCTGCAGAGCCCGCTGCTCAAGAATCGCGATATATACACCAGCAAAAAGCTTCTGTTCAATCTATACATCAATCCTAAAGCCGAGCAGAAATTCACTATGAATGAAATGCGCGACTTTGATGAATTTGTGTCTGGAATTTCAGATGTGGATGTGATATGGGGTGTGGCGTATGATGAAAGCCTCGGAGACCGTGTAAAAGTCACCATTCTCGCATCGGGATTTGACATAACTATCCGGGATGAGGAGAAGAATATGAAATCCGGCGGCCAGAATGCTTCGCGTGGCAGGCAGCAGCCTTTCACTCCCAAATCCACGGGTGCCGTACCTCCTGCCGCAGACCGCATAGCACGGGAATACGGGGAAACACGCACAGCGTACATAGTGCTTACTCCGCAGCAGATGGATGACGATGCAGTGATAGAGGTACTTGAGAAATCGCCGGCTTATAACCGTGACCGTAAGATACTTGACAATATATCGGCCAAACAGACTCCTTCGGCGGCTTCAACACCGCAGAGCGGGATGCAGGGACATAACGGTATGGAAATCAAGTTTACCAATGAATAACGCCTGAAAAGGCATTTGCATAATACGAAGCCTGTTGCCAGAAGGTTATTTACCGGTGGCGACAGGCTTTGTTATGTATAGAGGATCAGTAATCGCTGAACAGGCGCGGCTTGATGACGATGCCTACACGCACGGTGGAGTGAAATTCCTTGTAGGCAAGAAGACCTTCGCCATAGCCGTTATAGAACTGGAGAAACAGACACTGATTGTCGCGCTTGAACAGCCGGTAGCTTATTTCAAAGATGGCGTTGTAATTTAGTTGCCAACCGCGTCGTTTGACGAGTGTTATGCCGAACCCGAGGCGATTGTTGAGTGTGGTGAAATTCATACCTGTCTGGTAGATTCCGCAGTAGTCAAGAATGTCCTTGTTGTTCTCACCGTCAACAATCGGTATCCAAACTTTGCCATGGATAACAAATGACGGGTCAATGATGATGTTGGCACCAAGCGACACCTTGTTCCATGAGCGGGATGCCGCACCGTCGCGTCCGTTGCTTTCGTGCTCGAGCATAAGCGTGAGCTTGCCGATGAAGCGATTTTTTACGAATATCGGTTTTGCAAGTCCAATTCCGGGATTGAAGTTGAGATCGGTCATCGGCATTGAGCGTTCAAGAACATTCCAGAATACTTTCTGCGAATAGAAAAGGTAGAGGTATGTGCCCCATGGAAGTGTGGATTTCGTGAGCCTTTGGGCTATGGAAATCTGAAACTTGACATTGGAGTTCTCACGGGAGGGCTTGGAATTGACAGCGGTGCCGAATACAAAATAATTGTCTTTGTACAGGCCGAAGAAAGGTTGATTGTCAAAATCGCGGCGAACGCTGTCGGAGTCAATTACTCCCTGCACATCGGTGATCTGCGCCCGGCATACGAGAGCAGATGTTGTCATGACGATAAAAGCAAGGAATATTTTAATAATCGGCTTCACAGGCGCAAAGATACTCACTTTCCGCCATATTAGAACACGGGGTGAGAGCAAAAATCGTTGTTCACTCCGCCTTTTTTATTTACCTTTGTGGAAATTGTCAAGATATGAAGAGTGTAATATATTTTCTGGCAGCTTTGTTTGCGGTAGTGACTTCCGGATGTTCGGATCAGAGATATTTCAAGGTCAAGGGTGAAATTGAAGGGCTTGGTGCGCAAACTGTGACGATGATATATTATTCGGCCGGGGGATTGCAGCGCGTCACGGCTCACGGCGACGGAACAGGAGCTTTTGAACTTCATGGTGACAGTAAAACGCCAACGCTGGCTGTGGTGGAGCTGTCGGACGGAAGGGTACTGGCCAATCTTGTGGCCAAGAACGGAAATAATATAACTCTTACCGGAGATCTTGACAATCTGATGGATATAAAGGTAAAGGGGAGCGGTCCATCATCGGATATAGCTGAGTGGCAGAAAGAAAATGCCGAGGTGTTGGCCTCAGGCAATGCCGGGGCTATAAACCAAGCTGTGAAACGATTTGTAGAGAGCAACAAGGGAAATATAGCATCTACGGCTATTGTCGTGACATATTTCCGTACGGCGGGATATGAGATTTTGGCCGATTCACTCATGACGATCATTGACAATGACATGAGACCCGGCAGTGTGGTGCAAAATTTCCGTTCGGTTCTTGCTACACAATTGTCAGCCAAGACACTGGCTACCATAAAACCAATGATACTGTTTACAGCTACGGATTCTACATTCTATTATGTACCTTCGGCTCAGAAGATTTCGTTGCTGGCGTTTGTGCCGGAACTGCGTAGCTGCCGCGACAGTATTGTGCCTCAGCTTGCGGCACTGAAGCTCAAGTATGCCAACAAAAGATTTGACATCGTGGAGTTTACGAGCAGCCTTGATTCGCTGCAATGGCGCAACAGTATAAAGCCGGACAGCGCATCGTGGCATCAGACATGGGCTCCCGGTTCGGTGTCGGCTCCGGCGGTAAGAAACCTTGCAGTGCCCCGTGTGCCGTATTTTATAGTTGCCGACAGCGCAGGCAATCAGCTGGTGCGTACACATTCCATCTCTGTGGCGAGTGCCGTGGTTAACAATGCTTTAAAATAACAGGGAGTATGTTGGTAAAGATTTACGGGGCTGCGGTACAAGGGATTGATGCGATTCCGGTGACCATAGAAGTGGTAGCCGAGGTAGGGTTTTCCTACACGATGGTGGGATTGCCCGATACGGCTGTAAAAGAGAGTTATCAGCGTGTAATGGCTGCCATGCAGCAGAGCGGCATCGAGTTTCCACGGCGTAGGCTGGTGATGAATCTCAGCCCTGCGGATGTGAGAAAAGAGGGTGCGGCCTATGACCTGCCCATTGCTGTAGGCGTACTTGCCGCGGCTGAAAAGCTGCCCGCCGATGCGCTGCAGGGGTATATGATAATGGGTGAACTGAGTCTTGACGGATCGGTGCTGCCTATTCGCGGTGCATTGCCCATGGCTATACTTGCACGCTCAAAGGGGTATAAAGGGATGATATTGCCTAAGGCAAATGCCACAGAGGCAGCGGTGGTGAACAATCTGGATGTGATAGGGGTGGAATCGCTGGCCGAGGTGGTGCAATATCTTCACGGCAAGCTGGAGATTGCTCCGACGGTAGTGGACACACGCGCTGAATTTGCAGCCGAAGCCGGAACATTTGATTTTGATTTCAACGAGGTCAAGGGTCAGGAAAATGTGAAGAGGGCTTTTGAGGTGGCATGTGCCGGGGGCCACAATATACTGCTTGTGGGACCTCCCGGAGCGGGGAAATCAATGATGGCAAAACGGTTGCCGTCAATTATGCCGCCGCTTTCGCTGGCAGAGGCACTTGAAACAACCAAGATACATTCTGTGGCAGGGAAATTGCCTCGCGGATCCAAGCTTATGACCCGGCGTCCGTTTCGCGCGCCTCATCACACTATCTCGCCTGTGGCTTTAGTGGGCGGTGGTGCCAATCCTATGCCGGGGGAAATATCGCTGGCCCACAATGGAGTGCTTTTTATGGATGAGTTTCCGGAGTTTTCACGGTCGGTGTTGGAGGTGATGCGTCAGCCATTGGAAGACAGGCATATATCAGTGTCGCGTGCGAAATACTCTATAGATTATCCGGCAGGCTTTATGCTTGTGGCATCAATGAATCCGTGCCCCTGCGGGTATTACAATCATCCTACCAAGCGTTGCACGTGCCCTCCCGGAGCCGTGCAGAAATATCTCAACCGTATCTCGGGTCCGCTGCTTGACCGCATAGATCTGCAGGTGGAGATACTGCCGGTGCCGTTTGATGAGCTTGCATCGATGCCGGCAGGAGAGCCGAGTGCGGCCATACGTGCGCGTGTGGTCAAGGCGCGTGCGGTGCAAGAACGCAGGTTCGCGGGTGAAAAACATGTGCACTGCAATGCGCAGATGAATTCGCGCCTCATGGCGCAGCATTGCGCTCTGGGAGCGGAAGCGATGTCGGTGCTGAGAACGGCGATGACGCGGTATGACATGAGTGCGCGAGCCTACGACCGCATTCTGAAAGTGGCCCGGACCATCGCCGACCTTGAAGGCTGCGCGGAGATTCAGTCGCACCACATGAGCGAGGCCGTGAGCTACCGCAACCTTGACCGCAGCAGCTGGGGCGCCACCACCCAGAAATTGCCGTTCTGATTCCTGTACTTTCTGTTTATACGAATAATGTTGATATGTGCTGCTCCGACATGGCAGCTATTTGATATATATAATGGAAACCAAAAGTTTAATACCTGAAATAATCTCACACATAAGAGTTGATGATGAAGGAGGTCTTATATCCTTTCAAACAAATGAGGAGCATAGCCTTGGAGTTGCCAACCTTGCTAAATGTTTTGCCGGAGCATTCGGTATGGGAAACTGGGGATATGTATTAGGCTTGTTGCACGATAAGGGAAAGGAGAAATATCAGTTTCAGGAATATATCCGCGATGTAAACGGAATTCCAGGGCATTCAAATTACTCTTATGCCGAGAAAGCACATGCTTATGTAGGCGGCATACTCGCGAAAAACATGTACGGGAAATCTTATGAAAATTTCCTTTCCAATCAAATTGTATCGCATCATTCAGGATTACACGATTACAGTGATCTGGAAAATATTATCGCCAAAGCTCTTCCTCCCGACATATGTCAAAGTATAGACAAAATACAACTGAACAGCTTTCCTTTCTCGTTTTCTCATCTACCCGGGAATAAATGGATGATTCCGGATGTGCATCATTTGTCAAGAATGTTGTTTTCATGCCTTGTCGATGCCGACTACCTGGATACCGAATCATTTATGGATGAAAAATCGGCTAAAATGCGCAAAGATAGTATCAAGTTAAATGATCTTTTGCCCTTACTGGAACTACACTTGGAAAAACTTCAAAGGGGAAGTCAATCATCGTATTTGAATGCAATTCGCCAACAAGTATGTAAACGATGTATTGAGTTGTCTGAAACCCAAAAAGGATTTTATAGTTTGACTGTGCCGACAGGTGGCGGCAAAACACTGTCATCACTTGTGTGGGCAATGCGGCATGCCATACATAATGGCATGCGACGCATCATAATCGCCATTCCATATACAAGTATCATTGTACAGACGGCCTCAATCTTGAAGCGTATATTTGGAGAGAATGCGGTTCTGGAACACCATAGCAATTTCAATCCGCAATCAATCAAGGATATATCTCTGCGCCATAAGGCAAAACTTGCTACTGAGAATTGGGACTATCCGATTGTTGTGACTACCAATGTACAATTGTTTGAATCAATGTTCAGCAATAAGCCATCAGACTGTCGCAAGTTGCACAATATAGTTAATAGCGTTATCATTCTTGATGAAGTGCAGACATTGCCTACAGATTTTCTACAGCCGATTGTGGATTCATTGAAGTCTTATAATAAAATGTTTGGTGTCTCTGTCCTCTTCACCACAGCAAGCCAACCGCTTCTAAGAGGAATAATAGAAGGATGCAATCCTCATGCGGTATTTCCTGGAATTGATAATATTAAGGAAATAATTCCACCCGAATTTGTCCTTCATGATAAATTGCGGAGAGTGAAAATAGAATTTGACAGTACGGGAAGTACCTATGATGAAATTGCTAAGGATCTCACCAAGCACAATAGAGTGTTGTGTATCGTGAATACACGAAAAGATGCACAGGAAATTTATAGGCGTCTTCCCCGAGAAGGTCTTACAATCCATTTGTCAAGGATGATGTATCCTAAACATATAGCCCGAACAATAGACAAATTAAAACGGGCTTTATCGGAGAATACGGATACGGTGATTAGAGTTGTGGCTACTCAGCTTATAGAAGCCGGTGTGGATATTGATTTTCCAGTGGTTTATCGTCAGGAAGCAGGACTTGATTCCGTCCTTCAGGCCGCAGGAAGGTGTAATCGCGAGGGAATGCTGGAAATTGCCACAACACGAGTCTTTAGTTTGTGCAAGGAACATAATCTGTATGGTAGCATTAAGGATGCTAATAATGCAAGGCTTAATATGGTCAATATCAAGGACTGGTTTGCTCCTGAGAGCATGACTGAATATTTCAAGCAGTTGTATGGCCGTAAAGAAACTTTTGATAAAAAGGATATCGGGGCTCTTTTATATAAACCTGCAGAGATGTGTTTCGCTGAGGCGTCTGAAGAATTTAGACTGATTGAGGATATCGGCAAAACTGTCATTGTCACGACGGAAGAAAGCGTAGAGCTTGTAAACCAATTGAAGGAAAGAGGGATGACATATTCGTTAGTGAAGCAATTGTCGCAATATAGTGTTTCTATTCA
The DNA here is from genome assembly GCA_000431155.1 of Bacteroides sp. CAG:927. Classification (GTDB taxonomy): domain Bacteria; phylum Bacteroidota; class Bacteroidia; order Bacteroidales; family Muribaculaceae; genus Paramuribaculum. Next base: position 54,068 of record HF985624.1, read on the forward strand.
CGAGCAAGACTTCAGGCAATTGGTGCATTACGGAGCAATAGAGGAGGTGCTTGAATCAGTATATGTTGTAACTGACATGGCTCAATATGATGAGAATATTGGTTTGAGACTTGAAAATCACTGGATGAATGAAATATTAACTGTTTGAAAGCCTGAAGCTCTATTCTAAGGAAGCCTATTATAATGGTATGTGTTACAGTTGCCTATAACCCGGTTGCCTCGTTTCAAGATAACGATTGGTTAACATTGTTGTACAACACAAAATATTAAAGAATATCCAATTAAAAAAGGCATTATATTTGCCAGTCGATGAGTACAGACTATGGAATATACCGATAAAGAATATTGCCTTGAGGTGTGGGGTGATTACGCATGCTTCACACGGCCCGAATTGAAAGTAGAGCGCATGAGTTATGATGTTATTACGCCGTCTTCGGCGCGTGCTATTTTTGAAGCAATCCTATTCAAAAGATATGCCATGCGATGGCAAGTTACGAAAATAGAAGTTCTTAACCCTATTAAATGGGCATCGATTCGGAGGAACGAAGTTGGCGCTACTGCAAGCCATAAGAACACAAGCATTTATATTGAAGATAAACGCCAACAGAAAAACTCTCTTCTACTTAAAGATGTCCGCTATCGTATTTGGGCTAAATTAGTGTTTATACCGGTAGGAGAACGACCCAAAGAAGCATTTGCCAAACATAAACCTGGGCCGGACGAAAATCCTATGAAATATTATCAGATGTTTGAGCGCAGGGCTGAGCAAGGACAGTGCTTCACTCAGCCATATCTCGGCACCCGTGAATTTTCAGCCTCATTCCGTTTGGTTAATCCTGAAACAGATGAGTTGCTTCCAGCATTGACCGCTGAAAAAGGCGGCGACAAAGACCTCGGTATCATGCTATATGATATGGATTTCAGCAATCCCAAAGACATTAAGGCTATGTTTTACAAAGCCGAGATGAAAGAAGGTGTAATTAAAGTGCCATCACTTAGCAGCAAGGAGATACTACGATGATACTCAAGGCATTGGCTGATTATTATGACAGATGTGGAACTCTTCCGGCCAAAGGCTTGGAAGAGAAAGAAATAGGCTTTCTGATAGTATTATCCTCGGACGGCCATTTTGTGCGATTTGAAGATTGTCGGACAGACAAGGACCATGCATGCAGGTATATGGTTAAAAAACATATTGGGCGTTCCAGTGCGGCTGTGGCAAACTATCTTTATGACAATAGTGCATATGTATTGGGTTATTCTGAAAAAAATACTGGTAAGGAAGAACTTTATTTCAACACTTTCAGGGAGAAAATAGAGTCAATAGCCGACACATTCCCACATGATGATGACCTTTATGCGGTAAGAATATTTTATAAGAATAGCAGGGAAGCGATATTGGATGTTATATCCCAAGATCCATTATGGGAAGACATAAAAAAGAATTTATCAAAGAAATTTTCAATATTCTCATTTAAGATTGAGGGAAATCTTAAAATCGTTGCGGAGAAAAAAGAGATACTTCAATTGGAAACCGAAATAAATTCCGATACAAGAAGCTTATGTTTAATATCCGGTCTCTATGGGATACCTGTGGAAACGACAACTTCCACTATGATTCCCGGAAGTCAGGCTACAGCAAAGCTCGTTGCGTTTCAAGTTAATTCGGGTTACGATTCATATGGTAAGACAAAATGCGAAAATGCGCCAATATCAGAAGATGCGGAATTCAAATATACTACCGCTCTTAATACAATGCTTCAAAAGGGCTCACGCAATAAATTCAGTCTTAGCAATCGTATATTCGTTTTTTGGGCATCCTCCAATAACGAGGCTTCTATGGAAGCTGAGAACAGTATCTATGCTCTTCTCGGGTTCTCAGAAGAAGTGGCAGATGATCCCAATGCCAACATAATGAAAGTAAGGAAAGTTTTTGAGTCTATATACTCAGGTGTATTGAGAACCGGACTTGAGGACAAATTTTATATTCTTGGACTTGCACCCAATTCAGCGCGTATTGCAGTAGTTTATTGGGCTGAAGAGCCTTTGAGGGATTTTGCAGGAAGAATACTCAATCATTTCAAAGATATGGAGATTCATGATACCCGTAAGGAAAGGAACCCATATATGGGTATCAGAGAAATCATATCGGCAGTAACACTTGGAGGCAAGGTGGCCGATGCGACTCCCAATCTGTCTGAAGCTGTGGTAAAAAGCATTTTTCAGGGTTATCCCTATCCATCAACTTTGTATTCAGCATGCATCAGAAGAATAAGGGCTGAGCAAAAAGTCTCTATAACAAGGGCTGCTATAATAAAGGCCTACTTGAACAGACGAAACAAAAATAACGATATAAGAATCATGTTAGACAAAGATAACAACAATCAGGGCTATCTCTGTGGTCGCTTGTTTGCAGTCCTGGATAAAATTCAGGAGGAAGCGAACCATATAAGCAGTATTCGTGAAAGATACATGAACGCTGCAAGTGCTACGCCATCGGCCGTATTTGCCACCATTCTCAATTTGTCAACTCATCATTCCGAAAAATTAGATGAAGGACGCAGAATCAATTTTGAGAAGCTTAAACAAGAGATTATAGGAAAGATGCCGGCCAATGGTTTTCCAAATCATCTTGACCTTCAGGACCAGGGACGATTTTTCGTTGGTTATTATCATCAGCGACAGGACTTTTTCACAAGCAAAAAAGAATAATAACAACAATAAAACACTTTGTTATGTCAGAACTTAAAAACAGATACGATTTCGTTTATATTTTTGATGTTCAGGATGGCAATCCCAATGGCGACCCTGATGCAGGTAATCTGCCTCGTATGGATGCAGAAACCGGTATGGGATTGGTGACGGATGTATGTCTTAAACGTAAAGTAAGAAACTATGTTCAGATTGCCAAAGGACAAGCTAACGGATATGATATTTTCATTAAGGAAAAAGCTGTCCTAAATGTGCTGATTGACAAGGCACACGATGATTCTGAGGTCAAGGCAGCAAAAGACAAAACAGAGGCTGCCCGTTTATTTATGTGCAAGAATTATTATGATATCCGGACATTTGGAGCTGTTATGTCAACTGGAAAGAATGCCGGACAAGTAAGAGGTGCCATACAGCTTACATTCGCAAGATCCGTTGATCCTGTTACAATAGCGGAACACACCATAACCCGTATGGCGGTAGCTACAGAAAAGGAAGCTGAAAAGCAAGGAGGAGATAACCGTACAATGGGTCGTAAGGCCACTGTGCCTTACGGTTTATATGTGTGCCACGGTTTTATCTCTGCAAGTCTTGCCAATCAAACCGGATTTTCAGATGAAGACCTTGAATTGTTTTGGGACGCTTTGAAGAATATGTTTGATGTTGACCATTCAGCTGCTCGAGGGCTCATGAGTGCTCAAAAGCTTATAGTGTTCAAACACGATTCTGTGTTAGGTAACGCGCCAGCCAATAAGCTATTTGATTTGGTTAAAATAAGAAAGAGCTGCGATGGCACACCTCGGTCGTTTGATGACTATACTGTCAAGATAGACAGGGAAGGTATCCCTGTAAACGTGCAAGTAGAGGAACTTATCTGAATCGTGTATAGTGATGACGATATGCTGATGTTGTCGGGGATACAACACTATCGGTTCTGTCCCCGGCAATGGGCTCTCATCCATGTTGAGCAGCAGTGGAACGACAACGGACTGACGATTGAGGGTCAACTGCTGCACAAGCATGTGGATGACCCTTTTTATCGTCAGAAATGCGGGGACCATATCGCTTTGCGTTCTGTCAATATCGCTTCAAAAGGGCTTGGGCTTTATGGTATTTGTGATATGATAGAGCTTGTGCCGTCGGATGATGTGACTGATGTGATAGGACATCCAAAATATCATGGGAATTGGATTCCGGTTCCTATAGAGTATAAGCACGGCAAGCCCAAAAAGAATGATGTGGATGAGGTGCAGCTGGTTGCTCAGGCGATGTGTCTTGAGGAGATGTATTCCATACATATTGCCTATGGGGCTTTTTTCTATGCTGAAATACGTCACAGGGTTGAAGTGGAGATAACGCCAAGACTTCGGGCCATTGCAAGTGAATGTGCGGAAGAAATGCACAAATTGTATCAAAGTAGGCGCATTCCGATTGCCTCCAAAGGTAAACATTGCGAAAGGTGTTCTCTAAAAGATATCTGCATGCCCGAGGTAAACGAATGTGCTAAAGTAGGCACGTATCTAAAAAATAACTTGTTGGAATGAGAAAGTTATTGAATACGCTTTATGTAACCACTCCTGATTCCTATCTCAGCAAAGATGGGATGAATATTGTTGTTTCGGTTAATCATCAAGAGGTGTTCCGTATTCCTTCAATTAACATTGAGTGTATTGTCACTTTCGGTTATATGGGTGTAAGTCCGGGCCTTATGAAGCTATGCAACGACAATGGAATATCGCTCACATTTCTATCTCCTAATGGAAGGTTTATAAGCCGTGTGCAAGGTGCAACCCGTGGTAATGTTCTTTTGCGCAAGGCCCAGTACTTATTGTCTGACGATGAGGAATGGTCTTTGCATATTGCAAGGCTGATAATTGCGGCAAAGATACAGAACTATCGCAATATATTGAGAAGACATATCAGAGACTATGGAGAGTGTGCAGCGGTGGAAGAGGCTGTGAGGTTATTGGATGTGAATAAACGACTTGTACTCAATGCAGCAGACAAGACCAAACTTATGGGGTTTGAGGGCATTGCATCTAATGTATATTTTGATGTGTTGTCTTGCCTTATACTTAATCAAAAGGAGTCTTTTCCATTCAGCGGCAGAAATCGGCGTCCGCCAAAAGATGCGGTAAATGCTATGTTGTCTATGGCTTATACATTAATTGCCAATGATATATCGGCTGCGCTTGAAACGGTTGGGCTTGATCCTTACATAGGGTTTCTGCATTCTCTCCGTCCTGGCCGGACTTCGTTAGCATTAGATATCATGGAGGAATTTAGGGCTTACCTTGGGGACCGTTTTGTTTTGTCGTTAATCAATAAGCGTCAAATATCGTCAAAGGATTTCCTTTATCAGGGAGACAACGGTGTAACTATGACCGACAACGGAAGAAAAGTGTTCATCACCGCATGGCAGAACCGGAAACGGGAAATGATAAAACATCCGTATCTTAATGAAAGAGTGGAAGTTGGTCTGTTGCCATATGTACAAGCTATGATGCTTGCCAGATATATACGGAAAGATATAGATGATTATCCTGTGTTTTTAATAAAATGAAGCCATGTACATACTTGTGACATATGATGTGGACACTACAGGCAAATCAGGACAAAAACGGTTGCGTCAAGTTGCCAAGGCATGCATGGACTATGGGCAACGTGTTCAGAATTCAGTATTTGAGTGTGAACTGACAGAAGCACAGCTTTCCCTGTTAAAAGAACGGATTAGGGTTATCATTGATCAAGACACGGACAATGTGCGCATATACCATCTCAACAGAAATGAGAGTCGTAGAGTGGAAACTCTTGGTATGGAAACGGCATATAAGGTAGATGGAGCTATTATTATATAACTGTTTGGTTGTATATTTGCGAATGTGATGTGCAACATGAATCTTATGCCATTCGCATTGGCTGATTTACACCATATTAGTGCATTAGAATTTCTGAATTCTATTATTTAATTTGGTTAAAATAAGTCATTCGCGAAATCAATTTCAAATATTGCTCATAATAAGGCGTTTACTTATTAGACGGTCGCTCCCCACGCGGGAGCGTGGATTGAAACCATATCGACGCGGCAAATAAAATTCTGAAAAACCGTCGCTCCCCACGCGGGAGCGTGGATTGAAACCGAATCCTCAATCTGGAACTGAACGAGCGACAGGTCGCTCCCCACGCGGGAGCGTGGATTGAAACATATTGTGATGATGTGATGTGATGATTTATGAAGTCGCTCCCCACGCGGGAGCGTGGATTGAAACGCATTGGGGGCATGGCTCCGGGTAGCGTTGGGGAGGTCGCTCCCCACGCGGGAGCGTGGATTGAAACCAGTATATAACCGCCCAACTGGAACTGTACCAGAGTCGCTCCCCACGCGGGAGCGTGGATTGAAACAGACGATACATTTTTAGCCAAAAAAGAGCTAAGAGTCGCTCCCCACGCGGGAGCGTGGATTGAAACCTCGGTCAAAGGTCCGAAAATGCCGTCGGCCATGAGGTCGCTCCCCACGCGGGAGCGTGGATTGAAACATTCGGCGCACTTCGTTTACAGTGGTACCCAGTTGTCGCTCCCCACGCGGGAGCGTGGATTGAAACATTTCCCAGAACAGGCAGCCATGATTGGCGGTGTGTCGCTCCCCACGCGGGAACGTGGATTGAAACATGGTCGGCAACCTCATTGCCAAAAATTCGGTCGTCGCTCCCCACGCGGGAACGTGGATTGAAACATGCAGGACACCATCCTTGACGAGTTCCGGCGCGTCGCTCCACGCGGGGAGCGAAACATTATGTTGCATACGATGTTGTTGTTTGCGACGGGTGACATTGTGTAGGGGTGCGAATAGCTGCTAATAGTAATTTTGAATTGTCAGAGGTATGTAAGTTGTGCTGTTTGGTATTTATTATTGGCTTCTATCGGTGGGGAACAGTTTTTTGTGTTGTCAATGTAAAATTATAAGGATTTTATATACATTTGCATTGACAGTTCCCTTACTGTATGGAAAGGTGATTGAGGATGCAGTTTACTGAGATTGTCTTTGCGGTGTTCATGACAGTGGTGTTTTCACTCTACTGGCTTGTTCTGCGTCGTTGGGTAAAGGCCCAGAATTGGCTGCTCCTCAGTGCGAGCTATCTGTTTTACGGATGGTGGGACTGGAGGTTTCTGGGGCTTATTATGCTCACTACGGTGACTACTTATGGTGCGGCTCTATGTGCGCACCGACGCTATGGCAAATTGGTTACTGCGGCAAATATTGTGGTGAACTTGGGCATTCTTGTGGCATTCAAATATCTGAATTTCTTCAGCGAGAATCTCAAGAGGCTGTTTGATATTTTGGGGTGGAATCTTGACTGGTTTACGATAGATGTGCTTTTGCCGGTGGGTATATCGTTCTATACTTTCCAAGCAATAGCGTATTCGGTGGATGTGTATAAGGGGAAGGTGAAGGCGTGTACCGACCCTGTGGCGTTTGCCACATTCATTGCGTATTTTCCGCAGCTTGTGGCCGGGCCTATAGAAAGGGCTTCGCAGCTTCTTCCGCAGATTGTTTCGCCCCGGCGGTGGAATGAGGGACAGGCTGTGTCGGGGCTTAGGATGATACTTTTCGGTGTCATGAAAAAGGTGTGCATTGCCGATATGCTGGCATTGTATGCCGACAGGCTGTATGCCGCCAATCTTGATAATCCCCTGACGGCTCTGGCTGCGGGGGTGGTGTTCAGCTTAGAGATCTATTGTGATTTTTCGGCATACAGCGAGATTGCGCGAGGTGTGTCGCGCTTGCTCGGTATAGAGCTGATGGCTAATTTCAGGTTCCCGTATTTTTCGCGCAACATCTTGGAGTTCTGGCGCAGATGGCACATATCGCTTATGTGGTGGTTTCGGGATTATGTGTATATACCGCTTGGCGGGAACCGTAAGGGTGCGCTGCACACTATGCTTAACACTGTGGTGGTGTTTCTTCTGTCCGGATTGTGGCACGGCGCGGCATGGAATTTTGTTGCGTGGGGTGCATATTGGGCTTTGGTGTATGTGTGCGGTAAATCGTTGCTGCATCTCGGGCGGCGCGAGGGCGAGATAGAGATAAAAGATTTGCCTGACATGGTATTGACTTTCGGAACGGTGGCATTCGGGTTTTACATTTTCAGATGTGAGGGCTGGAGCCAAGTGGTTGCCGGATGTCGGAATATTTGGGCTTATATTGCGGGTTTCGGGGTGCTGTGGTTCTTGGCAAAGATGGTGTGCTCGTACAGGTGGGCGAGGATATCAGCATCGGTGTTAGTGGCAACGGGCGCGATTGCGGCTGTGTGTTTATTTGCCTCACGATGGCCAATACTGTTTAAGATGTGGTGGCTCGTGCCCGGAACATTGGCGCTGCTGGCCGAGTGGCGCTCCCGAAACATGGATTTCGCTCTGGAGCATATGAGTGTCCTGAGATGGCGCCGAATGGCGTTTTATTGGGCATGCATAGCCATGATAGTTATCAGTGAGCCGGTGGAAATGACATTTATTTATTTTCAGTTCTGATGAATGCAGTTACCAAGTCCATATTAAGGTTTATGCTCAGGTCGGTAGCCGTGGTGCTTCCGGTGGTGGCAATCGCCGTGGGATGGTATGTAATGACAGATCCATATAAGGTGCTGCGTCAGTATGATTCGTATTTGCTTGATCCGGTGGAGAATCCTGTGCGTGTGGGCATCAACAAGGGGCTGATAACTGTCACCAACTATCATCAGCGTGTGGCTGAGGGAAGACATTACAATGCTTTTATATTCGGGTCGTCGGTGTCGTGTTGCTATGATGCCAGACTCTGGGCGCAGCTGGCAGACAGTACCGGCTGTGCATCGGCATATCATTTTGATTCATCGGGCGAAACGCTTTCCTCCATGGCAGATAAGGTAGAGTATCTTGACAGAATCGGTCAGCCTATAAAGTATGCTCTGATTGTGCTTGACCCGATAGTGATGACATACAATGACAGTTCAAGTCCGGCAACGGTGAACCCGCCTCAACTGCATCACAATGTATTGGAATGGCTTAAATATCATTATACATTTTTTCGTGCGGCGACCAATGCCGATTTTTTTAAAAGCTGGATTCCGTACAAGCTAACAGGCAGGGCATGGGCCAACGGGCATAATCGGGTGTTTGAGCCGCAGCCTATTGTATATGATCCGATAATCAATCAGGAGTCAATACCGCAATGGGATTCCATAATAACTGTGAATGCAAGGGAGTTTTATTCGCGGTATCCTCTTGCAGAATCGCCGGAGAGTGTGACCGAAAGTGAGGTTGTGCTTACACGGGCAAAAGAGGAGGCGTTGCATCGTGTGGCTAAAGTGTTCTCGCGTCAGGGAACGGATTGTCAGGTGATTGTAGGACCGAACAGACTGAAGGTGGCACTCAATCACAGGGATTTAGGGGTGCTTCAAGATATATTCGGAGTGGGACGCGTGCATGATTTCAGCGCCACGATGGTGAAAGAGCTGGAGTGTGACACTCTACTTTACGACAACACGCATTACCGTGAGCCGTTTGCCACTGTACTGATGCGCAAGGTTTACGCACGCAGAGAAAAATAAAAAAGCGAACCAAGGTGGAAGCCCTCAATTCGCTTAGGTGGAGTATAGCGGACTCGAACCGCTCACCTCGACACTGCCAGTGTCGCGCTCTAGCCAGATGAGCTAATACCCCGAAAGATTGTGTGTGCAAAGGTATGCACAGTTTTTCAATTCTGCAACAGTTGTGTGTTGTTTTTTGATGACAGCACATTTTTTTGCTGCAAAAGATTGCAAATGAGTGTCAATCGTCAGAGATCGGGAGGCGGCGGTGGATGCTGTGGTCAAGGGAAATGAGGGTTTCTGTGCCGGTGACTCCCGGAATTGTTTGGATTTTGCTATTGAGCAGCTCCATGAGATGCTCATTGTCGCGGGCAAAAAGCTTGATGAGCATGGTGTAGGGGCCGGTGGTGAAGTGGCATTCCACAACTTCAGGTATTTTCTGAAGTTCGGGAACCACCTTGTGGTACATGGCACCGCTCTCAAGATTCACACCTATGAATGTGCAGGTGCGATAACCGAGGAGCTTTGCACTCACGTTGTAACCGGAACCGGTGATGACACCGAGATCCACCATGCGCTGTATGCGCTGATGAATGGCAGCACGCGATACGCCACATTCGGCGGCTACTTCTTTGGAGGGTATGCGGGCATTGTTCATGACAATGCCGAGTATCTTTTTGTCAAGTTTATCTATCTTTCCCATAGTAGTTGTTCAGTAAGGTGTGACAAAATTAGAGAATTTTTTTCAAAAAATATGCAAAATGATAGTGGATATGAGCAAAATTATTGGGAAATATACAAAAAAGGCCGCCATAATGCATTTTAATGGCGGCCTTGTGGTGAGTTGAGACACACTATTGTGCCACGATTTTCACAGGAGTATAGTGCGTGTCGGTGCGCACGAAATACATGCCGGCGGGGAGATGGAATTCAAAACCATCGTATATCTCGTCCACGCATATTACCATGCGTCCAGTCAGGTCGTAAACGGTCATGTTAGTCTGGATTCCGGCACAACGCACACGCAGAAGTTCCGGATAAGACTCAATGGTGAAAGGCTCATCGGCGTTTACGGCATCAATACCGGCGGGTTGTGCCACAGTGATGACATTGGATGGTGCAGAAAGCACGCCGAGGCGTGAGCTTTGAACATAGTAAACATCCTTGTCGTAATTCTCAAAGCCGTCGATGTACCAAGCGGGGTTTTCTGCTTCCACTGTTTCTGTGGTCACTGTGGTGCCTTTATAGCGCTGCAGTGTAATGACATAATAATCCACCGGTTCGGCAGGGATGTCCCAGTTGGCAGTATAGCCTTGTTTTGTGATGTCGGATGCAGCATTGGCGGTGAGGGTAGAAAGAGTGGGACGCTCCAAGCACTCTCCGCGAAGCTCTATGCCGAGCGAACCTTCCAGTCCGCCTTCCTGCACCAAGAATCGAGATGTGTGTTCGCCTATTTCCGTTGGGGTATATGTAATGGTGACCCAAGCGCCATTGATGGAGTTGGCGGCAACGGCACTGAGAGTGGATGCCGAGGATTTGAAGAAAGAGGCGTTGCCATTGTAGATGGTAAATTCAAAATATCCTTTCAGTTTCTCGCCTTTGAAAAAGAGCTGGGCTGTGGCGGAGTTGCCGAGAGCCACCTGACCGAAGTCAAGCACCATGCCCTGTACGGGCGAGATAAGTGTGGGAGTGCCGGAAGAGGGGTCGGAGGTGTCATTGAATACCTGCCCTTTCTTATTGCCCCAAATGTATTCTGCAAGTTCAGGATGGTCAATGTAGGGATTGCGGTTGTTCTGAATTTTATATACAGCTTCGTTTCTGAGCACTTCTTTTTCGCTCACAGGGTCCTGCCGATGCCAGTTCAGCAGCAGCTCAATGGCCCATGGCTGAAGCGTGGGGTAATTGCCGTTCTGAGCCATGTAGGTGTATTTCCAAGTAAGGTTCTGATAGGCAGTAACTACATAAAAGTATGTGCGGGCAAAATCGCCTTTGTACTCATCTGCCGGCTCAAACACATAAGCGGCGCCACCGGAATTTTGTCCACGTCCCACCATGCTTACGGTGTTGTTGAATTTAGAACCATTGTCAATCACAATGCCAAGAGGGTAATTGCTTTTGGCCATATTGGCATCGCGTTCGGACGGATAGAGATGAAACAGGTCCACGTACACCGGTATGGTAGTGGTTCCTCCCCACCAGCTTTTGGGGAAAGAATGCTCACGATTGAGTCCTGAGAAGGACGGAGCGTAGAGAGGTATGTCGGAGTACATGTCCCACCAACGTTTTGAGTTGGGATATACATCCGTTTTTTGGAAGTATTCGGGTAATGCGGAGTACGAAGAAACCTGGGAATGAGGGTTGATAAGATTGAACAGAGCGGTTTTTAGCTCGGCCTCAGCCTTGCCGTTGATGGAAGTGTAGTAACCCGCAGGGATATCGGCGTTTGCCATCACGGCACACAGCAAAGCCACAGCAGCGAGCAAATGTTTCAGGTAGTTATGAGTCATAAAAATTGAAAATAAGCGCACAAAAATAATATATCTCTCTAATAATTAACACAATTATTCCGTTTTTAGTTGTATTTTAACATTAAGGAGAGCAATCAGAGTGATCAGCATCGCAGTCAGGAAGTAAAGTTGACGCAATATGCGGAAAATTACGGTAAAAAGCGTTATCTTTGCGCTCTTAATTGAGTCAATTTATAAAAGATAAGACTATGTCAATAGACCAGATTATATCGCAGGCAGTGAGCCGTGCCGTAAATGAGCTTTACGGCGTGGATACTCCCGCTGACAAAATTCAGATACAGACTACCAAAAAAGAGTTTGAGGGTAATCTCACGGTGGTGATCTTTCCATGGGTCAAGGCAGCTCATAAAGCTCCCGAAGCTGTGGGTACCGAAATCGGCAACTGGCTGGTGGACAACGAGCCTGCAGTAAGCCGTTTCAATGTTATCAAGGGTTTTCTTAATATTGTCATTGAGCCATCGTTTTGGGCATCGGTGCTGAAACATATTCAGGACACTCCTGAGTGGGGTCGTGAAAAGGTGACAGACAAATCGCCGCTCGTGATGGTGGAATATTCATCGCCAAACACTAACAAACCGCTGCATTTGGGCCATCTGCGCAACATATTGCTCGGTTACTCCCTTTCGCAAATTCTGGCCGCCTGCGGCAACAAGGTGGTTAAAACCAATATCGTGAATGACCGCGGTATTCATATCTGCAAGTCTATGCTTGCATGGCAGAAATGGGGCAACGGCGTTACCCCGGAATCAAGCGGAAAGAAAGGAGACCATCTGATAGGTGATTTCTATGTGCTGTTTGACAAACATTATAAAGCCGAAGTCAAGGAGCTGCAGGCTAAAGGCATGACCGAAGATGAGGCTGCCGCAGCCTCACCTCTCATGCAGGAGGCCCGTGCCATGCTTCGCGCTTGGGAAGCCAAGGACCCTGAGGTGCGTGCACTTTGGGCCAAGATGAACCAATGGGTATATGACGGATTCGATGCCACCTATGAGCGCATGGGCGTGGACTTTGACAAGATTTATTACGAGAGCAATACATATCTTGAAGGCAAGGAAAAGGTGCTTGAGGGTCTGGAAAAGGGGCTGATGTACAAGCGCGAGGACGGTTCGGTATGGGCCGACCTTACTGATGCAGGTCTTGACCACAAGCTGCTGCTGCGCAGTGACGGAACTTCAGTGTACATGACTCAGGACATAGGTACTGCTAAACTCCGTTATCAGGATTACCCCATTGACAAAATGATATATGTGGTGGGCAATGAGCAGAACTATCATTTTCAGGTGCTTTCATTGCTCCTTGACCGCCTCGGATTCAAGTGGGGCAAGGATCTGGTGCATTTTTCCTACGGCATGGTGGAATTGCCCGAGGGTAAGATGAAGAGCCGCGAGGGAACCGTGGTTGACGCTGATGACCTTATGGAAGAAATGGTGAACACCGCCCGTGCCGTAAGCGAGGAACTTGGCAAACTTGACGGATGTTCGGAGGCTGAAAAAGCCGAGATTTCAGAAACAGTGGGAATGGGTGCGCTAAAATATTTCCTGCTGAAAGTTGATCCCCGCAAGAACATGACCTTCAACCCCAAGGAATCAATAGATTTCAACGGCAACACCGGTCCATTCATACAATATACATACGCCCGAATCCGGTCAGTGCTCCGCAAAGCGGCCGAAATGGGTGTGAATGCAACCGATTATACAGCTGCCCAGCCCGGTGAGCGCGAAATCACGCTCATACAGCGCCTTGCCGATTATCCTTCGGTGGTGGCAGAAGCCGGACGCACCTATTCACCTGCGCTTATAGCAAACTATGCCTATGATCTTGTAAAAGAGTATAATCAGTTCTATCATGACTGTTCAATACTCAAGGAAACAGATGAAGAAGCGCGTGCATTGCGTTTGGCATTGTCGGAATGCACAGCCCGCACTATTAAGAGTGCAATGAGCCTTCTTGGCATAAACGTGCCCGAACGAATGTAATTTTTCGGGTGTTATATCGTTATAATATTCTAAAGAATCATTTAGTTATGGAAAATAATAATTATCCTCCTTATTTTAACCGCGCCCAGTTTGAGCAGTCGTCTCAGGCTTTGGATACCCGCGTGTCGCAGGTGATGAAGCGCGTGTATGTGAAAATGTTTCTGGGGCTTTTGGTAACAGCATTCGTAGCATTGTGGTGCCAGAATTCACCTTCGGCCATAAATTTCTTCCTGACCAACCGCTGGAGCATGTGGCTTCTCATCATTGCAGAGTTCGGTCTGGTAATAGGAATTTCCGGGGCTATCAATCGTCTCAGCAGCATGGCAGCCACAGGGCTTTTCTATCTGTTTGCCGTGGTCAATGGCCTGATGCTGTTCCCGATCTTTATGGTGTATTCGCCTGATTCCATGGCCAAGACATTTTTCATTACAGCCGGTGTTTTCGGCGCAATGAGTGTTTACGGTTATTTCACATCGCAGAATCTGGCCAAATGGGGCTCATTCCTTATAATGGCGCTTATAGGTCTGATCGTAGTGTCGCTGGTGAACATATTCCTCAAAAGCTCAAGTCTTGACTGGATTATTTCAGGTGCAGGTGTGCTGATTTTCATAGGTCTTACCGCATGGGATACCCAGCAGATAAAGACTATGGCACAGCAGTCGCCCGGCGCAGCAGTGGCAAAGCTTGCCACAATCGGTGCTCTGTCGCTTTACCTTGATTTCATAAATCTGTTTCTCTATCTGCTCCGCTTTTTCGGCAACAGAGACTGATTATAACAGCAATAAACAACAGCAGCGGTCGTGCCTACAGGTGCGACCGCTGTGTTTTTTGATCCATAAGTTGAAAATTTTCAGTACACTGTTGCTCAGTCCTCAAAACCAAGTCAACACTGAAAGAAATGTGTCAGTCTAATCGTTGAGTGACGAAGACAGCGATGTGAAAAAGTGCCATATGGCAATAGCAGTGCTCACAGACACGTTCAGGGAATGTTTGGTGCCGAACTGCGGAATTTCCAAGCATACATCAGCGGCGTTTACCACTTGCTGGTCCACGCCATTTACTTCGTGACCGGCGATTATGGCATAACGATTGTGGGGGATGGGATGGTAATTGCGCAGGTCCACGCTCCCTTTTACCTGCTCAAGGGCACATACGGTGTAGCCTTGTGAATGCAGATGCTCCACACATTCCATCGTGGTGGGGAAATAGTGCCAGATTACAGAGTCCTCGGCGCCAAGAGCGGTTTTGTGTATCTCGGGCGAAGGTGGCGTTGCGGTGATGCCACAGAGCATAATCTGCTCAATACATAAGGCATCGCATGTGCGAAAAATAGCTCCGATGTTGTTCAGCGAGCGTACATTGTCAAGCACAATGGTGACGGGTAATTTAGTACGGGCGCGATACTGCTCTACAGTGTCGCGCCCGAGGTCCCATATGGTTTTTTTGTCCATTAATCAATGATATCGAAGCCGGTGTACGGGCGCAGGCATTCAGGCACAACAATGCCGTTGGGTGTCTGGTTGTTTTCAAGAAGAGCAGCCATGATGCGCGGGAGTGCCAATGCCGAGCCGTTGAGGGTGTGGCACAGATGTGTTTTTTTGTCGGCACCACGGTAGCGGCATTTGAGGCGGTTGGCCTGATATGTCTCGAAATTACTTACCGAGCTAACCTCAAGCCAGCGTTTTTGGGCTGCGGAAAATACTTCAAAGTCGAAAGTGATGGCAGAAGTGAAGCTCATGTCGCCTCCGCACAAACGAAGGATGTGCCATGGCAAACCAAGCTCGTCCAAAAGACTCTGCACGTGGTCTTTCATTTCTTCAAGAGCGGCATAAGAGTCTTCGGGGCGTTCGATGCGCACAATCTCTACTTTGTCAAACTGGTGCAGACGATTGAGTCCGCGTACATCCTTGCCGTAGCTGCCGGCTTCGCGGCGGAAGCATGCAGAGTAAGCGCAGTTCTTTTTAGGAAGTTCGCTTTCGGGGATGATGACATCACGATAGATATTGGTTACGGGAACTTCGGCGGTGGGGATGAGGTAGAGTTTGTCCTCGTTCACGAAATACATCTGGCCTTCTTTATCGGGGAGTTGTCCTGTGCCGTAGCCGGAAGCCTCGTTGACAACATAAGGGGGCTGGATTTCAAGATAACCTGCCTCACCGGCTTTGTTGAGGAAGAACTGTATCAGGGCACGTTGCAAGCGGGCACCTTTGCCTATATATACCGGGAATCCGGCACCTGTGATTTTTACGCCCAGATCAAAGTCAATGATATTGTATTTCTTGCACAAATCCCAGTGGGGGAGTGCATCGGCAGGAAGATCAGGCATCGGACCGCCTTCTTTTTCCACCACATTGTCGGCTGCGGAGGTCCCTTTGGGCACCATGGCACATGGCACGTTGGGGACGGAGAGAAGAATTTCGCGGATGGCATTTTCTGCTTCGGTCAGCTTGTCGGCGATTGTTTTCTGCTCTTCTTTGATTTTTGCCACTTCAGCTTTAGTGCTTTCGGCTTCGTCTTTTTTGCCTTGTTTCATCAGGGCACCTATAGAAGCGGCAAGCTTGTTGAGCTGCGCAGCGAGGGTGTCGTTCTGAAGTTGCAGTTTGCGCCGGTCATTGTCCAGTGCAAGCACACTGTTGATAGGCTCGTTTGCGTCAAACCCTTTAATGGCCAGACGCTCTATGATGAGTTGGGGATTCTCCTTGATTTGCTGTAAGGTAAGCATGTGATATATAATGAAAGAAATGAAAAAACGATTTATTGAGCAAGCAACTCGCGCACTTTGGCCGAAATCACTTTGCCGTCAGCTTTGCCGGCAAGTTCTTTTGAGGCAACACCCATAACTTTGCCCATTTCTTTAGGAGAAGTGGCACCGACACGTGAAATTATTTCACTGAGTTTGGCGGTGAGCTCTTCATCGGTCAGAGGCTTCGGGAGATATTCTTCGATAACGGCTGCTTCGGCAAGTTCGTTTTCGGCAAGTTCAGGACGATTTTGTTCCGAGTATATTTGGGCGGTTTCACGGCGCTGCTTTGCCATTTTGGAGAGTATCTTCATTGCGGTGTCATCAGACAATTCGCCTTCGGCACCTTTGGCTGTTTTGGCTTCAAGAAATTCTTTTTTTATGCCGCGAAGGGTTTCAAGGCGCACCTTGTCGCGTGCAAGCATGGCCGATTTGATGTCGGCACTGATACGTTCAAACATATCCATAGTTCAGAGGTTGTAATAATCAATGTGCAAAGTTAATACATTTTAGTGCCCTTTGCCAAATTATTTTTTCGGCAAAGGGCACCAATATGGTCACAAATAAAGTAAGATGCTTATTTGAGCAGCTCTACAAGCTGCTCTGCAGCTTGTTTTGTGTTGACTTTGTTTATGATATGGGTGATGCGGTGGTCGGCATCCGTTACAAATGTAGTGCGCACGGTGCCCATATATTCGCGTCCGGCCATTTTCTTTTTCTGCCATACGCCGAATGCCTGGTTGACTTCGGTGGTTTCATCGCTAAGCAAGATGAACGGCAGCTCATGTTTCTGGGCAAACTTCACGTGACTTGCCGGGGAATCCTTGCTAATGCCTATTACGGTATAGCCCATGGATGCGAGCTGCTCGTAGCCGTTGGCAAGAGAGCAGGCCTCAGCCGTGCATCCGGGGGTGTTGTCTTTAGGGTAGAAATATATTATAAGTTTGCGGTCGGCAAAATCATCGGCGGTTACTTGGTGTCCCTGAGCATCAGTGCCAAGGATATCGGGTATTTTGTTTCCTACTTCAAGCATTAGTCTTCAAGAAAATAAGTTAATGATGTTACTACTCTCACTTCTTTGATATAAGGGGTATAGCTGTCGCGGTCCTCAATGGTGAATTGTCCCTGACGGGCACTTTTGATTTTGCCGAGTTCGCTCTGTGAGTCATCGGCAAATTTTTTCGCTGCCAGCCGGGCGTTTTGTGTGGCTTCTGCTATCATTTCGGGCTTGATGGAGTTAAGCTCTGTGTATTCATACACGGTTTGGTTGGAATAGTCGCTCGCTAAAATGGCGATTCCTTGGCTCAGCAATTCGCCCTGACGGTTGATCAGTTCGCGCACCTTGTCAACCTGCGAGGAGCTTACGGTAACCACGCTCTGCACGGAATAGTTGTAGGGGATAGGCTGAGTGTTGTATCTGTCGGCGCGGAGGTCAGTGACTTGTGGCGCGGAAATGGAGATTTCTTTGTCGCTGATGCCGTTGTCTTTCAGAAATTTCACTATTGTGGCATTGGTAGAGGTAACGGAGGAGTAAACGGCGGGGAGTTCATTGCCGGTGGCTTTGAACACTATGGGCCATGTTACTTTGTTGGCTTTCACTTCGCGAGTGGCCAGACCACGTACTTCTACTGTGCGCTGGCTGCCCCAGTTGAATGTGCGTAAACCGCTGCGCACGCACAAGCCCAGTGCGAGCAGGCCGACTGCAATTATTGTTGCGGTTATGACAGATGATAGTTTCATAACAAAATAGTTTTATGATTTCTAAAACAAGTCAAAATAAAGAATTACATCATCGGGCACGCCTTCGATTTTCATTTTCACGGCGAGCTGACTGCCTACCTTGGACTGGTCAATGATGGCGGTGGGCTGAAGGTAGTTTTTGATAAACGGGTCAATATCGCTGCTGCGTATCACCACATAAGGGCTGTGGGAACCGACTCCCTTGCCTGATTCAAAGATGGCATCGCATATCTGATTGATGCGGGTCTGATACACTTTTGCCTTGGCCTTGGTGTCGGCATCAAGTGACACAGTGGAGCAGGCATATGCCTTGAACAGCAGCGGAAGGCTGACGGGGTTGGCACTCAATCCGAGGCGTGCGAGGTCAAGTGTTTTGGTGAAATCGTTGGCATCGTATGCCTCCTGAAGACCGGGATAAGTGGCGTTGGGGCGGAAAGAAGGATTGGCGGTATAGCCATAATATACCAGACGAACCTCGTCGGGAGTGAGAGTGGCATCGCCGGCTATGAACCGTTCGGTCAATGCCTGATAACGGGCGTAATCTTGTTTTACGGCATCGTTTATCGTCTGGCGGTTGAGCGGCTGTGCGTTGGCACACAATGCAATGGCGAATATGGCCATTAACATGCAGATTTTTTTCATTGAAACAGAGTTAAACATATTGTTATTCGTGATTTTTGTTCATTTTCAGCAGCGGGTCCATCAGATGACGGTCGTTGGCAAGACGCGGAATTTTGCGTTGCCCTCCGAGCTTGCCGGTAGAGGCGAGCCACCGGTCAAACAGTCCGGGAGAAGCCTTGAAAATGGTGAGCTGATCAAGGAATATGCCTCCGGAGCGTTTGGCTTGATAGTCGGAGTTGACATTTTGCAGCTCGCGGTCAAGGATGGCGGCAAATTCGTCCATGTTTTGCGGCTGACGGTCAAATTCTATCAGCCATTCGTGACGCCCTTTGGTTTTTTGAGCTGTAAATACCGGCGCGGCGGTATAGTCTTTGACGGTGGCACCGGTTTTGGCGCATGCGGCAGCCAAAGCTGCATCGGTGTTGTGCACCATAACCTCTTCGCCAAACGCGTTGATGTAGCTTTTTGTGCGTCCGGCAATGGTGATTCGCACAGGGTGTGTGGATTGTACGGTAACGGTGTCACCAATGGGATAACGCCACAGGCCGGAGCACGTGGTGATGACAAGGGCATATGTTTCGCCTTCCTGTATTTCCCAGATCGGTACGGGAGCCGCATCGGGATTGCTTGCAGGGATGAATTCATAGAACACGCCTGCATCTAACAGCAGGAGCATGGCACGTGATTGCGGGGTGTCCTGCAGCGCAAAGAAGCCCTCGGATGCATTGTATGTTTCCATGTAATGCATACGCGATGGATCTATGATGGCATCGTATTGTTCGCGGTACGGGGCAAAAGATATGCCACCGTGAAAAAACACCTCGAGCGCGGGCCATACCTCATGGATCTCCGTGGCACCGGTGGTAGAGAGCACAAGACGGAGCACGGTGAGGAACCAACTGGGCACCCCGGACAAATTGGTTACGTTGCTTTTGACGGATTCGGCCACGAGTTGTGGCAGTTTCTGTTTCCAATCGCTTAAGAGGGCTGTTTGTTTGGAAGGGGTGCGCACGAGTTCGGCCAAAGGTGTAATCTGCTCTATGAGATGAGCCGACAGGTCTCCTACTCTTACTTTTGGCGGCAGATGCTGAAGCTCATTGGCAAAGCTGCCGCCCAATATGAATCCTTTGCCGGAAAACATGCGGCTATGGGGATTGTTGTGCAGATAATGTGCTACCACATCGGTTGCGCCACGGTAATGAGTGTTGTGCAATCCCTCGTTGGAAATCGGGATGTATTTGCTTTTGCCATCCGAGGTGCCTGATGACTGTGCATAGCGGGTCACGAGTCCGGGCCAAAGCAGATTCCGTTCACCTTGCATCATGCGCATTACCAATGGTCGGAGCGTGTCGTAAGGTGTGACCGGCACACGGGTGGCATAGCTTTTATAGCTTGTGATGGAGCTGAATCCGTGGTCGCGTCCCCACAGAGTGTGCTTGGCCGTGTGGAGCATGGCATTGAGCTGGGCGCGCTGCACATCTTCGGCATTTTCGGCCCAGCATTGTGCCGCTTTTACACGGCGCTCCATAAACCATCTTGCTATCGGGGTTACGTTCATCGGCATGTTGACAATCGGGGCAAATTTAGCAAAAAATATAATGGTTTTGCTTCATTATAACCACAAATGAAAAAATTATGTTTAAATTTGCGCGATATATTCAAAATTAATTACCTATGCCTAATATAATACGTCAGCAAAATATTTGTCGCAAAAGCCTTATGATACTTACCGTAATGCTTTGTGCACTGATATTTTCGTCCTGCGATGATGAGGAGGATGCTCCGAATGTGTTTGTGGGGAGCTGGGAACTTGTTGCGGTTAATTCCTATCCGATTTATCAGGACGAGTACACAACCTACGATTTCTGGGAGAACGGAAGCGGTATTTATGGCTTTTATGCCAACTATGGCGGATGGTACAATGAGCCTTTGTCATGGTCGGTGTCGTACGACAGGTATGGCTATACCTATCTTTATGTGAATTCCTCGCAGGGATATTTCACTTATGAGGTGGATTATATCAGTTCCAATACGATGATACTGGTAGATATTGATACCAATAACCAGCTTGAATACCAGCGTTTTTAATTAGTATTATCCATAATTATTATTTCATCACATAATGACTCAACAACAATCCTCACAACCTTCTTCGGCTCATTCGACTGAAAAATGGACTGAGATAGAGCTTCTGCCCGCATGGGACGAGGAATACTATGATGTTTATACTGCCAAAAAATATGGCAAATGGGTGATGCTTAAGACTCTAAAACCGGCTTATAAGAATGATCCGCGTTTTGAGGCGATGATAGAGAAAGAGTTTGATGTGCGATATAATCTTGCGCATCCCAACATTGTGATGATTAATGATTATGAGGAAGTGCCCGGACTGGGTATGTGCATCATTACTGACGATGTGTATGGTGATACCTTGCGCAAGCTTATAAAGGAGCACAAGGTTACTAAGCATCATCTTGATCAGGTGTGTCACAATCTTGTCGATGCTATTGACTACATCCAGCGCAATCATGTGGTGCATTTTCCTATCCGTCCTGAAACAGTGATTTTCACTGAGAATATCGGTAATCTGAAGCTTATTGATGTGGGGTTTGACCAGCGCGAAAAGCTGTCGCCCACCGATGCTGCTGATGATATTTACAGTTTCGGTATGGTGCTGAAGGAGCTTCTTTCGGAGGTGCCTGACGCTCCGTCCTATCTTCGCAAGGTGGCCGACAAATGTTGCGCATCCGATCCCAAACAGCGTTATTCATCCATTCATCAGCTTAGGATGGCTATTGCCCATAGGTCCACTCGGGGCTTCTATCTTGCCATTGTAGGATTTCTGGTGATTCTTGTCGGTGCATTGCTTTGGTTCAGCTCTCGCATTGTTGCCCAATGATAACTCTTTAACACATTAATATATATAAGATAAATGTCAGCTGTTGAAGTTGTGCCTGTTCCGCTTAAACGCGGGCCGTTGAAAAAATTTGTCAAGTTTGGTATTTCTCTCTATAAGGGAAATGATTGTTATGTTCCGCCACTCATATTTGATGAGGTGGAAACATTTCTCCCTTCCAGGAATCCGGCTTTTGCTTTTTGCGAGGCGCAACCTTTCATGGCTTTTCGTGACGGTAAGCCCGTTGGTCGCATTGTGGCTATAATCAACCATCGGCTTAATGAGCGCACCGGTACAAAGCAAGCGCGATTTGGATGGGTGGAATTTGTGGATAACGATCAAGTAGTGGATGCGCTGTTTGCTGCTGCCGAGGATTGGGCAAGGAGCAAAGGAATGACTGAGATAATTGGCCCGATGGGATTCTCGGATATGGACCATGAGGGAATGCTCACATTTGGGTTCGATGAATTGGGTACCATTGCTACCATTTATAACCATCCTTACTATCCTGTTCAGGTGGAACGCCTTGGCTATACTCCTGATGCTGAATGGGTGGAATATCGTATGACTGTGCCTGACGCTGTGCCTGAAAAATATCAGCGCATAGCCGCTATAGTAGCTCAGAAATATAATCTCTGTGCACTAAAGTTTACCTCGCGCAAGAAAATCAAGGAACAATATGGTGTGGCGCTTTTTGAGCTGATTAATGAGGCTTATGATGAGTTGTACGGTTATTGCCCGCTCACTTCGGAGCAGATAGAGTACTATATTGACAAATATCTGGGGATAATTCGGCTTGATTGCGTGAGCGTGATAGTAGATGAAAACGATAAGCTTGTGGCTTTGGGCATATCAATGCCGTCTTTGTCGCATGCATTACAAAAATCGCATGGCAAATTGTTCCCTACCGGATGGTGGCATCTTCTGCGTGGAATAAACGGTCCCAATAAGATTGTGGACCTGATGCTCATCGCCGTGAAAAAGGAGTATCTGTCGCGCGGTGTCAACGCCATGATTTTTGCAGATCTGCTACCTATATATATAAAGCACGGTTTTGAGTATGCCGAAAGTAATCTTGAGCTTGAGAATAACGAAAACGTGCAGAAGCAATGGCAATACTTTGAGCGACGGCTTCATCGTCGCCGTAAAGCATATCGCAAGACTCTGTAGCATTTGCTTTGAAAAAACTTTGCGCCATAACAGCCG
>HF985625.1:0-24437 GCA_000431155.1 Bacteroides sp. CAG:927
AAGTACAAGACATTTTTAAATGAAAGAGCCGTGTGGTCCTTATTGATTTTTTAGCATTATGCTTAAAAAAATTAAAATATTTTGGTAACTTTGCGCCTATTATATAGTTCACATCATTATCGCAATTTTTCAAGCATTTACCAATAGATGTCAACATCCATTCACATTAAGCGCGGGCTTGATCTCAAGCTTAAAGGCGCTGTGACCGACAACGCAATAATCAGTTGCCCGGCGGCATCTGCTGCCGTGGAGCCGATCGATTTCCCGGGGTTTGTGCCAAAACTCACCGTAAAGGAGAGCGACAGTGTGGAAGTGGGTTCACCCCTGCTTTGCGACAAGAACCACCCCGATGTATGCTTAACCTCTCCACTGGCCGGCAAAGTTGCCAAGATAGAGCGCGGCGAACGCCGGCGCATAGTGCGCGTGGTAATTGAGGCCTCCAAAGACCAGACCTATGTAACCTACAGCACCGCCGAAGCACGACAGGGCAACCCCGAAGCCATCCGCCTGCTTCTCCAGCAGAGCGGCATGTGGGCCATGATGCGCCAGCTGCCGTATGACATCGTGCCCAAGTATGACATTGTGCCGGCCAACATCTTTGTCAGCGCATTCAACAGCGCTCCCCTTGCCCCCGATTACAGCATTTTGCTCGCCGATAAAGCCAAGGAACTTCAGGCTGGTGCAGACGCTCTCACAAAGCTCACTCCGGGCAAAATTTACTACTCCACTCGTCCCGGCACAGCAGTTCCGGTACCTCACGGTGTGGAGCACGTGGAAATTTACGGCCCGCATCCCGCAGGCTTGCCGAGCATTCAGGCCGACAACCTCGCACCGGTCAACAAAGGCGAAAGCGTACTGTTGCTTGATGCCGTAACACTGGCACGCATAGGTGAGCTTCTGCTCACCGGCAAAACCGATTGGCAATGCGTCATAGCCTTGTGCGGTTCGGAAGTGGAAACACCCCGATACGTAAGCACATGTGCCGGTGCCGCTCTCTCACCCATCCTGCAGGGCGATGTGAAAAACGACAATTGCCATCACCGTATCATAGCCGGAAGTGTTCTCACAGGCGTCAATGCCGGAGAAAACGGCTATCTCCATTTCCCGTACCAGCAGGTCACAGTTATCCCCGAAGGCGATGATGTGGACGAATTCATGGGATGGGCCTCACTCAGCCCCAACAAAATGAGCGTAAACCGCTCATTCCTATCCGCCCTGTTACCGGGTAAGAAATTCGCCCCCGATGCCCGACTTCTTGGTGGCAGAAGAGCCATGATCATGTCAGGACAGTATGACAAGGTACTGCCAATGGACATTCTTCCCGAATATCTCATCAAAGCAATATTGGCCCGCGACATTGACAAAATGGAGCAATTGGGCATTTACGAAGTGACTCCCGCCGATTTTGCATTGTGCGAATATATCGACCCCTCCAAACTGGAGCTTCAGAAAATAGTGCGTGAAGGCCTTGATTACCTGCGCAAAGAGCTTGAATAACTATACAACCCAAAATATCTATGTTACGAAAATATCTGAACCGTATAAAACCGCACTTCATGCCCGGCGGAAAGCTTCAGTCGCTTCAGTCGGTGTTTGAGGGGTTTGAGACGTTTCTCTACACACCGGAGTCCACTTCGCAGTCAGGAGTCCACATCCATGACAGCCTTGACTCCAAGCGCGTGATGATACTGGTGGTGCTTGCCCTGATGCCATGCTTCTTCTTCGGCATGTACAACACCGGCTATCAGAACCTTGTAGCCGGCGGAGCCACCGAATTCCCATTCTGGTCCATTATGGCCTACGGTTTTTTGGCCATTCTACCGTCGGTAGTGGTTACTTATGTCGTGGGGTTGGGCATTGAGTTCATAATCGCCCAGATGCGTCATGAGGAAATTCAGGAAGGATTTCTTGTTACCGGCATACTCATCCCTATGATATGCCCCATTGAAACCCCGCTATGGATGATTGCAGTAGCCACCGCTTTCTCCGTGATTTTTGTCAAAGAAGTATTCGGCGGCACAGGCTACAATATATTCAATGTGGCCCTTGTCACACGTGCTTTCCTTTTCTTTGCTTATCCGGCACAAATGAGCGGCGACCATGTGTTCGTGGCCACATCCAAGATTTTCGGCCTCGGCATACAGGCTCCTGACGGATTCTCAGGCGCGACACCGCTGGGACAGATTGCCACACAAACCGCCGGCCAGCTTCATCTGACTGACCTTGCCGGAAACGCCATCACCACTTGGCAGGCTTTTCTCGGACTCATCCCCGGCTCATTTGGTGAAACATCCACTCTTTGCGTGTGCATCGGCGGTGCCATTCTCCTCTTTACAGGAATTGCCAACTGGCGCATAATTCTTTCCGTTGTGCTCGGCGGCCTCCTGATGGGCTGGATTGCCAACCTTTGTGCCACACCCACCTACCCCGCCTCTTATCTCACTCCGTGGCAGCAGCTCTGCTATGGCGGATTTGCTTTTGCAGCCGTGTTCATGGCCACTGACCCTGTCACCGCAGCCCGCACCGGCACAGGCAAATACATTTATGGAGCCTTGGTAGGAATAATGGCTGTACTGATTCGTGTTTACAACAACGGCTATCCCGAAGGTGCCATGCTCGCCGTGCTCCTTGGCAATGCTCTCGCACCGCTCATTGACTACTGCGTTGTGCAGGCCAACATCAACCGCCGCATGCGCCGTTTGAAAGCCAAAGTAGAATAACCTAATTATTCAGCTACACTACAATGAACAAGCAATCCAATATTTACACCACCATATATATTATAGTGCTGGTGCTGATAGTAGGGTCGGCTCTCGCCCTCACCTCACTGTCGCTGCGTGACCGCCAGCAAGCCAATATCGATGCCGACAAGATGCGGCAGATTCTGGCTTCCGTGCACGTGACGCCCGACAAACAGAATATCATCTCCGATTACCAGAAATATGTGACCCGCTCTTTTGTTGTAAACTCTCAGGGTCGGGAAATCCCCGGAGATGCCTTTACTATAAACGTGGCAGAGCAAGCCAAACTGCCTGATGCCGAACGCCGGTTGCCGGTATTTGAATGTACTCTTGACAACGGCGAGACAAAATATATCCTGCCCATGTACGGAGCCGGCCTTTGGGGCCCGATTTGGGGCTATGTGGCATTTGATGCCAACGGCTCCACTATCTATGGCGCTTACTTCGCCCATCAGGGAGAAACTCCCGGACTGGGTGCCGAAATTGAAAAACCGGCATTCTCCAATCAATTTGTTGGCAAGAGCGTGACACCCGATGGCAGCGATTTCATGCCAGTGGCCGTGGTGAAGAAAGGGCAAAAGCCCGCTGGCGGCGAAGATTATGTTGACGGCATATCCGGCGGCACAATCACATCCAAAGGCGTGAGCGCAATGTTTGCCAACTGCATCACTCCCTACAAAACATTCCTCCACAATCTCAGCATTCAGTAAGCCATGGCAGAAAAGATAAGTAACAAGAGCGTCCTGCTCAACCCCTTTTCCAAAAACAATCCGGTGATCGTGCAGATTCTCGGCATCTGCTCAGTGCTCGCAGTCACCGCCAAATTAGAGCCCGCCATAGTGATGGGCATATCAGTAATTGCCGTCCTCGCATTCAGCAATGTCATCATTTCGCTGCTGCGCAACACCATCCCCACCAACATCCGCATCATCGTGCAGCTCGTGGTAGTGGCCGGCCTCGTGGTCATAGTTGACCAGCTGCTCAAAGCCTACACCTACGATGTGAGCAAACAGCTGTCGGTATTCATAGGCCTCATAATCACCAACTGTATTCTCATGGGCCGTCTGGAAGCTTTTGCCATGGCCAATAAGCCCTGGCCTTCATTTCTTGACGGAGTGGGCAACGGCATCGGCTATGCCATAATCCTTATCATAGTAGGCTTTTTCCGCGAGCTTCTCGGCAGCGGTACACTTTTGGGCTATCAGGTAATACCCCAGTGGTGCTATGAACACGGTTATGTCAACAACGGACTCATGATTCTGCCCCCGATGGCCCTTGTGGTTGTGGGTTGCATAATCTGGGTTCACCGTTCACGCAACAAGGACCTTCAGGAAAATTAATTGTCACACCCCAAGGAAATTAACAAATGGAAAATCTAAATCTGTTCATAAGGTCAATTTTTGTTGACAACATGATATTTGCCTACTTCCTGGGCATGTGCTCATTTCTGGCAGTATCAAAAAATGTGAAAACAGCCCTGGGTCTCGGTGTGGCAGTAACATTCATGCTCACCATCACCCTGCCTATCAATTATCTGCTTGAAACTTATGTGCTCCGCGCCGGTGCCCTCACTTGGCTCGGCCCCGAATACGCTGATGTTGACCTCAGCTTCCTCTCGCTCATAATGTTCATAGCAGTGATTGCTTCCATGACTCAGCTCGTGGAGATGGCCGTGGAAAAATACTCGCCGTCGCTTTACGCCTCTCTCGGCATATTCCTGCCGCTTATAGCTGTGAACTGCGCCATACTCGGCGGTTCGCTGTTCATGCAGCAGCGAGGTTTCGGAAGCGTTTGGACAGCCACTTGCGCCGGCGCCGGATGGGGTCTCGGCTGGCTCTTGGCCATTGTGGCCATCGCTGCCATACGCGAGCGGCTCGTCACTTACTCCAACATTCCCAAACCCCTTCGTGGCACCGGCATCACTTTCATCCTCACAGCTCTCATGGGCATAGCCTTCATGAGCTTCCTGGGCATTAAACTTTAAGCATAGCTAACAATGACACTGAATATGATACTTCTCAGCACATCAGCATCCACACTCACTCTCATTGCAGGTGTGGGCGTGTTCCTGCTCATCACCCTGCTCCTTGTGGCTGTGCTCCTCATAGCCAAGCACTATCTGGTGCACTCAGGCAAAGTGAAAATCACCGTCAATAACGACACCGTGGTTGAAGCCGACTCCGGTAAAGCACTGTTGGGCACCATGGCCGACTGCAATGTTTTCCTTCCCTCCGCTTGCGGCGGCAAAGGCAGCTGCGGACAGTGCAAGGTACAGGTGTTTGAGGGCGGTGGCAATATCCTCCCCACAGAAACTGTCCACTTCTCACGCAAACAAATCAAGGACCACTGGCGTCTCGCTTGTCAGGTGAAAGTGAAAGAAGACATGAAAATCGGCGTACCCGCATCCGTGCTTGACATCAAGGAGTGGGAATGCACCGTTATCTCCAACCGCAATGTGGCTACATTCATCAAAGAATTTATCGTGGCTCTCCCTCACGGCCAGCACATGGACTTCATCCCCGGCTCATATGCCCAGATCAAAATCCCTGCCTACTCCATGGATTACGACAAGGATATCGACAAGGCCCTGATAGGTGACGAATATCTGCCCGCATGGCAAAAATTCGGTCTGTTCACCCTTAAGTGCAAGAATGAAGAACCCACCGTTCGCGCCTACTCAATGGCCAACTATCCGGCCGAAGGCGACCGCATAATGCTCACCGTGCGCATCGCCACCCCCCCCTTCAAGCCCAAACCCGAAGTAGGATTCCAGGATGTGATGCCCGGCATAGCTTCAAGCTACATCTTCACACTCAAACCCGGCGACAAAGTGCTCATGAGCGGTCCTTATGGAGATTTCCATCCCATATTCGACTCCAAGAAAGAGATGATGTGGATAGGCGGCGGTGCCGGTATGGCCCCCCTGCGTGCCCAAATCATGCACATGACCCGCTCGCTCAACTGCCGCAACAGAGAAATGCATTATTTCTACGGTGCACGTGCGCTCAACGAGGTGTTCTATCTTCAGGACTTCCTGCAACTTGAGAAAGAATTCCCCAACTTCCACTTCCATCTGGCTCTTGACCGTCCCGACCCCGCAGCTGATGCAGCCGGAGTGAAATATACTCCCGGATTTGTGCATCAGGTAATTTACGAAACCTACCTCAAGAACCACGAAGCACCCGAAGATATAGAATACTATATGTGTGGACCAGGCCCGATGAGTGCGGCTGTCAACAAAATGCTGGATTCTCTCGGAGTAGATCCCGAAAACATACATTACGACAACTTCGGAGGTTAAAATCCTGAATCACAATATCAAGCGCGTCATTTAGACGCGCTTTTTTTATGTCCGGGAATTAATGATACCAACTTCATGTAATTTTTTTTGAAAAAAATATCCTGAAAATTTGCAGGACAAAAAAAGTCATCATACATTTGCAGTGTTGTAGTTAAGTACAACACTAAAACATTCCAACACTCATTGACTTTATTAAACACGATATGAAAAAGTTTGTTATGACACTCACCGCTGTTCTTGCCGTCACTCTTTCGGCACAGGCACAGCTATTATGGAAAATCTCAGGCAACGGCATTGAAAAACCGTCCTACATAGTAGGCACTCACCACGTTGCCCCTATCGGTATGCAGGATTCAATACCGGGCCTCATGAAGGCGCTTCAGGCCACTGACCAAGTATGGGGAGAACTGGTCATGAGCGAAATGGCCTCGCCGCAAGGTATGGTGGAACTGCAAAAGTACATGGCAGCTCCCGCCGACAGCACTCTCAACGTGCTTCTGTCGCCCGCACAGATTGATTCGGTAGCAAACCTCATATCAAAATATGCAGGCCAGGCAATCCCCACGCAGCAGCTCATTTATCTGCGTCCGGCTGTATTGGGAGCACAACTCGCCGTGCTTCAGAACATGAATGCAATACCCGGATTCAACCCCAATGCACAGCTCGACAATATAATCCAACAGCTCGGAGCAAAAGCCGGCAAAAGCATCCACGGACTTGAAACCATCACACAGCAACTCAACCTGCTCTACGGCTCACCCCTCACCGAGCAGGCAACCGACCTAATGAAAATGGTGCGCAATGATGCCACCGCCGCATCCAAAGCCCGCGACATGGCACGCGCATACCTCAGCGGCGACCTTGACGCCATCAACAAATTTATGACTGACCCCGATTTCGGCATGTCACCTCAGGAAGCCGACAAACTCATCTACAACCGCAACTCCGCATGGGTTGACTTCCTCATTGGCGCACTCCCCACCACCTCAATGCTCATAGCAGTTGGCGCAGGCCACCTCCCCGGCGAAAAAGGCGTAATCAGCCTACTCAAAAAAGCAGGCTTCAATGTCACACCTGTAGAAGAATAATACGCAATGATTCAGATCCACAATCTCACCTACCGCTACCACAACGGCTTCACAGCCCTTAGCGACATCAATTGCTCCATAAGCACCGGCATACACCTGCTTTTGGGTGAAAACGGAGCCGGCAAAACCACTTTTATGCACATCATCGCAGGACTGCGCACCCCCACACAAGGCTCATGCCTTGTATATGGCGAGCCATCATACATGCGCATGCCCTCTACCCTCTCCAATCTCTTCATCTATACCGACAACATGATGCTTCCGTGCAAAAACATCATGGAATACACCCGTAGTCATGCCCGTTTCTACCCCTCATTCTCCATGGAGATACTTCAGGAATGTCTTAGAGAGTTCGGCATGACTGGCTACGAGCCACTGGCAAGCCTGTCGTTCGGCAACAGGCGCAAAGCCCAGATTGCCTACGTGATTGCACTCAACACCGGCATACTGCTCCTTGACGAACCGGCCAACGGACTTGACATCACAGCAAAACAATCGCTGAAACGTCTTCTTGCCCGATTCATAGGCCCGGAAAAATGCGTAATAATATCCACCCACACCGTAAGCGACCTTGAATCTCTCTTTGACACTCTCACAGTGATACACAAAGGCCACCTCGTCACTTCAATGCCCGTATGGAAAATCACCGAACGGCTTGCATTCCTTTGTGACATGATGCCCCCTCAGGAATGTCTGTACTGCGAACAGGATCAAGGTCTTTTCCGATATATCACCGTCCAGGAACAATCCGACCAACCTACCGACATCAATTACCAGTTGCTCTATAATGCACTTCTCTCACCCAAAAGCAACGAAATAATTCAACTTCTTAACACTCCGAGCCATGACACAGACATCTGAAATAACCGTCCCCAAAGTGAGCAATCAATTCTCATGGAAACGAGCATGGGCAATTTCCTCGCTCTATGAGCCTGCAATTAAATGGCAAATGGCAATATATGCTCTCATGTCATTACTCACAGGAGCCATAACTTACACGCTCAACGCTTCAGCTTTTGGCATTTTGTCTATGGGACTACTGGGCACCGTAACCGGCTTTATGCTCTATTTCGGGCCAATTGTATTTGCTCGTAAAAGCAACATGGTGATTGAAACAACACTTCCGGCCACCAATGCAGAAAAATGCGCTTTCTACATACTCTATTCAGTAGTGGTTCTTCCGCTTCTCATCAATGTGCCTTATTATGCCGTTTTGCTCATCGGGAATGCCATTCACCCCATAGCCGACACACTTAAAGACATTATTGATTTGCAAAACGAAGCCATCACCAAAACCTGTGGCATATCACTTTTGTCATCATTGCTCCCGATTACCGTGTGCCTCTATACACTTATGGCCAATGAGAAAAACCGTATCGTAAAAGCCATACTGTGGACCATAGGCGTAAATATACTAATGGGCTTGGTCGGAGCCATTTATGGCGTTGTAATGGCTGTAAGCGGAACTCCTTTCGTTGAGGCCGACGCCACAGCCTCCACCTATGAACTTGGACAGCAGATTGGCAAACAGCTTAAAAACATCATTTTTATCAGCGGCCTGACATCCGGTGTCGTCTCGGCA
This sequence comes from Bacteroides sp. CAG:927, assembly GCA_000431155.1. Lineage (GTDB taxonomy): Bacteria > Bacteroidota > Bacteroidia > Bacteroidales > Muribaculaceae > Paramuribaculum. Next base: position 8,713 of record HF985625.1, read on the forward strand.
ATAATGATATGGCTGACCTGCCGCAAAATTTCCAACCGCCAATTATGAACTTCAAATCCGACACGCCTATATACCTGCAAATTGCCAACTGGTGCTTCACCTGCATAGCCACCGGACAATGGGTGCCCGATGAGCGCATACCTTCCGTGCGCGAGCTTGCAGTGGCCCTGAGCGTCAACACCCACACTGTTCTCAAAGCTCTGGAGTATCTGCAAAAGCACGACATCATTGCGCCCCGCCGTGGATTGGGATATTTTCTGGCTCCTGACGCACAGCTGCGCGTCAGTGCCGCACGCAAGGAACAGTTCTTTGCCGATACCCTTCCATCGCTGGCCCGGGAAATGCAACTCCTCGGCATCAGCACCGATGAAGTAATCAAGGCACTTGAACAGATGAAATAAAAATCAGCTTTTTCAAAACCATACGAGCCTGCAGGTTGTTACAATTTTACAAGTAACAATCGGCAGGCCATTGGCTTATCTATCCCTGCCCGTAATTATCAACACTCACATCAGGCATCATGATCACCATTGTTTATGCTAATCCCAATCCGCAAAGCTTCAATCACAGCATTCTAAATAATATAACCACCGTGCTCACCGAAAACGGGCGCGACTACAATGTCATAGACCTGTACGCCGATGGTTTTAACCCGGTACTGTCAGAATCCGATATGGAAAAATACATGCATGGCACTCCAGTCGATAAATTGACCGACAGGTATCAAAAAATGATGCGCACCACCGGCAGCTTAATTTTCATCTTCCCTATCTGGTGGGGCATGATGCCCGCCATCGTCAAGGGGTTTGTTGACAAAGTGTTCATGAAAGGTGTAATGTACGACACCACACCCGAAGGCGCCTTGCTACCAATGCTCAACATCAGCTCTTGCTCCATAATCACCTCTTCACAGGAAGACAGTGCCGTACTTGACACATTTTTCAACAGCGTTTTCATTCCTCAGGTGTTGAATCCCGTAGGCATAAACAACGTAAAATGGATGAACTGCGACCATGTGGAAAGCTCTGATTCCACTCACCGCAAGGCATTTGTGGATAACATTCTGGTTCAAACAGCCGAATAACAGTTTTTTACACAACCAAGAATAAAAGTTAAACTCACAGGCGCGGATTAAACCAATCTGCGCCTGTGCTGTCATATATGCAAACAATCGACGAAACAATACAATTAAAAACTTTTAGAACATGAAAAAGAAAATCCTTGGCATTGCAGCCGCCATCGTAGCTTTCGTGGCTATAAACGCTTCCGCACAGAACAACGCAACCAACTACTGCAATAACAACTGCAACAACAACTGCACTCCCGAAGCTCAATGCCAAAACCCCACCAAATGCAAGAAAGATAAGAAAGAATGCAGAAATCCTTTTGCCGGTCTTAACCTCACCGATGAGCAGCAAAAAGCCATCAAAGAAATCAAAAGACCCAACTGCAAGGCTTTCTCAGACTCTTGCAAAAATATCAAGGCTAAGAAAATGCAGTCTGCACGCACCGAATATCTTGCCAAAATCAAGACCATTCTTACTCCCCAGCAGTATCAGCAGTTCCTCGAAAACAATTTTGTCAACGGTGCTCCCAAGCACAAAAAACACGGTTTCAAAAAACATTACAAAGGCATGAAAGGTGATTTCAAAGGCAAAAGACCCAACAATGCCAAATAATCACTCAACAGCAAGTAACAAAGCAATTGATTTAGCATAAGAAACAGCACTCCGATGCAACTTACGATATAAAAGCGAGTTGCATCGGAGTGCTTTTTATGTCCTTATATCCGCTTTAGTCAAGCATCAGAGCCATGCGCGGACGCACGCTCGGCACGCCCAGCACATCTCCTATGCGCGGTGATGAAAACACCACTTTGGTGAGCACATCTATATCCACATCCAGGTCAGGCTGCTTGGTACACTCATCATCAATCTCCACTCTGCCACCGGCCACCCTGTAATAATGGCTGTTGACAGGCATCAGATCATCACGCACCCTAATGTTGCAGGTCCATTTCTCATGTGCCGCCGCCATTGCCTCCAGGCACATCAGCACATTCACCAGACGCGCCATGCCGTGAGGATAGAGCTTGCGCCTTGACCCCTCATTTTCCGAAGCCGGGGCAAGCACCTTAAACGGCATGTCGCCATATATTCCCCTTAATTGTCTCAATGCAGCCGTGCGGGCATCCACATCCACTCCGAGAAGTTCATTCACCACTACCATATCGTCTCGTACCACGCTCCATGCCATAGACACGATTTCATTCTGGTCATTTGACATCACCACCATATGGCCGCCGGTGTCAAGACTGAGGTCGTCAATGATATTAAGGAAATCACGTTGCGAATGTACCACCGCGCCCTCGCGCTCATGCTCCATACGGCTGAACGCTTCATATACTTCGGGTGCATACGGGTCTTCCATCAGATGATAACTTCCGGTGACAGGGAATGAATGAAACGAAGTGAAACGCTGTGCATCCACAAAAAACACGGTACTGAAGCCGAAACGGTCATAATAATAATATAGCCAGTCATGAGCCGGTATGAGCGCACAAAGCATATCGCCGCGTTCTGCCGATGCATACAGGGCCTCTATCATAAGCTCGCTCATATACCCTTTGCCACGCGCATTGCGCCTCGTGGCGGCTCCGGCCACATAGCTCACGGGCACATCCTTACCATGAAACCGCATGGCATATCTCTGCAGCAGCAATGAGCTGACTGTTTTGCCGTTCTTCTCCAGAGTCATGCCATCAGCATCGCTGTACACTCTGCTGAAATACATGTCAACATACTCGGATGAATCATCAAAACACTCACTCCATATCCGCTTTATATCGTCCCGTTTGCTCATATTCTGTTTGTTTTCTATTTAAACACACTGCACCCCGCAACAGTTTCGGGAAGCGGGGCGCAAAATGCGGTAAAAAACTTTAAGCCTGATGTGCCGGACGCAGCAAATCATTCACTGTCTTCACAGGATTAAATGTTTCAATGGGCACCTCAACAAAGGCTGTCAGCCAATCGCTCATGGCACCGTTCCACAATCCGGGAAGTTCCAGAGCGCGCAGGGGCTTGCCGTGTGATGATTTTTCGGAGATAAATCCTGTTGCGGGATCTACATATTTGGGCAAATCAAACTTGTTGCCATGAATATCCTTGATGTAACATACCAGATCCACCGGATTGAAGTGTGTGGCACTTGCCATCATACGGCGATAATCTTCACGCGAGGTATCAATCTGATGGCTCTCCAGAATCTGAAGAGAAGCCGATCCGTCGGGGTTCACAGCTATGTATGGGCCGCCGCCGGGTTCACCCTCATTACGCACCATTCCGCATACACGCAACGGACGCGACAGTTTCATGTGCAGATACATTGCCAACTCGGTATCGTTCATCTTGTCGATACGGCGGTCGGTGATAGAGAAATTGAAATGCAGGAATCCAACCATCTTCTGAAGCGTGCCGCGAGTGTAATTGCCTGTGCCGAGATCTGTAAGATACTTCTCTACTTGGTCACGCAACTGCATCAGATATCCGCCAAGCACTTCCTTGTACTCCACCGTAATGCCGCGAAGCGAGTCCGGCACCACATTGTCAATGTTCTTGATAAACACCACAGCCGAATCAATGTCATTCAGGTTGGCAATCAATGCACCATGGCCGCCGGGACGGAACAGCAGATGACCGTCTTCCTCAAAAGGAGTGTTGTCAGGATTCACTGCAATAGTGTCAGTGCTCGGTTTCTGCTCGCTCAGGCTCACATTGAATTTCTTACCTGTACGTTTTTCAGTGGCGGGAATCACCTCCGCGAGCTTCTCCTCAAACAGTTTGCGGTGATTGGAGCTTACAGTGAAGTGCAGGTTCACCACACCTTCACCGTTAGCGGCTGTCTGTGCGCCCTCTGTCAGCTGCTCTTCCACCGGGGTGCGGCTTCCGTCAGGATATGAGTGGAATTTGAGCAACCCCTTGGGCAGACCGCCATAATTCATGCCCTCCGGTTTTATTATAGCGGCAATAATATCTTTATATCTCTTTTCGTCCACAAGCTGATGCACTGATTTTCCGTGCAGTCTCTGTGTGGTGGCATTCAAATCGGCAATGAAGGCCAGCTTGTCAATGTCGGCAATAAGTTTCTCTACAGCCGAACCCGGTGCGGGTACATCTTCATCCCCATCCACAAATTCAAACAAAGCCTTGAACATGCGTGAGGCTGCTCCGCTTGCGGGCACAAACTTGCACACTTCGCCGCCATCGGCCAGATATTTGTGCCAGCGTTCTACCGCTTCTTTGCGCTCTGCCTCATCAAGCACCACGATTCCCTGACCGCTGCGGGCCGCATCATTGATTTTCAGATAAGGGAACCCTGTGCGGAAACGTGCCAGCTGTGCTTCCACTTGTTCCTCTGTAATACCCTTTTGGTTAAGTTGTTCCAAATCTTCAGGACGTAACATAAGTATTAAATTTTGGTAATATAGTTTTTCAATTTGGCAATGCCGGTTAAGCACCCCCAAAACTAACAAAAATATTTCACACCCCACGCCTTTATATCCATGTTTTTCAGCACATCTCCTGTGGTTGATTTTTTTGATTGTTTGCAGCTTCCCGATGGATATTTTTACTTACCTTTGTGGGAAAACCAACTTTGCTTCTGTACGTATAATGAAAAATATATTGGTTCGTTCCCTGTCGGGCACTGTATATGTGGGCCTTATAATCGCATCTATCGTGTGGGGTGGCTATTTGGCCTATCCCGTACTTTGCGCATTTCTGGCTGCCGCAGGTATTATTGAGTTTAACCGTATATGCCTCGGCTCACCCACTCTTCCCGGGCGCAAATTTCTTCTTGCCATGGATGTCGCAGCACCTGTATGCGGCATTTTGGGACTGGCATTCGGCATTCTCTCGCCGCAGCGCATTCCCATGCTATATACAGCACTCTTTTTCCTTTCTTTCCTCTATCTTATTGCCCGCCCCGTGGCGCAACTCTTTTTCAGCTCGCTTGAGCCTGCCAGATGTCTCACCACATCATTCGGCGGCAATGTTTACATCGCCCTGCCATTACTTTGCTCTTGTCTTATCCAGCAGTTCTACGGACCCGGAATACTTCTGGCTCTATTTATCATGATATGGTGCAACGACACCGGAGCATTCCTTACCGGCATAACGCTTGGACGGCACAAACTTTGGGAACATATCTCCCCCAAGAAAACATGGGAAGGATTTTTCGGCGGCATGATATTCTGCACGGCAGCTGCCGTGGCATGTTATTCGCTGTTTTCCGGTTCATTGGCATTCAGCGCGCACATGAAGCCGTGGGGCATCATTGTTCTGGGCATCACCGTGAGCATCGTAGCCACATGGGGTGACCTCGTGGAATCAATGCTCAAACGAGCCGCACATGTCAAGGACAGCGGACACATCATTCCCGGTCACGGCGGTGTGCTTGACCGCATTGACTCACTCCTCCTCGTAATGCCATGGGCACTCCTTTGGCTCATGTTCATCAACTGGTTTTGATTATTCTACTCTTACACATAACTAACCCACTATGAGCGACAAACGCTATAATCTTCGCGGTGTGTCAGCCTCAAAAGAGGATGTGCACAACGCCATCAAAAATGTTGACAAAGGCCTGTATCCTAAAGCTTTTTGTAAAATAATACCTGATTTGCTGGGGGGCGATCCTGAGTGGTGCAACATTATGCACGCCGATGGTGCCGGCACAAAATCATCACTCGCTTATGCTTATTGGCGCGAAACCGGCGACCTCAGCGTTTGGCGCGGTATTGCACAGGATGCCCTCATCATGAACATTGACGACCTGTTGTGCGTCGGTGCCGTTGACAATATCCTCGTTTCATCCACCATTGGCCGAAACAAAATGCTCGTACCCGGAAGCGTAATCGCAGCCATTATCAACGGTACTGAGGAACTGCTTGCCCGGCTTCGCGAGCTTGGTGTGGGCGTTTACAGCACCGGCGGCGAAACTGCCGATGTAGGCGACCTCGTGCGCACCATCATTGTTGACTCCACGGTCACATGCCGCATGCGCCGCAGCGATGTCATCAACAATGCCAATATCGCTGCCGGTGATGTCATTGTGGGACTGGCCTCTTATGGGCGTGCCACTTATGAAAGCGAGTACAACGGTGGCATGGGTTCCAACGGCCTCACTTCAGCCCGTCATGATGTATTTGCCAAACAAATAGCCGAAAAATATCCCGAAACGTATGATGCCGCCGTACCGGAAGAGCTGGTTTATTCCGGTTCATGCGGCCTCACCGATGAAGTTCCCGGGTCGCCGCTAAATGCGGGCAAGCTCGTGCTCTCGCCCACACGCACTTATGCTCCGGTCATCAAAAAGATTCTGGAGGTGATGCGTCCCGAAATCCACGGCATGGTTCACTGCAGCGGCGGCGCACAGACCAAAGTGATGCATTTTGTAGAGAACAAGCATGTCATAAAGGACAACATGCTCCCAATCCCTCCCCTGTTTGACCTCATCCAGCGCGAAAGCGGCACCGACTGGGCCGAGATGTACAAAGTGTTCAACATGGGCCACCGTATGGAGATATACCTCCGACCCGAACATGCCAACGAAGTTATCCGCATAAGCGAAAGCTTCGGCATTCCCGCTCAGGTCATAGGCCGCGTTGAGGACAGCGACACCAATCGTCTCACAATCATATCTTCCAAAGGAGTATTTGAGTATTGACATTTAAGACACTCGCATACGGCTTTATGATAGCCGGAGCAATCTCCCTGCTTGCGGCAGGATGCTCCGGTGCATCATCCTCTGAGCAATCCGACGGTGCCGACTCTTCACGTCACCCGCTACCTGACACACTCAGGGTGGCCACGCTCTACAGCCCCACATCCTTTTTCATCTATCGTGAGCAGCGCATGGGCTACGATTACGACCTTCTTACCTCGCTCTGCGCCGACAAGGGGATGACCCTGCAGCTTGAAGTGGCACCAAGCCTCTCTTCGGCCGTGGAAATGCTTGATTCAGGATTGGTGGACCTTATTGCCTACGAAGTACCGGTCACTGCCCAATACAAGGCTCATGTGCTGCCATGCGGCGTTGAAAGCATCACACATCAGGTTCTTGTGCAGCCCAAGGCTAAAAAAGGGCAGCAGCTCATCACCGATGTCACACAGCTCGTGGGGCTCGATGTGTATGTGGAAAAGAACAGCAAATATCACCAGCGCATGCTGCATCTCAACGATGAATTGGGCGGTGGCATCAACATTCACTCCATTGACCGCGACACTCTGATTACCGAGGACCTTATTGCCATGGTGCATGACGGGTCCATTCCGCTTACGATTGTGGACAGCGACATTGCACGCATCAACAAAACCTACTACGATGACCTTGATGTAAGTCTTGATGTAAGTTTTGAGCAACGGGCAGCATGGGGTGTGTCGCCATCCAAACCATGGCTCGCTGACTCCATCTCACAATGGACGCACCAAAGCTCACCGAGAGCCGCCCAATCAGCCCTGCTCAAGCGCTATTTTGAAATAAGCAAACGCACCCCTACTCTCTATACCTACAATTTTTCCAAAGGTCGCATATCTCCGTTTGACCATCTCTTCAAGCAATATGCCAAGGAAATAGGATGGGACTGGAGACTGTTTGCCGCACAAGGCTACGCCGAAAGCCGGTTTGACTCCACGCAGGTGTCATGGGCAGGCGCAAGAGGTGTCATGCAGATTATGCCGGCCACTGCACGTGCCTACGGCCTTACATCCGAAAACATGGCTTACAACGACCGCAGCATTGCCACTGCAGCCCGCATAATTGCCACTCTTGACCGCACGTTGCGCTCCAGAGTGCGCGATGCCGAGGAACGTAAAAAATTCATAGTGGCCGCTTATAATTCCGGTCCCGCCCATGTGCTCGATGCCATAGCTCTTGCCGAAAAATACGGATACGACACTCAGCGTTGGGACGGTCAGGTGGCACAAGCCCTGCTGCTGAAATCAAAACCTGAATATTACAATGATCCGGTTTGCAAATACGGATATTTCTCCGGACGCCAGACCACAAGCTATGTAAGAGAAGTATTTGATTTCTACGAAAAAGCAAAAAAGAAAATTCCAAAATAAATCATTATCCAAACAACATCACTTTATGAAAAGAAAGTATTTCACCGTGGCTATGGTCATTGCACTCAGTGCCTCATTTCTCGGCACTTCATGCATAGGCCGTTTCCAACTCACCAACAAACTTTTGAGCTGGAACAGTCAGGTTGGCAACAAGTTTGTCAACGAACTTGTGTTTTTCGCATTCTGGATTCTTCCCGTTTACGAGGTGTCAGCTCTCGCCGATCTGCTTGTGCTCAACAGTATTGAATTCTGGAGCGGTTCCAACCCCGTGGCCCAGGGCACAAAAATGATTGATGGCAAGGACGGCAAATACCTTGTGGAATGCGATGGCAAAGGCTACACCATAACTTCTCAAAACGACGGCTCTGTTGTGCGCCTTGATTTTGATCAGGACGAACAGACATGGAGCGTGATTGCCGACGACAGGGAATATGTTCTCATGACATTTGTTGACGACACCCATGTGCGCATGCCCGCTGCTGACGGCACTTATCAGATTGTAGAACTTTCGGAACAAGGTCTGTACGCATATCAGGCTGAGGCCATGAGCCAACTCACGGCCCGTCTTGACAAATAATTTCTCAGACACCCCATTCTGCGCCCCACGAGCCATCCGGCTATGTGGGGCGTTATTTTATATTTGACCTTTTCAAAACACTCCACGCTCCACGCATGTTATAATTATCAACAAGATATGCCTGTTTTATGAAGAAAATTATCCTTTTACGTCACGGACAGAGCCAGTGGAACCTTGAGAACAAATTTACGGGATGGACCGATGTTCCATTATCCCCAAAAGGTCGCCATGAAGCATATGCCGCCGGCGAAGCAATGGTGAAAGCCGGACTCAAGCCCCAGTTCTTCTTCACATCCTATCTGCGCCGTGCCATTCATACTCTGCAAATAGCGGCAGAGGTCATGGAACTTGACTATATACCCGTAATCAAGGACTGGCACCTCAACGAGCGCCATTACGGAGCCTTACAGGGCCTCAACAAGGAAGAAACCGCACACAAATATGGCGACGAACAGGTACATATATGGCGTCGCAGCTTTGATGTGCTTCCGCCTTTGCTCACACCCTCCGATCCGCGCTATCCGGGCAACGACCCAAAATATGCAGCCCTGACAGCAGATGAACTACCGTTAAGCGAATCTCTTCAGGACACCATTGCGCGAGTGCGATGCTGCTGGCAGGAAATCATAGTGCCAAGGCTTGAGCACTACGACACGATATTGATAGCGGCCCACGGCAACAGCCTTCGCGGACTCGCCATGATGCTGCTTCACAAAACAGCTCAGGAAATAGTTGACCTTGAAATACCTACCGGCAAGCCGTGGGTGTTTGAGGTGGACGACCGAATCAACGTGACCAACCAATACTACCTGTAGCGAAGAAACCTCGGTGCCGGCATAAACACACCCAGCGACACTCCGAAATGCCATCCTCCGGCAGAGCTTGTGCTGTAATGGCCGAAGGCCGACACATTGGCAAACGGCAACGACAACACCCCGGTCAGCTCCCCGAAAAATTCCATTTTTGAAAATCTGTTGCCATAAAAAGCCCTGTTCCATTCACCGCAGTATATCGGCCTATAGGGCATGAAAGCATGACACGCAGCACGCAGTTGAATCATACTGCTCACCCTCCATACGGGCACAAGACCGGCGGTGACGAATGAGTTTGCGCGCAACGACGGGTCAAAAATATCATAGCTTGTAGGTGTGGGCACAAACGCCGGTGCATCTACCACTGCCTGATCATAGTCATGGAGCAGCTTGCGCGTGGAAATGAGAGCACCGATTTCCGTTCCGAGCGACAGATAACGATTGAGCGTGAAATAATTCCTCGTGCTTGCCTCCAACTGGGCCCACGTGCGGTGGCTTGCATCAGCCTCGGCGTAATGCGTCACTGATCTGTGGCCCGTCACACCCATAAGTACGGCAGTGTATTCAGCTCCGCGTGTTGGGTATGCATTGTTGTTGAGCGTACTGCTCTTATAGCTAACCACTGCCTGCGCAAGAGTCTGCTTCACATTATCACGGCTCAGATAAGGCAACTCCCTTATTGTCTGGTAATACCTGTCACCCACGTAACCTATACCCACTCCGGCATTCACACTTCCGGCATGATTTGGAGCAAAACCATAGATAAGACGGGCAAAAGCCTCACTGCTCGTCACATACGATGGCTGGTTTTCCTCAAAAAATAATTTTTCCGAATCGTAGAATTTATGTCTGCTGCCTATTACTTCCAGAGTAAGCGCCGATGGCATGGAGGTGGCAAAATTAACCTTTGAGTGCAGCATTCCCGCCAGATAGCTCTGTCCTGCCCACACACTCAATCCCATTGACAGCGAATTATAGCTCAGCGTTTTGTATGCGCCCGAAAAATACAGCATACTGGAAGTGGTCGTACTCACATACCCGCCGAACCCTACAGTGAAATCCGATTTAACCGAAGCCTTCAGATTTAATCCGAACAAACCGGTGCTGTCATTGTACACGGCTGTAGGATCAAGGGCACGGAACTTGCCGGGGGCTGCCAATCTGTAATACGATGAAGCCGCCGAAGCCACTCCGAAAGTATCAGAATGAAAATGCGTGAAATATGAGCGTATATAATTGTTTTGCTTTTTGGATGCCCCGGTCACCGTTATCGAATCAAATCTCAGATACGGGGTCTGTGACTTGAACATATCTCTGCGGAGATTGCGGGCCATCGCCGGAATACGCGCTGTTATTCTCCCTTTTATGCTGTCCATGGCTTCCATGGCTCTGGCATAGCCTATAGCGCTGATTTTATCTGCTTTGGCAAAATCCAGCAATCCAAACTGAGACAGATTGATATGAATATATATCCCCTGCTCGGGAGTGAGCTTGCCGCGTCCGGGCTGCGTTATCATCTCGCTTAGCTGCGTAATCATATCCGGGTTTGCTGTCACGCTGTCAGGCGTTGACACATCCACTCCTATGATTATTGAAGGTGCAAACTCCGTTGTCATTACCTGCACCGGAAAGTTATCATAAATACCACCGTCATACAACAGTGCTCCATCCCTCTGCACCGGAGAAAAAACCAGTGGAAAGCTCATTGACGATCTTATCGCTTCGCCCAAAGAGCCGTGGCTCCACACCACCTTGTGCTTGTGGGTGACATCTGATGCCACCGCACGAAAAGGCACAAACAGTTTATTGAAGTCGCCGCCGCATTGTGCAGTGAATGGAGAGAAAAGTGCCATGAATTCAAAATTCATGGGTATAGGGTTGATTACGCTTGTAGGCAGAATGGATGTGGCACTGCTCTTGTCACCGATATTGAGTGTGAACAGGTTGGGTTCGTTGGCATCGCGCAGGAAATAATAGGTATAGCGTTCGTCTATCTTGCCGGAAGCCGCATCTGTAAACTCACGCGATTTTATTAGCTCCATCATTTCATCTGTAGTGTAGCCGGCTGCATACAGTCCGCCCACTATGGCACCCATTGAGGTCCCCGATATATAGTCTATCGGTATATCATTCTCTTCAAGAGCCTTGATTACTCCAATATGTGCTATTCCTTTTGCCCCTCCGCCGCTGAGCACCAAGCCCACCGACTGCGACTTCTCCAAGGCATGCATCTTCATGCTTCCGAAAAGCAACGTGCATACCGCAGCTGCCGCCACAGCGATTTTGCCAAGCATCATTTCACAGTGCCTATTTCACGTATTGCGCCGGTATAAGGATTGAAAATTGCATAGGCCGGCTCCTTTTTGTCTGTAAACAGGTTGGGATCAAGCCCGAACACCACTCCCATTTGGGCCATAGACATATTTTTCTGCGCTACACGCTCACCGTTGAATACCACAGCCACATCAGCCGAACCGGGAATACAGTATGCAAGTCCTCCTTTTGGAAACTCTTTCTCTTTACCTTTGTCGTTTACCGGCAATTGGCCGCGCTCTGTCACATTTATCTCCAGATAGAGCGGCGCTCCCGACAAATCATCGGCATCTACGGCTCCCTTCAGGGTGGATATACGCCCTACGATTGTTTGCTGGCTGTCATCAACATCGGGCAGATAATTATAGGTGCGCACTTGGGTAGATGTTTGTGTCGTGCCAAGGAACATGGCAGTAAGTGCAGCCTCCTGTGCACTGAGGTTGTCAAGTGCCAGCTGCATCGCTTTGCCGTCCGACGGCATCTGGTCTGCACGCCCTGCTATTATGTCAGCGCGGCTTGCACGCAATTCAAATATACGTGCTGCCGCAAGTTCGGCACGCTTGGCCGATGAAGGGCTTTGCATCATCTCCTCGGTCATGGCTTGACGGGCAGCCGCAGTCTGCAAAATAGACGGTTGTGCCTCCACACTCTTCGGCAACACTGCTGTTTCGGGCTGCTGCACAGCCTCAGTATTGATACTCAGTGGAAAGTTTCCGCCGTCAAGCATCATAAATGGGGTGCTCCCCGACTTGAATTGCACCAGATAGCTCTCATTCTCATCAGCCTCGGCATATGGTGTAAGCACAACACTTTTTAGGGTATATATCTTTGATGCCTCGGTCACAGGCTGCTCCCCGAGATATTTTTTTGCGTACTGAAAAAACGGGCCGGGAGTTTTTTCCGTACATTCCACTTCCACCGTCACATTCACGCCGGTGAGCGGAAGTGAGTATATGAGACCGTACTCCGACAGTTTATTGGCAGTAAGCTTTTGGGTAGTCTGAGCCACACAAGGCATCCCTACTGCCAGTATGAGTGCAGGTACAATATGTTTCAGCATCTTCATATCATCGTCATTTTTTAATTCATAATCTGTTTTATAGCCTTGCCTATATTGGCTGCTATATCACTGGCGATAACACCGTATTCACCCTGTTCTTCTGCGGCAATCTCTCCTGCGCGTCCATGCACGTAAGCACCAATCAAAGCAGCTACTTCGGGCTTATAGCCTTGAGCCATCAGGCCGGCAATCACACCTGTAAGCACATCACCGCTCCCGGCGGTAGCCATTGCCGGAGTACCCGACGAGTTGAAATATACTTTGCCGTCAGGACGCACAAGGGCCGTATAGCGTCCCTTGAGCAGAATCAGGATATTGTAATAACGCGACACTTCCAGTGCTTTAAGCAAACGCGTTTCGGCAGTGGGTTGTTCGCCAAACAATCGGTCAAATTCACCTGCATGGGGAGTAAGAACCGACAGCACCGGCAAATGATTCAGCATTGAAGGATTCAGAGCCATGCAATTGAGCGCATCTGCATCCAGAATCACAGGCCGGGAGGCTGATTTCAGAAATGACTCCAATGCCCGCACCGTAGTGTCATGAGTGCCGATACCCGGGCCAATTGCTATTGACTGGTATTCATATTCCAAAGCCACATCACTGAGCATCAGCTTATCCTTATCCGGGCTGAACAGCACTTCGGGCACAGCCGACTGTATCACCTCAAATGCGCATTGCGGTGAGTGCAGTGTCACTTTGCCGGCACCTGAGCGTATTGCACCACGGCAAGCCAGCACAGCAGCTCCCATCATTCCGTAGCGTCCGGCCACAAGACATGCCGAGCCGAAATCGGCCTTGGAACAAAACTCGGGGCGCACTCTGAGCAGACGCTTTACTTCTCCACTCTCCACAAGGTGATACGGCGTGGAGGTGGCATGTATGGCCGAGCTGCTGAGCCCTATATTTATGCACTTCCATTCGCCTACCAAAGGTGCATTGTCAGCCATGAAATATGCTATGCGGGGCAACTGCACACAAACTGTCAAACGGGCGTGTATCACATCACGCGCCACAAGATTCGGGTTCCAGTCTGCAAAAAGTCCGGAGGGCATGTCTATTGACACCACATACGCTCCCGACTCGTTTATCATGCGCACAAGCTCGCGGAATCCGCCTGAAATACCGTCGCGCAAGCCTGACCCAAAAAGCCCGTCAAGCACCTGTGTTGACGATGATATTTCAGGAAATATGAGATTGGTGGATATTTCATGAAGCACCACATCGGGACATGACGCAACGAGCACATCTCGCGAACGGCGACATTCCGCGCTGAGCCTGTTGCCGCCGATATTGAACAGATATATTTCAGGCCTGAACCCCTGCTCATATAGCCGGCGCGACACGGCAAGGGCATCAGCCCCGTTATTGCCGGGTCCCGCAAACACGAGCGTTGATCGTGTAGGGCGCCATCGCTGGGCCAGCTCCGACATCACGCCATCGGCCACCCGCTCTACAAGATCGTGTGCCGACACACCTTCTTTTTCTATCGTTATGCGGTCAATGAGCTGAATATTTTCGTTCGTAAATATTTTCATCCGTATTCTGTGATAAACAACCACAAAAATACAAAAAACTTTTCCATGAATAGAGATTTTTCGTAATTTTGCGTCTAATAAGCTTTTTAACCCCATGAAACAAATCTGCTACAAGGGACTGAAATTTGAGCCCTATATTGAGAATCAAGCCATCAAGAACCGCATCAAGGAGCTTGGAGAGCAAATAACCAAAGATTGTCAGGGAACCGTTCCACTCTTTATCTGCGTGCTCAACGGCGCTTTCCCTTTTGCCGCCGACTTAATCCGTGAAGTGGGCATTGATGCTGAAATAATGTTCATCCGCCTAAAAAGCTATGAAGGGACAAGCTCTACCGGCAATGTCAAAGAAATTCTTGGCCTTACCGAACCGCTTGAGGGCCGCACAGTGATTGTTGTCGAGGATATTGTGGACACCGGCAAAACCATCCACAAACTGGCCAACGACCTTAAGAAACAGAATCCGGCCGAACTTAAGCTCGCCACTCTCCTCTTCAAGCCCCAGTCCTTGCAGTGCGATGTGCGCCCCGATTACGTGGGTTTTGAAATCCCTTCAAAATTCATTATCGGCTTCGGTCTGGATCTTGACGGCATGGCCCGCAATCTTCCCGACATCTGGGCTTTAAGCGAGGAGCACGACCAGTAATTTTCTACATTTTACGAATCATAACCACATAACAATATGTATAATATAGTGATGTTCGGTGCTCCCGGCAGCGGCAAAGGCACTCAGAGCGCACGCCTCATCAATCAGTACGGGCTCTACCACATCTCCACAGGCGATGTTTTGCGTCGCCACATAAGTCAGGGTTCCGAACTTGGCAAAATTGCCGACAGCTACATTTCCAAGGGACATCTTATCCCCGACGACCTCATGATTTCTATCCTTGAGCATGAGCTTGACACCAACCCCGAAACAGCCAAAGGAGTCATCTTTGATGGCTTTCCGCGCACCATTGATCAGGCCAAAGCCCTTGACACACTTCTCCAGAAACGCGGCTCCGAAGTTCACGCTGTCGTAGGGCTGGATGTGGACGATGAAGAGCTTATTGACCGACTGCTCAAACGAGGATTGGAAAGCGGGCGTTCCGATGACAATATCAACACCATACGCGAGCGTCTCAACGTGTACCATAATGTCACCTCTCCTCTGCGCGAATACTACACTCAGGCCGGCAAATATCATCACATCCACGGTTCTGGCACAGTGGAAAGCATCTATCACAATATCCGCTCTTCACTTGAGTCACGCCGCAAAAAGTAACCGGTTTGTTCCATGACACAGAATATCAACGGCTG
>HF985625.1:24487-40497 GCA_000431155.1 Bacteroides sp. CAG:927
GCCGTTTTATTATGCATCTTCCTTAACAGAAGATTATATATATTGATGTTTATTTGCCACCGGGCATCGGAACATCATGCGACGGCTCGGTGGTAGTTTCAAGCCCACGGTTGCGCAGCAAAGCATCCACCTTCGGTTCGCGTCCACGGAACTTTACATATAGTTCCATAGGATCGGCAGAACCGCCTGCCTCAAGCACATTTTTCTTAAACGACTCCGCTGTTGCGGGATCAAAAATACCGTTTTCTTTGAAATACTCAAATCCGTCGGCATCAAGCACCTCGGCCCAAAGATAAGTATAATAGCCCGCTGCATACCCGTCGCTGCCGAATATATGGCGGAAATAAGGGCTGCGATAACGGAATGTTATCTCCTTGGGCATCTTCAACTCTTTAGCCACATTGGCCTCAAATGCGGCCACATCCACTTTGTCGGCATCGGTGATTTTGCCGAACTGCAAGTCAAGAAGTGCAGCACCGACAAGTTCTGTGGTAATAAAGCCCTGATTGTGGGTTGAGGCATCAATCAGCTTTGTAATCAGAGAGTCAGGTATGGCCTCACCGGTCTTGTAGTGACGCGCATATGATTTCAGCATTTCCGGCTCCATGGCCCAGTGCTCGTGAATCTGCGAAGGCAACTCCACAAAGTCACGGTCCACATTCGTACCGGCCTGACTGCGCAGTTTCACTTTGGTAAGCATTCCGTGAAGACCGTGTCCGAATTCATGGAACATTGTCTCAACCTCATCAAGAGTGAGCAGCGAAGGAGTATCTCCGGTTGGCTTGGTGAAATTGCCCACGTTGTACACAATCGGACGCTGCGACGATCCGTCAGGATCCGTAAATGCTCCCTGAAACTCGCTCATCCACGCTCCCTGACGCTTTGATGCACGCGGGAAATAATCGGTCATGAACACTGCTATATGCTCACCGGTCTTGGCATCCTTCACATCATACACCTTTACTTCCGGGTTGTATTTGGGCGCATCCGGCAGCTCTGAAAAAGTCACTCCGTAAAGCTTTTCGGCCATGTCAAAGATTCCCTTGCGAACATTCTCCAGCGGGAAATAAGCACGCACCTGATCCTCGTTGATATTATATTTGTCCAGACGAAGCTTCTCTGCATAATAATAGTAATCCCATGGCTGAATAGTGATGTTATCTCCACGGCGGTTGGCAAGTTCCTGCATCTCCTTCACCTCTTCATTGGCACGTTTGATTGCAGGACGCCATATCTTAAGCAGAAGATCCTCAGCATTATCCACAGTTTTTGCCATCACATTATCAGTCTGATATGCAGCAAAATTCTCAAATCCAAGCAGTTTTGCTTTTTGAGCACGGGCTTTGAGAATACTGTTTATCACAGGCTTGTTGTCGTTTTTGCCCTGCGAAGCAAGGTTGGTGTACCCTTCATACATTTTTTGACGGAGAGCACGGTTATCCGCATACTGGAGCACCGGGAGACGGCTCGGAGCATGCAGTGTGAACACCCATTTGCCGTTCATGCCGCGCGATGCAGCTTCTTCAGCTGCAAGGGCCACATTGCCTGCCGGAATACCGGAAAGCTCGTCGGCATTGTCTATCACTATTGAAAATGCATTGGTGTCATCGAGCAAGTTCTTGTTAAATTTCAGATACAGGTCTGTCAGCTCGGTATTGATTTTCATAAGCTGCTGCTTTTCAGCCTCACCAAGCAACGCTCCCGAACGTACAAACTGTTTGTAGGCAAGTTCCACTGCACGGAGTTGGGAAGCATTAAGATTTAACTCATTGCGACGGTCATACACCTGCTTTACTTTGGCAAACAGCAACGGATTCATCATTATCTCATCGCTGCTCTGCGAATACATAGGCATGATTTTCTCTGCAAGTGCCTCCATTTCAGGCGATGAGTCAGTCTCGTTAAGCGAACTGAACACAAGCATTACCTTGTTAAGCAACTCTCCGCTTTTTTCAAGGGCAAGGATAGTATTTTCAAAATCAGGCACTGCACGGTTTTTCACAATTGCCTCTATCTCCTGATTGCGCTCCTTGATGCCTTGTTCAAATGCAGGCATATAGTCGGCGTAAGTTATGGATTCAAAAGGCGGTATGTTGTAAACCGTGTTATAGGGCTGCAAAAATGGATTGGTGCGTTCTGCTGCCATAATTTGAAATGTTGGAGCCACGGACACCAATAATGCTGCCGCAGCTGTAATTAAAGGTTTATTCATTATAAGGAATTGTAGATTGACGATAAGTATTGGAGCGTAAAATTAATATAATTTCACTGAATATGCAAATCCGGAGTGGTGGAGAATGTGCCTACCACCGGATAATGGTCGCTGTATCCGTTGGTTCTCACCCTCACTTTCAATGGCGTCACTCCGCGATACAGTATCTGGTCTATACGGAAATAGAACCTGTTGGCATGATAGGTAATTGAAGGCCCGAGACCCGCATCGCGGTATGCGTCGCGCAAGTCATGACCCATTACGGCACGCTCCGCGTAGCATCCGGGGATATCATTGAAATCGCCGCACAATATCACGGGTCCCTGCAACTCATTGATGAAATGGCGCAATTTGATTGCCTGCCGTGCACGTGCCTTGAAGGCCACCTTAAGCTTGTGCAGCAAAGTATGACGCACTGTGTCCATATTCACCTTCTCCCCTTTTGTCAGCTCGCGATAAAGATTCTTGTCATCGGTGTTAAGGCCGATTGACTGGAGATGCACATTTATTATGGTGATAATTTTGCCGTTTATATCCACCTCATAGCATCCCACTATAAACGAATTTGTATCGGCGAGATTTATCGGCACACATTTCACTGGATATTTTGACAACAGCCCCACATAGCTGTTGGGAGTACGTGCCAAATATGGATATTCTTTTCTCAAATCCTGTATTGTCTCATTACTTGTACCCGGATACCCCAACGCATGAATATTATACGCCTCCTGATAAGCTATGATGTCGCATCCGCTGTCTATCATATACCTCACGGTCTTGTCGCGGTTATTTTTCTCATCCCATGTGGTGCCGTTATAGTCATAAAGCTCCATCACATTGTAGGTCATCAGTGTGAATCGGGTTTCAGGCTTACTCGCCTTTATCCTCTCGGCAGAATCAAAATTCATCGGGCAGATATTCAATATCGGCCCTGAGCAGCACAGAAGCACAACCAGATTAAACACCATCGCCTTCCAGCTTATAAAGCAGCTCAGCACCAATGCCACGAGCATCAGAGGCAGCACGGTAGGAAGAAGCATGGCCACCAGCGCAGGCACAACACTCGTTTCAGGGCTCACAGTTCCGCCGTAGGCCGATATGAGCATAGCCACCGCCAACAGCAGATTTACCAAAGCAAGAAATATGTGCAAGATTCTTTTCATTTCCCTCTGCTCATTTTAAACAATATTTTGCGCTCTTCCGGAGTCAGTGAGCTGTGACCTGACCGACGCACCTTGGATAAGATTTGTTCAGTTGTCGGCTCTTGCATATCCTCTCTCTCCGTATTGCTCTGTATCTGTATGGGAGTAAAACGCCATTTGCGCATTTGCCATCCCGCCAGCAGACCCGACAACATGCCTCCTAAATGTGCCACATGTCCGCTCAAGTCGCCAAAAGCCACACTTGCCACATCCACCGTCACCAATGCCACCGTAATCCACATGAGCTGAACAGGCCCAATGACAGGCAATGTCACTCTGCGCTTCGGAATGACCACCGTTACTGCCATTGCCACGGCTATGACAGCAGCCGACGACCCTATCAGAGTGTTACCGGACGCGGCGCCTACAATCGCATAGAGCAATCCTCCGCACACGCCTCCACACACATACAGCCGGCCCACGCTCCAGCCGCATCCTTGCGGAAGCATAAGCCCGAACCAGCACAGGCACAGCATATTGAACAGCAGATGCACTCCATCGGTCTGCACCCACATGTATGTCAGCAGGCTCCACATTCTATGAAGCATCGGCAGCACACCACACGGCAGTTCACACCACCGCAGCACTGACCAACCTGCCGCAGGGCTGCACAACAGCAGTAAGCGCAGAAGCACCCACACGGCCACATTTATGACCATGAGGACACTTAGCTGCGGATAGCGCAATACAAGTTGACGGATTTTATGCATACCCGCCGAACCCTCCCAGCGAGCCTTTTTTCTTCCAATAATAAATGATTATGAATCCGAATATCATGCCTCCGAGATGCGCGAAATGCGCCACTCCGTCATTTGCCTGACTCATGCCGATAAGCAGCTCTATCACTCCATACCCAAGCACCATCCATTTGGCTTTGATGGGAACCGGTATGAACATGAAGTACAACGGCACATTCGGGAAGAGCATTCCGAATGCAAGCAGCACACCGTAAATGGCACCCGAGGCTCCGATAGTGGCAAGCTGGTTCAGAAGCCCCTGCACTTGCGGCAGTGACATATTCTCTTTCAGATACCCGCTCATCTCTGCCACGCTCACGCCGTTAAGCGGAGCAAGCGCCTTTGCAAAAATACCGGGCCACGTAAAGAACCAAACCAGTTCCTGCACCAACGCCGCACCTATGCCGCAAGATATGTAGAAAAACAAAAATCTCTTGCTGCCCAATGTACGTTCCAATGTCACGCCAAACATAAACAAAGTGAACATATTGAACAGTATATGAGCAAGATTGTGGCTGTCATGCATGAACATGTAGGTAAACAACTGCGCCGGATTGAAATAAGGAGCTTGGAAGTAATGGAGAGCAAATATTCGCTCCATATCAAAGCCGAGGCGGTGCGGCAACACAAATACGGCAAGCCACACTATAAAATTAATGATTATAAGATTTTTAGTTACCGGGGGTAAGTTACGAAACATAGGTTTTATTGATTATGTGCGTTCTGGGGCGCAAAGATACACAAAATATATTTCTCTTACTAAACCATTATACTATCCCGAGTGTTTAAGATTGCAAAAAACACCACACTTATGCTAAAGCAAACCATCTGGGCTGTCGCCACAATCTGTGCGCTCGCCGCCTCTGCTCAATCCAATAGTTTAGCCGACGCGCAGATCGACAGCACCCTGCGCTCCAACAAAATAATATTTATTGACGGCAAACCGGCCCCGGAACAAACACAAAGATATGTGGATTCAGTGCGGCATGTAATCTCGGCATTCTATTACGATCAGTTCCGTCACTTCCAGGACCCCGGATCTCCTTATTTCCTGTTCATGAGCAAGGATGCACAACTGGCTATGGGCATTGGCGGTGCTGTGCGAATGAGAGCTTACTACGACTGGGGTGGTGCGGTACCGTCTCCGGCATTCGCCCCCTACCTCATACCCATGCAGCCCGATCCGGCCAACAGAAGGCAATTTGGCACGACGCCCGCCGGGACATGCCTGTTTTTCAGAGTTCTCGGACAAAACAAAACTTTAGGTAACTACCAGCTTTATATTGAGGCGAATTTCAACGGTTATGAGGCTCGCGATTTTCATCTGAAAAAAGCCTACGCCATAATCAATGATTTCACAGTGGGCTACGCGTCATCCACATTTTCCGATCCTGCCGCTGTTCCCCCTACAGTTGATGCTCAGGGCCCCAACAACAAGGTGGGAGTAACCTCGGTACTTATCCGTTACATGCCCGTTGTCAAAGAAAAATGGTATTTTGCCGTATCTGCGGAAACACCCTCCGACAATATCGACATTGATGGCATCAACACCAAAAAGGTGACAAACTGGATGCCCGATTGGGCTGCATTCGCCCAATACGAATGGGCACGCGGACAGCACGTACGCCTTTCGGGAGTGGTTCGCACACTTTCCTACAGGAATCTAATAGCCGAAAAAAACCGCAATGTTGTAGGCTGGGGAACCATGGTCAGCTCCGTAGCACATCCTCACCCAAACATCACTACATATGCTTCCGCCACCTATGGCAGGGGTTTTGAAGGCACAGGAGGTGATTTGCAGATAGGTTCCTACGACCTTGTGGCAAACCCTCACGCACCGGGCCACATGTATGCTCCCGAAGCTTTCGGCTGGAATCTAGGCCTCCAATACAACTTCAAGCCCAACATTTTTGCCACCGTCCAGATGAGTCAAACAAGGTTTCTCCCGTCCAAAGCAGTGTCGCCGGACGAATACAAATATGGTTTGTATTGGGTAGCAAACGTGTTCTGGAATCTGACGCCCCGAATGCAGGTCGCTGCCGAAATAGACTTCGCCAAACGCCAGAACTTTTCCGGTGACCACCGATATGCACGCCGCGCAGGGCTGATGTGCCAGTTCTCATTCTGATTTTAGTCTTTACAAGCCTAAAAAAGTGAAATATTGAGAAAAAAGTAAGTTTTCACGAAAAAAATACGACTTTATTGTTTGTCTTTCGGTTTTTACTATTATATTTGCTGCAAATACCTAAAACTTACTAAAAATCATTATCAATCATGAACAAGACTGAGCTTATCAATGCCATTGCAGAGAAAGCAAACCTTTCAAAGGTTCAGGCTAAGGCCGCTCTCGATGCCACCATCAACACTATCAGCGAACAGCTCGCTAATGGTGACAAGGTCGCTCTCATTGGCTTCGGAACTTTTGCTGTATCTGAGAAGACAGCACGTACCGGTATCAATCCCCGCACAAAAGAAAAAATTGAAATTCCCGCTCGTAAAGCCGTGAAATTCAAAGCCGGTGCCGAACTTAACGATGTTGTTAAATAACTGAGCACATTATCTCTTTATAACACAAACCAGTCTTCAAAAACGCATGGGGGTGAATCGGTCAGGGTTCGCCCCTTTTTTTGTCTGCAAACACACCAATTAAGTAAATTTAAGCATTAGGTATCACATGAATTGGACTTTATTCATTAGGGTTTAAGAAAAATGTGTTAACTTTACCACGAATTTGAGCAATGCCACTCCACAAGCTATAATATGGCTCTTGAGGCGAACATTACTTGCCCTTTAGCGTTAACATTTTAAGCCCCCGGAGTGCGGAGGCATCTCTTAATTTCATTATAAATTTTTAATTTTTCTAACTATGAGTAGCGCAAACAAGCCTTCCAAGGCACCGGCCACAATGCAAACCATATTCGGATTGATAATGGTGATAGTTTATATTGGTATGGGTGTACTGTTTTTCGTGGGGTTTTTCGCTCCGCTTTACGGTTCTTGGACATGGATTCGCTGGGCTGCCGGCGCTCTGTTCACCGTTTATGGTATTTGGCGTGCTTATCGCCAGTTCAAGCCAGTTGATGACGCTGAATAATATTTCACTCCCCTATATCGTTTTTGTATAACAATATCACTCTATAAGTAGAATGAATCATATACGCCACTACTTTTTACTCCCCGTGCTTGCTTTATGCCTATGCGCGGGGTTGGCGGCTTGTTCGGGAGGTGGAAATGGCAAACCCACATCTACTTCTTCATCCGGCATAGCCACAATTGCCTGCGATGCAAGCTTTGAAAACATCCTTTCTCAGGAAATTGATGTATTTGAATACATATATCCTCAGGCAAGTATCATTCCTTATTATGTGGACGAAAGCGCAGCATTCGATTCCTTGCTCAACTTTTCCACTAAAATGATTATCGCCACGCGCCCGCTCAATGATCAGGAAATCAGCTATCTGAAATCCCACAACAAAATTGTGCGCCAAAGCCAGATAGCTGTTGACGCGCTCGCTCTGATCGTAAACCCCGAAAATCCGATTGAGCAGATGAGCAAGCAGGAGCTGCGCGAAATACTCACTGGCAAGGTTTTACGCTGGGATGAGGTAAGCCCCTCTCCTCTCGGCGAAATATCTGTGGTCTTTGACCATCAGGGATCATCAGCCGCACACTACATGCGCGATTCGCTTCTCAACGGCGGCCAGTTCGGGCCGAATGTCTTTGCACAGAAAACACCGCAGGCCGTATTTGACGCAGTGGCTAAAAACAAAAATGCTATTGGCATAATAGGCGTAAGCTGGATCAGTTCCGATATGACCGAACGCACCCGCACCCGTGAGGAAATGGTGAAGGCCGTGGAGGAAAACGAGAATGTAGAAAACACTTTCAGCAATGCCGTAAAGGTTCTACCCGTAAGTGCCGATGATGAAATCCGCGCTTACAAGCCCTATCAGGCTTACATCTTTGATGGCAAATATCCCCTCTACCGTCAGGTGTATATGATAACTGCTGCTGCCGGTGGCACCCTTACCCACGGATTTTACTCTTTCGTCACCAGCTACAGAGGTCAAAAGATTATACAGCTCACCGGCGTTCTCCCAAGAGTCGTGCAGCTTGCAACAGCCGCTCAGGTCAATTAAACCTTGTTGCGTGACATAAGTCTAACAGATAAAAAATTTTACAAAAATCAAATAATAATTTAATAAACCAAGACATGAAATTGAGATTCTTATTTTCCCTGATGCTTGGTGCCGCAATCACCGCTGCCGCCCAGGGCGGATATCAGGATGGTGTGGACAACTACAATGCCGGGCGTCTTGACGTGGCTAAAACCATTCTCAACAACACCATTAATGATGCCAGCACCGACAAAGCTGTGTCACATTTCTATTTGGGCAATATCGCTCTTGCCGATAACGACATGGCAGCCGCTCGCAAGAACTACCAGGAAGGTATCGCCGCAAACCCCCATTACGGTTACAACTATATCGGTCTGGGTTCGCTCGACCTTCGTGCCGGCAACAAAGCTGAGGCTGAAAAGATGTTCAAGCAAGGCATGAACACCGACAAAAAGAATTCCGCACTTACTGTTGCTGTAGCCCGCGCTTATTACGAAGCCAACCCCACTATGTACGCCAAGGATGTGGACAAATATCTCTCTAAGGCTCTCAAAGATTCTAAAAACTCCGAAGCTGCCATTTACGTGCTTCAGGGCGATATGAAAGCCAAAGCAGATCCCGGTGAAGCTGCCGGTCTGTACGAAATGGCCATCAATCAGGATGCCGAGAAAGATGTGGTTAACCGCGAGGCTTACGTGAAATACGCCAACACCTACTTCCACGTTAATCCCTCCTACGCTATTGACAAGCTTAAGGAGCTTAACGAAAAAGAGCCTAATTCAGCTCTCGCTCAGCGCGAACTTGCCGAAAAGTACTACGACAACAACCAGTTCGGTTCAGCTTGCATACAGTACGGCAAATACATGCAGAACCCCAACCACTTCCAAAACGATGAGCAGCGCTATGCCGGCCTTCTCTACTCTGCAGGTGAATATCAGAAGTCTCTTGACATGGCTAATCAGGTGCTTGCCAAAGACCCCAACAACTTCTACATGCAGCGCGTAATTCTGCTTGACGAAGCCGCTCTCAAAAACTGGACCGCAGCTGAACAGGCCGGACGCAAGCTTTTCAATCATCCCGGTGCCAACCTTATCCCCAACGACTATGTTCTTTACGGACAGGCTCTGAGCGAAGAAGGCAAGAGCGAAGAAGCCGTGCAGGTTCTTGAAAAAGCCATTGAGCTTAATCCCGAAAACGCCGACCTCCTTCCCAAGCTCTCAAGCGTGTATGAAAAAGCCGGCCAAAACGATAAGGCTGTAGAAATCCTCCGTCAGTACCTTGACGCCGGTAACGGCTCCACTCAGGACATCCGCGACATGGCCAAACGCTATCAGTCTCTTGCCCGCACAATGGAAAAAGGCACTCCCGAACGTGCTGCCGCTGCTGCTGATGCTCTCAAGTACATCAACATGGCTATTGAAAAAGCCCCCAACGTAGGTATTCTCTACGCCGACAAGGCCACCATCCTTCTCACCGGAAATGATGACAAGCCCAATGCTGCCATGGCTGAAGCCTACAACAAGATGATTGATACGTTTGATGCCAACCCTGACACCAAAGATCGTTATAAATCTTACTACACTTCCGCTTACTATTTGCTCGGTATCTACTACATGGACAATGACAAAGACAAATCTCGCCAGTACTTCCAGAAATACCTTGAGCTTAACCCCACTGACGAAGATGTACAGAAACTCGTAGAAAATCTCTAACACTATTTCTGTTATCCCGCATATCAATCCCGGAGAGCGCCCGCTCCCCGGGATTTTTTCATACCCCCTCACCTCATCTGATGCACATGTAGCATACGGCTGCCGGCATGCTCCATACCCATATATACAAAAAGAGTCCCGCACCAACGCGCGGAACTCTCGTATCTCTTGTTGTAATTTGTCTGTTTACTTGGTGGAGCTTACAAACAATCCCTCAATCAAAAGATTGCCGTCAACCATTGCACCCGGTATCGTTACAGTGTGATCGGGTGCAAACTCCGATGCATCAATCACCTCTTCGCGATATTGCGGGTTGGAATGTTTCAATGGATCACCTGTAAGGTTGTATCCGTGACGCACTTTAATACCGGAGTAGGTGAATCCGTTGCTCGGAACCATCTTAACCTTCAGATTCTTGCCGAAAGGCACACGCAGATTGTCAAGGCTCTTGCCATCGGCTGTGAGCACCTCACCGTTGCGGTTATCATTGTTTACGGTCACTTCCGGTGCGTGTACATTAAGAAGCACATCCACAATAGAGCCCCCGTTGCTCACTATGGTCTGCAAATCTCCTCCGGGGTCATTATTGTCCCAGTCAACTTTATAACGCATACGGTAAATGCCGGGAGCGAGATCGGACGGCACGGTAAACGATGGCAGGGCGCATGGATCATCTGCATTGTTCACTTTCGGAGTAAAGGCCACAAGCTCATCGGTTGTAAACTTGCCGTCATTGTTCTTATCCAGATACACATACGAATGCATCCACTTTGCATTATATCCCACTCCGGGCTTCACAACCTGACCCGGAGCCGCCTGAAATGGCTTTTCAAGCAATGCCATATAAAGGGGCACATGAATGTCGCTGGCCAAGTTCGTCTTGATTGTATCTCCGTTCAGACTCACATCATGCAAACGGCGGTCATAACGCATAATCATGGTCTGCGAGGGAAGATTGATAGGATAATCACCCACCCCGGTGCGTGGAGTCAGGTCATTGCTGATCTCTATGTTATCGATATAAGCCACGAAATCTTCCTTGCAGTCAGAACGCACATCAGGCGCAAGCACAAGCGAATATATGTCAACTCCGTTGTTGGCTTTCACGCTGAACACGGCATCTGCCCATTCGCCTGCATCCACATCATTTGTCGGATATACCCAAAATTGCTCTACGCGCTGCGATTGGCCCGGGCGGTCCGCACGGTTGCCGAGACCTATAAGCATCACACGGCTCTCCACAGGCTTGTGAATAAGCACATGCACATATTGCGATTCTGTACCTATGCGCCACGGTTCATTAAGCTTCACCTCCACGCCCATCGTATTGGAGCCGTAGCGCGAACGCTGCACTCCCAGTATGTGCGATGATGTGTTGACAGAATCTTTCAGATGATTTTCCACCACAGCCACATTCGGTTCCAGAGCACCGGTGCGGAATGGCGACTTCTCCCATGTGTCATATACACCCACTCCTTTGTAGTCCGGGGTGTCAAAAGTTATTGTTTGGGCAAAAACGGTGCTGCATGCCACCGCTGCCGCTGCTGTCAGAATATAGCGTTTCATTAGAATACTGAGATATTGTTGATTAACGGACATGCGCGGCTATCGGTAATGCTCACGCGAAGATATTTGGCTTTTACCGGTTCGGTATAGCTTTGGGCGGTGCTGCCATTCAGGGGAATGATGCGCTTGTAGCCCACGGTAGTCTGGGCAATTTCAGGTGCCTGAACGGTCCAGTTCTCCCCGTCCATAGATGTCTCGATTTTGAACCCTTTCACACGCTGCCCTTTGGCTATATATTCCTGAAGCGTGACATAACGCATATCCTGCGGTTTGTCCCAGCTCATTACCACAGAGGCAGCAGTAACATCATCGTTCGGCGCCCAATATGTGTCGGGATTGGCATCTATCATGTTTTTGGCATCATAAGTGCGCCGTGCTCCGTTGGCGCGGGTATCTGAGGCCACGATTGAGCCGGCCTTTAATGCCAGATCCTTGCCCAATCGGTCATTAAGCAGTTTGCCCATATCCTTGAGCATCTTTACCGACGATGCGGGAAGTTCGCCGCTGCGGTCAGGCGGCACGTTGAGTATCAGGTTGGCATTGCGGCCCACTGTCTCAAGATACATCTGAAACAAACGCTCCGCACTCAGCTCCTTCTGCGTCGGGTGCCAGAACCAGCCTGAATCCGTGGCCTTGGCATCACTTTCACCCGGCAGCCATACCCAGCCGTTTTCCTGACCGCAGTTGCGCGATGACTCTTCCGACATATGGCCGCGGTCCATCATGCACCAGTCCGTTTCGCCGGCAAATCCCGATTCATTGCCAATCCAGCGTGCTTCCTCACCCACGCCCCACATCACACAGTCGGGAGCTATGGAATGTACATAATCGCGCAGATTGGGAATATCATAATAAGTGGACGCATCCACACTCCGGGTGCAGTTGGCGCCACCGTAATAGCCGTCACCGCCATTGGCCCCGTCAAACCACATCTCAAACTGGTCCGATCCGAATTTTGCCAATTCGTCACACTGCTTCATGAACACATCCGTAACATATTTGTCTGTTCCGTACAGCGCACTGTTGCGGTCCCAAGGCGACACATAAAATCCATATTTCATATCCAGTTCACGTGCTGCCTTGGCAAAATCGCGCGGTATGTTGGTGGCTTTGGCGTATTTGTTGGAACTGTTTGTGCAGTTATGCTCCGTAGTAGCTGTAGGCCATAGACAAAAACCGTCGTGATGCTTTACTACCGCAATTCCGCCTTTCATGCCGGCAGCCTTGCAAGCCTCAAGCCATTGTTTGGGATTGGGGGCCTTGGTAGGGGCAAATGTTGAAGGTTGTTCATCGCCGAATCCCCACTCCTTGTCTGTATAGGTGTTCATGCCGTAATGAAAAAACGCATAAAATTCCAGATCATGCCATTTAAGCTGGCGGTCGGTTGGAAGTGGGAAACATGGTGCAGGCTCATTGTCAGGATACTCCAGCTGTTGTGGCTTCAGGGGAAGCCCCTGCGCCAGCGAACATACCGAAGATGCACACGCCAGCACCGTAAGCAACGATTTCATGGTAATGGTCATACTCGTATTGATATTGATTAGTTGATTCATGGTCCGAGACACCTCTACGGCACAAGCCATACAAAGGCATTTTGTACAAATTTAATGCAAAACAGCCGCCTTTAATTAATTGGCGTGGTTAATATTTGTTAACACTATAAATTCATTAACACCTTATGCAAAAATAGCGCTCCGGATTTCGCATAGTCATAAAAATATGTAATTTTGTAAGTGTAAATTTTTACTCCAAATTTTTCCGAGATGAAAAAGCATAATTTCTACGCCGGTCCGTCTATTTTGAGCGAATACACCATTCGCAACACGGCGGATGCCATTCTCAATTTTGCAGACACCGGTTTGTCGGTGCTTGAAGTGTCTCACCGCAGCAAAGAGTTTCAGGCTGTGATTGACGAGGCCATGGCCCTTGTCAAGGAACTTCTTGAAGTGCCGGAGGGCTATTCAGTGCTGTTCCTGGGTGGCGGCGCAAGCATGCAGTTCTGCATGGTGCCCTACAACCTTCTGGCTAAAAAAGCCGCCTATCTGCAAACAGGCACATGGGCCACTAACGCCATAAAAGAAGCCCGTTTGTTTGGCGATGTGGATGTTGTGGCTTCATCCCAAGACAAAAACTTCACCTATATTCCCAAGAACTATACTGTGCCTGCTGATGTGGATTACTTCCACTTCACTTCCAACAACACTATCTATGGCACAGAAATGCGTTACGACCCCGAGCTTCCGGTCCGTCTGGTTGCCGACATGTCCAGCGACATTTTCTCCCGTCCCGTGGATGTCAGCAAATACGACATCATCTATGCCGGTGCCCAGAAAAACCTCGCTCCTGCCGGTGTCACAATCGTCATTCTGCGCGATGACGCTCTCGGCCATGTTGACCGCCCCATACCCACAATGCTTGACTATCGCACACACATCAAAAAAGGGTCCATGTTCAACACTCCTCCAGTGCTCCCGATTTTCTCTGCGCTCCAGACTCTCCGCTACTACAAGCAGCTCGGCGGCATAAAGGCTATTGAGAAAATGGATCTTGCCAAAGCCGAAAAACTTTATGAGGCCATTGACGCAAGCCGCATGTTTGTGGGCACAGTGGCTCCTGAGGACCGCTCTATCATGAATGTATGCTTCGTCATGAAACCCGAATACAAGGAACTCGAAGCCGACTTCGTTACATTCGCCGGCACTAAAGGCATAGTAGGCATCAAGGGACACCGCTCTGTTGGCGGATTCCGTGCTTCTCTCTACAATGCACTCCCCATGGAAAGCGTGGATGTGCTTGTCAATGCGATGAAAGAATTTGAAGCAAAACATTAATCAGCAGCACCATTACCTATGAAAGTACTTGTAGCTACCGAGAAACCGTTTGCGGCCGTTGCCGTGGATGGTATCCGTAAAGAAATAGAGCAAAACAGCTATGAGCTGGAACTGCTTGAAAAATACACCGACAAACATCAGCTGCTGACTGCCGTAGCCGATGCCGACGCGCTGATAATTCGCAGCGACAAGGTTGATGCAGAAGTGCTCGATGCCGCAAAACAGCTCAAAATCGTTGTCCGCGCAGGTGCAGGCTACGACAATGTGGATCTTGCCGCCGCCACCGCTCACAATGTGTGCGTGGAGAACACTCCCGGCCAGAACTCCAACGCCGTGGCCGAACTCGTGTTCGGTCTCGCTGTTATGGCTGTCCGCAACATGTATGCCGGCACTTCCGGCACCGAGCTCAAAGGCAAACGCCTCGGCATCCATGCTTTCGGACAGGTTGGCCGGAATGTGGCACGAATAGCCAAAGGGTTTGGCATGGAAGTCTCCGCTCTTGACCCCTACTGCCCCGACAATGTAATGATTGAAGCCGGCGTCACTCCCGTACACTCCGTTGAGGAGCTGTACAGCAACAACGATATAGTGTCACTTCACATACCCGCCACACCCGAAACAAAAGGTTCCGTTGGCTATTCTCAGCTCATGCTAATGCCCAAAGGCGGCCTGCTGATCAACACCGCCCGCAAAGAGGTGATAGATGAGGCCGGATTGGATAAAGCCCTTGCCGAACGCCCCGACCTTAAATATGTGGCCGACATCAAGCCTGACATTGCCGAAGAGCTTTCCGCCAAATACGGTGCACGAGTTTTCTTCACCCCTAAGAAAATGGGCGCACAAACCGCCGAAGCCAACATCAATGCCGGAATAGCCGCTGCCCGTCAGGTCGTGGCATACCTCCGCGACGGCATTGACCGCTTCCGCGTCAACAAATAAACAATCCGTCATTTGACCATATTACAATAACACCGGTGCCTTCCACACCGGTGTTATTTTTAACTATCAGCTATGAATAAATAGTCGGGCGTACTCCATTCCTGTGCAAATGCTACGCAGGAATTAAATAGCATCCAACACTACCGGCAGTTCGTATTTTTTATCTACGACCAATAATAACAGAGGGCGGGATATGTATGACATCTTTTCGCCGCGTTCAATCTTGTAGCTCAATGCAAGTTGATCTGTATTTGTTTTAGTCAATGATATAACTGAGATTTCTGTATCTATATCAGTAGGTGCAACCGTAAGGCAGATGACAAAGCTTTTATTGAAATCTATTTCTGTGGGTGTACCATTTGGCCCCATTACAGCCGCCATACCAAAATATTTTTCAAATTCTTTGGCAGAAGTAATAGTAGTAGGGGGCAAGCCTTCCACATTGTTCTTGACGAAATAATGTTCTGCCACCTGATACGGGATTGTATTGTCCGTTTTGTCTTTTGATGTTCGGCATCCACCTAAGAACACTCCGTATAACACGGCGATTCCGATAAAAAGTAATAATTTCAGCTTCATATTAATCAATTTATTTCCCAAAGGTAAGTCTTATTCCGAAATTAATGTTGAAATTCAATGTTTTTTGTGCCGTCATTGCACGGCTCTTTCATTTAAAAATGTCTTGTACTTCCG
>HF985626.1 GCA_000431155.1 Bacteroides sp. CAG:927
TTTTCGCGCTTCAAAAAGTTTTATCGGACAGCAATAGTAAAAAATAAAAATCCCGGGTCCAAGTGCTGATCCGGGATTTTTTTATGCGGGGAGTGTATGTGGGGTTATTTCACATACACTTTTTTGTTGCCCATGATGTAGAGTCCTGCGGGGAGCTGCTTCATGGCTTCGGCCACGGTGATCTGCTTCTTGATGCGTATGCCCTGAAGGTTGTAAACATCCACAAGCTCGGAAGAGTCGGGAGCGGAGATGCCGTTGATGGCATCGTATTCGGCGTTGTTGGCTTCTACGGAGAGGTAGGAGTCGGGAGCGCCGTCGCTGCTGAGCTTGATGTAGCAGGCATGGACGCCTTCGGTGTCAGAGGCGAATGAGACGGTGAATGTGCCGCCCTGTGCGGGGAGGGTCTGCGGCTCAACGGTGAATTTAGATGCGTTGGCACCGGTGACGCTCAGAGAGATGGGCCCAGTGAGGTTGAGACCTTCAACGGAGATGGAACGTGAAGTTGCGGATGTGTTGACAACGGCTTCCATGTCGAGGTAGGGCTGGTCAAGGCGGATGAACGGGATGTCGTCGCGGCCCCAAGAGAAGTCGTCAATGAAGTACATTGTGGAGCTGTCGTGTCCGCGCATGGATGCGAAACCGAATCCGATGAAGAATTTGTCGGCGAGGTCAAGGCCCTTGAGGTCAAGCACATAGTCGCGCCATTCGCCGTTGTAGTCGGCTGAAGCGGGGATGTCAAGGCCGTTGATAGGCTCGGCATATACCTCGTCAAGGGGCGAAGAAGCGGGTGTGAGGTCAAGGGTGGTTGTCTGGTCGGTAGCGGGGTCAATGTAGAGGACCTGAAGGTTATCTACCTGAGTGTCAAGCATGTTCTTGCCCATGATGCGGAATGTGAGGAGCTGCTGCTTGGCGTTGATGTAGTCAAGGCAGGGTGAGAGGAGGAGCATCTGGCAGAGGGATGATTCGGCGGCTTTGCTGTCGTAGGCAGTGATTTTGGCCATGCGCTGGCTTGGGTCGTTGATGTCGGTGTAGGCCCACCAAGCGCGAGTGCCTGTGATGGCGGCGTTGGTCCAGCCGTCGATGTGCAGGGGCTTGTTGCTTTCGCCGCAGTTCTGGAAGTCCTCGATGACGAGGGCCTGAGCGTTGGATGTGTCAAATGAAGCCATGGTGAATTCATCTCCCTGCTTCTCTTCAACGGGGGCTTCGCCGGAAGCTACACCGGTGAGGGTGATGATGCGTGTCTCAGCCATTTCAGCGGAGAACTCAACGGATGCAGAGAATGTGCCGGCCTTGAGGGGTGCGAAGGTGATGGTGAGGGCGATGTCGCTGCAGTCCTTGAGCATTGTGCCGGAACTGATGCGGAATGCACCGTCGCCGCCTACCACCTTGATAGAGCCGTAGTCAAGGAGGCCCTTTGTGGAGTAGGTGATGGTTTGTGTGACGGGGTTGTTGACCGTTGTGGCAAACTCGGTGAGGTCAGCGGAGTTGACGGTGATTTCGGGGAGGTTGTCGGGGTCGTAAGCGCGTGCATTGAAGCTGAACGACTGCGACAGCTCGGTGGGAACAGCGTCAATGGTGAGCGAACCACTGTGGATACCGGTAGTGGTGGGGAGGTAGGTTACGATGATTTCGGTCTGGCTGTCGCCTGCGGGAATCTCTTCTACGTTGATTGAGAACTGGTCGCGGTTTTTACCGGCATGGTAAACGGTTGCGGGCTGGGTGAGGTTTTTGGCGGTGACAGTGAATTTGGCGAACTGTACCGGGGTGTTGATCGGGCACCACTGTGCAGCATCGATCAGGAGTTCTTTTTCAACCTCAATGGAGGGTTCGCCCACTGGGGTGTTGTCGGCCTCTATGTCGGCAAGAGCGCGAACGCTGATGATGGCGGCAGATGCAGAGGTGGAGATGCCGATGACAGATGTGGCCTTGGCCGGAATTTCGGTGCCGATAAGGTCGGTGCCGGCGAACGGACGTATGCGGCCTGAGACGGTGCCGGATGTTACGGCTGCGCCGGAAGTGGCGAATTTGGTGCCGGCGGCGGTGCCGAAGTCAATGTCAGTGACCTTGATGAGACGGTTGAGGTATGACTCGGGGTCGCGAGCAAGCTCGGAGAGGGTGATTTCAGCGGGCTCTACGGTATATCCTTCGGTAACTGTGATGGCGGGGTAGTCGGCGAGGTAAACGGTGGGTATGCCCATTGAGGGTTCGCCCATCATGCAATAGAAATTGGTGATGCGGTCGCCGATTTTAAGATTGTTTTCGCCGAGGAACATCTCGGTGCTTAGTTTGGCACCGCCACCATAAAGATCCTGTGCGTAAATAACGGGTGTATAGCCGGAGTTGTCAACGTATGTGATTGTGGCTTTGCCCTGGAAGTAGCAGATCTGGTCGGCAGAGAATGATGAGAGCTGACGGAAGTTGGCGAAAGCTGTGGCCGGATAGGCTGATGCGATGACGGAAATGGTGGCATCCTCAGCTCCCGGAGAGGAGAGTGTGATGGTTTCGTTAAGGTCAGCGGGACCGGCTGTATAGGTAATCTCAAGATTGTAGCCGGTGGCGGAAGTGGCTTCTTCGGCGGGTATTACAGATGTGCCGAGCTTGAGTTCGCTGCCGGATACTGAAACATTGATGTTCTCGGTTAGGTCCTGAGCCTTGATGTTGACAGTAGTGGTATATTTCATGTACTGGTAGAAAGTACCCAGCTCAATGGAAGTTTCGGCCGGAGTGATGACGCCGTTGCCGGGCTGGGGATCAGGATCGGGGTCAACGGAGCCACCGTCCTGCCACAGGTCGGCCCATGAGTCCGTGACGCGGATGGCATCGATAAGCACATCCGGACCTACTTTTGTGCTTGCAGAGCCTTGGCGTAGGGTGATACCCTGAAGTCCCATAGTTGTGGAGGCATCGGCGGCATTGGCATTGGCGCTTAAATCGGCTTGCGTTGGCTCATTGCCTTTGGCGGGATTGATGAAGAGTTCTACGGTATCGTTCTTTGAACCGTCAACAAATGTGTATTTCAGCACTATAAGATAAGTAGTGTTGAGGTCAAGTTCCTCTGATTCGGCAGTGGAAGATGCTCCGTTTTTAGAAACACCGAGAATGAATTTTCCGTCATTGGTGGCCGGCTTGCAGAATACACGCGGATATTCGGAACCTGCTTTGGTGTCAATGATGCCCGCATCGTTTTTGGCTCCACGCTGGCAGATGGTGAAGAAGTAAACATCACCGCCGGTGGCGCATTTCTGCACATTAATGAGTGCAGCAGCATAGATGGAGCCTTGTGTTATACCCTCGTCAGCAAATTGCTTTTGCAGACGCTCATGGGCAGAGGTAAGGTCGGTGCCTATAAGTTTGGCTGAGAATCCTGTGGCTTCGGCCTGATAATCCGGATAGGTTAAAGCAGGGGTTACAAGCTGTATCGGCTCGTTTTCATTTTTGCCGTGGTGCAGCCAAGAGCCTTGATTGTAGAGATTTCCGGCATTGTAGCTGAAACTCTCGTCAAGGTAAACTGTGGCGTTGGCCTGAGATGGAACAAGCGAAGCTGCTCCAATCAGTGCATTTATCGCCAAGAGACTGAGTTTTTTCATACCTGACATGTTATGTGAAAAATTATTTGAAATTTGTGATTTTTGACGCGTTTTAAGTAACAAAGTGTAAGTATAATGAGGTGCAAAGATAATCATTGTAAAGGCTTAAATCCCCTTTCAAATGGTTAAAAAAGATTAACCCCATACTTGCATGCACAAGTATGGGGTTTGAAAAAGGTGTTTTGTGTGGAAAATTACTTCTTTTCGGGAGTGATGCGGATAGCATAACCGCCGGAGGCCACCACGGGAATGTTGAGTGTGGTTTTGGAGTTAACCTTTTTTGTCGTGATGGTGTAAGCCTGCGGATTAGTGCGAGCATCGGCATTTTTGGCATCAGCATAGATAGTGGCCACATATTTCACTCCGGGAGTGAGGAAGTCAAGCGATATGTGGCTAACGCGGCCTTCGCGGCCGGCAGTGCTGCCAATATACCAGTCATTGCTGTTCTTGTCTTTTCGTGCCACGGTAACGTATTTGGCCGGTTCAGCTTCAAGATACTCGCTGCGGCTCCATTCCACGGGTACATCCTTGATAAACCGGAACGCATCGGCGAATTTCTGATAATGTTCCGGAAGGTCAGCAGCCATTTGCAGCGGGCTGTACATTGTGACATAGAGCGCGAGCTGGTTGGGGATGGTAAATTCCATACGCTCCTTGGATCCGGGATTAAGTTTTGACATATCCATTTCAAAGATACCCGGAGTGTAATCCATCGGACCGCCTTGCAGACGGGTGAAGGGGAGAATGGATGTGTGCCAGGGGTCTTTGACCTTGTATTCGTTGCCTTTGGCCGATTCGTTGGCAATAAGGTTGGGATAGGTACGTGCAAGTCCGGTGGGACGAACGGCTTCGTGCGCGTCAACCATTACTTTGTGTTTGGCGGCTTCCTTTACAGCATAAAGGTAGTGATTGACAGCTTCCTGACTGTAGTGGTAAAGGCCGAGGGGGAGCAGATTGCCGACATAGCCGGATTTCACAGCGGGATAACCGTATTTGTTCATAAGCTCGTAAGCATCGCGGAGATGCCGCTCATAGTTGCGTGTGGAGCCGGAAGTTTCGTGGTGCATTATAAGGCTGACACCTTTGGATTTGGCATAGTCGGTAAGCTCCTTGATGTCAAAATCGGGGTAGGGAGTAACGAAGTCAAACACCTCGTCCTTTTCGTTGCCGAACCAGTCTTCCCAACCGGTGTTCCAACCTTCTACGAGTACACCCTGCAGATTGTTGTCAGCGGCAAAGTCAATGTATCGTTTCACATTCTGTGTGTTGGCGCTGTGGCGACCGTTGGGTTTGGCTTTGGAGTAGTCTGTCTGGTCAAGTTTGACGGAAGAAAAATCATCGGTATAGGCCCAAGTACCCTGTCCGGCAATCATCTCCCACCAAACGCCGTTGAATTTCATGGGTTTGATCCATGAAGTGTCCTCAATTTTGCTTGGCTCGTTAAGATTGTAAATCAGGCGTGATGCAAGAATCTTGCGTGCATCGTCCACGGCCATCACAGTGCGCCAAGGGGTGTTGAACGGAGCCTGAATGTGGGCTTTGTCGCCGCGCTGGTCAGGAGTGAGGTGGGATGTGAACACGAAGGTGGAGTCATTGAGATTGAGGTGCATGGCGGGATAGTCCACGAGAGTTGCCTCATGAATGTTGATGTACTTGCCGTTGTCGGTTTTGAGCTGGAGCGAGGTCTGCACACCCGTTTCAGAGAAAATGGATGATGAGACATTGCCAGTGAACGAGTTGCGGTAAGTGGGGCGTATGTCGCTGAGTCTGGTTACGTGGTAATCGTATTCCTGAGTATCGTAGTCGCCGGGAATCCAGTAAGCTGTCATGTCGCCGGGCAATGCGAATTCGGTTTTTTCATCGGTAATGATGAAGTAGTCGTGTCCGTTGGGCTGAGACGGGAACTCATAGCGCAGTCCGAGACCTTCATCGTAAAGGCGGAAGCGTATGTTCATGGCACGACCGGTGGCGGGCTGTACCAGTTCGGCCAAAAGTTCGTTGTAGTGGTTTTGGATAGAGTCCTCTTCACCCCAAACAGGTGCCCATGTTTCGTTGAAAGTGGAACGAGATACTTTCTTCAGTTCAAATCCATCGGTGAGGGGATCCTGATTCTTGACCTCAAATCCGAGTTTGCTTGGCTTTATGATTTCCTGATTGTCAAGGAACAGCTCGTATTGGGGTGCTCCGGAGGAGTTGAGAGAGAACTGTAGCTTCATCTTGCCGTCGGGCGACAGCAGAGTTTCATCGCCCAAAGCGGAGAATGCCATTACTGCTGCTATTGCTGCAGTGAGTGAACGGTGAAGTTTTAACATAAAAATGAAAGATTTAGGTATGTAAGTATGATGTTGATTATATGTTTTCTCGCTTTTTGAGTACAAAATGCAGCGCAATTATGATGACAAGAGTAATGGCTATGATGCCAAAATAGTATAGATAGTTTCCGGCTGCAAGTTCTCCACGGCCTATGTAGCTCATGACTGCGAGGTAAGCAAGCAGCAAAACAGGTAGCCATATGGAGCGAGGAATTTTCTTTTTCATGATAAGGACTTTTGGTGGAGAGCAGAGAGGAAGAGGAGTGGTGGAATCAGGATTCGGATTCGGGGAGCAGATAAGGGGAATGCTCGGGGATGAATTGTCCGGAGATGAGGTTGTTGTACAGGCGCAGGCAAGACCAAGCATCAATGGCGGCGTATTGCTGCTGGGGAATAGAGAGAGATTCGGCTTCCCAGTTGCTGAGCCGTTGGCCCTTGGATATGCGCTGCTGAAAGACAATGCCGTAGATGCGCTGCAGGCTGCTGTCAATGATGCCGTAAGGACGCACAAACTCCTGAAGGTCAATGAACCCTTCGGGCACAAATTCGCTTATGCGATGGAGAACGAAGAAGTCGTCCTTGAGCGAAAGCCCTATTTTAGTGATGTCGGTGTCCTCAATGAATTGTTTCAGGTCTTCGGTAAGTCCCGTTTTATTGATGCGGAAGAGGTAGCACCGTGTGTCGGTAGAGATCTGAATAAGTGCCACTTTGTTGGTGCGCCCTTTGTGAAATGACGGCCTTGTTTCGGTGTCAAATCCCACCATTTTGTATTGGCGCAGATAAGCCAAAGCCTCCGGCACTTTTTCAACAGTGTCGATGACTATTATTTCGCCCGGAAAAGTGACAACGGGCAATTCAGAAAGGGCAGCTTTAGGAATGGAAACAGACACTTTGCTTTGCATCACTTCATCAATATTTTAGATTA
Source organism: Bacteroides sp. CAG:927 (assembly GCA_000431155.1). GTDB lineage: Bacteria > Bacteroidota > Bacteroidia > Bacteroidales > Muribaculaceae > Paramuribaculum. Next base: position 6,825 of record HF985626.1, read on the forward strand.
TGGCCGGTAAAAAAACAGACTAAATCCGGACATATTCTTAAACGGATGCAAAGATACGAAAATTCTGTAAGAGTTCAAAGCTTGATGGATGGCACAACGATGATTTCCGTGTCGGGGAAATGGCGGTCAAGATAGCGGCGGATGTAACCGCGAGTGTCGGCACTGATTATGGGGTCGGTGTCGAAATGCTCATTATAGATGAGCCACTTCAGCTTGATGTTTCGGTTTTTTATGGCCTCCAGCGAGAGGATGGTATGATTGATGGAGCCGAGTTTGCCATTGGTGACAAGCGCAAGCGGCAGATTGTGGTCGGCCACATAGTCGATGGTGGAGTAAGTATCGGTAATGGGCACCATCAGACCACCTGCACCCTCAATTAGCACAACATCGTAGTCGCGTGCAAGCTTTTGAGTGGCTTCGGCAACCAAAGACAGGTCAATTTCGCTATTGTCAATGCGTGCTGCGAGCTGAGCAGAAGCCGGGTAGGAGAAAATGACGGGAGCAGTGGTGTGGTCAATGTCCTGCGGTGCGGCCGGTATGCCCATGATCTTGCGATGCAGCTCAATGTCTTCGGAGTAGTCGTGGCATCCGGTCTGTATGAACTTCTGGGTTATGGCCTTCATTCCCTGCGCGGCAAGCATTTTTGCGATATGTCCTGTTGCGTAGCTTTTTCCGGCATCAGTGTCAATGCCGGAGATGAAAATCACATTGGTATCGGTGGTCATTTTTTTGAATTTTTGTTCTGAGGTTCGTCGGCGAATTTGTTCGGGAACGAGAGTTTGACCGGCGGTCTCCACAAGGCGTAGCATACAAGCAGTACACCTATAATTATAAAGGGAATAGAGAGAAGCTGCCCCATGTTGAGAACCATGTCGGCCTCAAATGCGACCTGATCGTTTTTCACGAACTCAATCAGGAAACGCGGAAGGAATATGCCAATCAGGAATACTCCGAATATCAGGCCGGGGCGTTTTTCAGCGTTCTTGCGCCAATACATCCACATCAGGAGCGCGAACAGAGCGAAATAGCAAAGAGCCTCATAGATCTGGGTGGGATGAACAGGCTGTCCGGCATACATCTCGACCCACTGGCGGGAGCGCACAAACATAAATCCCCACGGAAGGTCGGTGGCGTGGCCGAAGATTTCACTGTTCATGAGATTGCCGATGCGGATAAGGCCCCCCACAAGGGCTATAGGCACTACAAGACGGTCAAAGGTCCAGAGTGGACTGCGTCTGGTAGTGAAAATAGAGAACATGAAAACGCCCAAAATGACACCTATTGTGCCGCCATGACTGGCAAGGCCGCCTTCCCACACCTTAAGTATGTCAATAGGGTGCTGGCTGTAGTAATCCCATTCGTAAAAGAACACATGCCCGAGTCGCGCTCCTACGATAGTGCCGATGACAGTCCATATAAGGAGCACTCCAAGCCATCGTTCGGGGGCACCTTCGTGCCGGAACATGCGGGCTACGATTTCATAACCTATCATGAAGCCTATGGCAAACATCAGGCCGTACCATCGTATCTGAACACCCCAATCAAGAAGAACGGGGTCTGCGTTCCATACTATATAGTTGAGCATATTGCGTCAGTTAGTGATTATACGGAATATAGTGCCGTTGCCGGAGCTGACATTGTAACGCTCCAGACCGTAGTGATGCTGTGCCGCAGGGCCATCCACGGGAGCACCGGCATTGAAAATGTCGTAAGTGCTGCCGCATGTGTGGCACACAGCAACTTCGCCGTCAACAGTAATGATTATGTCACGGCGGCACTCAACGGGGCATGAAAGATCGTATGCTCTTGGCTCGCCACTGAAATTGCTCACAAGAAGCACGCCACCAAATCCGGTTTGAGCAAGGTCGGTGTAGAAGTAGCCTTCAGGAATGCCTTGGGATTTGATGAAGCTATTGGTGAGCATGGCTCCGCTCACGCCAAAAGTATCCCAGTCGCCGGAAGTGGTGAAGGGGATATAAACCGGTGCGTACGGTATGCGCTCATCGTCCACTTTGTGGCATGAGACTGCGGCGAGAGCAAAAGCGGCAGCAGCAACAACGAGTATGTGTTTAGTGAATCGCATCAAATTCTGAAGAAAGTGGATATCAGTTCGCTGAATTTGTCGGCAGCTTCCTGCATTTTGCCGCCAATCATAGGACGCAGCATTGCGGGAATGTCAACATTGAGTTCGGTGGAAACTTTGCTTGACGCATCGGTTTCGGGACTCATGTGCACAAGTATTTCAAATGGCACGGGGCTGTTGGCGGCCGCAAGTTTCATAAGCTCGGGTTCGCGTTTCTCCACAACATTAAACTGTATTTCGCCTACAGGGGCTGCGGTGATTATTACAGAAGAGTCGGTGAAACGCACGCTGCCTATTTTTTCTTTGGCTTCGGGGGGGAGCTGCTCAAGGCGCTGCTGATAATCTCCGAGATTGGTTATAGCGTTGTACACATCCTGAACAGGACGGTTTATAGTCACAGGTTTTCCTTCGTATTTAGCCATAATGTTCAAAACAAAGGGGCTTTTCGCCCCTTGTTGTATTTAAATGATGATTGTTTGAATGTCGTTTACTGATTGTTGTTAGGAGTCCAGTTGGCAGGATCTTTTCGCCACTCTTTGAGAGTGTCAAGGTCTTCGGCGCGGATGTATTTTGTTTCAAGGGCAGACTCAAGCATGGCGTTGTAGTTGCTTAGAGTAACGAGGTTTACCCCGGCCTCTTTGAAACGGTTTATAGCGATCGGGAATCCATAGGTGAAAATGGCGGCCATGCCAACAACTTCACATCCGGCAGCGCGTATGGCCTCCACGGCTTTGAGAGAGCTGCCGCCGGTAGAGATGAGGTCTTCAATAACCACAACTTTCTGACCGGGCTTAAGGTTACCCTCAATGAGATTTTCCAAACCGTGATCTTTGGGAGTGGAACGCACATATACATAAGGAAGTCCGAGGTCATCGGCAACCATAGCGCCCATGGCAATAGCACCAGTCGCTACGCCGGCAATAGCATCGGGAGTGCCGAAATTCTCCATAATCAGGCGGCACATTTCCACTTTGATGAAAGTGCGGACGCTCGGATAGGAGAGTGTTTTGCGATTGTCGGTGTATATTGGGGAGTTCCATCCGGATGCCCAGGTGAAAGGATGCTCGGGTTGGAGCTTTATTGCACTGATTTTGAGTAAGTTTTCAGCTAAAAGTCTGTCTAAGTCCTTCATTTCGGTTGAGGTTATATGATTAAGGTGCTATATGATAATACTCAATGCAAAGTTAGTGTTAAATCCTGTAACGGCCAAATTTAAATGTCGCAAAAAATTCAGCAAAATGTATCTGAATCTTTCATGGTGTGAAATTGGGAGATGTATTTGGGCGAGTGAGTAAAAATGTGTAAATTTGTGCCCATAAATCTACTCCTAAATATTAGTGGCTTATGAACAGCAACAGCCTTGTGTCGATCAACGACATATCGCGCGACGAGATTCTGGATCTCATAGAGCGAGCCCGCTTTTTTGAAGAGCACCCCAACCATAAAATCCTTGACGGGAAAGTTGTGGCGACTCTTTTTTTTGAACCCTCCACCCGCACCCGACTGAGTTTTGAAACAGCCGTGAACCGTCTCGGCGGCAGGGTAATAGGATTTTCCGATGCGAGCACATCAAGCTCGTCCAAGGGAGAATCGCTAAAGGACACCATAAAAATGGTGAGCAACTATGTGGACCTGATAATCATGCGCCACTATCTGGAGGGTGCAGCCCGGTATGCGACAGAAGTTACGGACACTCCTATAATAAATGCAGGAGACGGCGCCAACCAGCATCCGTCGCAAACGATGCTTGATCTCTATTCAATCTATAAGACTCAGGGCAGTCTCAACGATCTGACCATAACAATGGTGGGAGATCTGAAATACGGGCGCACTGTACATTCATTGCTGATGGCGATGCAGTATTTTAATCCAACATTTCATTTCGTGGCATGTCCTGAACTGCAGATGCCCAAGGAGTACAAGGATTTCTGCAAGGAGCATGGCATAAAGTACTATGAGCATACCGATTTTTCGCCCGAAGTGATTGCGGCATCGGATATTCTGTACATGACACGAGTGCAGCGTGAGAGGTTCTCGGATCTTATGGAATATGAAAAAGTCAAGAACCTATATACATTGCGCAACAGTATGCTTGATGTGGCCAAGGATAATCTGAGAGTGCTTCATCCGCTGCCAAGGGTCAACGAAATAGACCGCGATGTGGACGATAATCCCAAGGCATATTATTTTGAGCAGGCACGCAACGGCTTGTTTGCCCGCCAAGCTATAATATGCAAGGCTTTAGGTATAGATGTGTTGAATTTAAAACCTCAGGAGTGATGAACGCAGAGAAGAAAGAGCTGGCAGTGGCCGCTTTGCGCCACGGTACCGTGATAGACCATATACCGAGTTCGGCATTGTTCAAGGCCGTAAAGATTTTGGGTATAGAGAAGATGGACAAGTATGTGACCATCGGTAATAATCTTTCCAGCCACAAACTTGGCACCAAAGGTATTATCAAGGTGGCCGATGTGGAGTTTCCCGAGTCCACTCTCAACAGAATAGCATTGATAGCACCGCACGCCAAGGTGAATATAATACGTGACTTCAATGTGGTGGAGAAGCGCGACATCAAGCTTCCGGATACGATAGTGGGAATAGTGAAATGCGCCAATCCCAAGTGCATTACCAATAACGAGCCGATGCGTACGCGCTTTACGGTTGTGGACCGCGAAAATGAGGTGATCCGCTGTGATTACTGCGGTCATACTGTGAAGAGTACCGACGCCATTATAGACTAACCCACCACGATAGCCGACGGACGATGAAGCAGTCCTGGAAACCGGGAACGATGATATACCCTTTGCCCGCAGTGCTTGTGAGCTGCGGAGAGGGAGAGAATGCCAATTTCTTTACCGTGGCATGGACCGGCACGATATGCACGAATCCGGCCATGTGTTATATATCGGTGCGTCCCGAGCGTCATAGCTACACTCTAATAAAGGAGCGGATGGAGTTTACCATAAATCTCACTACTGAGGCTATGGCCAAGGCCACCGACTGGGCCGGGGTGCGCTCCGGTGCAGATTACAACAAGTGGAAGGAAACAGGTCTTACGCCCGAAAAAGGAGTGAAAGTGGGGTGTGTGTCAATAGCCGAAAGTCCGCTCAGCATAGAATGCCGGGTTAGAGAAATAGTGCATCTTGGCAGCCATGACATGTTCATAGCCGAAGTGCTGAATGTGCTTGCCGCCGAAGAACTGATAGATGCACAGACCGGAGCATTCCGCCTTGACAAGGCGGGTCTGATGGCGTATAGCCACGGAGGATATTTCAAGCTCGGGGAGAAGCTGGGCACATTTGGCTGGAGCGTAAAAAAACAGAATAAACATTAAATCTACTCTAATATATGCAGACAGATTCGAAAATTTTTGAATTAATCGAGCGCGAGCATCAGCGTCAGAAAAAAGGTATAGAGCTGATAGCTTCGGAAAATTTTGTATCGCCAGAGGTGATGCAGGCCATGGGTTCGTGCCTGACCAACAAATATGCCGAAGGGTATCCCGGTCACCGTTACTACGGCGGATGCCAAGTGGTGGATGAGGTGGAGCAGCTTGCCATTGACCGCCTTAAAAAGATATACGGTGCTGCCTATGCCAATGTGCAGCCTCATTCGGGCGCACAGGCTAATATGGCAGTGTTCATGACCTGCCTCAAACCGGGTGACAAATTCCTTGGCCTCAATCTGGCTCACGGAGGTCATCTGTCGCACGGCAGCCCCGTGAATTTTTCGGGCCTGATGTTTCATGCGCTGGAATACAATGTGCGTGAGGACAACGGTCTTATAGATTATGACCAGATGGAAGAGGTGGCCCGCAGAGAGCGTCCGAAACTGATAATAGGCGGTGCAAGCGCTTATTCACGCGAGTGGGACTATGCCCGCATGCGTCGTCTTGCGGACGAGATCGGTGCCATACTTATGATTGACATGGCGCATCCCGCAGGTCTTATAGCCGCAGGGTTGCTTGACAATCCCGTGAAATATGCGCATATCGTAACCTCAACCACACACAAAACACTTCGCGGTCCGCGCGGCGGTATAATCCTGCTGGGTGAGGATTTTGAAAATCCATGGGGCAAGACCAATCCCAAGGGTCAGGTGCGCATGATGTCGCAACTGATAGACTCAGCCGTGTTCCCGGGTGTGCAGGGCGGTCCGCTGGAGCATGTGATAGCCGCCAAAGCCGTGGCTTTTGGCGAGGCATTGCAGCCTGAATACAAGGAGTATCAGACACAGGTGAAGAAGAATGCGGCCGCAATGGCTCAGGCCATGATGGACAAGGGGTATAAGATAATTTCCGGTGGCACGGACAATCACTGCATGCTGGTGGATCTGCGTACCAAATTCCCTGATCTTACGGGTAAGGTGGCAGAGAAGGTGCTTGTGGAGGCTGATATTACCGCCAACAAAAATATGGTGCCGTTTGATTCGCGCTCACCGTTCCAGACTTCAGGTATCCGTCTGGGCACACCGGCTATCACAACCCGTGGAGCCAAGGAGGAGCATATGGGCCCGATCGTGGAGATGATAGATACTGTGCTGTCAAATCCCGAAAATCCCGCTATTATAGCATCGGTGCGTGAAAAGGTCAATAAGATGATGGCAGATTTCCCGATGTTTGCATACTAACCGTTCATCACATATTAATGAAGAAGCCCGCTTATGCGGGCTTTTTTTATTGGTTGTCGTAGCAGTCGTAATGAACAAAATGCGAGCCGGAATGGCAGAAATGCAGGGTGTGGTTGACGATGATGTGGCGTGTGGCCATAGCCGCTATTCCGCTTACCTCGTGCGACACGAGAATCACGGTGCAACGGCCTTTGAGCGACTCAACGATTTCATATACCCTGCGCTCAAATTTTTTGTCAAGGTAGCTCAGCGGCTCATCGAGCACAAGCAGGTCGGGTTCCGAAACCAATGCACGCCCCAGAAGCGCGCGCTGCAACTGTCCGCCGGACAGCTGCGAGATGCTGGCGTAGGCATGTGCCGCAAGATCCACGGTGTGGAGCATACGGTTTACCGCATCGCCGGCTTCGGAGCCTTTGACCCCTGTGCCGAGAAGTCCCATGGCGATTGTGTCGCGGACGGTTATGGGGAACCGTGAATCCACCATGTTTTTTTGTGGAAGATAGCCGATTTTGAAGTTGCCGAGGTATTGAACCTTACCTCGGGTAGGGGCCACAAGCTTAAGGATGAGGCGCAGCAGGGTGGTTTTGCCTCCTCCGTTAGGTCCAGTGACTGCAATAAAATCGCCTTGATGTATGTCAAGGTTGACATTGCCGAGCACAGTTCGGTCGTTATAGGTTTTCTCTACTTCGGAGAGCGATATGAGCACCGGCGCGGTGCTATCGGGAATGGTGGATGTGAGCATTGTGTGAACGGGCTAACTGTATGGACAGGGTGTCGAGCTGCTGCAGGAAATTACGGCCAAGAGTGTTGATTTCCACGCTCCGGGCACCGGCCTGGCGGGCAATGGCCTGAGTGCGGTCGGCATTGTAGGCAGCTTCCGACACCATGGTGACGGCATGCTGCATGGAGCGTGCGGAATCGATCACATTGCGTAGCTGCACGGGGGTGATTTCCTTGTTCTCGGCACCGAAGTATAATTGGTTTATGCCATAATCTCTTGCAAAATAGCTTAATGAGGGGTGGGCAACTATAATCATGTCGCCGGCGCATGGTGCGAGGCGCGCGGTAATGGAGTCGTTGAGCGAATTCAATTCCTGCTTTAGCTGGTTAAAACGTGCGCGATAGTAGCCGGCGTTGTCGGGATCAATCTTGGTGACGGCATCAAGCATCTGCTGCGCCATGACGAGGCAGTTGGCGGGAGAGGTCCAAATGTGGGGGTCGGAGAGATGGCTGTGTGAGTCATGGCTGTGGGTGCCGGAGATGTTCTGAAGAGCGGATGCGGAAATGATTTCGGTAGTGCCGTTGTGTCCTATTCCGGAACGAGACAGCAGCTGCCGTTCAAACGGCATATTGCCAATGGCAAAATACAAACGGCTGTTGTTTAGCTCTTTCAGCAACTTGATGGACGGCTCATAGTTTTCGGGGTCGGCATCGGGGGGAAGCATTGTGACGATGCGGATGCTGTCGCCGACAATACGTTGAAGAAGATAGTTCTGCGGCTCGATGCTTACGGCAACCGTCAGGGGGGAGGATTGAGGGCGCTTGTTGGTGGAGCATGCGCTCAGGATGAGGAGCAATAGGAATATTCGGGACAGGTGTTTCATTTGTTTACGCCATATACTTGTGTATGTAGAACGCTTACAACATGGTCAAGGTTGTGGATGTTGCCATAAGTCATGAGAATGAGCGGTATGGAAGGGAGTCCGGGGGCGTAAGGTGGCTGAATGTAGCTGAAATTGCGATGGGCTATGAATCCGAGCCGCTCGTAGAAGCATATTCGGCGGGAAGCCATGCTGTTGGAGCCGGGCAGCTCTACTTCCAGTACGGCGGGGATTGCTATCATGTCAAGCCATTTGGTGAGAGCCGTGGCACCGATGCCCGAGCCGCGTAGGCTGGAGGTTATGGCAAAGTGCTCAAGATATGCCCATTTGCCGAAATTCCACCACGATATAAGGCCAACGGGCTTGCCAAGCCAAAGAACTTCCGTGAACTGCAGCGGATGTGCGGTGTCGGAGGCAAGGCGGTTGATGTTGCCCCAATCGCGGCGTTCCTCGGGAGGGAAAGATTCGTTGTAAACGTGCTCCAATTCCGGTGTGGGACGGGCGACGGTGCGCAGGCCCACTTTCTGTGCAGTCGGAAGCAGGCGCCACAGGCAGGGACGCAGAAGGGGAGGGAGGATGAAGGCACCGGCGGTGTCGGCGATGAAATCGTAAAGGTCGCAGGAACGGTTGATGAATTCAGTGCCCTGCAAAAACTCTATTGCGCCACCGAGAAGGGAACTTGCCACGGCTACGCAAATGTATTGTCTCCAAGTTGGGGGCGTGCAGCGGTAGTGGGCCACATCAAGCCATGTTATGGAGGCAATGATTCCGAACATGAGAAAGTGTACGACTTTGTCGATGTTGTTGACATCCGGTACTATCTGCTGCGGCACGGGAATGAGCGTGAGCAGAAGCACGGCTATGATGGTCAAAGCGGTGAGCAGGAAGTGGGGTATGGAATGATAAACCCCGGCTATTTTATTCATAGGATAACTTTTTTCGTGGCACGAGCAATGCTCCTGCTTCCCAAAGCAAATATATTGGGAGGAACACGACCGTGAGGGTGAAAGGATCGGATGTGGGGGTGATTATGGCGGCTATTATGAGCAGTATCACCACGGCATGGCGGCGGTAGCGGCAGAAAAATTCGCGGTGGAGGATGCCGCATTTGCCAAGAAGCCATGCGGCCAGCGGTAGCTCAAATACGAGGCCCATGCTGAGGCAGAGCATCAGGAGGGTGTGCATGTAGGAACTGAGGCTGATGGTATTGGGGACATCAGCGCTTACCTGATAGCCGGCAAGAAACCGTAGGGTGAGCGGGAACACGAGTGTGTATCCGACTGCGACACCGACATAGAACATGATTGCGAGAGTGCCGACTCCTATACGCGCATATCGCCGCTCTGCGGCATACAGTCCGGGCTTGATGAAGGAGTATGCAAGACCAAGCAGTGCCGGCATGGCAAGAAGAATGCTCATCCAGAATGCGGTGGAGAAGTGAAGCAGGAGCGGGGCGGCAAGGTCAATGTTGATGAGCTTGATTTCATGGTCAACATTGGTTATGCCCTCCATGCCCGGGAGCGTTGGCAGCTGCCGGAGGAGTGTGTATAAAGGGAAATCGGGACGGCACGGGGCAAGAATCACGGTGTGAAACAGTGAGGGCATGAAGGCAAAAAGTATCACGCACAGCACCACAGTGAGTACCGCGCCTTTGAGAAGCACGCTTCGCAAGGCGTCAACATGCTCCCAAAAAGTCATGTCGGCTTTGGCTTCCAATTATTTTTTTTGTTCGTTGTCGGCAGAATCGGAAATATCGTTCATTCCGTCTTTGAAGGATTTGACACCTTTGCCCAGTCCGCGCATAAGTTCGGGTATTTTGCGTCCACCGAAGAGGAGGAGCACTACGAGGGCTATAACGAGAATTTCCTGCATCCCGAGACCCAAGAAGCACGGAATCATGCAAATAATGTTCATGAGAAATAAAGGATAAAAAATTGAGGGTGTAAAATTACGTAATTTGGGGCGAATAGTTGGCTCTTTTGCAGAAAATTTAATACCTTTGCAGCCTAATTTAGCAATTATTATTATTGATTATGAAAGCATTTGTTTTCCCCGGTCAGGGCGCACAGTTTGTCGGAATGGGCAAAGAGCTGTACGACACTAATCCTGTGGCTCATGACATGTTTGAAAAAGCTAACGATATTCTTGGATTCCGCATTACCGACCTTATGTTTGAAGGTACGGATGAAGATCTGAAACAGACCCGCGTAACCCAGCCCGCTATTTTCCTTCATTCAGTGATTTTGGCCAAGACACTCGGTGACGAGTTCAATCCCGATATGATGGTAGGACACTCGCTGGGTGAATTCTCTGCACTTGTGGCAGCCGGAGCTCTCACTTTTGAGGACGGCCTGCGTCTGGTGTCCGCTCGTGCACAGGCCATGCAGAAGGCTTGTGAGCTGAACCCATCTACCATGGCGGCTGTTCTCGCGTTGCCTGATGCCACTGTTGAAGAGGTATGCGAAAGCGTGCCCGGCGTGGTGGTATGCGCCAATTACAACTGCCCCGGACAGATCGTGATTTCGGGTGAGGTAGAGGCAATTGATGCCGCATGTGAGAAATTGCTTGCAGCCGGTGCAAAACGTGCCCTCAAGCTCAAGGTGGGCGGCGCATTCCACTCTCCCTGCATGGAGCCTGCCCGCGCTGAACTCGCAGCAGCTATCGAGGCTACTCCCGTATCAACCCCTATTTGCCCTGTTTATCAGAATGTAGATGCCAAGCCCCACACTGATCCTGCCGAAATCAAGGCTAATCTCGTGGCACAGCTCACTTCGCCTGTGCGCTGGACACAGACCGTGCAGAATATGATAGCCGACGGTGCAACAGAGTTTGTGGAACTTGGCCCGGGCAAGGTGCTTCAGGGTCTTGTCAGCAAAATTGACCGTTCGGTAGCCATTTGCGGCCGCCAGTAATGCTGTCCGAAAGCATACATCCACTGTTTACGTATCACACACTGCAGAATGGTCTGCAGTGTGTGATACGCTATTCTACCCGTACGGCAGAGTATTGCGGGCTTGCAATCAATGCAGGCAGTAGAGATGATTTTGCGGGGATGGAGGGGCTGGCCCATTTTGTGGAGCACACGATATTCAAGGGCACATCACATCGCCGTGCAGGGCATATCCTGAACCGAATGGAGAGTGTTGGCGGTGAGCTTAACGCATATACCACCAAGGAACTCACTATGATTTATTCGGTTTTCCCGCCCAAGAATCTGCAACGTGCAATGGAGCTGATTGCTGATCTGGTGGCGTACAGCCGTTTTCCTGATTCGGAGTTAAAAAAGGAGCGCGAGGTGGTGGCGGATGAGATTGACACTTATCTTGACATGCCCAGCGATGCGGTATATGATGATTTTGAAGATCTGGTGTTTGCCGGATCGTCCTTGGGCCATAACATATTAGGCTCCAAGAAAAGTATTGAGCTGTTTACCTCGGAGACGTGCCGTGAATATGTTTCACGCAACTATGTGCCGGGTAATATGGTGCTGTTTTATCAAGGGCCCGAGAAACCCGACAAGGTTATAAATATGGCAATACGCTATTTCGGCGTACTGAATCATCCGGTTCCGGAACGCAACCGCTGCAAACCGTTGTGCGTTGACCCGTTTGATGTGACGCGCAACATTGACTCGCACCAAGCTCACTGTGTGATTGGCGGCAGAATCCCGGATATGTATTCGCCGAACCGTACTGCTATAGCTCTGCTCGCGAACGTGATAGGAGGGCCGGGGATGAATTCGCTGCTTAATGTGGCCCTGAGAGAGAAGCGCGGTCTTGTTTACGGTGTAGAGGCTACCGCCCAGTTCCTGACCGACGCGGGGTTGTTTACAATTTATTTCGGATGTGATCCCGAAGATGCGTCAAGATGTGCCCGGCTGGTGGATTCGGTGCTGAGGCATGTTCTTGACACTCCGCTGTCGGGGGCGGCACTTGAGCGAGCCAAGCGACAGTACAAGGGTCAGATGGAGCTGAGTCATGACAGCTCGGAACAGACCGCTCTCGGCGCGGCACGGGCGGTGCTGCATCATGGAGGCGCGCTGAGTCTCGCTGAAATGACAGAGCGTGTGGAGAGCCTTACGGCGGAAGATATGCGCATGGCGGCAGAACTTATGTTCGGGAGCAGATTGAGCCGACTCACCCTGCACTAACCGTTTTGGGAGTTTTTTTGGCGAAAATGGCAATAAGGGTGCATAATGTCGTTTTTTATTGCTAACTTCGTGAATTAAAATCCCAGTTTCCGTCTATGAAGATTGCAGACATAGATCTTGGACCGCGTCCGGTGATGCTCGCTCCGATGGAGGATGTCACCGATCCATCGTTTCGCCTGATTTGTAAGGAGCAGGGGGCCGATATGGTATATACAGAATTTGTGAGCGCAGATGCGCTGATACGCAATATCTCGGCCACCACCCGCAAGCTGCATATTGCACCGGGCGAGCGTCCCTGTGCCATACAGATTTACGGACGAGAGGTAGGCCCTATGGTAGAGGCGGCCCAAATAGCGGAAGCAGCCGGTCCGGATATACTGGATATCAATTTCGGATGTCCGGTGAAAAAAGTTGCCGGCAAGGGGGCAGGAGCGGGGATGCTGCGCGATGTGCCTAAAATGCTTGAGATAACCCGTGCGGTAGTGGATGCCGTGAAAATACCTGTTACGGTGAAAACGCGACTCGGCTGGGATCATGACTCAAAGATTATCGTGACACTTGCAGAGCAATTGCAGGATTGCGGCATTCAGGCACTAACGGTGCATGGCCGCACTCGGTCGCAGATGTACACCGGAAGCGCCGACTGGGATATGATAGCGGCAGTGAAGCAAAATCCACGATTGAAAATACCGTTAATCGGAAACGGAGACATCACAACACCGGCTCAGGCCCGTGAAGCATTTGAGCGTTATGGCGTGGACGGGGTGATGGTGGGCCGTGCTTCTATCGGTGCCCCATGGATATTCCGCAGTATGAAAGATGCCGTGAACGGGGGCAGCGGTGAAGATACGATGACCTTGGCTGAAAAATTTGCTCTGATCCGGCGTCAGATAAACGAAAGCATAGACCGGATAGATGAGTACCGCGGCATACTTCACATCAGGCGGCATCTTGCGGCCTCTCCGTTGTTCAAGGGTATTCCGGATTTTCGTCCCACCCGCATAGCCATGCTTCAGGCTTCCACCAAAGAAGATCTGATGTCCATACTTGACAATGTGGAACAGATGCTCAATGACAAATTGTTATCATTATCATAAATACCTCTATTATTCTCATATCACTTGACTATGAAAAAGTTATTGCTATCAGCTATTGCAGCGTTTGCTTTTATACCGGCTTCGCTTAACGCGCAGACCAAGAGCTATGCCCTTGATGTGCATGAGTTTCATGAACTTGAAGTGGTTGATGCCATAAATGTGGATTATCAATGCAATCCCGAAAAGGCAGGTAAAGTGGAGTTTGAGACGACTCCGGAACTTGCGCCAGCCATCCTGTTTGAACCTAACAAGGGCAAACTTGCAATAAAACTGACACCTACTGATGTGCCATACCGAAATCTTCCTACCGTCAGGGTATATTCATCATATCTTTCCAAGGTGGAGAATTCAGGTGATTCCACAGTGAGAGTTCTCGCATCGGCAGGCATGCCCGAATTCAATGCCAAAGTGATAGGAAACGGGCGTCTTGTGGTGCGCAATGTGCGCGCCACGGATGTAAAAGCATCGATACTGACCGGTAAAGGCACGCTCGTGATTTATGGAGAATGTACCAAAGCACATCTCAAATGTGTGGGCGGCTCAAGTTTTCTACAGGCTGATGAGCTTGAGGCCAAGGAAGCGAAATGCTCTATTACCGGCAACGGCACAATCAATTGCTATGCAATAGACAAGCTCAATGTGAGCGGTCTCGGAAACGGCACGGTGCAATACCGAGGCAATCCTGAGGTGAAAAAGAGTGCACTCAGCCGTGTGAAAATAGTGAGCATAGATTCCGCCAATTGATGGGGCAGCCGCAGCCGGATATGGGGGGCATGAAGCTCAAGGTGGCGCGCACCTTGAAATGGAATGTCATTGATAAAGTGGCATCTCAATTGCTTTATGCGCTTACCGGTCTGATACTTGCCAATATGCTCTCACCGGCCGAATTTGGCGTGGTGGGGGCTATTCTTGTGTTTCAGGCTTTTGCATCACTGTTTGTGGATAGCGGATTTTCGTATGCTCTGATACAGAGAAAATCACCTACAGACTTGGATTACAGTACAGTGCTGTGGTTTAATATGGGCATGGCCGGAGTGGTGTATGTGGGATTGTGGTTTGCCGCTCCATGGATAATGACATTGTTCAAGGACGCGCCGGAAGAGCTTGTGCCTTTAAGCCGTGTGATGTTTCTTACGTTTATTCTCAACGGTTCGGCCATAGTGCAGACAAACCGATTGATGAAACGTATGGATGTGAAGATGGTGGCCGTGAGCAATTCTCTGGGGCTTTTTGCCGGCGCCATAGTGGGTATAGGGTTGGCGTTGCTCGGGTACGGAGCATGGGCGCTCGTATGGCAAGCGGTGGCTGTGGCAGCCGTAAAATCGGGTGTGCTGTGGCTTACTGGAAAATGGGTGCCTATGCTGAGATTTTCATGGAGAGCTTTGAAATCATTTTTAGGCGTGGGTATGGGGATGGCAATGACTTCGTTTCTCAACACCCTTTTTCAAAACATATATTCTTATTTTATCGGCAACAAGGTGGGCGTAACCTCGCTCGGCTACTATACTCAGGCCGACAAGTGGAGCAAAATGGGCATATCATCGCTCTCAGCTGTCATTACCTCGTCTTTTTTGCCGGTTCTGGCAGAGTATCAGGATGATGCTAAGAAATTTGCATCGGCGACAGCCAAGATGAACCGGTTTACTTCATATTTGCTGTTTCCGGCAATGGGTATGCTGATTCTTATGGCAGAGCCTATATTCCATACCTTGTTCGGAACGAAATGGGATGCTTCGGTGGCATTGTTTCAGCTGCTGCTTGTGCGCGGCATATTTACTGTGCTCACGCAACTGTATGCCAATTATGTGCTTGCGTTAGGAAGAGCGAAACTAAATGTTCATATTGAGCTGTTGCGAGATGGAATAGCATTGCTGGCGATATTCATTACCTTGCCCTATATTGCACTGGCACCCGCAATGGATATAACCTTGGGTGTGCGCATATTTATTATGGGGCAGGTGGTGGCGTCGGCTGTGGCGTGGATAGTGACCCTGTTTATAGCCGCACGGCTTTCGCGCAGGAGCTGGAGTGAGTATCTCACAGATTCGCTGCCATACATGATGCTTACCGTTCTGATACTTGTGCCGATGTGGTATGAATCAAGGCTGATAAGCGCAGCATGGGTACTTTGCTTGGTGCAGGGAGTCACTGGAATTGTGCTGTACATGCTCGCAAATAAGATGCTCGGGAGCAAGATACAGAGCGATGCTATCGCATATTTTATGCATCGTGGCAAAAAAAAATCTGAGCTTCGTTGAATCATAACAGTTATTTACTTATTGTGCAAATAACTATAGTGCGCAAAATCGCTGAAAATCATTTTTTAAGCTGATTTTTGTCAGATAATTAACGATTTTTTAGTTGAAGTTCATTATATTTGCGCTCGGATGGGAATCCTGTCCGATACATAGATAAAAAGAGGCGTTATGCTTATCTTGTACTTGAAAACGTAGGAAATTTTCAAAATTGAATACAAGGATAGCATAGTGGTTCTCACGCCATAGCGTGGGCTGCTATTGTTACATCTGTATTCAAGGTTTCCTACGACCTTCAAGTAAGAGTGTGGCATACAGTTCCACGCTTCGGCGTAAATAACGGCTCAATTGGAACTAAAAGAGTCATTGACAAAAAAGAAGATGAAAAAATTTTTAGTCACAATCACATTCTTGTTTGCGGTAATCAATATTATGGCGCAAGAGCATCTTTCGTTTAAGGGTATTCCTATTGAGGGAAGTATGACTGCTTTCTGTCAAAAGCTTAAAGCAAAAGGTTTTAAACAGATACCGGACACCGATGTTACGATGTTCACAGGTGATTTTACGGGTAGGCAAGCCACGGTTGCTGTAGGTGCTACTGACGATGGCAAAAGTGTTCATACAGTTGCCGTTATAACCGGCGAAAGTGACGATTGGAATACACTTGTGAGCACGTATGATTATTATAAAAGCTTATATATTAGTAAATATGGTGAGCCCTCTGCTTGCAAGGAATATAATCCGAGTCGTCGAGACAGCAATATTTCTCTAATGTATGAATTGGGTCAGGGCACCGTTACCTATGCAAGTAATTGGATTGTCACTGGCGGCATTATTGAATTATCAATTTCAAAATTTGGCTATCTTGAGGGCGCTATCATAATTAGATATATAGATGCTCAAAATATGGAGACCAAAATTCAAAAAGATTTAGAGGATATTTAATAATTGGATAGAATGAAAAAATGGCTTATATATGTGCTTGGTATAGTAACAGGCATTGTGTTGACATTCGGTGTTGCATTTTGTATTAGAATGTCAAATAATTCGGGAATTATCGGACTTGAACTGTTTGAAGAACCCGGCGATTGCATGGAATATTCTCAATTTGAAGTGTTCCAAGTCATAGATGCCGGATGTGCATTAGCTACGGCAGATGATTCTTTTGGTTCAATTGTTTTTATTATTCCGGATGAAAGCCAACAGTTTTACGATAATCAAAAAATTGTTCTTGAAAACAATCAGTGCGCTCTGCGTGTCGGGACCTATAAATACAAAACAAATGTGGGATTTGAACGCACAGTCCCAGCGATTAAAATAATTGATGATGCGGAATTACCAAAATTAAATAGAAATAAAGAAGCCAAGAATGTTTCAGGAAAAACATTGTTTGATAAACCCGGCGAATGTGTGAGCCGAAATAATTTTGAAGTGCTGGAGGTTTTGGATTCCGGTGATGCTGTAGCGTTAGAAGTCAGTGAAACTATGCCAGATTATGTGTTTACTTCCGACTTGAAAGTGTTGATATTGGCTGATGAGGGCAGTAACTTTTATAATAAACAGATAGTGAAAGCACCTAAAGGAAAATGCGCAAGGCAAATAGGGACTTATAAGTATCACTCAGAGGTAATACCTATAATTGCTTTTAAATAAAAATCCGGTTATTCGTAGATGCTGTAATCAATCCGTCTAAAGTATTGAATAGCAACTGATGGTACTCGCGTATGTCATATTCTTGGTTTGTTTGATAGCAGGAATTGCATACTTTGTTTATGTCAAGCTAAAAGAGCGTGAACTAATAGAACAGGTTACTCCTATTGCCCGTGGGGAGTGGTCGGAACGTAGAGTGATACTGAATTTATTGAAGGCAGGCATCAATCCCAAAGCCATATTTCATGACTTGTATATTAGAAAACCGAATGGAGAGTACACGCAAATAGATGTGGCTGTTGCAACAAAGGCCGGCATAATTATCTTTGAGGTAAAAGATTATAGCGGTTGGATTTTTGGAAACGAACATCAAAGATACTGGACGCAGATATTGGCGTATGGCAGAGAAAAGCACCGTTTTTATAATCCGGTTATGCAGAATGCCGGACATATCCAAGCCATAAGGCGATGTTTGCCGCAGAATCCGGGAATTCCAATTTATTCTGTTATCGTGTTTTTCGGGAGCAGTGAATTTAAGAATGTTACCTGTGATGCCGACAATACATTCATAATATATCCGCGCTCTATTCGTGAGGTGGTATCAGAAATTCTGATGCAGCCCAAAGCCAATTTCGGTAACAAGTATGAAATAATGGATTTATTTACAAAAGCGGTGCAAAATGGTAATGATCCTATGATTGTTTCTTCTCAAATCCACTCTGCCAGCTATTATGGTCGCAACACTCCCCGGTCCACTTATGTGACATACTTTGGTCCGTTGTTCCGTTTTGGCTTTTTTCCGCGCAGGAGGCGATTCTGGTGACCGGTTGTTCTCATGGCTCCAAGCTTGGATTAGCAGAGAGAAGAGATGAGTTGCGCTCTTGTTTTCAGCTTGTTTTGCTGATATGGCTAATTCAATTAATCGTGTTTTGCAATTGATTTCTTGGAATTGATGATAAAGAAAGGGTGCGGCCCGGAGGTCGCACCCTTAATGTGTTTATGCAGCGTGGATCAATGAGCCACGTACACTTTGGTAACTTCAGTGCCCTGACGGCGGATATAGATGCCGGCGGGGAGGTTGATGCTGCTCATGCGCATGCCCTGAAGATTGTAGTATTCAACGGGGGCATTGTTGTTGTCAACAGCAATGGTGTCGATTTTGGCCTGGCCATTGGGGTCCTGAACATAGACTACATTGATGCCACATAGGCGAGCGTTGTTATCGGGGTCAACAGTGAACACGATTTGGTTAACGAGTCCTGTAGCGGGAGCAATCCAAGTCTTGGTGTCGTTGTTCCATTCGCCGGTAGCATCAGCTCCGAGGTTTGTAGAAGCAGCGAGCTTGAGAGCATTGAAACTGGTGGCAGCTGCGGTGCCCTGAGTGAATTCTACCTTTGTGAGCTTATAGCCGTTTTTGGTAAGGTTGATGGTGATAGTATTGTTTTTGTAAACGCGCAGTTCCTCTTTAATGGTACCTGTCTTCCACCAACGAGGCTCATTGGTACCTTCGGCCTTGGCAACGGTGACAGTCATGGGGCTGAGCGTAAATACTACGCCATCAAGATTGTTGGTGCCCTCAGCTTCCTGAGAGTTGCCGGCTTCGATGGTTTTGGACGCAATAGATGCGGCGTTGCCACCCTCACCGAAATTAAACTGGGCAGTTTCCTGACCTGCAATCTTGAGAGTATAGTTGGCAGTGGCCATATCGCTGTCAAACATGTCAGCTTTTGTAGCAATGGCATTGATGGTCATCTGAGAACCGGTGAATGCGATGGGCTGGGTGTATTCAGTGCCACCCTCAGCAGGATTGGAACCATCGGTTGTGTAGTAGATTACAGCACCTTCGGTGGCGCATGTTATGGAAATCTTGTCGCCTTCGGCCAGTTCGCCGCTTTCGGGAGAGAACTCGGGGGTGGCAACAGTTTCCTTGACTACGCCTCCATCAATTTTAGTGAATACGAACTGTACATTGTTGTTGTAGCAGCTGATGAAACCTTCGATGGTGAAGCCAGTGCCTTCGGGTATTTCCAGAACATCGTAGTAGGAGGCGTTGGCAAACTGATTGTATCCGGTGAGTTTGTCAGTGCCCTGAGTAATGGTGTAATTGTTGGCGGCAGAGCCAGCAACGATGTCCACGTTCTGGAGACGGAAATAATGGTTGATGATGTTGCTGACTTCAGCAGCATTGATAGTGGCAACGGTTGTGAGAACCGGATCTACGGCGGTGCCTGCGGTGACATCACCTATGGCTTCAGGCACGATTTCAGGAATGACACCGTTCTGAAGTTTGTAGGAGCCGGTGACGGATGCAATCTGCTGTCCGTTGGTGAGGGCGGGAAGTTCAATGTCGGAGCCATTGTAGATAAGGATATAGCTGGCTGCGTCTTTTACCCACAGATAACGACCGTTTTTGTACAGCACGGTAACGGGAGCGTTAAGCAGAGTGGTGTTGGGGCTGCCATTGCTGATAAAGGAAGCGATAGAAGTAACCTCATTGAGGTACACTTCCTTAGAAACAACTGCGCTGAATGAGCCGTCTTCGTAGGCGGCAGCCTTGACGGTGCAGGGGGCAGTTATGGCAAAAGGAGCGGAGTACTGTTTGGCTGCGGCAGCAGGTTCATATTTGTCGGTGAGAGGGCTTGTGCCGTCGGTGGTGTAATAGATGGGTGATTCTTCTGCCTGATAGATGGAAACCATGTTGTGGGCTTCCATGGTGATTTCGGGTTCAGTGAGATCCTGACCGGGAAGAGCCTCGCCGGCGAAAGTAACGGTAACGGTGTAGAGGGCCTTGTTGGCAGTGGCGGTGTAGTTGAGTTTTACTGATTCGGCGTTACCGGTCCAAGTACCGTTGTCATAAGTGCCGGTGTAACCATCGGCAAGAGCAAATACAGCACCGCTATTGTATGTAAGTACAATTTTGCTTATGGTCTGTCCGGCGGGAACGCTTATTTCCAATCCGGCATCAGATTTCTGATAAAAACGCAAACCATCGGTCCAAAGGCGCATGCCATTTTTGCCGTCAGCTTTAAATAATGTGATAGTGACATCCCCATTGGTGCATTTGGTGCCATTGTCAATGTAGGGAGGGTTTTTTTCGGAATTGCTGTACCGAGTAAGCCCGTAAGTATCAGTAGCGAAGTCAAACTTCACATCGGTGGCATTGACGAGAACAACGCTCACCATCATAGTAATAATAGAAAGTAGAAGTTTTTTCATAAAAAACAGAGTTAAATGAATGATAGCGCAAAGATAACGAATAAAGGTGTATGGTTCAACTTTTGAACATTAAAAAAATATGTAATAAAACGGCGTGGGGATAGTAGTGGGGTTGTGGGAAAAAATCATTATCTTTGGGGCATAAAATCTACGATTGCTATGAAATTATCATCAATAATTATGGCGAGTGCCATGCTATTGTGCAGTATCGGAGCTAACGGACAGGAGCCGGCATTTTTTCAGCGCGGACCGGCCCCAAAGTTTATAGAGACAGAAGTGCATGCAATAGCCGGTACGGCCACAGTGATAAGCAATTACAAGAGCTGTTTTCCGCAAATAGAGAACATGCGCACCAATATGGGACATGTGCTGGGCCTTGGCGCCCGTGGTGTTTTCGGACTGCGTGACTATTTGGGCTTCGGCACGGAAATCAATTTGATACATTCATCGTACACTATGGATATGGCAGTGGTCAGTCCGGGAACCCAGACGATGAGTGCGGTGTATCTGAACAATGACATGTGGTATGCAAACATTCCGGTGTTTGTGTCATTCCGCTTCAATGTGGCTCACAGTGTGAGGTGGAATGTGGACTGCGGAGCATATTACGCATTTGGTTTTGCGGGCAAGCAACGTCAGGTGCTGTACCGTGGATCGGTCAATGCTCTTGACGAGCTTGTGATGGAGAAAATAGACCGCAAGATGGATTATTTTCATTGCGACGATACATTCGAGAATGTGTTCCTGCGCGGGGATATAGGTTTTTATCTTGGCACAAGCCTCAATTTCGGTCCTCATCTCGTGGTGGGATGCAAAGCTCAAATAGGTGTGAAAAACACCGCTTCTTCGCCTAACGGTGTGGAGCATCCGCAAGTGCACAATGTTAATTTCGCGGGTACATTGGGATATAGATTCTGATTCATAACGATTTATAATAAAGGTATATATATGGAAAATTCCAAAAAAGAGATAGTATTGAGTGGCATCCGTGCCACCGGTAATCTGCACCTTGGAAATTATTTCGGTGCGTTGAGCAAGTTTGTGCGCATGCAGAATGATGACAGCCACAACTATGATCCGATGTTTTTTATCGCAGACTTACATGCGCTTACTACCAATCCCGATCCGGTGCAGCTGCATGAGAATGTGAAGAACATACTCGCGGAATATCTTGCTGCCGGTCTGGATCCGGAAAAGAGTACGCTGTTTGTGCAGAGTGACGTGCCTGAAGTGAGCGAGCTTTATCTGCTGCTGAACATGCATGTGGGTATAGGAGAGCTTATGCGCACTGCATCGTTTAAGGACAAGGCACGCAAACAGCTTGGAATAAAAAGCGACAGTGACGATATAGAGAAAGAGATAATAGGTAACGAGTCAAATAAGCGCGTGAATGCAGGATTGCTTACCTATCCGACACTGATGGCTGTGGATATTCTTATCCAGAAAGCGAGCCATGTGCCGGTGGGCAAGGATCAGGAGCAGCATCTGGAGCTGACACGCAGGTTTGCGCGCCGATTCAATTCATTTTATGGTGTGGATCTGTTTCCGGAACCTGCCAACTTTACGTTCGGCGGGGCGGCAGTGAAGGTGCCGGGTCTTGACGGTTCGGGCAAGATGGGCAAGAGCGAAGGAAACTGCATATATCTGATTGATGATGAGAAGACTCTACGTAAAAAAGTGATGAAGGCCGTGACTGATGAGGGACCGAAAGAGAAGAACCAGCCTATTTCACTGCCGGTGCAGAATCTGCTGACTCTAATGGAGCTTACTTCAACGCCCGAGGTAGTGCAACATTACCGCGATGCTTATGCCGACTGCTCAATTCGTTACGGTGATATGAAAAAGCAGTTGGCGGAAGATATTCTGGCTATAACCCTTCCTATCCGCGAGAGGATTCTTGACATACGATCAAACGATGAATATCTGGGCCGCGTGGTGAAGATGGGGGCTGAAAAAGCTCGCGCCCGTGCAGCCGAAACCCTCAGGGAGGCTCGCGAAATAATGGGCATACGCAAGTTTTATTGAACATAGAAGCACCTTAATATCCAAGAACCATGGCACACAGCGTTTCCCGTAAGCAGCTTCTGCTGTCGCTGCGCGATTATGCAGTGATAGTGTTCGGTATTTTCTTGTATTCATTCGGCTTCACGGCATTTATATTTCCTGAAAAGGTGGTGATAGGTGGCGTGACCGGTTTGGGCACAATTATATATTTCGTGACGCTGAATGCCTTTGGAACGGGTGTGCCGGTGGCGGTGTCGCAATATGCCATCAACCTGATATTGCTGTTTTTTGCATTCAGGGTTGTCGGTCGCCAATTTGTGATACGCACAGTGTTCGGAGCCACAGTAATATCGTTGTTTATCGGTGTGCTCACGCCGGTGTTCCCAACTCCACTGGTTGAGGGGCAACCGTTTATGAATATTATATTGGGCGCGTTGCTATGCGGCATGGGGCTTGGAATGGTGTTTACTCACAACGGCAGTACCGGCGGAACCGATATAGTTGCGGCGATGGTTACAAAACGGTCAAATGTGAGTATGGGACGCACGATGCTGTATTGCGATATATGCATCATATCATCAAGCTATTTCATATTTCATCAGATAGATACGGTGGTGTATGGTCTTGTGATATTGGTGATTGTGGCGTATATGGCTGATATGATTATCAATACCAACCGTCAGGCTGTGCAGTTTACCATATTCTCGAAGCATTGGGACAAAATCGCGACGGCAATCAATAATCAGGCCAATCGCGGCTGCACGGTGCTTTCGGGTATGGGGTGGTACAGCAAGCAGGAGGTGAAAGTGCTTTTGGTCATGTGCCGCAAGATTGAGTCGGTGAACATATTTCGCATAATCAAGAGCATTGATCCCAATGCCTTTATCACGCAAGCGAATGTGAACGGGGTGTATGGCTTGGGATTTGATGCTATAAAGTTGAAAATCAAGGGACCGCATGCTATTGACGAAGATCCGGTGATAGGGTCGGATCCGGCTACTGACCTCAAGCCAAAGGAATAATGGCCGACAATTATCTTGAGCGTAAAATGGAGGAGCACCGGAGCGGTGTGCCCCGAAAGTGTGTGCACAAGGTGGCTTCGCTCGGAAGCAAGCCCGGGATGTGGGGGATACCGTTTGCGGAGCGTAGAGTGCTGATTGTCGGAGCCGGATTGCCACCGGATGTGCGGTTGGTGGAGCAGTTGCGCTCCGTTGGCTGCAAGGTGGCTTTTATGGGCGGTGATGGTGCGGCAGGGTCGGAACTGGCACGCAAAACCGGAGCACAGTATCATCCGGGATGTTACAATGACGCTGAGGCAATGGCGAGATCAGTGGCCATAATATGTAGAAATTGGGGCGATATAGATGTGGTTGTTTCTACCGTCGGATGTTTTCCTTTAGCGATTGCAAAAGGCTGGAATGATTATCGCGTTGACAAACCTTATCCCAACAGTTATGGTGGCAGAATAATAGCGGTGAACGGTGCTACGCTGCCGGGGAAAGAGGAGTTGGAAGCGTTAAAAGTGCATGGAATTGCGGCGATGACGGTAGAGGCTGATGATGCCGAGGCTGTGGTGGATGCTGTAATGATGGCTATGCTGCACAAGGTCAGAATAAATATGTGGATTTAGCCGATTTTAACTCTTAGCGTGAGATATTGACAGTTTGTTTTTGGGCTTTGTGGTCGGTGGCGTGTCCGTAAGCCACGGCATGCGTAGGGCATGCATGGTAACATCCGAGACAAAGGGTGCAGTCTTTGCCCCAGTGTGGATGATTCTGCTGCATTGAGATGTTTTTCAGCGGGCAAACGCGGGCACACAATCCGCATCCAATGCATGCATCCGTGAAATGAAATGGTTTGGGAGAGGTCAGGAATCGCATGAAAAGGGGATAGACGAGCCTTGTTTTAATCCATGGCACGGCTCCGCGCACCACGTCATCAACACGTGCCCGGCATTTGATGCCATGCCATATTTTTGTCACGCGAGAGGGCATTTCTTGTAATTTATGGTTGGCTATCTCCGGGGCGTCAACATCAAATCCGGGCAGAAGAATGTAGGTGTTGGGCATGGCAACGGAATATGTGCCTACGGGTTTCCAGCCTCTTCGTTTGATTGCATTGCGCCACTGGAGATGGGCAAGTCCTATGTCATCGCCACATGTCATGACAAGAAAGTGGTCGGATTGTTCTGCGCCGGCGATGGGCAGCGTTTTGAGTGCTTTTGCCACCCATTTGGGCATGCCCCAAGAGTGGCACGGCATAACCCACACTATATTTTCGCCGGGAGCTATGGCCGGAGGAGATGAAAGCGGCTCGCCCAACGGCCAAACGGTGTCGCGGGCGAGCGCAGCTAATTCCTTAGCCACGGCAAGGGAATTGCCGGTGCCTGAGAAACAGACTATCATTTTATGGTGACCTGAGTGGCGCCGAATCCGTATTCGCGGAATGATGCGTCCTGCACATCATGACCTTTGTAGCGGTGGTTGAGCTCTTTGAGCAATGCCTGGCGGAGTACCCCTTCGCCTTTGCCATGAATGAAAACTATTTTCTGGCCCTTGTGGCTGATGTTTTCATCCATCACGCGCCGGAATTCGTCAATTTGCAGGTTGAGCATATCCGCGTTGCTCAGGCCGCGAATGTTGTCAATAAGCTCATGAATGTGGAGGTCCACTTCTATTACATCGCCATTAAGCTTTGAGGCTTTTTTGCGCTTCTGCACCGGCCTGCGCTGTTGCCGGTCTGCGGCTTTTTTGGCTTTGATGGCATCTTCAATCCGTGAGGAATCAATGGATAGGCGTTTTACCGGCACATCATTTTTCACTATGTCAACGGCAATCACGGGAGAGTCGAAGTAGATATTGTCGTGAAAACAGTGGAGCTTGAAGAATTTGGTGTTGTCAAAAGGGGTCTCCACTGCGATGGGATTCTTGATGGCGAACTCCTTATCGCGTTTGAAGGCTATGAGCTGCACCGCGATGCGTTCCATGTGAGGAATGTCGGAACGGAGCACTTCGCCGAGCCACACCTGTATGTTTGGCTCTACTATGCCGGCATAGCGTGTGGTCCATCCCCGGTCGGCATCGGAGCGGGTGAGGTATGTGAAGTACAGGTAATAGTTGGAGTCATTGACAAGGTAGGCATCAAATTCGGTGGTGTTGATGTGCTTTATTTCGCGAGGCTCGTATGCGAGCACAACATTGAGCTGTTCACCTTCGGGAGTTTCGGCAATATCGTCCTGAGTGATTTCCACTGCAACGGGCGCAGGTGCTGAAGGGGTGGCAGACGGGGCGGGTTTGGGCGCCGAGGTTGTGTACTTAGGCTCAGGTTTGGGAGCCGAGCCCGAAGCGACTACAACACATTCACGAAGCAGAACCGGAGTTTCAAATCCGTCTTCGTCCACATAGGCCATGTTGCCGTCAATTCTCACAATTGTGCCGCCTCCGACTGAGTTGAGGTAGCGGACAGTATCTCCTATCTTTGCCATTATTTCAATGTGTCAATTTGTTTAAGTAAAGTTTCTACGGCTACTTTCAGCTGAGTGTCTTCGCCTTTAACTAATGTAGCGGGGTCGTTTGCAACCTTGATGTCCGGCTCAAGCTGGGTGTTTTCAAGATAATTGCCTTGAGCGGTGCGGAATCCTATTACCGGCATGCCGTAAACAAGAGTGGGGTCCTGAAGAGTTTCCCAGTTCACGCTTGACATGGTGCCGGGGACGGGCATGCCCACAAGAGAGCCGAGGTTGCAGTGCTTGTACACCCATGGGGTGCCGTGGGCATTGGAGTAGTTGGCCTCTCCTATAACCATGATGCTGGGCTTGTTCCAGCGGCGCGATGGCATGACAGTGGTCTCCACTCCGTGAATTTCCTGCGTGAGGTAGGTTTTGCCGCTGAAAAGCACTTCAATATCTTCATGAAGTCGTCCGCCGCCGTTCCAACGTGTGTCAATAACAATTCCTTCCTTGTCCACATATTTTCCAAGGAGCTTGTCGTAGATTTCGCGGAAGCTGTCATCGCTCATGGACGCGAGATGCA
This sequence comes from Bacteroides sp. CAG:927, assembly GCA_000431155.1. Classification (GTDB taxonomy): domain Bacteria; phylum Bacteroidota; class Bacteroidia; order Bacteroidales; family Muribaculaceae; genus Paramuribaculum. The sequence continues at coordinate 33,541 of HF985626.1, forward strand.
GATAGCCGAGACGGCCGTTGCTGAGTCGCTCTACATCAGCTTCGCGCTGCTTGATCCAGCGGTCGTACATCAGGCTGTTCATGGCACCGGTGCTTATGGGAAGCACGACTTCGCTTGCGGATTTGCCGGATGGGAGCGTGAACTCCACCAATGTTTTTTTGCCGCGAAGTCCGTTTAGGATTTCGTCAGTGCCAACAGAATCAGTGAGCTGGACGCCGTTGATGGCTGTGATTACGGAACCGGGCAGCATGGCGGTGTTGGAGCGGTCAAACGGACCGTCAGCCACAATCTCTTCTACTTTCATTCCGGGGCCTGCAAAGGTAAGGTCGTAGAGCAGTCCGAGTGATGCTGTGGGCTCTTTAGCTCCGCGAGGATAGTAGCGTCCACCGGAATGTGACACGTTAAGTTCTCCAAGCAACTCGCTGAGCAGGGTAGCATAGTCGTAGTTGTTGGCAATGTGGGGCAGGAATTTGGCGTAATCCTCGTAGTATCCTTTCCAGTCAACGCCATTGAGGTCTTTGACATAGAACCGCTCGTTAACCTCATTGAATACATGGCGCAGCATGTATTCGCGCTCTTTGGAGCGATCCATTTTCAGCGTTCCTCCAAGAGATATGCTTTTGAACTTTTCGCCCTTGGGGTCAAACCGTTTCGGAGAGCGTCCGAGAAGGTACATGACACCATTTTTATCCATGGTCATTGCCATATGTCCGGCATCAAGTTTCTTGACTAATGACACATCGCCTTTTCGCAAGTCGCGTTTCCACAGGTCATATCCGCCTTCTACCGCGCTAAGATAGTACAGTGTGGCACCGTCTGAGGTTATAAGACCATCGGCGATATCGGATGAGTTGGGGGTGAGCCGTACGGTACGTTTGTCAAGGCCGTTGAAGTCAGGGACCCAATCAGGCTTGGCTTCTTTTTGGTCGTTGTTCTTGGAGCCTTTCTTTTTGTCTTTTTTTGCTTTTTTGTTTTTGGAGTCTTTTTCCTCCTTGGCTTTCTTGGCCGCTTTTTCGCGGGCATCTTCCACTTCTTTCAGCAGGGCATAGTCCTCCTCAGAAAGTTTGTATTTCTGGTAAGCGTCATCGTCCAAGAACACCATCATGACATCGTAAAGCGAACCCCAAGAAGCATGGTTGCGCATGCCGTAACGCTCGGAATCATAAAGCAATGCTTTGCCGTCCATGGCCCAGCGGGGGTTCTGATTGAAGTATCCTGATTCGGTGATTTTGTGCATCTTGCCTGATTTCATGTCAATCACGGCAATATCGCTGTAAGGATCATGATGAAGGTTGATGTATTCAAGTGCAATCCATTTGCTGTCGGGACTCCACACAACATGCATGCCCTTGTTGCGATGCGGCTGGATAATGGATGCGTCGGCAAGGTCGCGCACCTGACCTGTTTTAAGATCCAAGGCCATGAGGCGAGTGCGGTCGGCACTGAATACCATCGTCTTGCCGTCGGGCGATATGCTCGGCATGGTTCTGTCAATGTCGTTATTGTCAATCACAGGCTCTTCTGTGATGAGAGTGGCATTGGAAAAATTGGGGTCGTCCTTTCGGGCGATTTTTGCGCGATAGATGTTGTAGTGTCCCGAACGCTCGGATGTGTAGTAAAGCTCGCGGCCGTCAGCGCCCCAGCACAGGTCGCTTTCTCCTTCGGGTGTATGGGTAATCTGCTTTACCGACGGGTATTCAGTGGCTGTGACGAACACTTCGCCGCGACTGATATATGCCACTTGCTTGCCGTCAGGACTTACGGCCACATCAGACACATTGGAAGCCGAAAAATCTGATACTGGGTCAATATCGTCGTATGTGAGTGTAATGTCGAGTTTCCGGGGCTTTCCGTCGGGCTGTTGCGTATAGATTTCACCATCGTAGGTGTAGGCGAGGGTGCCATTGTCGGCGGCACGGGAGAGGAAGCGGACCGGATGGCGTGTGAAAGAGGTGAGCGGTGTGACCTGTTGCGGGTTGGCTACCGGGAAGGAGTAAACATTCATAGAACCGCCGTTGCGCTCGCTGAGCATATATACAGTGGTGCCGTCAGGTGAGATAACCGGATTGAGGTCCTCTCCGGGGTGTGCGGAAAGATTAGTGTGGGAGTTCTGCGGGGCATTGTACAGCCAAATGTCGCGTGTCACGGACGAAATGTGATGTTTGCGCCAAGTGTCCTCAAATCCTTTTATGTCCTGATAGACGAATGATTGCCCGTCAGGTAGGAAAGAGACGGATTCGGCGGCTGTGCCAAGAATCTGCACTGCACGGCCTCCTTTGGTCGGAACGGAGTAAAGTTGCGAGAGGCGGGTGGTGGGGAATTGGGCAGTGGAAGCCGGTGCCTGTATCGAGGCTGTGAAAATCACATTCTTGCCATCAGGGGTAAATGCCACCGGAGTTTCTTTGGCGCCATTGAAAGTGAGACGCACAGGAGTGCCACCATCAGCCGACATGACAAAAACATCAGAGCCACCGTAGCGGTCGCTTGCAAATGCTATCTGTTTGCCGTCGGGACTCCATACCGGAGCACTTTCGTAGGTGGTAGGTTGTGATGTGAGGCGTACAGCGGTGCCTCCTTTGGAAGATACCTTATATATATCACCTTTGTATGTAAAGGCTATCTGCTCGCCGTCGGGCGAAATTTTCGCATCACGCATCCATAGCGGAGTGACAGCCAATGCGGCGGTTGTGGCGCAATATCCGAGTGCCACACAAAGCAAGAGTTTTTTCATGAGTTCAGTGGTTTCGCGTTTAGGTTTACAAAGATAGGCAAATTAATCCATAAACACAAGATATACCGCGCCGACCAACAGCAGTGCTGCGGCAGCATGATTCCATTTGAAAGTAAATTCGCTGAACATTAAGGAACTGAATACGACAAACACCACAAGAGTGATGACCTCTTGCATTACCTTGAGCTGCATGAGAGAAAACGGACCGCCATTGACTTGATAACCAATACGGTTGGCCGGAACCTGAAAACAATATTCCAACAAGGCTATGCCCCATGAAAACAGGATTATGGCGTATAGAGGCCAGTTGGTTGAAATACCCGATGTCTGGAGTTTCAAGTGGCCGTACCATGCGAAAGTCATGAACACATTTGAGACCAAAAGAAGCAGAACGGTGAATATCATAGAACTCATAAGCGATGTAATTTTAAAAATCGTTGCAAAATTAGTGGGAGTTTGCAAATAATGATGTAATTTTGTGAGAATTTTGTAACAATGCAAATATAACATAACCATATATATCATTATGTTCAGAACCAACACATGCGGTGAGCTTCGCATTAGCAATGTGGGCTCCACGGTAACACTTGCCGGCTGGGTGCAGCGCATCCGCAAAATGGGCGGCATGACATTCATAGACCTTCGAGACCGTTACGGCATCACTCAGCTGGTGTTCAACTCCGATGTCAATGCAGACTTGCATGAGGCGGCCAATCATCTGGGCCGTGAATATGTGATACAGGTTACCGGTAATGTAGCAGAGCGTTCCAATAAGAATGCCAATATACCTACCGGCGATATAGAAATTATAGCTACAGATCTCAAGGTGCTCAACCGCAGCGAAGTGCCCCCATTCACAATTGAGGACGACACTGACGGTGGAGATGACCTGCGTATGCGTTACCGTTACTTGGATTTGCGCCGCAACTGCGTGCGCCGTAATCTGGAGCTGCGTCACCGCATGGCATTTGAAATCCGCCGCTATCTTGACTCCAAGGGATTTCTTGAGGTTGAGACTCCGGTGCTCATCAAATCAACCCCCGAGGGAGCACGCGATTTCGTCGTGCCTTCGCGCATGAATCCCGGTGAATTCTATGCTTTGCCCCAAAGCCCCCAGACATTCAAGCAGTTGCTTATGGTCAGCGGCTTTGACAGATATTTTCAGATTGTAAAATGCTTCCGTGATGAGGACCTGCGTGCCGACCGTCAGCCTGAATTTACACAAATTGACTGTGAGATGTCGTTTGTGGAGCAGGAGGATGTGCTGCAAATGTTTGAGGGTCTTGTAAAGCATATATTCAAATATGTAAAGGATATTGATTTCACAAAGCCTTTCCCCCGCATGACATGGGCAGACGCTATGCGCCTGTATGGCAGCGACAAACCCGATACCCGCTTCGGTATGGAGTTTGTTGAGCTGAAAGACCTTACCGGCGGCAAGGGATTCTCAGTGATGGACGATGCCGAATATGTGGGTGCCATAGTAGCTCCCGGCTGTGCCGACTACACACGCAAACAACTTGACCAACTCACTGAATTTGTGAAACGCTCGCAAATAGGAGCGAAAGGTATGATGTGGGTTAAATTTGAGGCAGACGGCTCAATTAAGAGCTCCGTAAGCAAATTCTACAGCGAAGATGAACTTCGTGCGTGGGGTGAACGCGGCGGGGCCAAGCCCGGCGATCTCATGCTGATACTTTGCGGTCAGACAATGCGCACACGCAAGCAGCTGTGTGAACTTCGTCTGGAAATGGGTTCACGCCTCGGGCTTCGCGACCCGCAGAAATTCTCATGCTTGTGGGTGGTTGATTTCCCGTTGTTTGAATGGGATGACGAGACACAGCGTTATTACGCCATGCACCATCCGTTCACCTCGCCCAACCCCGAGGATATAGACAAACTTGACAGCGATACCGGAGCCGTGCGCGCCACAGCATACGATATGGTGGTAAACGGCAATGAACTTGGCGGAGGCTCAATCCGTATTCATGATGCGAAACTTCAGGACAAGATGTTCCGGTTGCTCGGACTGTCGGAAGAAGATGCCCAGTACAAGTTCGGCTTCCTGATGAATGCATTCAAGTTCGGAGCACCGCCTCACGGCGGACTGGCATTCGGCTTTGACCGTTTCGTGTCAATACTCGCCGGCCTTGACTCAATCAGGGATGTGATTGCTTTCCCCAAGAATAATTCCGGTAGAGACACTATGATAGATGCACCCTCGCGTATTGACGATTCCCAATTGCAGGAGCTGTGCATAGATGTGGTGCTCCCCGAAGAAAAATAATATATTGACTGCCCCATGCTGATTCAGGAAATTCTGCACCATTTGCAGGAGCTTGCTCCTCTTGCCCGTCAGGAAGAGTATGACAACAGCGGGCTTCAGGTAGGCCGTGCCGATGTGGAATGCACGGGCGCACTGGTGTGCGTGGATGTTACCGCCAGCGTGGTAAACGAGGCGATAGAATTAGGGTGCAATCTGATTATATCGCATCATCCGTTGCTGTTCAAGCCGCTGAGGCACATTACAGGGGCTACTATGCCGGAACAATGTGTCATGATGGCACTGAGTGCCGGCGTGGCTGTTTATTCTTCTCATACTTCCCTTGACAACGCTCCTAAGGGGGTGTCGTGGAAAATGGCACAGATGCTTGGTCTTGAACAAGTGCAAGTGCTCCAGCCTCAGTCAAACAGAATGCTGAAACTGAGCGTATATGTGCCGACGGACCATGTGGATACTGTGTGCGCGGCCCTTTTTGAAGCCGGAGCGGGCAGAATGGGGGAATATGAACACTGTGTCTATCGCTCGCAGGGGATAGGATCATGGCGTCCATTGCCCGGCGCTCATCCCTCGATAGGTGAGGTGGGGCAAATCTCCGTTCAGGCTGAGGAGCGTCTGGAACTGATATTGCCGGTATGGAAGAAAAACTCCGTGGAGCAGGTTCTGAAGTCGGTACACCCATATGAGGAGCCTGCCTACGAGTTCGTGTCCGTAAGCAATTGCGAGCCTCATGCCGGCAGCGGTGCCGTGGGGTTGCTGCCCAGTCCCATTCCAGCATCAAAGTTTGTGCTGAAAATAAAGGATACGTTCGGGTCGCCTGTGGCCCGTTGCTCACAGATGCTGCCTGATGCCATGGTGCAGAAAGTTGCATTGTGCGGTGGCAGCGGCGCATTCCTGATACCGGATGCCATAGCGGCAGGAGCAGATGTGTATCTGACTTCCGACACAAAATATCATGATTTTGTGGATTACGGAAACCAAATACTGCTTGTTGACATAGGCCATTATGAAAGCGAGCAATGCACTAAGTCTATTTTTTATCACCTTATCAGAGAAATTTTTCCTAACTTTGCAGTCCGATATTCCCAGCAGGATATCAATCCGATAAAATACATGTAATTTTATATATGGCTACAGCTGATAAAAACAAATCCGAACAGAATCTTTCTGTAGAATCACGCCTGAAATCACTTTATGAGCTTCAGACAATCCTTTCTCAGATAGACCGTATCAAAACAGTGCGCGGCGAGCTTCCGTTGGAAGTACGCGATCTTGAGGACCATATAGAAGGTCTCCGCACCCGTAAAGCCAACTATGCGCAGGAGATTGAAGATCTGCGTAAGAAATCTGTGGCAGAAAAGCACAAGATTGAAGAGGCACAGGCCTTGATAGCCAAATACAAAGAGCAGCTTGATAATGTGCGCAACAATCGTGAGTTTGACCTATTGTCAAAGGAAATCGAATTTCAGACACTTGAAATAGAGCTGTGTGAAAAGCATATCAACGAATACGCCCGTCAGGTGGAAACCAAGACCGGAGAGATAGAGGCTACCGACCAGACACTTGCCGACCAAGAACATATTCTGGAGGAGAAGCGAAAGGAACTTGACGAGATTGTATCGGAAACCAAGCAGGATGAGGAGCGTTTGCGTGAGCAGGCCAAGGAACTTGAGCCGAAAATTGATGCCCGTACGCTTACCGCATTCAAGCGCATACGCAAGAATGCCCGCAATGGTCTTGGTATAGTATATATCCAGCGCAATGCGTGTGGCGGTTGCTTCAACCGTATTCCGCCGCAGAAGCAGATGGAAATCAAGATGCACAAGAAAGTGATTGTGTGCGAATACTGCGGTCGCATTATGATAGATCCTGATCTGGCCGGAGTAGAAGTTCCCGAAGGCAAATAAAAGGACTGAATCAAATATAAAAACAGACAGCCGGATTCACAGGAATCCGGCTGTCTGTTTTTGGTTAATCGTATTTATTCGTCGCCCAAGAGCAGGTTTTTGGCTTCGGAAGTCAGAATGTCGCTGACCTCGTATGGGGCTACTTTGGCATCAATGGCTCCATAGGCATAAGGAAGAAGCGCATAGGGGTTGTAATGGAACAGAATCATTCCGTTGGAAAGATATACTATGTCGCTAATGTAAATATCAGTAAGAAGCATACCTTTGAGTTCTGCCGGGGACACCGAAACCTCATCGGCAATAGCCTGCGTAAGAATCGGCTCAAGGGTTTTCTCATAACCCGGAGAGAACATAGTGGAGAGTGTGAGGACCTGAGCGGGATTGTAAGTATAAGTGAAGCAATCCGACCCCCACATGGGATGTGCTCCGCCGAGATAGGAAGTGTAGTCAGTGCGGTATGTGACGTAATCCAAAGTGATTTCAAGCATTGACACTGAAACATCGGCAGTATAGCTGTTGATGTTTTCGGATACAGATTCCACAGGTTTGAAGCTGAGTGTGCTGTCGTTGTCAAACAGGACTTGCGGCTTGGAGATGTAATCTTTTATGGCATCGTTCACATCGTGGCCGGTGAAACCGGGAAATGCCCGGTGCAATATGGAGTCCTGAAGAATGTGGATGTCGTAGTTGCCGAGGTTCTCGGGCCAAGTGATGGAAGCCGACAGGGTTATATGGCAGCTGTCGGGCAGTCCGTCAATGCTGTAGGTGCGAGATGTGGTCTTGATGTTTTGCGACACTTCAAAAGAGTTAATCTCGCCGTTGCTGTCGGAAGCCCCATCGGACGATCCGTGGCAAGCACCGAGAGTGAGGGCGAGGCATGCGGCGGGAATAAGCAGAAGTTTGTTCATTATGCAGATGATATTAAAAAATTTTCGCAAAGATATAACATCAACATCAAATGAGAATGAAATGTTTGAGAAAAAATATCCAAGTGACTCAGAATCATATAAAATTTTTTAACAGGGCATAACTTTGTTTTGATAATGCTTGATAATTTCGTTGAAAATGACTTACTTTGCACCGCAAAATAGAATTTTATTAATCTAAAACATTGAAATTATGTCAGAAATTGCAGATCGCGTAAAAGCTATCATCGTGGACAAGCTTGGTGTTGACGAAAACGAAGTAACCGAAACCGCAGAATTCACCAAAGATCTTGGCGCAGACAGCCTTGACACAGTGGAGCTCATCATGGAATTCGAAAAAGAATTCGGCATCACAATCCCCGATGATAAGGCAGAGGGCATCACAACCGTAGGCGACGCTATCGCATACATCGAAGCTGAAAAGAAATAAGTTTCTTTCAGAAACTTTCAAAGACTCGGCGCCGCAAGGCGCCGCTGTTCATCTCTCCAACCTATAATTTGTATAACCCATATCTCCGTAAAATAATGGAATTAAAAAGAGTAGTTGTGACCGGCCTTGGAGCCATCACACCCATAGGCAATGATGTGGCCTCGACATGGAGCGCCGCACTGGCGGGTGTGAGCGGTGCCGGACCTATCACCCATTTCGATGCTTCTAAATTCAAAACCCAGTTTGCCTGTGAAGTCAAGAACTTCAATGCGGCTGAGCATATTGACCGTAAAAAGCTTCGCACTCTTGACCTTTATGCTCAATATGCGCTTGTCGCAGCCCGTCAGGCCGTGGCAGACAGCAAGCTTGAGGAAGCGCCCAATCTCAACCGCAACCGCGTGGGTGTGATAGTAGCAGCCGGTATCGGTGGTCTTCACACATTTGAGGAAGAGGCCGGATACTATGCACTGCATGAGGAAAACGGGCCAAAATACAATCCTTTCTTCATTCCCAAGATGATTGCCGATATAGCATCGGGTCACATCTCTATGGAGTATGGGTATCATGGACCCAACTATGGCGTTGTGTCGGCTTGTGCTTCTTCCAACAACGCACTTATAGATGCCTTCAACCTAATCCGTCTGGGCAAAGCAGATGCTTTTGTTACAGGAGGAGCTGAGGCGGCTATTTATCCTGCCGGTGTGGGCGGCTTCAACAGCATGCACGCTCTGAGCACCCGCAATGACAGCCCGGAAACAGCATCACGTCCGTTCAGCAAGTCACGTGACGGATTTGTGATGGGTGAGGGTTCGGCCGTTCTCGTGATTGAGGAACTGGAGTACGCACTTGCCCGCGGTGCCAAGATTTATTGCGAAATAGCCGGTGGCGGCATGAGTGCCGACGCTTATCATCTCACTGCCACTCATCCCGAAGGCCTTGGTGCAAAGCTGGCTATGAGCGCGGCTCTTGAGGATGCAGGCATGAATCCTGAGGATATTGATTATATCAATGTTCACGGCACATCCACACCGGTTGGCGATGTATCGGAAGTGAAAGCTATAGTTGACTTGTTTGGCGATGCTGCTTATAAACTCAACATCAGCTCAACGAAGTCAATGACAGGCCACCTTCTCGGTGCCACAGGAGCACTGGAAGCATTGTTCTCAATCAAGGCTGTTGAAGAGGATATTGTGCCTCCTACAATCAACCACGAAGAGGGCGATGATGATGAAAACATTGACTACAACCTCAACTTCACTTTCAACAAGGCTCAGAAGCGCGAGGTGCGTGCTGCACTTTCCAATGCTTTTGGTTTCGGCGGTCATAATGCGACTGTGATAGTGAAGAAATTTCAGAAATAATATCTCTGACTGATATAAAAAAGTAATGGCGGCTCAAAACGGGCCGCCATTGCTTTTTTTAATACACAAATATTTGTTATTGGGCAGCGGTGTAATAGTTTTGCAATCAATTCAAGGATTTGCTTATTTGTAAAGAAGAAAATGTTTTTTCCGCATCGCTGTCGTCTTAGGCATCCAGTTTGTTCCCAAAGTTATTCTATGAATTGAATGAGCAGTAAGAAGGGCTTGCCAATAGTTGGGGGCTCACAACCTCGCCATCCCTGAACCTGTGTCCGTGAGAAAAAAGCTATCAAATCAAACAATCAGAGGAAAAACAAATGGTTTGAAAGCCATGATATCAATCATGGCGAATCAAGTTCAATGAGGTTGTATTGGTCGCAAATATCGGCTGCAATAAAGTGGAAATGTAGCAAAAAATTATTGCAGCAAGTCAATGATTTCAGGTATGGCCTGTGCACAGGTCTGATCGGGACGAACCGGTACGACAGAGACATATTTGCGGTCAAGCCAATAATTGTCGTAAGCCGGATTGTCTGGGTCTTCATCATGGAACTTGCCGGTGAGCATATAGAATGTTCTACCCGATGGGTCGGTGTAATCTTTGTATTCCTCGGTCCAGTATCCCGGGGATGCCTCGCATACCTTAAGGCCAAGCGGCTCGCATTTGGCCGGAATGTTGACATTGAGGCATATCTGTTTTGGCAACTTATGCTCCAGAACTTTTGCGGTAATCAGTTTGACCCAAGGTGTGGTGTGGCTGAAATCGGCTGCTATGGAATGGTGGAGCAATGAAAATCCTATGGCCGGGATATTGAGCATGCAACTTTCCATAACAGCACCCATCGTGCCGGAATATATTACAGAATTGCCGGAATTGGACCCATGGTTGATGCCGGAAACAATTATGTCGGGTCGCTTCGGTACAATGGCGTGCATGGCGAGTTTCACGCAATCAACGGGAGTGCCGTTGACGGCATAGATTTCGGCATGGTCGTAGGCCGTGCAGCGATTTATTCTCAAAGGTGTTTCAACGGTAATTGCTGAGGCCTGTCCTGAACGCGGGCCGTCCGGGGCTGCAGCGATGATTTGTCCCATAGTGGAGAGAGTGCGGATCAAATGATGCAGTCCGGGCGCATGAACGCCGTCATCATTCGTTACAAGTATGAGTGGTTCTGACATATTCATGTGTTCTTTGGAGTGCAAAATTAATTAAATAACCCAAATGGGCGATTCAATTGTTGTATATTTGTACTGAAATTAATAACCAAAATTCTATTTATTATGGTAATACAGCGTATTCAAACTCTTTACCTGCTGCTGGCAGTTCTGTTTATGACAATTTTTTTGTTCGTACCGTTCGGGTACACCACTTTTGCAGAGGCAGGAGAAGCCGCTGTGGATGCATGGCAGCCTCTTGACATAGAGGGGATGCTTGTGCCGACATTCGCGGCCATATTCCTGATGCTTGTGGCTATATTCCTGTTCAAGTCGCAGCGGACACAACGTCTGGTAGTGGTGTTTTCATTGCTTCTCACCCTTGCCACAATAGGTGTGGTAATATATTTTATGGTGGCCGGATTTGTGGATCTTAATCCAGCCGTGAAAGCCGTGAATACCCAGTGGGGATGGGGTGTGGTGCTACCTGTGTTGGCTATAGTTATGCAGATAGCCGCTATCAATGGCATAAACCATGATATGAAGCTGCTGGCAAGCTACGATCGCTTGCGCTGATTATTCGCGGTAGTACACCCTCTTGACGCGGGTGGAAACTGATGTCAGAATCTCGTAGGGGATAGTGTCGAGAGTTTCGGCAAGTTGCATGACTGATACATGCTGTCCGAAAATTTCCACGCTGTCTCCTACGTGGCATTTTGCGTCAGTCACATCCACCATGCACGCGTCCATGCATATATTGCCTACGGTGGGGCAAAGATGGCCGTTAATCCATACTTTCATATTGCCGTTGCCGAAATGACGGTTGATGCCGTCGGCATATCCCACGGGGATTGTGGCGATTAGAGAGTTGCGCTTGAGAAGTCCCTTGCGGCTATATCCGACAGTGGTGCCTGCCGGCCATTCCTTGATGGAAATGACGGATGTGTGGAGCGATGATACAGGTATTAGAGAATCCTGTGAGCCATCGGTCATGGTCGGAATTCCATACAAGCATATACCGAGACGCACGAGGTCGTACTGGTAGTCAGGGAATCGTGTTATGCCGGTGGAGTTGAGGATATGGCGGCGTACGCGGTAGGGTAGTTGAGCCTGCAGCAAGGAGCAGCAGCGGTCAAAGATTTCAAATTGTTTCATGGTGTAGTCATCTTCGGACGGGATGTCGGCGCATGAAAGATGGCTGAATATTGTTTCGGCTTTTATGACCCGCTGACTGTTGAGGATGCTGGCAAGGGTGTCCATATCCTGCTCAAGGAAGCCGAGACGGTGCATTCCGGTGTCAAGTTTTATGTGTACCGGGAAGTCGGTGATTCCGTATTTGCGGCCTTCGCGTATTATTTCGTTGAGTATGTCGAAACTGTAAATCTCGGGTTCAAGATTGTTGGCAAAGAGCATGCGGTAGTTTACCACTCGGGGATTAAGAACCATTATGGGCATGGTTATGCCGGCACGGCGCAGGTCCACGCCCTCGTCAAGTACTGCGACAGCGAGATATGATGCGCCCTGACTCTGGAGAGTTTTGGCCAATTCATAACTGCCGGCACCATATCCGGAAGCCTTTACCATGCATACAATACCTGTAGTGGGTTTTACGGCTGCACGATAGAGGTTATAGTTGTGAACTATTGCGTCAAGGTTTACATCAAGCACTGTTTCTACGCGCCGGAGTTCAAGGAAGTCGCATATTCTCTGAAATTCAAATTCGGGCGCGCCTTTTACAAGGATAAGCTCGTTGTCAAAATCGCCGGGAGTAACTGCTTCAAGAAATGCCGTGGTGTCGGGATAAAATGTGGCACCGGGACCAAAATATTTGCTGTTGGCCGAGATTCCATTGCCTATGCCTATGATGCGGGTTATGCCGGCAGTGGAAAGGAGACGGGCGACATCGGCGTACACTTCATTGGCGGGGAGAGATTCAAGCATTACATCCGAGAGTATGACGGTGCAGCTGCGGAGTGTTGTGGCACGGCGCATCATGAAGTCAAGTGCCGGTGTGAGGGAATGAAGGTCACATGTGTAGGAATCGTGTATGACGAGACATCCGTTGACTCCTTCCATCACATCCATGCGTGTACCTACCTTGGGCAACGATGCCATGCGGTGCCGGATAACATCGGCAGGACGGTCAAGGCAGAGCATCACGGCAAGAGCATGAATGGCATTCTGTATGTCGGCCTCATCAAAGAACGGTATGGTCACAGAGCCATCGGTGCCGAGATATGAGTAGTGAATGTCGGTGGAATGTCCTACATGTGATATGGAGGAGATGAACAGTGGGGCCTGAGGGTCAATGCAGCTCCAAGCTATCTTTTTTGCTTTGATTTCTGCCTGATTAACCTGCTGGTTCACGGTTTCGTCATCGCTGCAATATATGATGCAGTCGCAATTGCGCAGAAGCTGCACTTTTTCGCGGCATTTGTCCTCAATTGAACTGAACCCGTCGCTGTGCTCGCTGCCAATATTGGTGATGATGCCTATAGTGGGGCGTATGATAGACTCAAGGGAATTCATTTCGCCTTGTTTAGAGATGCCGGCCTCAAAAATGGCAAGGCATGTGTCGCGGTTCATTTCCCAAATGGAAAGCGGTACGCCAATCTGTGAATTGTAGCTGCGTGGAGAGCGTACAATGCTGAAATCGTTGTGGAGGAGGGAGTATAACCATTCTTTTAGCGTTGTTTTGCCACGTGACCCTGTGATTCCTATTACAGGGATACTGAAACTTGCACGATGGCTTGCAGCAAGTTGCTGGAGTGCCCGGAGCACATCGGGTACCACAATCCATGCGGCTTCGGGCATGGAAGCAGCGTTAGAAGGAAGATGGTCAACCACAAAAGCGCGAACGCCTTTATTGTAGAGATCGGATATGTATCTATGACCGTTGCCGGTGGCGGTGCGCAATGCAAAAAACAATGTTTGCTCCGGATATGTGAGCGAACGGCTGTCGGTGAGAAGAATGCTTACAGGGTAATCAAAAGCGGGTGCGGAAGCGTGGACTGTTTCTGCTATGGAAATGGTGGAATAAGTCATAAGTCAAGTGCTTTTTTCAGCTCGGGATGTCGGGTCACGAGCGAATTGATGAGATTGATAGTATCATCGCGAAATTTAAACGCAGCTTCATCGGACATGTTGATTGGATGATGTGCGGCGCGTAGTGTGAGGCGGAGAGCCTGCTGCGAAAGTTCTATTGTGTCATTGCTGAAAAATGATTGTGCGAATATATCATAGATGTAATCAATGGCCACTTCCGAAGGGTGCTTCATGTCGGAGGCATAAAAGCGATAGGAGCGCAAATCGTCCATCATGATTTCGTAAGAAGGAAAATAGATTACATTGTTATGGTTCTGAACTGCCTGCTCGCATGCAAGAAGGAGTGTGGATTTGCTTAGCTGGTTGCCATGCGCGCCATCGGCAAGGTGTCGAATGGGGCTGACAGTAAGGATAATCCGTATATTGGGGTTGATGTATTGGAGTATGGTAATGATGTCATGGAGATGGGCGGCGCAGGTTTCAACGCTCATTCTTGTGCGTGTGAAGAGCGATGCCGGTTGTTTCTGGCAATTTGCCACCACTTGTCCGGTGGAGTCAAGCGTAAAGACCCAAGCTGTTCCCAATGTGATGCATGCTACTGTGGCCTGTTTAAGAAACTCATGCGCACGGGTCAGGTGCGTGTTGAGCTTTTCAAGCATGAGGCCGCGGTCAAGGCTATTGAGCTTGGTATGGCAGTCATAGCTGAACCATAGGCCATCGGCGCCCTGATGAATCTGTTCGGCAGTGAACAGACGGTTAGCAGCGATGCGCTCTATGGCAGAATGTATTGAAGCGGGGTTGTAAAGCGTTCCAAACGGGTTGGCTGCAACGGCAAACATGCGGTCGCGCAGTCGGGAGCTTATATTATCGGTAAAGCATGAGCCCAGCATTATAATCCTGTCGTGGTGGCTTATAAGGCCAGAGTAAGGAAGCGGCTGTATTTCAGTGCGAAATTTCATGCCTTAAAGGTGTGAATCAATACATGTTGTAGTCCACCGAGAGCACTTGGAATTCGGTTCGGCGGTTCACTTGGTCGGCAGCTTCGCGGTCGGCCTCTTCCGGGAGTGCAAGGATGTATTCTTCGGTGAGAACATCACCCTCTTTGAATTGGGGATATAATCGCGCCACACGCTTTGTGACGGTTTTTGGGCGCGATTTACCGTACCCCTGATACTGGAGCCTGTCAGGTGCAATTCCGGCGGCTATGAGGTAGTCTATCACAGATTTGGCGCGTCGCTGCGATAGGTCAATGTTGTATTCCTCGGTGCCTATACGGTCAGTGTGCGATGCCATTTCTATGGTTATATGCGGATTGTCTTTGAGCAGCTGTACAAGTTCGTCAAGGGCCTGCGTTGATTCGGGACGCAAGGTGGCCTTGTCAAAGTCGTAAAAAATATTCTCCACAATGTTGGGTTTGGAAAGAGATGCAAGCATGAAGTCAACTTCATATTCAGCATCTAAGGCGGCGGTGTCGGCAGTGAACTGCTGGCGTGCGTTGAGGTATCCCTTAGCGCCTGCCATCATGACATAGCTGACACCTCTTTGAAGCGGGAAAGAGAATGAGCCGTCGGGACGGGCAGCAGTTTTCTGAATGGTGCCGTCATTGCCCACAATGCGTATTACAGCGTTTGGCACCGGTTCTTCATCCACATCCATCACCCAGCCCGAGAGATTGATTTTGAGGTCGGGAAGCTCAAATGAGAACAAGTGGTCGTAGCCACGACCATCGCCTCGGTTGGAGCTGAAATAACCGGTATTGGCTTTATGCGGATTGTAAGTCATGCCAAAATCGTCGGCGTTGGAGTTGAGGGGGGCACCCATGTTGCTTACTATCCAGTTGCCATCGGGCTGCAGAGTTGCGCGGAAAAGGTCAAGACCGCCCATACCGGGATGTCCGTTGGATGAGAATATGAGTATGCTGTCGCTTACTACATAAGGAAAGACATCATCGCCCGGAGTGTTGATCTGTTCTCCAAGGTTTTCAAGAGATCCGGCACGTTCCTGAAGGTCAATGCGCCACAGGTCTTTGCCACCGAATCCGGGCATGTCGCTTGAGAAATAAAGGTACTTGCCGTCAGGACTGACAGAGGGATGGCCGAAACTTGAAATAGTGTCGGCTGTTATTTCTAATTTTACCGGTTTGGACCATGATGCATCGCTGCGCGAGGAGGTGTATATTTCAACACCGGTGTTTCTGTCGGGCATGCGTCTTGCCACGGTAAGGTACATGGTGCTGCCATCGGGGGAGAAGCTCGCTATACCTTCGTCCATGTCGGAGTTGAGCTCTCCTTCCACGGCTTCGGGTCTGAGCCATTCGCCACGCTCATTTTTGCGTGCCATCCAAATGTCGCTTTTTTTCATGCCGGTGATTTCACTGCGTTTCTCGCCAACCACTTTTTCATTGGTGGTGGTGAAATACAGAATCTCGTCATTGAACATGGGAGAGAAATCGGAGCGTCGGGAATTAAACAGCTTGGCTGATTTTACTATGTAGCGGTTGGGGTTGGCGCGGAGACTGTCGGCAATCAGGGCACCTTTGAGGCCGTTGATGGCTGTTGAGGAGCGTGGGTTCTGCATCAGATATTCCTGATATGCACGTATGGCCTGTGAATACTTGCCGTCGGCATGTAGCATTTGGGCCAGATAGAGTTGTGCAAGAGTGTCGGGATAACCGTAGCGAATGGCATTCTGATAAGCTGCGGCTGCACGAGCGCTCTGGCTGAGCATGCGATGAGCGTTGGCCATTTTGAATGCAACTTCGCCACGCAAAGGACGGTCGGCTTTCTTGGTGAGCTTATTGTAGATTTTGCGATAGGTCTTGGATGCGTCGTAGTATTCGCCGCGAGCCATCTGCTCATCGGCGGTGGCGAGTTTAGGACCTCGGCAACCAGTGACAGTCAGGCATATAACGGCAATTATAAGTAACAGTTTATTTCTCATAAGTATATAACGGCGCAGTAAAGTTTATATTTTGCACATGCAACTGCAAAGTTAAAGAAAATAGCAATAACATCAAATTTTTGTATTTTTGTGGTATGCAGGCATAATATTTATAATGGAATATATATGAGAGCGATGAGAAAATCGGCCAGACAGCGCGATGCGCAGTGGGCCATGGAGGTGTTTGACAAGGCACCATTTGTTACGGTAAGTATGGTGCGTCCTGACGGAACACCGTACGGGTTGCCTTTGTCGCTGGTACGCAAGGGTGATGTTTTTTATTTTCACTGTGCGGGGGAAGGCGAGAAGATTGACTGCATCATGCATCACCCCGTGGTCAGTCTTTCGGCAGTAAGCCGCTGTACTCCGGTTTATGAAGAGGAGAAGAAGAATTTTACCGAGCATTATCATTCGGCCATAGCTATAGGCACAGCTGCTATAGTCGAAAACAATAATGAGAAAACAGAGGCATTGAAGTTGCTCTGTCAACGCTTTTTGCCAAAATACATGGAGCATTTTGATGAAGCGATTGCCCGCAGTCTGTCTATCACCACCGTGGTGAGAATCACACTTTCTGAACCTCCTGTGGGAAAATGTAAACCGTAAGTAATCGGAAAGGGAAAATCCGATTACTTAGAGATGCAGTGGTGAAAAACATACTTATCAACACAAAAAAAGGCGACCTGTTGTAAGGCCGCCCTTTTATTATGGGTTGAATGATAATCAGTTGATGGCGCTGCCAAGGTTGAATTTGGCAAATTCAAGGTCGTTGAGAGCCTTGTTTGCAAGAGAATCGTCAAGCTTGATGGCTTTGCGAAGGTTGGTCATCACTTTGTCAGCGTTGTTGGTGCGGGCGCCAAGTACAGCGTTGAGGTAGTAGGTGGTGGCATCGGGGTTCGCAACGGCTTCAAGAGTGCGATTGGCGGTGCTGTAGTCCTTGGTAAGAATCTGAGCAAGGGCAGCATTGTTGGTCTTGGCAGAGCCGAAGGCTTTCACTGCAGCGGGATAGTCACCCTGCTGGAGGTAGTAAACACCCATGGCTTCACCGGCTTCGGGAAGACCGGCTGCAGAGCCGAGGCTGTTGGCAGCTGCACGGTAATCTTTGTTGAGAAGTGATACAAGACCACGGTTCATGTTTACCTCAGAGCTTTCGGGAGCGCGTTTGGCAGCCTGATTGAAGCTTGCAAGAGCAGCCTCGTAATCCTTGTTGATGTACTGAGTCATGCCAAGGTTGTTGTAACCACGATAATCGTTGGGATATAAGCGGGTAACATCCTGATAGATGGCTTTCTTGCGATTGTTGTCGTTGGTGAGAGTTGCGGCATAAAGGAGCTCGTCAACAGTGAGGGCAGAGGGGTTGTTCTCGGCCAGACGGGCAATCTCTTCATCGCTCTTGCCTATTACGTTGACAGAAGCGGTGATGCGAGAATAACGGAGCTGCGGAAGAATCTCGTCAGCGAGGACTTCAAATACAGAAGCGAAGTTGCGGATTTCTTTTTCGCGCTGTTCGGGGTCTTTGTACATTGACAGAACGCTAAGAATAAGATCCTTGTCCTGAATGTTGCTTTGGCCTACGAGTTTCTGGAAGCCTTCCCAGTCTTCGGGAGTGAACTGTGCGGTGAGCTCGCCGAATTCAGTGATTTTATCTTTCTTAAGCTGGTTCTGAAGGTAAGCGCTTGTGTTTTTCTCGCGGTTCTCGGCCAAACGGGTGTTGAGGTCAAGAGAACCTTCGGGAGAAGCATAAGAGGAGATGTTGATTTCCTCAATCACGCGGGAAGAATCAGCATTGGCAGCGTTGAGGTTCTTGTTGAAGTCAGCCACAGCCTGAGATTTAAGCTCGCTCTGGCGCAGGTTGGCCTGATTGATAAGGAAGCGGATGTCAGCGCTGTATTTTTCATTGATGATACGCTGGAACTTGTCGGCTGCGAGAGCGGGGTTAACGGTAGCGGCATCGGCCATAGTAGCGGTTGCAATCACACCGTCGGCCACTTTTACGCGGGGAAGAACGTACTGTTTGTTGCCCTGCTTGACATTGAAAGCAAGGTAAAGCTCGCTCTTGAGCATGTCGGGCTGGTAAGCATAGCTTACAGGAACTGTGAGCTGACCGCCATTTTCGTAGCTTACAACGGGATCGTTGCCACGAACTTTCTCACCCTGATAGGTGACAGGTGCGCCCATTGATTCCTGCCCTGCGTAAACCAGAACGGGGGTTATGGTGACAGCAGCGTTTTTCTTGAAGAACTTGGAGGGAACATTGCCGCTCACAGTGGCGGGAACCTGTTCGCCTACCACTTCCAAGGGGTTGGGGTTAGTAGAAAAATAGTCGGCTTTGAAAGGGTTCATCTTACCATTACAGCTGGAAAGAAGCACTACACCGGCCATCATTAATGAATAGCAAATACTCTTACTCATAAATAATATGATTTGAAACTTGAATAAATTAACTATATCGTATCAACATACTGATATACGATACAAAGGTATTCAAAAAATTGCTGATTTGCCACATGTTTTTTGAAAAAAATTCGCAGTAAAGTTGTAAAGCGATATTTGTGGGTGCGTTATGGTGATATTGTGGAAGTGAATTGTTATTTTTGCACTCATTATCCATACAAAATTATTCGTAACCAAATGAGAAAATGGCGTATTGAAGACAGCGCGGAACTGTACAATATAAACGGTTGGGGACTGAAGTATTTCTCCATCAATGACAAAGGTCACGTGCAGGTGACTCCGAAGGTGGGGTATGCATCGGTAGATATCAAGGAACTTATGGACGAACTGCAGGTGCGCGATGTCACTGCTCCACTGTTGCTTCGTTTTCCTGATATTCTTGACAACCGTATTGAGAAAATATCGCGATGCTTCAAGCAAGCTGCTGAGGAATATAATTATCAGGCTCAGAATTTTTTGATTTATCCCATCAAAGTGAACCAGATGCGTCCGGTGGTGGAAGAGATTGTGAGCCATGGCAAAAAATTCAATATAGGTCTGGAGGCAGGCTCAAAGCCTGAGCTTCATGCCGTTCTTGCCACCAACATAGCCGAGAATGCATTAATCATATGCAACGGTTATAAAGACGAGAGTTTTGTGGAGCTGGCTCTTCTTGCCCAAAAGATGGGACGCCGCATATTTCTTGTCGTGGAGAAGCTGAATGAGCTGGATCTTATAGCAAGTGTGGCAAAGCGCATAGGGATAAAGCCCAATGTGGGCATACGTATAAAACTTTCATCGTCCGGTTCCGGAAAATGGGAAGAGAGCGGCGGTGACCAGTCAAAATTCGGATTGAACTCCACAGAGTTGCTCCAAGCTCTTGATTTTCTAAAGAAGAAAGGTATGTCGGAGTGCCTGCGGCTGATACATTTTCATATCGGCAGCCAAGTTACCAAGATACGCCTTATCAAGAACGCATTGCGTGAGGCTATGCAATTTTATGTGCAGCTGTCATCACTCGGATTCAATATTGACTTCGTGGATATAGGCGGAGGTCTCGGAGTGGATTATGACGGTACACGAAATGCATCTTCCGAAAGCTCCATGAACTACAGTATTCAGGAATATGCCAACGATGCTGTGTCGGCACTGGTGGATGTGTGCGAAAAGAACAACATACCCCAGCCCAACATAATAACCGAGAGCGGTCGCTCGCTCACGGCCCATCATTCGGTGCTGATTTTTGAAGTGCTGGAAACTACTTCATTGCCTGTATGGAAGGACAATGAGGAGATTGCTCCGGATGCGCATGAGCTGCTTCGTGAGCTGTACACTATCTGGGACCGCCTTGACCAGCCTCGGTTGTTTGAAAGCTGGCATGACGCATTGCAGATACGTGAGGAGGCTCTGGATTTGTTCAGCCTTGGAATGCTTGACCTTAACACACGTGCGCAGATTGAGAAACTTTTCTGGTCAGTGGCACGTGAGGTAGGGGAGATGGCAAATGAGATGAAACATGCGCCCGAGGAATTGCGTAAAATATCAAAAATGATTCCTGACAAGTATTTCTGCAACTTCTCACTGTTTCAATCACTGCCGGATTCATGGGCGATAGACCAGTTGTTCCCGATTATCCCGATCAGCAGGCTTGACGAGCGGCCCGACCGCACATGCACCATTCAGGACATTACCTGCGACAGCGACGGCAAGATAGCCAATTTCATAACATCCCACGGCACTTCCAATGCATTGCCCGTACACTCCATAAAACGTGATGAACCGTATTATATAGGTGTGTTCCTTGTGGGAGCATATCAGGAGATACTCGGAGACATGCACAACCTGTTCGGCGACACCAATGCAGTGCATATATCGGTTTATAAGGACCGTTATGAAATAGACCGTATAATAGACGGTGAAACTGTGGCAGAGGTGCTTGATTACGTGGAATTCAATCCCAAGAAGCTGGTGCGAAATGTGGAAACATGGGTTACTGCTTCAATGAAAGCCGGGCGAATAACTCCGGAAGAGGGAAGAGAGTTCCTGAGCAACTACCGCTCAGGCCTGTATGGTTATACCTATCTGGAGAATGATTGATGCATAGATATTTCATGCGACTTGCTTACCGTGGCGAGCCGTTTCACGGATGGCAATACCAGCCCAATGCCATAAGCGTGCAGCAGGTGCTGGAGGAATGTCTCAGCACTGTATTGCGCACTGAGGTGAAAATAACGGGCGCGGGTCGTACTGACACGGGTGTAAACGCGAGGATGATGGTGGCACACTTTGATATGGAGCACCGGCTTGATGATCCGAAACGCCTTGTGAATGCACTTAACTCTATAGTGGGGAAAGATATAGCGGTGTATGGCATATCTCCGGTGCATGCGGATGCGCATGCACGATTTGATGCCATATCGCGTACCTATCATTATTATGCGGTAAGTGAGAAATCGCCGTTTTTCTATCCGTTGTCGTGGAAGGCTCCGGCCAACCTTGATTATGCGGCGATGAACCGTGCCGCCAAACATTTGCTTGACACGGAAGATTTCACATCGTTTGCCAAACTTCACACCGATACCAAGACCAATATCTGCAAGGTGACTGAGGCCGAATGGCGCGAAGTGCCGGGCGGCCATGTGTTTGTGATCAGTGCGGACCGGTTTCTGCGCAATATGGTGCGTGCTGTTGTGGGCACGCTCGTGGATGTGGGCAGAGGCAAGCTGAGTGAGCAGCAGTTCAAGGATATTATAGAAAGGCGCGACAGATGTGCGGCAGGCACTTCCATGCCACCGCAGGCACTATATCTATGGGATGTAAAATATCCATACGAGATATAAAACAGACAAGAGATAAAAGGAAAGCTCCTGAAAGTCAATAGAGAAAACTTTCAGGAGCTTTGTTGTTTTAAGCTTGCTATGACAGCATGCGTAAGAGGGAATATTATTCCACTATAATTTCATCAGCAAATATGAAACCGGGTTTGTTATAGCCGACACCATGCCATTTGGGAAGCGATGTTTCACATTCGGCAGTGATGCGTACATAACGGGCTTTGACAGGCTTGAATGAATATTCGTGAAGCTTGATATAGTCGGTATGTCCTGACATGACGGGGAGTTTTTCAGAAGCTACTGTGGTCCATTTTTTGCCGTTTGACGAAACTTCAATCTTGATGCCGCGTGCATCAAAAATCCAGTTGGGAGTGTCAACAAGCAAGCGTATGCCGGCTTTTGAGATTTCTTCCTCTTTGCCAAGGTTGATGGTGGCAATGATGGGTTTGCCTTCCCAGCCTACCCATTCGCCGGTTGTGAAAGTGGGTGTGCCGAAGCGTCCATCCACCAAAGTTGCGCCTCCGTTGGCCGAATAGCGTGAGTGCGGGGCGTTGGCGAGTTTTACTTCATGAGAGGTGGCCTTGTTGAATACTACACTGTCGGTCCAAACATGGCTTTTGCCGTTGGGTCGTATGGCAACAGCCTTGATGGTGCAGGATTTGTTGAGGTCAACGGGTGCGGTGTAGAGAAGAGAGTGCTCATCAGGCTCCGAACCGTCAAGAGTATAATATATTTTGGCGTCATTGCCCATTGTTGAGAGGTCGGCAGTGATGCAACCTTTCTCCGGGTTGTTGATGAGGTGGGGGGTGATGTCATATACGTGGCGGGCATAAACATATCCCAGTGCATCATAAGTGGCAAGCATCTGCTGCAGGCGACGCTGGAAATCCTCATATTTCTTTGCTTCGGGCTGGCACCACTGCACTTCACTCAGGGCTGCCATGCGCGGGAGTTCCTGATATTGAGCAGTATAGAGGTTGGGAACATATTCTGTCCAAAGGTTGGCCTGTGCGCCCATGATATATTTTTTCTGCTCAGGAGTGAGCACGTCAAGAGCGGGGTTGAAATTGTAGATTTGCTCAAGTGTCACCACGCCACCGCCAGCCAAAGGCTCGTTTTCGCGGTCGTTGGTCTGATAGTAGTCAAAATAACAATAGTTGGTGGGAGTCATGATGGCATAATGGTTCTGCTGTGCGGCAGCGATTGCACCCTCAGTTCCGCGCCAAGACATCACGACAGCACCCGGGGTTAGGCCGCCTTCAAGAATCTCGTCCCAACCTATCATTTTGCGTCCGCGTTTGGCAAGGCTTTTTGAAGCCTCGGTCATGACATAAGTCTGCAGTTTCTGCTCGGCAGTGCTGTGTTTGTCGGTTTTTAGTCCAAGCTCTTTGATTTTGGCCTGACATTTGGGGCAAGCTTCCCAGCGCACTTTAGGACATTCGTCGCCACCTACATGGATGTATTCAGAGGGGAAAATGTCAACTACTTCGGCAAGCACATCATCAATGAATTTGATGGTGGAATCGTTGCCGGCGCAAAGAACATCCTCGGCCACACCCCATTTGGTCCATAACTCATACGGGCCACCGGTGCATCCGAGTTCCGGATAAGCCTTGAGCGCAGCAAGCATATGACCCGGGAGGTCAATTTCGGGGATTACGGTTATGTGGCGGTCGGCTGCATATTTCACGATGTCGCGGGCCTGATCCTGAGTGTAATATCCACCATAGGGAATGCCGTCGGATGACTCAAAATCCTTGGCGTTCATTGTCCCGGGACGAATAGAGCCTTTGGATGTAAGTTCAGGACGGGATTTGATTTCAATACGCCACCCCTGATCCTCGGTGAGGTGCCAATGGAATCGGTTGATATTATGGAGGGCAATCATGTCGATGAAAGATTTCACCGAGTCAACCGGGAAAAAGTGTCGGCCTACATCCAAGTGCGCGCCACGATAAGCGAAACGCGGCTGGTCGGAAATATTTGCGCACGGGAATTCCACGATGGTGGTTTTCTGCTCCGGAATGGATTTGCGCAGAGTCTGGCAGCCGTAGAAGTTGCCGGCGGCCGAAGCGCCATTGATGGTTATAAAATCGGGCGTGATGGTAAGGTTGTATGCTTCAGGGTTTTCGCTCTTAAGGTTGTCGCTGAGGACTATTGCGTTAGAGCTTGGAGCTTTTGTTACAACCGGAAGCTGAGTGCCGGTGAGATTGAAGATGTAATCGGCAAGCAGCTCTGCATTGCGTTTGAGCTTGGCGTTGCCCTCGGGGTATGCTATGACGGTGTATGCCGTAAGCACAAACGGTTTGCCTTGCTGGACGGATATTTCCTGAGGCAAGGGAATCACCTGATAGTTTGCCTTTTGGACTGGCGGATTGGCGACGGCAAACAGACATGTGGCACCGAGCGCCAAAACAAGGGTTCTTCTCATGGTAAATAATGGTAAAAATGGGTTATTCTTAATTGAGGTACAAATATACGGATAATTTTTGTTGTGAATGTTAAATATAATATTTAATTTAGCGGTGTGCTACCGAACCTATTCGGGTGTAGGTTGTTCTAATATTATAATTGAAAATTAACAACCCCAAATAAATTAGGAAATGAAACCATTACATGTGATTCTTGCTGTAGTAGGTGGCGCCATTGCCGGAGCGTCCCTTGGTCTGCTTTTTGCCCCCGCAAAAGGTGAATCCACTCGTGACGAGATAGTAAAATTTCTCAAAGCTAAAGGCATTAAGCTGAAAAAGAACAAGCTTGAAGAATTGGCCGACGAGATAGCTGACGAAATCACCCCGAAGGCTTGACGGCATTGATTTGTCATTTAGAACGAACCAAACAAAAGAAACCGATATGAAGAATTTAGGATTATTGTATGCTTTTTTGGGCGGTGCTATAGTAGGTGCCGGTGCCGCAGTGCTTTTTGCTCCTGAAAAAGGTGAGGATTTGCGCCGTCGCATTAAGGATGTGCTTCGTAAAAAAGGAATCCTTTGCACAGAAAATGAAATAGATGCTCTGGTCGAGCAGCTTACAACAGAAATCGACGACTAATTATAAAGAAAAGACAAAAGCATAAGCACGCCGCTCGGAAGTAATCGCCTTGCGGCGGGCTTGTGTCGTGTTCCATACCGTAACTGTTTTGTTTATGTCAAATCAATCCAATTCTTTTGCCAACCTTTGGGCGCAGCTCAAAGAGTATGGAACCATGAAGCTGGAGTATTGCAAGCTCACGGCGGCAGAAAAAGTAAGCACCCTTATTACGGCCATATCGCTGGCATTGCTGATAGGAGCATTGTGTGCTGTAGCTTTGTTTTTTGTGTCCATGGCTGTAGTGTTCTGGATAGCTACAGGCGTAGGCTACGGGTGGGCTTTGGTTATAATGGCCGGGGTGTATGCGTTGTTGCTGGGTGTCGTTGTTATATTCAGAAAGCAGCTGATACTGAATCCCGTTTGCCGGTTTGTATCTAAGTTGCTCTTATCTTAAACTTTTGATGAAATGAAACAGAAACAACTGCCTCATGTCCAAGATAATTGGCAAGGATACACTATGGAAGAGATGATGTATCAGAAGGCATTTTTGCTGGCGCGAATGGAAGTGTCGAAAACGAAGTTGATGAACGAGTTTTCGGAGGTCAGATCGGGTATGCCGGGTGTGGCATCCGGGTCGATATGGAGCAAATTGCTCAGCGGATTCACGTATGTGGATTATGCTGTGTTTGCATTCAAAATCGGAAGCAAGGTTGCGCGTCTGATCCGCACATTGCGTCGCTGAGATTTTGAAGCTGAATTATTATAACCAATTGTTATCAAGTAAAATATGAATGACTACGTAGAGTTAAGATTTAATCTTAACCCTTGCGAAGAATATATGACAGACCTGCTTGCGGCCATGCTTGCCGATGTGGGTTTTGAGAGTTTTGTGCCTGATGAATCCGGTTTGACGGCTTATGTCAAGGAGAGTGATTACACAGGCGATATGGATGCTCTGGTAAAGTCTCTTCCGTTTGAAACCAAATGCGAATGGAGTGCCGTGAAGGTGGAAGGCCGTGACTGGAACGCCGAGTGGGAAAAGAACTATTTCCAGCCTATAGTAGTAGGTGGTGAATGTGTGATACACAGCTCATTTCACAAGGATGTGCCACAATGCAAATACGATATAGTCATTGACCCGAAAATGGCTTTTGGCACGGGGCACCATAGTACAACTTCACTGATAATAGGGCGGCTGCTGGAGATGGATCTTCGCGGCAAGAGTATGGTGGACATGGGTACAGGAACCGGAATACTCGCTATTTTGGCCGCCATGCGCGGAGCATCACCTGTGGCGGCAATAGAGATAGATCCGTTTGCTTATACCAACGCTGTAGAAAATGTGAGCCTGAACTCTCATCCTGAAATAATTATGATAGAGGGCGATGCCTCCAGGCTTGAGGATGTGGGGTTTGATGCCGATGTGTTTGTGGCCAATATCAACCGCAATGTTATAACTGCCGACATGGATTGTTATGTCGGTGCGATGGCCCAAGGTGCAACGATGCTTCTAAGTGGATTTTATGTGGAAGATATTCCAGTGGTTCGTGCCGCAGCCGAGAAGTGCGGCATGAGATATGTGGACTACACCGAGCACAAGAACTGGGCATGCGTATGTCTGGTGAAAGGTTAGATTTGCACAATAATACAAAATAGTGTACTTTTGTATTAAAGTAGAAGCTACATTATGAAAAGAATCATCACATTATTGCTGGCTGTGATTATCACCGCCGGAGCATATGCAGCAGAAAGACCGGCGCCGTTGCCTCGTGGATTCGGCTGGGGTGCAGCAGTGGGCGGTTGTATAGATATGACAGGCCACGATATGTCGTCAATAAATCTTGACGCAAATTTCGGATATCGCAACTCATGGATAAATCTGCTTGGCGTAGGCGCATCCATAGATATGATGGTAAATAACAGTGTGCGTTCATTTCCGGTATATGCTATTTTACGCACCGGTTTCAGCAAGCGTCCTACCTTATGTTTCGGCGATTTCAGAGTGGGATGCGTGTTCAATAACCTCAATGACAAGAATCATCAGACAAGAATGTATGTGTCACCGGGAATAGGGGTGAACCTTGCCACCGGCCGCACATTCCGTTCATATTTGATGCTCAGTTATATATACAACGGCATGAACGGATTTTACAAGGAGGGAGATAAATCTATCCATTCACTGCACATGGCATGTGTGCGTTTCGGTGTGGCATTTTGATATGGACAACGTGAAGATCAAGGTAATCAACAGCGGGCGCCATCCGTTGCCTGCGTACAGTACCGACAGCTCGGCCGGCATGGATGTGAGGGCCAATCTTGATGCTCCTATCACCCTAATGCCAATGCAGCGTGTGCTTGTGCCCACGGGTCTAAGAATAGCATTGCCTGAAGGGTATGAATGTCAGCTGCGTCCACGCAGCGGCCTTGCGCTCAAGCATGGCATAACTCTTGTGAATACGCCCGGCACTGTGGATGCGGATTATCGCGGTGAGATAGGAGTGATATTAATCAACCTTTCAAGTGACCCTTTTGTTATAAATGACGGAGAGCGAATATGCCAGATGGTTATTGCTCCCTATACTCGCGGCAGTTGGGTGACTGTGTCATATCTTGACGAGACCGAGCGCGGTGCCGGCGGTTTCGGACACACAGGAGTGCAGTAGCCCGCAACGCGAGCTATTGATTTTTTACACTCTCTACTTATTTACGCTTTGATAAAATGAGCAAACATTCATCCATCTCGATAAAGCCGACAACGATAGTATTGATGACGGTTGTTGCCATATTCATGGTGGCGACAGCGGCGGGCAAACCTCACAAAAAGAATGTGAGTGAGGCTGATGTGCGCAAGGCTGACTATATATTTCTCGAGAGCCAGCGACTCAAGCAGCAGGAAAAGTCTGATGCCTACTATGAGCTGGTGAGCCGTGCTTATGAGCTGAATCCCAATGACAAGTATCTGGGTATGGAGGTAGGTGTGAGCCGTATGATGCTGTCGGAAGGTGACAGTGCGGAGCTTGAGAACGGTTTGGCGATGCTGGCCGATTATGCCTATTCCAATCCGCAGGATTTGTATAATTGTGCCAAGTACGCTGCTTTGGCCGATAATTTGGGGCATCGCAAAGATGCACTTGCTATGTGGGACACGTTATATCGCCGTAATTCCGAGCGTCCGGAGGTGGCATTGAAGTATGCTGATTTGCTTACGGCCACTATTGATTCGGCCAATCTCGCAAAAGCATTGGACATATATAATCACATAGAGCAGGCCGAAGGTTCAATGCCATTGTTGACAGGACGCAAAATACAGGTTGAGAGTATAAGACGCGATACCGCTGCAATATTGCGCGAGGCAGAATTGTTGCTGGAGTCATCGCCCAACTCGTCAGAGTACAATTCAATGGTGGGCATCACCATGATGAAACTGGGACGAAAAGATTCGGCCCTGAAATATTTTGACCGCGCTGTTGAACTTGATCCGTCAAGCGGTGCGGCTTATTATCATAGGGCAAGCTATTATCAAATGGTGGGTGACAGCGCGGGATATGACCGGGAGGTATTTCAGGCTATGCGTCAGCCTGACCTTGATCTTGAATCAAAGCTTGAAATATTGCGCCAATATGTGAGCGAGCTTTATCGCGACAGTACCCAAACAGGGCGAATCACCGATGTGTTCGGGTCAATTATAGACCAGTATCCGCATGATGCCATTGTGCGTAAAATGTATGCGGAATATCTCATGCTTACGGATAAGACTACCGAGGCTGCGGAGCAGATGGGGTATGCAGTGGACAGTGACCCGTCGGATGAAACATCATGGCTCCAATACACCAGTTTGCAGCTGCAGGGAGGCAATTGGCAGAAAACGGTGGATGCAGCAGTAAGAGGATTGCATTATTTCCCCGGCAATTCCCGTCTGATAGCTATGCAGGCTATCGGGTATAATCAGATGGGGAAATATGAAAGTGCCATTAACTTGCTTGATGAGGCGATAGCTTCTGCCGACAGTACCGATACGGAGCTTATGTCGGAGCTATATACCACCAAGGGAGATTCGTATTACGCATGGGAGAAAAAGGATTCGGCATTTGCGGCATATTCCAAGGCCATAGAGTTGAATCCGAATAATCTTGGCGCACTGAACAACTGCGCTTACTATCTGGCTTGTGAGGACAGAGACCTTGACAAGGCTGAGGCGATGATTCTGAAAGTCGTGTCAGAGAAGCCTGAGGATGGGACCTCGCTTGACACATATGCGTGGGTGCTGTTCAAAAAACAGGATTATGTCAAGGCTAAAGAAGTGATTGATGGCGCGCTTGAAAATGAATCGGCACCCAGTGCGGAGCTTTATGAGCATGCCGGCGATATATATTTCATGAACAAGGAGCCGGATGAGGCTCTTGAATTCTGGCGCAAGGCTCTTGCTCTGGATCCTGATAACGATTTGCTCAAACGCAAGGTGAAACATAAAACATTTTATTACAAATGAAGCAATCGCTAATCAACATAATCTGCATTTTGTTTGTGGCCGTTATGGCCGTTGGCTGCGGAGGCAAGAAAAAAGGCGCGTCATCGGAAGTGCCATCTTCGCAACAGACAGGTGCTGCCACTTCCGCTCAGGTGATAAGTGCTGATGAGGGTGTGGAGTATCTGAGGAATGTGACCGGTCTTTATAAACCGTGGCAGCAGGTGCGTGTGCCGCTGTCCGTCAAAATCAACAGCCCAAAATCATTTTCTATTTCGGGTACGGCAGAAATGCTGCGTGGTAAGAGCGTGCTGATATCGCTCAAGTTCATAGGAATGGAGATGGTGTGGCTGTATGTGAGCGACACCAATATAACTGTAGCCGACAAAATGAACAAGCGTTATATTTCGGAGCCCCCCGCCAAATTTCTGGGAGGATTTAACGTGAATACATATAATTTGCAGGATCTTCTGATCGGGCGTCCTTTTGTGTTGGGGACAAACGATATTTCGGATGTAAACCCCGAGCTGTTCACATTTGCAAGTGATGGAGCCGGAGGGTGGAGCCTGCAGCCCGAGTCGGAGATTGAAAGTATGGAATACGGTTTTTGGTTTGAGCCTAAAACGGTGTTGAATGCCGCAGTGGTGCAGCTCTTGAACAAAACACCCGTGGCATTGCTGTATGGAGAGCCTGTGAATACTCCTTGCGGACCAATGGCATCGCAGATCGGGATTAAAACCAAAATCGGAGCTACGGAGATTGACGCCACTATTTTTTGGAACTGGAAACGAGCCAAATGGGGTGATGTGTTCAACCCTCGTGAGCCCAAAGTGCCGGATTCATATAATAAAGTGGATGGGGCATCGGTGCTTAAAAGTCTGACTAATTTGTAGGTTTGAGAGTATGAAGCGAGGCAGAGTTTTGTGGAAAATGTGGTTGGTTGGCGTGCTATGTGCTGTTTTGTGTGCCCCGATTTATGGTGCAAAGCCGCGCAGGAACATAACAAATGTAAAAAAAGAGCGACAGTCAACGCAACGGGAGATTAAGGAGACTTCCAAACAATTGTCAAAGAAAACAAAGGAGGCTGAGCGAGAGCTGAACAAGCTCTCCGGACTGAGAAATGAAATAACCCGAAGTACCAAGGCTATAGGCGTGGCGCAGGCCGGCATTGACTCATTGAATTCACGTATAGGTGTTATGTCGGACAGTCTGAACCATCTTACCTCACGGCGTGATTCACTTAGCAGGGCCTATGTGGCTGCGCTTCGCAGTATGCAGGGACAGCAGGGTACTATGGGCGAGCTGGCTTATATATTTTCAGCAAAAAGTTTTACGGAGGCTTTTCGGCGAATAAGGTATATGCGCGAATTTGCCCGATGGAGTGCTCGGCGGCGTAACGAGATTGATACGGTGTCGCATCGCGTGGAAACGCATAAAATGCAGATGAACGAGCTGCACAGAAAACGTGAGGCATCGCTCATGACTCTGACCCAGGAAAAGCGTAATCTTGAAGGACAGAAAAAACAGAGCGACCAGCTTGTAGCCAAACTGAAGAAAGAGGAACGTGGTTTGCGGGCAGCGCTGAGGGCCAAAGAGAAAAAGATGCGTGCCCTTGATGCCGAACTTGACCGCCTCATTGCAGCAGAGCAGGCACGAGCCGAAAAAGCCCGCAGGGAAGCTGAGGCAAAGGCAAAAGCCAAGGCCGATGCCGAAGCCAAGGCTAAAGGAAAATCAACCGGGAAAAGTAAATCTTCGGCTTCCAAATCCGCTTCCAAATCTTCGGGGATAAGTGGTATAGCTGAGGCAGACCGCAAGCTTAACGGTAGTTTTGAGAGCAATAAGGGAAGACTGCTGTTTCCTGTAAATGGCAAGTACAGAATAGTGCGCGGATTCGGACGGCAGAAGCATCCGGAACTCGAGCATGTGGAGACAGACAATAGTGGTATAGATGTAGAGGCACTTTCGGGAGCGTATGCCAGAGCCATATTTGCCGGAAAGGTGTCAGCCATATTCAAGCAGCCGGGGTTCAATACTATAGTCATGGTGCGCCATGGCAGTTATTTGTCAATTTACGCAAATCTGTCGGGCCTTAACGTGAAAGTGGGCGATGCCATAAAAGCCGGTCAACGTATAGGATCAATATATGCCGATCCTGATGACGGCGGCAGGGCAGTGCTACATTTCGAGCTTAGAAAGGAGCGGCAAAAACTTAACCCAACTCTTTGGGTGAAATAAAGAATGATAAACAGGCAGGGTTCGTCACAATTGTCGGCCATAGTGCTTAAGGCTCTTGGCGTGTTCGGCACTTCCGAGGGCCTTGCAATGTTGTGCGGAGTAGTTAGAACAAAGCTCGTGGCACTGTGGATCGGGGCATCCGGCGTGGGTCTGTTCGGATTGTTCAATTCGGTGGTGGAGATGCTGGGTGCGCTTACACAAACCGGAATAAGAAACAGTGCCGTACGCCAAATTGCATCAGGCACGGATGATGTGCGAAAGCAGATGAGTATATTCGTGGCGCGCAGATTGTGCGTGATGCTGGGTATTGGTACCGGCGTTTTGTGCGCGGCTCTAAGCCGGGTGCTGAGTGATATTTCGTTTGGCAACAGTGATTACTGGTGGGCATTCTGCTGGCTTGGAGTGAGTATAATCATCAATTCAGTTACAGCGATAGAATCAGGTGTACTTCAGGGCTTGCACCGATTGTCAGCTATAGCGAGGGCTTCAGTGAGCGGGTCAATATTGGCATTGGGCGTGTCGGTGCCTATATTGTATTTTCTGCGAATTGACGGTATCGTGCCGGTGATACTGGCTTATTCAGTTTGTATATTTTGCAGCTATTGGTGGCACAGATCCAAGGAAAAAGTAAATATCGGGAATGCGGATAAGAAAGAATTGACGGCGATACGCAATAACATGCTCAGATTCGGAATATATCTGACGGCATCAAGTTTTGTGGTATGGTGTGTTAATTATCTGCTCATGTCGTATATCAATCATCAAGGCGGTGAAACCGAAATGGGCTATTTCCAGTGTGGCTATACGTTGATAATCAAATATATGGGCGTGGCTTTTTCGGCTATCGGAATGGAGTTTTTCCCACGGCTGTCGCAAGCCTTAGGAAGAGGATTCACGCGAGCCAACGTATTCGTGAATCATGAGATTTATGTGATGCTAAGCATAGTGTCGGCAGCCGGATGTCTTCTTGCGGCATTTGCTCCGTGGGTGGTGACATTGCTTTATTCCGCCGATTTTATGCCTGCGGTTCCGTATGTAGTCGTGGCTATGCTGGGGTGCGTGTGGCGGTGCGTGTCATGGTGTATGGGGTATATGATTGTGGCCAAGGGCGAAGGCGGAATATATATGGCGTTGGAAGTATGCTCGGGATTGATATGCCTTGCCCTGTCAATTGGCGGATACTGGCTTATGGGGATGCAGGGACTCGGATGGGCCTTTGCCCTATGGTATCTTGTATATGCTATAGCAGTGTATATTACCGTACACAAACGATACGGCTACAGGATGCCCAAGGCTACAGCCGAATGGATGATTGTGTGCATGGCAGTGACGGCCGGAGTGGTATGGCTGTCAATGAGTGTGTCCATGTGGTGTGCCGCAGTGGTGTCGGTGGGGATGTGTGCGCTGAGCGTGCGTATGTTGCGGCGTTAATTGCCGGATTTTTCTCTTGCTTTGTGTTTGGAATAAGCTGAGGCCATGCGTGTGTGGTAACGGCGTTTGGCATAACCGGGACCATTATAGCCGCGAGAGAATGCGGCCCAGTTTTTGGCCCGTAGATATTTGTCGAGTCCGGTGTTTTGGAGGAAATTGGCAAACAGCTCAAGCTGGTCACGTTCGGAACGACTCATTTTTTCGTAAAAATCACTTATGCTTTCCGCTCCACATTTTTTCCAGTTGAATCCGCCAATCTGAAACATGCCCCAGAAGGTACCCTCAATGGCTGTGCGCTCGTCGATAGAGCGAGCTTTTCTCAGCCGCACATGCTGTGCTGCCTGAGTAGAACCGTGCCGTCGAGGATTGACGGCAGAGAACACTTCGGCATGAGTGCTGCGGTATTTGGCCAGATTTATGCCGCGTTTGCCCGCGAAGCGCCGAAACATGGTGAGATCAAAGTTGATAATCGGTTTGCCGGGGGCAAAGAACCCTTGGTGCGATACACCGGCTTCAATGTCAACCACAGCTTTCATGGCGGCTACTTCCACGCCAAGACGCTCGGCGACTTCTTTATAGTCCTCGTCTGTAAGGCGCATTATGGTGTCCGGCAGTATGTCCGTAGCAATTTCCGTTGAGTCCGCTTCTGTTTTGGCAGAATGTCTTTGCGCCCAAGCCGTGAGACATGGGAACAGCAATAACAGGAATGTGACGAGGAGTTTCATGGCATAAAAGAAAAATAGCCTGCGGAACAGAACATTCCGCAGGCTTGATGAAGATATATTATTATTTTTTAAGTTCAGCGACCTTGGCAATGGTCAGTTTAAGCTGCTCATAGAAGCGTTCCACAGCAGGAATATGCATGCGCTCGGAAGGTGAGTGCACACCCTGAAGTGTCGGACCGAAGGATACCATATCAAGATGGGGGAACTTCTGCAAGAACAGACCACATTCTAATCCGGCATGAATAGCTTTGATGGCAGGAGTTATGCCGTAAAGCTCACTGTAGGCATCACGTGCAATTTTCATGATGGGAGAATCCATATTGGGTTGCCATCCGGGATACCCTTCACCGTGTTCTACAGTAGCACCTGCAAGCAGGAAGAGTGCTTCAACCTGATTGGCAATGTCCCATTTGCGAGAGTCCACAGAGCTGCGCTGGCTGGTAGTGACAATAATCTTGTTGTCGGCAGCCATTTTTACAGAGGCAAGGTTGGTGGATGTTTCCACGAGGCCTTCAAGTTCACGGCTCATTGATACAACTCCGTGGGGAGCGCTGTAAAGAGCGCGAATAACGGATGTGGTGGTTTGCTGGTCAACAGCAAATTCAGGAGCATCTACGCTTTCCATGGTTATTTCCATGGTAGGTTCAATATCCTTGTATTCGTTTTCAACCTTTGCCACATATTCATTTAGAGCCACGCGGACAGCTTCTTTTCTGGAGGTGTGGACACCTATTACGGCGTGTGCGGCGCGAGGAATGGCATTGCGGAGGTTGCCACCGTCAATTTCAGTAAGCACGAGTTCATGCTCTTTGCTGAGGTCAAACAGGAAACGTGCCAAAAGTTTGTTGGCATTGGCACGGCCAAGATGAATGTCGCCACCTGAGTGTCCGCCAAGGCATTTGGCAATGTCAATACGGAAGTAAGTGAAATCTTTGGGTGCATAAGAGCGGTTGTAGTGGAATGTGCACACTGTGTCAACGCCACCGGCGCATCCAACAAATATTTCTGCATCGTCCTCGGAATCAAGGTTGAGAAGCATGTCGCCACTGATCATGTTGTCGCCGATATTGAAGGCACCGGTCATACCGGTTTCCTCATCTACGGTGAAGAGTGCCTCAAGCGGTCCATGAACAAGATTGGGATCGGTGAGCACGGCAAGAGATGCGGCTACGCCGATACCGTTGTCGGCACCGAGAGTCGTGCCGTCGGCACGAACCCATTCGCCATCAACGATAGTGGTAATGGGGTTGTGCTCAAAGTCAAAATCCTTGTTGTTGCTCTCGCACACCATATCCATGTGTCCCTGAAGGATTATAACCGGGGCATTCTCATGGCCGGGGGTGGCGGGTTTGGTTATCACAACATTACCTACGGCATCGGTTTTGCTGTCAAGATTATTTTTCTTAGCGAAGTCAAGCAGAAATTCGCGTATTTTTCCCTCTTTTTTAGAGGGACGCGGCACCTTTGTAATGGCATCAAAGATTTCAAAAACGCGGGTGGGTTTCAGGTCTTTTAGTTCCATAAATATGTTATTAGAATTAGTTTTTTGGCTATGTAAGTGGAAAATAATGTTAAAAAACTCAGTTATGAGCACACTAAGGTACAAAATAAAATTCAGTTATGACAAAAAATTTAGTTTCGTTTCATATATTTGCACAGCAAAAGCATAATAAGCCTATGAAATTACTCTTTTTAACGGTTGGGCTGCTCCTTATAGCGGTGTTGCTGCTTGGAGTGAAAGTTCTGTTTGTGAAAGGGAGTAAGTTCCCTTCCGGCCACGTAAAGGATGTGCCAGGTTTGAAGGAGAAGAATATAGGCTGTGCGGCTCATAGTGACCATGAATAACTATATTATCACATTAGAATAATAAACAAATTTATAGATAGATCATTTAGAAATGAAAAAATTAGCTATTGCCGCTAATGCACTGCTTGCAGTGCTGGCCATCAGCTCTCTCGCCTCCTGCTCATCGAATTCTAACACTAATGATTCAGTGGAAGCCTCAGCTGTGAAAGGAAACGACAGTGTTGCAGCCGTGGCACCACAAATCAATATCCGTTTTATAAATGAGGATACAATAAGTGCCAATTACAATCTTGCCAAAGATTTTAAGGAACAGGCAATCCGGGAATACAGCAAACTTGAGAATGCCCGTCAGGCTCGCGCTAATGAAATTCAGAAATTTGGTGCTCAGATAGAGCAGAAGATGAAGTCAAACGGATATCTGAGCGAAGCAAGCTACAATGCTGATATGGCCAAGATAAACAAGATGCAGGAAGATGCTCAAAATTATCTTGCCAATATGCAACGCAACACCGAACAGCAGCTTGCAGCACAGCAGCAGCAGCTTACGGACTCCATTAATGCTTTCATCAAAGAATATAATGCCACCAAGCATTATGATGCAATTCTGTACCGTGCTGCCGGTGTGTATTTCAATCCCGCTCTTGATATTACCAATGAGGTGCTTGAAGGACTGAATGCCCGCTATAACAAGGTTAAGAAATAAAG
>HF985627.1 GCA_000431155.1 Bacteroides sp. CAG:927
TGTGCCTTCCCCGATTTTTATCGGACAGCAATAATTGTTTTTAGTACTATTAAATGTTAAAATGATTTAAATCAGTAGGGTTCAAAATCTTTTTAATATACGGGTTGTTAGAATAGTAAAAAGAACATTAACCCAACTATTTAGATTATGAAAAAAGCATTGTTAATGATTGCTATCGTATTAGGATGTACGGCAGCTTTCGCCCAGAAAATCGACAAAAATGAAGCTAAACAGCTGAAAGCTTTTTTGTCACAGAACGCTGAACAAGGCGGTACTAACGCCAATGCGCTCAAGGTCACTGACCTTAACAATTTCGCCTCTATTGAGGGTGTAACCGTTGCTAACGGACATGTAACGGCTATAGAATGGAAAGACAAACATCTTGCAGGCAATCTTGACCTGTCAGGATTCAAAGCTCTGACCAAAGTAGATGTGTCACGCAACAAGATTGCGACAGTGAATTTCAGCGGTGATGCCGCTCTGTCAGTAGTAAACGCTTCGCGCAACGTACTTGCCGATGCCAACTTTGAAGGTTGCTCCAATCTGTATGAGGTTTCACTTTACAAGAATCGTCTTACCGACATTGAGATCAGTGACGTGCCTCTTATCAAGACCCTTAATGTAAGCAACAACCGTTTTGCCGAGTTAAATCTCGCTAACTCATCCACTCTTGAGACTCTTAATTGCCAGGGCAATAATTTGGAATCACTGCTTGTGAATGGTTGCTCAAATCTTAAGAACCTCTATTGCGGCTACAACAAACTTACCCAGCTCAATCTGCTCGGAGTGGAAAATCTCACCAACCTCAATCTTGACGACAATGAGATCAACACTATGTACATTCAAGGTCTGACCTATCTGCGCACTATGATTTGCTCCGACAACAACATGGTTACCTTAGGCCTTGACGGTTGCACAAATCTTATAGACCTCGTATGCTCCTATAACGATCTCACTACACTGAGTGTAGAAGGTTGCCCCAACCTCACTTATGTGGATTGCTCTTACAACGACCTTACCACACTTAATCTTTCAAACCTCAACTTCCTGCAGCGCTTGATTTGCAACAACAATCAGCTTAACACTGTGGATGTGTCGTTTGACAATGCTCTGGTTTACATCAACTGCCGCTACAATCAGATTACAGACCTTCGTACAATTGCTTGCCCGAATCTGAGAATGATTGCCTGCCAGTGGAACTACTAACAGCAATGCTTTACAGCTGATATCCTCCGGGGGCGCGCCGTAAGGTGCGCCCTCGGTAATTTTGTCATAATGGATTAAATTGCGTAACTTTGCATGCGATAAAGAAGAATATGAAAAATATCCGTAACTTTTGTATTATAGCGCATATTGACCACGGCAAAAGCACTTTGGCCGACCGTTTGCTTGAATATACCGGCACTGTTGGTGGTAAAGACCTCCAAGATCAGGTGCTTGATGATATGGATCTGGAACGAGAACGCGGCATTACCATTAAAAGCCACGCCATACAGATGAATTATGAGCTTAACGGAGAGAAATATGTGCTGAATCTGATTGACACTCCGGGACACGTTGACTTTTCATATGAAGTGTCCCGTTCTATAGCAGCATGCGAGGGCGCATTATTGATTGTCGATGCATCGCAGGGCATTCAGGCCCAGACAATTTCCAATCTCTACATGGCTATCGACAACAATCTTGAGATAATCCCTGTAATCAATAAAGTGGATTTGGATAGCGCAAAGCCTGATGAGGTGGAGGATCAAATTGTGGATTTGCTCGGATGTGATCGTTCGGAAATAATCAGAGCAAGCGGCAAGACCGGAATAGGCGTACCTGAAATCCTTGAGGCTATTGTGGAGCGTATCCCGGCACCCGAAGGGGATCCGTCAGCTCCCTTGCAGGCTCTTATTTTTGACTCGGTATTCAATCCGTTTCGCGGCATCATAGCTTACTTTAAGATAGAGAACGGTACTATACGTAAAAATGATTTCGTGAAATTTGTGGCCACCGGCAAGGAATATCATGCCGATGAAATAGGTGTGCTGAAACTTGATCTGTCGCCTCGTGAAGAACTCTCGGCAGGAAATGTGGGGTATATCATTTCCGGTATCAAAACATCTCGCGAAGTGAAAGTGGGTGATACGATTACTCATGTGGAAAATCCCTGCAAAGATGCGATAGATGGTTTTGAGGAAGTCAAGCCTATGGTGTTTGCCGGTGTTTATCCAATCGAGACTGAGGATTTTGAAAATCTACGTGCATCATTGGAGAAACTTCAATTAAATGATGCCTCTCTTACATTCCAGCCGGAATCGTCGGTGGCGTTGGGATTCGGATTCAGATGCGGTTTTCTCGGATTGCTCCATATGGAGATTGTTCAGGAGCGTCTGGGCCGCGAATTTGACATGGATGTCATCACGACCGTGCCCAATGTGTCGTATCGCGTATATGACAAACGCGGCACAATGACTGAAGTGCATAATCCGTCCGGCTTACCGGATGCCACGTTAATAGACCATATTGAGGAACCGTATATACGCGCATCCATCATTACTGCGGCAGATTATATCGGACCGATAATGACTCTTTGCCTTGGGAAACGTGGAGAGCTTGTGAAGCAGGAATATATATCAGGTAATCGCATTGAGCTTACTTTTGATATGCCTTTGGGCGAGATTGTAATAGATTTCTATGACAAGCTAAAGAGCATTTCCAAGGGTTATGCCTCGTTTGACTATCATCTGTATGATTTCCGAGAGTCAAAGCTTGTGAAACTTGACATACTGCTTAACGGCGAAAGTGTGGATGCACTGAGCACACTTACTCATGTGGATAATGCTGTAAGTTTTGGACGACGCATGTGTGAGAAGCTGAAGGAACTTATTCCGCGTCAGCAGTTTGATATTGCTATTCAAGCTGCCATAGGTGCAAAAATCATAGCTCGCGAAACCATTAAGGCTGTGCGTAAGGATGTAACTGCCAAATGTTACGGAGGTGACATTTCGCGAAAACGCAAGCTGCTTGAAAAGCAGAAGAAAGGCAAGAAACGAATGAAGCAGATAGGTTCGGTGGAAGTGCCTCAAAAAGCGTTTCTCGCTGTGCTGAAGCTTGACTAATTCCCATCTGAAAATCATAGATGCGTCGGTCCAAAACCAATGGGCTGACGCATTTGTTTTATTCTATATCATATAAAGCATTATGACTACCAAATCAAATCCCACCCACGAACATATATCTCCATATTTCGCGGCGTTACAAGCGTTAAGACGCCACACAACCGGTGGCAATATCCTTATTCTCGCCACTGTACTGGCATTGGTTGTTGCCAATATTCCGGCTATAAACAAGTATTATTTTGATTTCTGGAATCAAGAGGTGTTTTTGCAGGTGGGGAATTTCAATATATTCAGTCATGCCGGGCATCCCATGACTATGCTGCAGTTCATCAACGATGCCCTAATGGCGATTTTTTTCTTTACCATAGGTCTTGAAATAAAGCGAGAGGTGCTTGTGGGCGAGCTTTCTTCGTTTAAACAGGCACTACTGCCAATAATGGGTGCTATCGGCGGCATGATTTTCCCGGTCGTTATCTTCTTTCTGTTGAGCAAGGGCACTGACTATACCGATGGAGCCGCAATACCTATGGCAACAGATATAGCATTTTCGTTAGGAGTCCTTGCCATGCTCGGGTCCCGAGTACCGGTGTCGTTAAAAATATTCCTTACCACATTGGCTGTGGTGGACGATATTGGCGGTATCATTGTGATTGCAGTATTTTATTCCACCCATATAGAGGTGATGCTGCTGGTATATGCTGCTGTATGTCTGGGTGTGTTGCTGTTAGGCTCATTGATGAAGATACAAAACAAGATGTTTTATGTAGTGGTGGGGCTTGTGGTGTGGTTTCTGTTTCTTAACTCGGGAGTGCATCCAACCATATCGGGAGTGCTTGTGGCATTCTGTATCCCGGCCAAACCAGTGCTTGCGCCTAAGAAATACGTAAAGATGATAAGAGGTGCGATTTCGCATTTCAATCAGGATGATGATGAATCACTCAACAGAAGGTCAATACTTGACAAGGACCAGATGAACTGGCTCAAAGAGGTGGAATCGGCTTCAGACAAGGTTATATCTCCGCTTCAGGATCTTGAAGACTCACTGCATGCTTCGGTGAATAACTTCATTGTGCCGTTGTTTGCTTTTGCCAATGCCGGTATCTATTTGCTTGACCTGAATCCTCAAATGGTGGTCCATGGAATTAGTCTGGCAATTATATGCGGACTTGTAATAGGCAAGTTTGTAGGTATATTCGGGCTTTCATTGATTACTGTCAAACTGGGACTTGCTCCAATTCCCCAGCACTGCAATTGGAAAATGATGGCCTCTATTTCAGTTCTGGGCGGAATAGGCTTTACAGTGTCATTGTTTATTGCAAATTTGTCGTTTGCATCTATGGGTGCGCACGGAGCAGAACTTCTTAACCAGTCAAAGCTTGGTATCGTAGTGGGGTCTTTGGCTGCGGGAATAATAGGTTTTATGCTGTTACATTGCATGTTACCGTCAAAAAAAGAGGCTGCAAAATATCTTGAGGAGGATGAAGAAAGAGAGAAGGAACACAGGTGATGTGAAAAAATACAAAAAATATACGAAAATGTGAAAGAGCTTTTGTTCTTTCACATTTTTATGTTAATTTTGGCGCAAAGTGTTAATTAGATTATTTTGACATTTTATAAACAAATCATAATCTTAATTGTTAACATAATAAAGATTAAACAATTATAAAGTTATTGCTTCTAGTCAATAAGCACAGCTCCATGTGATAAGAGTTGAAATATTAGGAATGAAAAAGTCTATAATCTGGTTTCTCACAATAATAATGGCCCTGACATTTGCCGGACTCCTATACATTCAGATAATGTATATGAAAAACATGGTGCGCATGCGCGATGACCAGTTTGCCGAGGGGGTAAAACGCAGTCTTTATAGTGTGAGCAATCTTCTTGAGCAGGAAGAGGCGAGATATTATCTTGAAAACGATGTTGAAAGCATTGAATCGTCAGCACTTCCGGCATATCCCGGAGCGGGTTCCAATCTCGGTGGCGTACGTTATTCCGTGACCACTACCGAGGGGTTGAGCAGTGATTTCACTTTCACCGGTGAAATTACAGCACTGTCGCCAATGCTGTCGGCCGAGGCCAAGAAACAGCGTTATAATTCCATGCAGGAGCAGGTGCGCAATCAATATGTGTATCAGCGCGGCCTTCTGAATGAGGTGATACTGAGCATTATAAGTCAGTCGGGCAATCGCGATATTGAAGCAAGGGCAGACAGTTCCACAGTGTCAATGTTTCTCACGATGGAGCTTGCAAACAATGGCATAACATTGCCGTTTGAGTTCGCGGTGGTCAACCGTATGGGAGTGCCTGTTTACAAGACATCGGGATATAACACTGAAAACAGTGATTCCGGCAATACATTCGTGCAGGCTTTGTTTCCCAACGACACGAAGAATGCTATGAATTATATAAAGGTTTATTTCCCTGACAAGAATGACTATATCTTCTCGTCAGTGAAGTTTATGTTTCCTTCGTTTTTGTTTACATTCATATTGCTGATTGTGTTTCTTTACACCATTATAGTGGCATTCAAGCAAAAGAAACTCACCGAGATGAAAAATGATTTCATCAACAATATGACGCATGAGTTCAAGACACCTATATCCACAATATCTCTTGCGGCCCAGATGCTTAATGATTCTTCAGTGCGTAAGTCGCCCAAGATGCTTGAGCATATCTCAACGGTGATTAACGATGAGACGAAGCGTTTGCGTTTCCAAGTTGAGAAGGTGCTTCAGATGTCGATGTTTGACAGGCAGAAGGCTACATTAAGATTGCAGGATGTGAATGCCAATGAGGTTATAGCATCGATAGTGCATACATTCAAGATCAAGGTGGAGAAATATGGGGGCACAATCGCCACAGAGCTTTATGCCGAGAATGCAATAGTGAATGTGGACGAGATGCATTTTACCAATGTGATATTCAATCTGCTTGACAATGCCGTAAAATACCGCCGCGAGGATGTTCCTCTTAAACTGGAGGTTGCGACCAAGGATATTGCCGACAAAAAACTTGAGATAATAATCAAGGACAACGGCATAGGAATAAAAAAAGAAGACCTAAAAAAGATTTTTGAAAAATTTTATCGCGTATCAACCGGTAACCGCCATGATGTAAAAGGCTTTGGTCTCGGTCTTGCCTATGTGCACAAAATGGTGCATGAGCTTCATGGCGACATAAGGGTGGAAAGCGAAATCAATGTAGGAACAAAATTTATAATTATATTACCGTTAACTCAAAACTAAAAAATTATGGAAGAACGTTTGCGTATCCTATTATGCGAAGATGATGAGAACCTGGGTATGCTCCTGCGCGAGTATCTTCAGGCCAAGGGCTTCAATGCCGATCTCTTTGCCGATGGTGAGAGCGGCTACAAAGCGTTTCTCAAAGGTAAGTACGACCTGTGCGTGCTTGATGTGATGATGCCCAAAAAGGACGGATTCGCACTCGCTCAAGAAATCAGGACAGTAAATTCAGAGGTGCCTATCATTTTCCTTACAGCCAAGTCAATTAAGGAAGATATTCTTGAAGGATTCAAGATTGGTGCTGATGACTATATTACCAAACCTTTCTCAATGGAGGAGCTTGTGTTTCGTATCGAGGCCATTCTGCGCCGCGTGAAAGGCAAGAAAGGCAAGGAAATAACCATGTACAAAATAGGCAAGTTCACTTTTGACACTCAGAAGCAGGTGCTGATGATTGATGACAAGGTTACAAAACTTACCACCAAGGAATCAGAGCTGCTCAGCCTATTGTGTGCCCATGTAAACGAAATTCTTGAACGTAATTTCGCACTCAAGACCATATGGATTGATGATAACTATTTCAATGCAAGAAGTATGGATGTTTACATTACCAAGCTCCGCAAGCATCTGCGTGAAGACCCGAGCATTGAAATCATCAATATTCACGGCAAGGGGTATAAGCTGATTGCTCCTGAAGTGGAAACCAATGCAAAATGATCTGATAGTATCAAATCATAAAAAACGGTGAGGCAATTACGCTTCACCGTTTTTTGAATCTTATCGTGTCAGTAGCTTCTTGATGGAAGATGTTACTCTGTCAATGTCACTGTCGGTTAACGACGACCCTGACGGAAGACATAACCCATGATCAAACAGGTTTTCCTCGCATTTGTCTCCATAGTAGGGGCAGTGCTCATAGATGGGTTGCATGTGCATCGGCCGCCATAGAAGTCGCGTTTCTATTTTTTGCTCCAAAAGTTTGATGCGCAGTTCGTCAGGCGTGAGGGGAGAGGCATCGGTGAGCTGCACAGTGGTAAGCCAATAGTTGGGGTTGTATTCTTTGCCCGGTGCCGAATGTGTCATCAAACATTCATTACCGGCGAAAGCCTCTGCATACAGGGCATGATTGCGGCGGCGTCTTGCAAGTCTGTCTTCAACAGAATCAAGTTGTCCTATGCCGATGCCTGCGCTCACATTGCTCAGCCTATAGTTGTAGCCTATTACTTCATGATAATAGTATGGCTTGTTTTCGCGAGCCTGAGTAGCAAAGAATTTGACTCTTGCTGCCGCTTCCGCATCAGGGCATATAAGTGCCCCTCCTCCGGATGTGGTGATAAGTTTGTTGCCATTAAAACTGAGCACACCATATTTGCCGAACAGTCCGCATTTTGTCCCTTTGTATTCCGAACCCATGGCTTCTGCCGAATCCTCAAGCAATGGGATGTCGTAGTGATTGCAGACCTCGAGAATCTCATCGTAATTGGCTGGAATGCCATAAAGGTCAACACATATCACAGCTTTGGGT
This sequence comes from Bacteroides sp. CAG:927, assembly GCA_000431155.1. GTDB lineage: Bacteria > Bacteroidota > Bacteroidia > Bacteroidales > Muribaculaceae > Paramuribaculum. The sequence goes on from HF985627.1 coordinate 7,878, forward strand.
TTGGACCCCGTGATGCGGATACGCTCTTCAATGGCATTGCGAAGATGAGTCGCGCTCATATTGAAAGTATAAGGCTCGGAGCCTACCAATACAGGTTTGGCACCTTGATAGCAGATTGGGTTGCAGCTTGCCGAGAATGTCAGGTCTTGACATATAACCTCGTCATCCTGTTTTACATCAAGCATCACAAGGCCCAAATGTATAGCCGCTGTTCCCGCACTTAAGGCTACAACAGGGCGGTCGGTATCAAGAAAAGCTGCCAGCCGTTTTTCAAACTCATCCACATTGGGCCCAAGGGGCACAAACCAATCATCGCGGAATGCATCTTCCACCCATTTCATTTCGGTGCCGCTTTTATGAGGGAGCGACAATTTAATCCAGTTTTGTTCCATTATAGTAAGTTTCTGCCAATACAGCTATAAGCCAGTCCTTCATCGGCAAGTTCTACAGGATCATATATGTTTCTGCCATCCACAATCACGTTGCCGCGCATGGCTTTTTTTATTACTCGCCATGACGGTACGCGAAATTGTTTCCATTCGGTAAGCAGCGCCACAGCATCGGCGTCAGCTGCGGCATCGTACATGTCTTTGGCGTAGATAACCTTGTTGCCTATGCGCCGCTTGCACTCATCCATAGCCACGGGATCGTAAACAACCACTTCCGCACCGTGCGCAAGCAAACGGTCAATGACTACAAGCGAAGGAGCTTCGCGCATGTCGTCAGTTTCGGGCTTGAAAGATAACCCCCATATAGCCACTCTTTTGCCTCGCAATGTTTTAAGCGCTGCTTCAAGTTTGTGGAAAACCACGAGCTTTTGCTGATTGTTGACCTCGTCCACAGCTTCAATGATTTTCATCCTGTGTCCGGCTTCAGCTCCGGTACGTGCAAGAGCTTTCACATCTTTAGGAAAGCATGAGCCTCCGTAACCGCATCCCGGATACAGGAACTTGCTGCCTATGCGGGCATCGGAAGCAATGCCTTTGCGCACCATGTTCACATCCGCGCCCACAAGCTCGCACAGCGCAGCTATTTCGTTCATGAATGATATGCGTGTAGCCAACATGGAATTGGCTGCATATTTAGTCATTTCAGCCGATGCAATGTCCATGAATATCACGCGGAAATTGTTGAGCAGGAAAGGACGATAGAGCCGTTCCATGACTTTACGTGCGCGTGGAGTTTCAGTGCCTATGACCACTCTGTCGGGCGACATGAAATCTTTTATGGCAGCTCCCTCTTTGAGAAACTCGGGGTTTGAGGCGACTTCAAATTCTATGGTTTCGCCTCGTTTTTCAAGCTCCTCTTCAATGGCTGCACGCACGAGTTTAGATGTGCCGACCGGCACGGTGCTCTTGGTCACCAATATGGCATATCGATCAATCAACCTTCCAAAAGTGCGGGCTACCTCTATCACATAATGCAGGTCAGCACTTCCGTCCTGATCAGGAGGGGTGCCTACAGCGCAGAACACCACTTCCACTTCGTTGATACATTCTTCAAGGCTTGTGGTGAATTTTAGCCTTCCGGCTTCGCTATTGCGTTTCACAAGTTCATCCAGCCCCGGTTCGTATATAGGGATAATACCTTGGCGCAGGTTTTCAATTTTTTGTGCATCAATATCCACACAGGTAACATTAATGCCTACTTCGGCAAAACAGGCTCCAGTTACGAGTCCCACATAACCTGTGCCAACAATGGCTATGTTCATAAGCGCTATATTTAGGTTGCAGTGTGCAAAATTACACAATAATATTTACGGGTGCTATAATTTCATGCGGTTTTTGCCGTTTAACCATTATGATGCGAATATTTTATACACCTCTAATAATATTTTTATTGCTGATTTCTACAGTAGCTACAGCTGCCAATGTCAATATCCGAGGAAAGGTTATAGACGAGGCCAACAAGCCGCTGGAATTTGTTAATGTGCGTATTGCGGGTACCGCTCTGGGTACTTCCACGGGATTGCAGGGCGATTACAAATTGTCATGTCCTGCATCCGATACTATCGTAGTCGTGTTCAGTTCAATCGGTTACGTGGAGGAGAAACGCACATTGATTGATGCATCGGGTGATGTGACAATCAACATGCGAATGCGTGAAAATTCTAAAGTTCTCGGCGAGGTTGAGGTTACGGAGATAAAAAAGCAAACCGGAGCCATGCAAACTATTGATGCCGGAGACTACAAGATTGCCGCTGATGCTACCGGCGGCAGCGTGGAGTCAATGCTGACAACATTGGCGGGCGTGAATTCAAGTAATGAGCTTTCTTCACAATACTCTGTGCGAGGCGGAAGTTATGATGAAAACAGCGTGTATATTAACGGCATAGAAGTGTATCGTCCGCTGTTGGTAAGCACAGGTCAGCAAGAGGGGCTGTCGGTGATAAATCCGGATATGGTTGGTGCCATAGGATTTTCAACCGGTGGATTTACTGCGGAATATGCGGATAAGATGTCATCGGCCCTTGATATTACTTACCGACAGCCGGAATCTTTTGAGGGTAGTGTTTCTGCAAGCCTGATGGGCGGGAGCGTCGCCTTGGGGCAAAGCACCAAACATTTCTCGCAAATGCACGGTGTGCGCTACAAGCGCAACTCATCGCTGCTCAGCTCAATGGAAACGAAAGGAGAATATGACCCTAATTATTTTGATTATCAAACTAATATAATATGGTCGATGTCTCCTCGCTGGAAGATGTCATTGCTGGGTAACATAACGGTCAATAATTATAAGTTCACTCCCACCTCGCGTGAAACAAATTTCGGTACCGCTGAGGATGCGAAGAGATTCAAGGTGTATTTTGACGGTCATGAAAAAGATAAGTTCGAAACTTATTTCGGAGCTTTGTCACTTGATTTCAAGGCCTCAAAATCCACAAACTTGAGTTTGATTGCAGCCGGATTTCTCAGTAATGAACTTGTGACTTATGACATATCCGGTGAATACTGGCTTGATCAAGCCGGAACCTCGGGCGAAGACGGAATCGGCGGTGAGCTTGGAGTAGGGCGTTATCATGAGCACGCACGAAACAGGTTGAAGTCATCGGTATTTTCGCTGACATTTAAAGGCAATTCAGCTTTTGCCGGCGGTAAGCATACTCTTGGATATGGTATGGTGCTTAAAAACGAGCATATAATGGACCGCAGTCGCGAATGGGAGTTGCGCGATTCGGCCGGATTTTCACTTCCGGTATCGCCCGATGGTCTTAAGATGGTGTATAATCAGTCGTCACACAATGATTTAAGCTCGACTCGTTTTAGTGCTTATGTGATGGATAATATGCGGTTTAATAGCAAATACGGCTATTTTACTGCAAATGCCGGTGTCAGGCTTTCATACTGGTCGTTTAACAAGGAGTTCCTGTTCTCGCCACGTATTCATGTCGGTTTCGTGCCTGAGAAAAACAACCGATGGGCATTCCGTTTTGCAACGGGACTTTATTATCAGGCTCCATTTTTTAAGGAGTTTCGCATGCCTGTGACAGATGAAAACGGCAATCAGATCATTGTGTTTAATGAGAATATCAAGTCACAGCGCAGTTTCCAGATAATCCTTGGAAGCGATTATACCTTCAGAGCGTTCAACCGTCCATTTAAGCTTACGGGCGAACTTTATTATAAGGCCCTTGGCAATCTTGTGCCGTATGAAATAGACAATCTCAAGGTGAATTATTCCGGCGTCAATTCCAGCAGCGGCATGACGGCCGGTATTGATTTCAAACTGTTTGGCCAATTTGTGCCGGGTAGCGATTCGTGGATAAGTTTCTCATTAATGAAAACTCAAGAGAATCTTAATGGCGTGAAGGTGCCTCGTCCTACTGACCAGCGCTATAGTTTTGCTTTGTATTTCACAGATTATTTCCCTAAATTCCCCAAGCTTAAATTCTCGCTGCGTGGCATATTCTCCGATGGTCTGCCGGCCACTGCTCCTCAGTCAACACGCGATAAAGGGTATTTCCGTACACCGGCCTATAAGCGAGTGGATGTAGGATTGTATTACGGACTGCTTACTCCACGTAAAGACGGTGAATCACGTGAGGGATTCTGGCGGCATTTCAAGAGCATTTGGCTTGGTGTTGACTGTTTTAATCTGCTTGATATATCCAATGTAAGCAGCTATTATTGGGTTACTGATGTTAACGATATTCAATACGCTGTGCCGAATTATCTGACACGTCGTCAAATCAACGTAAAATTAACAATTGATTTTTAGTTAAACTGTGTGAAAACCGTATAAATTTCTATCCATGCTGTTGCATATTCAATTTTTATGCGTACCTTTGCATCAGTTTTTCATGGTATAGATTTAAGGTAAAAGATTATTCGTCGTGATGACGAGTAATTTTTTTTTGTCTTGTTTTGTAGCTTGGGCTTAATAAGCTACCTTTGTAAAGATTTTATGAAAAGGAATATAATTACACGCTATATAGCTGCTGTGGCGGCTTTAACAGTCGCTCTAACAGTTTTTTCCAAGGGACCGGTTATAGCCCCATCGTATGCATGGACCACTTTGCCGCCTTTAGGACTGCATGAAGAAGCTACTATTGACACGCTTCTGTATAATTATTACCAAAAGTCAGTGCCATCGGAGGTTTCGTCAGCATACGCCACTACCGGCAATCTCGGAGCCGAGGGAATGAATATGATCTTTTTTGATCGTGAGCCTATGAGTGATTTCTTTTTCAGAGACGCAATTTCGGCGTGGCTTCCGGCCCAAGGCTCCCATAAGTATTACAACACAAGAATTCCAATGACTCTGCTGAGTTATAATATGGGAGGAGGCAAGCAGGATGCGCAGGACAGGCTTAAGGCTACTTTTTCCGGTAATGCCGGACCCAGATTTCAGTTCGGGGCAGATGTGGACTATATTTATTCCAAAGGCTCATATGAAAATCAGGCGGTAAAAGATGTGATGTGGGGACTGAGCACATCATATATCGGGGACCGTTATGAGCTTCAGGCATTTTTTAATCATTATAACAATCTTAATAAAGAAAACGGCGGAATAACCGATGATCTTTATATATTGGATCCCGCAGTGTTGCAGGGCGGTTCTGCGAGCATAACCCCCAAAAGCATTCCTACCCGGCTGTCGGCGGCACATACACGACTCAAGGGGCAGGAATTTTATATGAATCATCGTTACAAAATTGGTTATTGGCAAGTAACGCCGCCTAATGATACCATACCGGAGGACACTGTGGAGCACCGCACATACATACCTGTGTCAAGTTTTATATGGACATTGGATTACAACAGCGGGAGCCATGTGTTTGACAACACCCGTACTGAAGAGTCTTCAGAGTTCTGGTCAAATTTTTATTTTGACGCTGACAGGACTCATGACAGGACTTCATACTGGTCTTTGCGCAACACATTCGGAGTGTCGCTACTTGAGGGTTTTCATAAGTATGCCAAGGCGGGGCTTGCGGCGTATATAACGCATGAAGTTCGGCGTTATAATCAAGAAGTGGATCCACAACAGATAGAGGTGCGTCCGGAGCATCTGACTCCTTTGCCCGAAAATATGCCGATACCCGGTGCTACTACCGAAAATTTATTGTGGGTGGGTGCCCAACTTACCAAACAAAAAGGAAAGCTTTTCAGATATGAGGCTACCGGAAAAATAGGGATTGTAGGCCCTGCGGCAGGTGAATTTGATGTGTCCGGTAACATCAATGCACGGTTCAAATTCTGGAAAGATTCCGTAAAGGTGACGGGTTATGGTGCTTTTTCCAACAAGACCGCTCCTTTTTTGATGAATAATTATATATCCAATCATTTCATCTGGCATAACGATTTTGGCAAGATACGGCGTTTCCGTGCCGGGGGTAAGCTTGATTTGGCCTTAACCGACACTCATTTGGATATCGGAGTAGAGAATATTCAGAACCATATTTATTTTAACTCGCTCGGTATGCCGGCGCAACATGGTGGCAGTGTGCAGGTGTTCAGCGCTTCAATTCAGCAGAATTTCAAGGTGGGAATTTTGCATTGGAACAATTCTATTACATATCAGGCGAGCAGTGAATCCACGGTGATACCCCTTCCTAAACTTGCGGTTTATTCAAACCTGTATCTGCTGTTCCGCGTGGCACGTGTGCTCCATGTGCAGTTTGGTGTGGATTGCGATTACTATACGAAATACAATGCACCAATATATCAGCCGGCTACAACAGCTTTCTGTAATCAAAACGATGTGAAGGTGGGCGGGTACCCATTCTGCAATGCGTATCTGAACATGAAGCTGAAGAAAGCAAGATTCTATGTCATGATGTCGCATGTGAATCAAGGACTGTTCGGAGGCAACAAGTATTTTTCCATGCCGGGATACCCACTTAATCCCCGCCGTTTTCAGCTTGGTATATCTGTGGATTTTGCAAACTGATGAAACAACTAAACAAACCTGATCACAAAAAAACGGCATTATATCTGGCTCTTCTTGCCGGGGTGCTGTTTCTGATGTTCATGCTCAAGCAGTGCAGTTCAAAGTCGCCATACGCACATATTGCTCCGTCGCACTCGGGTGGAGACACTGTGGATGTGGCCATAGAGTACAGTCCATTGTTGCTATACCGATATGCCGATACTTTGGGCGGGTTTAATTATGACATGCTCAGGATGATTGCCCATGAGGAGGGGATGGCTATCAAATTTCATCCACTGACTGCCTTACCGGAAGCATTGAAGGGGCTTGATGACGGATTGTATGACATTGTTGTGGCTGATGTGGCCGGAAGTACGGATTTTCAACAAAACTACTCAGTGACCGAACCGGTATATATTGATCGGCAGGTGCTGGTGCAACTCAAGGATTCAGCTATGCTGAACTCCACCCTTGAGCTTGGAGGCAAAGAGGTATGGGTGTCTTCAAATGCATCGGTGCTGAGCCGTCTGAAAAATTTATCCGCAGAGATAGGTGACAGCATAATAGTGCGGCAGGACAGTATCTATGGGTCAGAGCAATTGGTTATGCTTGTTGCCACAGGCGACATTCCGCGGGCAGTGGTGAATGAAACGGTGGCTGAAGCGATGGCTAAAGATTATGACAATATTGATGTGAGCACAAAAGTTTCATTCAGCCAGTTTCAGCCATGGCTTTTGCGCAAAGATAACAATGAGTTGACAACAAGGCTTGACAGTGCCATTGTAAGATTCAAAAAAACACAAGCCTTTCAAACGCTGTATTCACGATATTTCAATTAACCACAAAGTCCATGGCGCAAGCCATGGACTTTGTGGTATGGATAAATATATGTCAATGTGATTAGAGGAGCGATACAGAGCGACGAATGAATGCGCTGAGAGCTTCGCCTTTAAGCAGGCCATTGGCGAGTAATGCCAAATCAATAGCCTGGCGAACCAATGGCTGATTGCTGCCAAACGCTTCAACAATTTTCTTTTCTTCCGCACGCTTATGTGCTATATCCTGATCAAGCTGCGTAAGTTGTCCCTGCTCTTCATCAGAAAGCTTGACAGAGCCGTTTTTGGTTTTGTCACGTAATTCCGAGGCTTTGCCGTTGGCCTCTTCAATGGCAGTGAATACGGGAGCAAGCTCAGGTTTAAGCTGGCTTTGTGCAGCTTCGGCAATCTTCTTAATGACAGGACTCTCGGTGTTCACAATCAGATTATAGCTGTCGGGGAGGTCACCATAGAAACTCATACCGGGCTGCATGGCTGCCATGTCTTTCATACGACGCATGTATTCATTCTGGGTGATGAGCACAGGATTGGCCTCAGGGTTGAGTGCTTCAAAAGTAACCACGAACTCTGCTTTGTCAACTTTCGGAAGCTGGCTGCGATAAAGCTCTGTGAACATCTCACGCTCGTTGGCTTCCATTTCCACGCTCTTACGGTCGGCTTTGGGAATAAGATTCTCAACCACATCGGAGTCAACGCGCACGAAACGAGCTTTTGTAAGCTTGCTTTCAAGCAATCCTATGAAATGGTTGTCGAGCTGGCCGTCCATAATCAGAACATTGTAACCCTTGTCGGTGGCTTCCTTGATGTATGAGAACTGGTCGGTGGCATTTGTGGCATAAATGTAAACTACATTGCCATCCTTGTCAGTCTGGTTGCTCTCAATCAGAGTGCGATATTCATCAAGAGTGTAATAGTGGTTGTCAGTGTCCTTGAGGAGAGCAAATTTCATTGCGGAGTCACAGAATTTTTCATCAGTGAGCATGCCGTATTCAATGAATATTTTTATGTCATCCCATTTTTGCTCAAATTCCTGTCGGTTGTTCTTGAATATCTCTTCAAGTCGTGATGAAACCTTTTTGGTTATGTAGCTTGAGATTTTCTTAACAGCAGTGTCGCTCTGGAGGTAGGATCTTGATACATTCAGAGGAATGTCGGGGGAGTCTATGACACCTTGAAGCAGCATCATGAATTCAGGCACAACACCTTCCACTGAATCGGTAACATATACCTGATTGCAATAGAGCTGAATGCGGTTCTTTGTTATCTCAAAATTGTTCTTGATTTTCGGGAAGAACAGAATGCCGGTAAGAGTGAAAGGATAATCCACATTGAGGTGAATCCAGAACAGGGGATCATCCTGACCGGGGTACAGTTCATGATAGAATGAACGGTAATCGTCATCGGTAAGTTCTGACGGCTTCTTTGTCCATGTAGGTTCGGTGTCATTGATAACCTTGTCTTTATCAGTGTCCACATATTTGCCGTCTTTCCATTCCTGCTCTTTACCCGAGATGACGGGAACGGGAAGGAATCTGCAATATTTGCGGAGCAGAGAGTCAATTTCGGTTTGCTCAAGGAAGTTTTTGTTTTCATCGTCAATGTACAGAACTATGTCAGTGCCACGTTGCTGCTTGTCGATCTTCTCCATTGAATATTCAGGCGAACCATCACAAGTCCATTGTACGGCTTCGGCACCTTCCTTATAGCTGAGAGAGCGAATTTCAACCTTTTTTGCTACCATAAAGGCAGAGTAGAATCCGAGACCAAAATGACCGATTATGGCATTGGCATTGTCCTTGTATTTCTCAAGAAACTCTTCTGCTCCTGAAAATGCAATCTGGTTGATATATTTGTCAATATCTTCGGCTGTCATGCCAATTCCATGGTCGCTGACAGTGAGTGTACCGGCTTCCTTGTCAACTGTTACGCGTACATTGAGCTCGCCCAGTTCGCCCTTGAATTCGCCAAAAGAAGAGAGGGTTTTGATTTTCTGGGTGGCATCAATAGCGTTGGACACAAGTTCGCGAAGAAATATCTCGTGGTCGCTGTAAAGGAATTTTTTGATAACCGGAAAAATGTTTTCGGTGGTTACACCGATTTTGCCTGTTTGAGTGCTCATATTGTATGTTTTAGTATGTTCAATCATTATAACAATTAAAACAAAAAAAATGCCACATCAAAGATGTGACATTTTGTCATAGTTTGGTAATATTTGCATTTATTCAGGGTGTGACACGCTTGTGACTATTTTGTCAGTATCCTTGTCATAGTCCACTGAAATGAGATCTCCGGGTTTGAGGTCGGAGTTGATGATCATTTCGGCAAGTTCATCCTCAAGATATTTTTGAATAGCTCGTTTGAGAGGGCGTGCGCCATATTGGGCGTCATATCCTTTCTCGGCTATGAAAGTCTTGGCACTGTCGCTTAATTGAAGCTGGTATCCAAGCACATTCATGCGGGCGTAGAACCCGGCCAATTCAATATCAATAATTTTGAATATGGCTTCCTTGTCAAGCTGGTCAAACATTATTATGTCATCGATGCGGTTAAGGAATTCCGGTGAGAATGCTTTGTTCAATGCCTTTTGCAGCACGCCATGCGAATATTCTTTGTCGAGCTTGGGCGTGTTGAACCCGACACCTGAACCAAATTCCTTGAGCTGGCGAGTGCCGATATTGGAGGTGAGAATCAGTATGGTGTTTTTGAAATCTATTCTCCGTCCAAGGCTATCGGTCAATCGTCCTTCGTCCATGACCTGAAGCAGAAGGTTGAACACATCGGGGTGAGCTTTCTCGATTTCATCCAGAAGCACCACGGAGTACGGGCGACGGCGTACTTTTTCGGTAAGCTGTCCACCTTCCTCATAACCCACATATCCCGGAGGCGCGCCCACAAGACGGCTGACGGTGAATTTTTCCATATATTCACTCATGTCCATTCTAATGAGGGTGTCGGCAGAATCAAACAGATATTCTGCAAGCTTTTTGGCAAGATGGGTTTTGCCTACTCCAGTAGGTCCAAGGAACATGAACGTGCCTATAGGTTTGTTGGGATCCTTGAGTCCTACGCGGTTGCGCTGAATGGCCTTGACCACTTTGTCAATAGCTGCATCCTGACCTATGATGGCGTTCTTGAGTCTTGGAGCCATTTCCTTGAGCCTCATTCCCTCAGCCTGCGCAATTCTCTGCACAGGCACACCAGTCATCATGGCCACAACTTCGGCCACCTGTTCTTCATCAACTGTTTCCCGTGCGGAATTCAGGCTGTCTTCCCAACGCTTTTTGGCGTTGTCAAGCTCGCCACGTAGTGTCTGTTCCTTATCGCGGTAGGAAGCGGCTTTTTCAAAGTCTTGCGACTGTGCTGCCTCAAGTTTCAATTTGGCAGCTTCTTCCGCTTGTTTTTCCAACGCTTCAATTTCTTCCGGCACAACGATATTGGTTATGTGAACACGCGAACCGGCTTCGTCCATGGCATCAATAGCCTTGTCGGGAAATGTGCGGTCGCTGAGATACCTTTCGGTCAGTTTCACACATGCCTCCAATGCGCTGTCGGTATAGTTAACATTGTGGTGTTCCTCGTATTTATCCTTGATATTGTGGAGGATGGTCAGGGTCTCTTCGGGAGAAGTGGGTTCTACCATGACTTTTTGGAATCGGCGTTCCAAAGCGCCATCTTTCTCAATATTTTTTCTGTATTCGTCAAGCGTTGTGGCTCCGATGCACTGAATTTCTCCTCGCGCAAGTGCGGGTTTGAGCATATTGGCGGCATCCATAGAGCCGGACGGGTTTCCTGCGCCGACTATTGTATGGAGCTCGTCAATAAACAGGATTATATCCTTGTTCTTGGCCAATTCGTTGAGAATGGCCTTAATGCGCTCTTCAAACTGACCGCGATACTTGGTGCCGGCAACAAGAGAAGCCATATCAAGCGAGATTACTCTTTTGTCAAAAAGCACGCGAGATACTTTTCGCTGCACGATTCTAAGCGCGAGACCCTCAACGATTGCAGATTTTCCCACTCCGGGTTCACCGATTAGAACCGGATTGTTTTTCTTGCGTCGGCTGAGGATTTGGGCAAGGCGCTCAATTTCCACTTCTCGGCCAACGACCGGATCAAGTCGGCCTTCTTCAGCGGCACGGGTCATGTCGTTGCCATACTTGTCAAGGGCAGGGGTGTCATTGCCAAGCTTGGATGTGCGCTGACCGGCCCCGGCGTTTCCGTATGCCGTTGAGTCGGACTGACGGAATTCTTCATCGTCCTCGTCTTCATCAGCATCCTCAAAATCTGCCCCGTCGCGTGGCACTGCGGTGTCCGGGGCCACAGCGTGGAACAGAGAGTTGTAGTCAACTCCGGCAGCCTTAAACGGTGTCATGTAATTCATTTCTTTGATTTCGGGGTTATGGAATATGGCAAGAAGCAGATGCTCCTCATCCACATTATCGTTTTTCAGCAGACGCGCTTCAAGCACGCTTAGCTTGATGAGCCTGTTGGCGAGATCGCTGACGCCAACCTGAACTATGGGGCTGTCGGAGGGGGTACGGTCTGTGCCCATGTCAAACAACATTTCGTCAAGTTTCTGTCGCAAGTCATAGGCAGAGGTGTTGGTACACACCCGCTCAATTAGCCCAAACGCTTTGCCTGACGCATCGCTCATCAATGCCATCAGCAAGTGCTCGGGATTAACCACATCCATGTTATGGCTGGCTGCAACGCGCGCACTCTGTGTAAGTGTGTTTTGTAGCTGAGGTGAAAAACCTATGTTCATAAATCTTTAATCCTTTCGTAATTGTACTGATTTAATAACGATTATTTCATGCAATAATTATGCCAAAATAATATGTATGTTATTATAACAATTATTATAACATTTTAAAAAGCGTTTCTTGCCTTGATTTGTGCTGATGTTTAATAAAAAATGATTATCTTTGTATGATATTTGTCGCACCATGGTCTTGTCGGAAATACCGGTGCGAAACCTTTTGAAAACTAACGAAAAGTGAATATATAAGCTTATGTTGGACGAAGATCGTATCATAAAGATCAACATTGAAAACGAAATGAAGTCGGCCTATATCGACTATTCTATGTCGGTGATAGTGTCGCGAGCTCTCCCAGATGTGCGCGACGGGCTTAAGCCCGTACACCGTCGCGTGCTGTACGGTATGAATGAAATGGGCAATACATCCGATCACCCCCACAAAAAAAGTGCGAACTGCGTGGGTGAGGTTATGGGTAAATATCACCCGCACGGTGACTCGTCAATTTACGGCACAGTGGTGCGTATGGCTCAGGACTGGTCGTTGCGCTACACTTTGGTTGACGGACACGGCAACTTCGGTTCAGTGGACGGTGACGGTGCAGCCGCTATGCGTTACACCGAGGTGCGTCTTCAGAAACTCGGTGAAGAGATGCTCAGCGATATTGACAGCGATACTGTTGACTTTCAACCTAACTACGATAATTCCCGCCGCGAGCCTGTGGTGCTTCCCACCCGTTTCCCCAATCTTCTGGTGAATGGCGCGAGTGGTATCGCGGTGGGCATGGCAACCAATATTGCCCCACACAACCTTACAGAATGTCTAAATGCCTCCATTGCGCTGGTGGACAACCGTGATCTTACGGTGTCGGAGCTGATGCAAAACTATATAAAAGCTCCGGATTTTCCCACCGGAGGTATAATTTATGGTTATAATGGCGTAAAAGAATCGTTCGAAACCGGTCGTGGCCGTATTATTATCCGTGCCAAGGCTGAAATAGAGACTGAAAACAATCATGACAATATCATTGTAACGGAGATTCCGTACAATGTAAATAAGGCACTCCTTATAGAATATATAGCACAGCTCGTCACCGAGAAGAAGCTTGACGGCATTGCTGATATAAATGATGAGAGTAACTATCAGGGCATGCGCATCGTGATAAAGCTCAAGAGCGATGCCAATGCCAAGGTTGTACTCAACAAGCTATACAAGATGACGCAGATGCAGGCATCGTTCAGCGTGAACAATGTGGCATTGGTTAACGGTCGTCCCAAATTGCTTAACCTTAAGGACATGTTGCTTGCATTTGTGGATCATCGTCATGATGTGGTTATTCGCCGCACCAAGTTTGAGCTTCGCAAGGCGCAGGAGCGTGCGCATATACTTGAGGGTTTGATTATTGCCTCACAAAACATTGATGAGGTGATACATATAATCAGAAATTCGGCGAGCACCGAGGATGCAAGGGCTAAGCTTACAGAACGGTTTGAATTGAGCGATGCGCAGACAGCCGCTATTGTGGAAATGCGCCTCAAACAGCTGACCGGACTGGAGCAGGATAAGCTTCGTGATGCCTATGCCGAAGTGATGGCACTTATAGCTCATCTTGAGGAGATTCTCAATGATGACCATGTTTGTCGTGAGCTTATAAAGTCGGAACTTGTGGAAATCCGTGAAAAATACGGTGATGCAAGAAAAACTGATATAGATTATACCGCCGGTGATTTCAATGCCGAGGATTTCTATCCCGATGATGACATGATAATCACTATTTCACATCTTGGTTATATCAAGAGTACGGCTCTCAGTGAATTCCGTGCCCAGAACCGTGGCGGAGTAGGTGCAAAGGGCAGCGATACGCGTGATGAAGATTTTATTGAGCATATATATGCGGCTTCAATGCACAGTTATATGCTGTTCTTCACGCAGAAGGGCCGCTGTTACTGGCTGAAGGTATATGAAATACCTGAAAGTGCAAAGAATACCAAGGGCCGTGCAGTTCAGAATCTGCTCAATATTGAAGCTGATGATGCCATTAATGCTATTATCTGTGTGAAAGGCCTTGAAGACAAAGAGTTTGTGGAAAATCATAACCTTGTATTCGCCACCAAAAACGGTGTGATAAAGAAAACCAAACTTGAGGCTTATTCACGTCCTCGTGCTGCAGGTGTGAATGCGATAGTTATTCGTGATGACGACCAGCTCATATCGGTTGAGATGACCGACGGTAACAGCGAGATTCTGCTGGCCAACCGCAATGGTCGTGCTATACGCTTCCCCGAAAGTACAGTCCGCGAAATGGGTCGCGTCAGCACCGGTGTGCGCGGCATGACACTTGACGGGCCTGATGATGCTGTTGTTGGCATGATTTGTATGAACCCGCAGGCTCCCGACACAGTAATGGTTGTATCGGAAAACGGTTATGGCAAACGCTCCGTGCTTGACGATTACCGTATTACCAACCGTGGCGGTAAAGGTGTGAAAACACTGAATATTACTGATAAGACAGGTAAACTTGTTGCCATCAAGAGCGTTAATGATGAAAATGACCTTGTGATTATCAACAAGAGCGGTATTACACTGCGTGTCAAAATGTCGGATATAAGAATACAGGGTCGTGCAACTCAGGGCGTGAAGATTATCAACCTTGAGAAGCGCAACGATACCATTGCATCCGTATGCTGTGTGGATTCAGAGCATGAAGTGAATGAGATGGTAGAGAGTGCCGAGGAAGGAAACGAAATGTTGCCTGACGCTTCGGATTCTTACACTGTTTCCGATGCCGATGATAGTGAAGCGTAAATTATTAACTTTAATTTCTATATCATTTATTATGAAAAAAATTAGTTTAGTAGGTGTATGCCTTGCTACAGTCTCTATGGCTTTTGCACAGGCCGACCGCGTTAAGGATGCTGAACACATGCTCAAGGGATATACCCCTGATTATGCCGGTGCGCTTACTGTAATCAAGCCCGCACTTGAGAATCCTGAAACTGCAAAGAATGTGAATGCATGGTATATTGCAGGAAAAGCTTCAGCCGGTGTGTTTGAGGATGTTTACAAGAAAGTCCAGCTTCAGCAAGAAGTTACCCCCGAACAGAAGGATGTTGCAGGTAAGGCTTTGGGTCAGGCCTACAAATATTTCCTGACTGCACTGCCTCTTGACAGTATTCCTGACGAAAAAGGTAAAATCAAGCCTAAGAAATCAAAGGATATCATCAAAGAGATGGCAAATAATTATAGCTTCCTGTCCACCGCAGGCAACTTCTGCTGGGAAGCTAATGACGGTCAGGGAGCTTATGATGTGTGGGAACTTTATCTCACCCTACCCGAGAATCCGGCTCTTGCAGGCAAGGTGTCTATAAACGATCCTTCCATGGCCGGTAACATGATGTTTATCCAGGGTATTGCCATGCTTAACAGCAAGGATTTCCAGAAAGCGATGGAGAAATTCCGTCAGGCTTCAAATACTCCTTATGAAAACGAGAACATCTATGTAGGCGGTATTCAGGCTGCAATGCAGGTTGACAATAACGATGCATTGCTTGAATTTGCCAAAAAAGGTTATGACAAATACGGTACAAAAAATACTCTTTTCATTTCAGAGCTTATCAATGACCGCATTCAGAAAAAAGATTATGCCGGTGCACATCAGTATGTAACCGTTGCTCTTGATTCTGTTTCAGATCCTTCCATCAAGGCACAGCTCCTTGACGTACTTGGTATAGTTTATGAAACTGAAGAGAAATATGATGAGGCTCTTAAAGCCTTTAATGAAGCTGCCGAACTTGATGCCACCAATGCCAAAGTATTCTTCGACCTTGGTCGTATCCTGAATAATCAGGCTGCACGTATCGATGAAAAGAACGCAGATTCCACTACCATAGATCCTGCTGCTCTTGAAGGATATGTAAAAGCTGCTGACGCATTTGACCGCGCATATCAGCTTGATGAGTCACGTTTTGGTCAGGTGCCCGGTATTCTGTATCGCTTGTACTATCGCCTTGGCAAAGGGTACGAGGACAAAGCTTCTTACTGGGAAAAATTACAGTAATATATAGATTACTTAAACCTTATTTCGGGTGCATTTCATGTGAAGTGCACCCGTTTTTGTTAAAATTTATAAATCTCACATCTAAATTAAGTGATGAAGTGTTTAGAGTATAAAAGAAACTTAAAATTAATTGAGTCATGAAATTCTTAATTGCTTTAGCCGTAATTTTCGCAGTAGCTGCAATAGCATTTCTCTGCGCTTCATTGTTCGTTGAGGGTGGGGCACTTGTTTACACATCTATAGGCGCAGGCCTTTCACTTGTAGCATTCATCCTTGTGCTTGTCGGTTATGCTTCCAAAGCTGCCAAGTAGCTTTCGCAAATAGCTGATAACTAAAAACGAATTACTCCCCGCGTTCAATATTGGATGCGGGGAGTTGAGGTGTGTAAGGTTGCGAGTTTACGCCATTATTCTTATCTTTGTGCGTTAATATACAGTTATGAATACTACTGAACTGGAATTTGATAACGCCCTTGCTGCCTGCCGGAGCGTGTTTGCGGCAAAACTTAAGGATTATGGCGCATCCTGGCGCATTATGCGTGCATGCTCTATTACCGATCAGCTCTATATCAAGGCCAAACGCATCCGTTCGATCGGAACCAAATGCGACCGGCGAGTTGACGAGGGCATTTTACCTGAGTTCATGGCAATAGTGAACTATGGTTTGATAGGCTTGATTCAGCTTGAAAATGGCTATTCAGACGATGTTGACATCACGCCTGATGAGGCATTGGCTCTGTATGACAAATTTGCATCCGCAGCACGTTCGCTCATGCTTGACAAAAACCACGATTATGATGAGGCATGGCGCATGATGCGCGTATGCTCCTATACCGACTTCATACTTACTAAAATAAGCCGTATAAAGGAGATTGAAGACCATAACGGATTGACAACTGTGTCGGAGGGAATTGATTCCAATTACATGGACATAGTGAATTATGCCGTATTTGGCGTCATAAAGCTTCAGGAAGAAAATGCTGGATAAGGAGTCGTCAGGTTCTTTTTATTCAAGGGCTTTACCATATATAGTCTGGATATTGCGTATAGCCTTAGGCGCGGTATTTGTGATTTCGGGACTGTCAAAGGGTCTTGATATATGGGGCTTTATTTATAAGATAGAGGAGTATCTCACTGTTTGGGGCATGGATCAGCCCAGATCTTTGGTGCTCGCCTCCGCCTTGTGCATATCATGTTATGAGTTTACGCTGGGACTAATGCTGATGATTGGTTGTTATCGGCGCTTTTCGGTATGGGCATTGCTGGGAATGATGGCAGTGATGTTGCCCCTGAGCTTATACATTTATATTGAAGAGCCTGTGGCCGACTGCGGTTGTTTTGGCGATTTTCTTATAATCAGCAATGCAGCTACTTTTTGGAAGAATGTGGTGATAACTGCTGCATTGATATATCTGCTGACAATAACGAGAAAGGTGGATGGCCTTTACCGTTTTTTCACCCAATGGGCCACAACGATTGTGGCTGTACTGTATTTTATGGCAGTAGCGTTGCTGGGATATAATGTGCAGCCTCTTGTCGATTTCCGGTCATTTCCTGCCGGCAAATCATTGCTTGGAGATGCTGATGCAGAAGATGATAATGAGTATGTTTTTGTATATGAGAAAAACGGCGATATACAGGAGTTTACGATAAACAATCTTCCTGATTCCACTTGGACATTCGTTGACCGTAAGCTTTTAAGCGGGTCTGAAAGTGAAGCGACTGAATTTGTAGTTATGGACGGAGATGAGAACATCACTTCCGACATCATAAATGAGGAAGGCGAGGAACTTATTGTGGTAGTGCCGCAAGGTGAGCGTGCCGATGCGAGTTACACCTATCTTATAAACGAACTATGGCGATATATATCAACGAGAGGAGGCGAGCTGATAGAACTTGTGTCTATGCCACACGAGCAGCTTGAGCATTGGATAGATTTGTCTATGGCCATGTATCCTGTATATATTGCCGACGGGACCATGCTTAAGGAAATGTCGCGTGGTGACATGTCGGTTATTTATCTTAAGAATGGTGTAATACAATGGAAACGGTCGTTGGGATCCATTGATGCCGATATGTTTTCAAATCCTGCCGAAAAAGCAAATATACTTACTCGGCTTGACCCTCGCGGCCATGTGGTGTTTATGTGGTTGAGTATGTCGCTTGTGGGTCTTCTTCTGGTGCTATGGGTGATGTCACAGAGCCGTACATTGTTCCTTTTGCGCCGCAAGCTCCGCAAAAAGCGAAATTCATAACGAGAAATTCAAAACTGTTTGTTAACTTTGTAGTTGGAATTCCAAACTAATTAATATTTATAGCAATGAGAAAAAATATTGTTGCAGGCAACTGGAAAATGAATACCACTCTTCCCGAGGGTATTAAACTTGCCGAAGATGTGAACAAGGCTCTTGAAAACGTAGATGCCAAGTGCGATGTGATTATCTGTGTTCCCTTCACTCATCTCGCTTCAATCAACGGTGTAATCAATACCAACAAGTTGGGCCTTGGTGCAGAAAACTGCGCTGACCACAAGAGCGGTGCCTACACCGGCGAAGTTTCAGCTCCTATGGTTGCTTCTACCGGTGCAAAATATGTTATCCTTGGTCACAGCGAGCGTCGCCAGTACTACGGTGAGACTTCTGAAACACTTAAAGAAAAAGTTAATCTTGCACTTGCCAACAATCTTACCCCTATTTTCTGCATAGGTGAAGTTCTTGAGCAGCGCGAAGACGGCTCTTACCTTGATGTAGTGAAGAAACAGATTGAGGAAGCTTTGTTTGATCTCTCAGCTGAGGATTTCGGCAAACTGATTCTTGCTTACGAACCCGTATGGGCTATCGGTACAGGCAAAACCGCTACTGATGATCAGGCTCAGGAGATGCACGCACATATCCGCGGCGTGATTGCCGGCAAATATGGCAAGGAAGTGGCAGATAACACTTCTATCCTTTACGGTGGCAGCTGCAAGCCTTCAAATGCCAAGGCTTTGTTTGCAAAACCTGATGTTGACGGCGGTCTTATCGGTGGCGCATCGCTTGATGCTGAATCATTTATGGGTATCGTAACTGCTTTCTAAATAGCAGTGTAACTCATTTTATATCTAAACTTTAGGCTACAAGAATAATAATTACTATTTTTGTAGCCTAAATTATATTCTGATATGAGCAATTCGCGCACTGTTTTTTCAATTTTGTTTACTGTTTGTGCCAGTGTGGCTTTATCTGAAAATAATAACCCGCAGCCATCAATAGTTGACCATATCACGGCCGATAGCGTAAATGTGATAATACAGCCCGAGCAGCTTGCTACTCGTTTGCTTTATGATGACACACCTGTTGACAAGAACGAGAATAGAGGCGTTCGCGGCAATATAGGTTATCGTGTGCAGCTGTTCTCTGACAATAATTCCCGCACAGCCAAAAACGAGGCTCGGGCAAAGGAACGCAGAGTGATGGCCCGTTTTCCTCAGTATCGTTCCTATGTGATGTTCAAAGCTCCTTATTGGAGGCTGAGAGTCGGAGATTTCAAAACGCAGCAGGAAGCCAATGCTGTTGCAGAGGAAATCAAACGTGCTTTTCCTTCATACAGTAAGGAGATAAGAGTGGTGCAGGACAGAATTAATCTTTAATTTGTATGGATTCTGAGAATGAACAGTGGCGAGTGGAGCAGATAGCTTCACATATCAAAGAAGTCATTGAATTATTGGGAGAAGACACTTCGCGAGAAGGGTTGATCAAAACACCTCTTCGCTCGGCTAAGGCATTATGGTATGCTACACGGGGATACCGTCAGGATGCCGAAAAGGTGATAAACGGAGCTGTTTTCAAATCTCCGTCGCATGATATGGTTATAGTGAAGGATATTGAGTTTTATTCAATGTGCGAACATCATTTGCTGCCATTTTTCGGACACATAACCATAGCATATATTCCTGAAGGAAAAGTATTGGGGCTTAGCAAAGTGGCGCGGCTTGTGGATATGTATGCGCGCCGACTCCAGCTTCAGGAGCGTTTCACTGCCGAGGTTTGCAAAGCTGTAATGGATGCGGCGGGCGCCCGCGGAGTTATGGCTATAAGCAATGCGGGACATATGTGCATGAAGATGCGGGGTGTGGAAAAGCAGGATTCAACCACATCCGTGGTTTCAGCCATAGGCGTTTTTGAACATGATGCGGAGTTAAGACACCAGTTTTTTGCCTCAATATAAATTGTAAATCAGTTGATGGAATGTCTGATTTCGTCAATGCTCACAAGTTTGCTGACTATGGCATAAATGGTGAGGCCGGCAGGGGAGTGGATTTGAAGTTTAGACGCGATGTTGCGTCGGTGTGTCATAACGGTATTGACCGATATGTTGATTTCAGTAGCGATTTCTTTATTGGAAAGTCCCTTGACTATGCCTTTTATGATTTCTTTTTCTCGGGATGTAAGCTCTGATTTCTTGTCGCCGTAATCGGGGTCAAATCCTGATGCATGACTTTGAACGGTATGAAATATTCTTTCCGGAGAGTCATATAAGGATATTACGGCATCAAACATGTTGGATATGGCGTCAGGTAATACACCAGAAGATACCGCGATTACAGGTGTGTCAGCATAAGTGTTTTCGGAACATTTGCTTGTCACTATCTGTTGGGCGGCAGGATGCAAAGGGTCAGCTATTATAAGCCGAATGTTTTTGGCGGCTATTTGTTTTGCTATGTTGTCAGCCATAAGACCATGACAACGGATGTCGTGGTCCTTTCTGCTTTGGAGTATTTGTGTCAGCCCTTGCGTCAATAGATAAGAGTGAGATAATATGCCTATATTCAACGGCTTCATTTTCTGACACGTTCTATGGTGGAGATAGCCGGTACCAATATGTGATTTTCAATGTCGGCATGCGATTCCAAATCGGCTTCGCAATTGAAAATATCAACCAACGCATCATACATTTTGTCGGGCTTGGTTGTGGTATAGTACAACAGGATGATGTTTTTCAGGTCGGTGAGTTTCACCGAGACCTCATCATGATGTTTTCGGAATATCTCAATGTTGTAGCTTGATGTTTCACCATTTATCAAAGACCTCACGTATGGGAACACGGTGTTTTCCTCATAGGCGAAGTGCAGCTTGACCTGTTCTACATAGTCATCAAAAAACTGCATTATGGCCGGGTTGATGTCAGGATGTGCAGCATCAAGGGCGTTTTGAAGATTGGTGCGTATGTGTGGAAATTTATAGTCCAAAAAATAAGTATGACTGTTATGGAGAAAATCAACTATGCCGATAATGTCACTTTCTTTGGCTTCGCCTACATCAACATGTGATGTGAGCATGAAATTGACCACCATTAAAAATACGCGCTTGTTTACTCCAGCCTGTTCACAAACCTGAGCGATATTTTTGTTGCCAACCCCAAGCGGGATATTGAAACGGCTAATCACAGGCAGAATGTTATAGTCCTGCCTGATGAGATCAGCCATTGTATCGCGGTCGGTTATGTATCGGTTGATAGCCATGCAAGCATCAAGCCTTTTCGGTATTGGCCTCATCAGCTTTTTCAGCGGCCTCGGCAGCTTCGTCCTGAGCTATTTCCTCTTCTTTGAATTTTGTAACACCGGAGGCAATCAACTGATTGTACCAAGAAAACAATTTCTTGATGTCGTTAGTGTAAACGCGGTCCTGATCAAATTCGGGAAGAATTTCTGCAAAATATGCTCTTATGGCAGCATCAGAGCCAAAAGATTTCAAATCTATAGGCTTGGAATCGTTCTTAACGCGAATTGCTTCCAAAACTTCAGTCAAGGGCACATCACCTTCGTTAGTGTAGATAGAGATGTCGCCGAGAGACACAACTTTATCGTGGGCATAGGCGGGTGTGCGCTTGCCATTGGCGAGAGACTCAACTATAAGCATGTTTTTGCCTTGATTCACGAGACGAAACAGGCCGGGGCGTCCGGCTATGGATAAAATTTTTTTAAGCATATTGTAGTTATTGGTGATAAGTGCGAATGAAACATCTCCGCACATAAAATTACGGTACAAAAATAAAGAAAAATAGCGACACCGCCAATATTTTTGCTTAACTTTGCACCCGAACTTCAACCTTATAGCACATTCAAGTCATGATAAATCGAGTATTGATCCGAATCAAAGTGGTGCAAATGCTTTATGCTTATCTGCTTACGCAGAGTGAATTTAAAGTTGAGCAGGCACCGGACCCCTCATCGTCGCGTGATAAACTTTATGCATATTCACTTTATCTTGACTTGTTGCTATTCATTCTTAAAATGTCGGGATATCGCGTGCATTCCACCGGCCAAGAGGCATTGGTTGCCGGTGTGGGTGACAATAAGTATCTTCAGGCAAACAAGATGGTGCGCTCGCTTGCGTCAAATGATGAAATACGCAGAGCAATCCTTAAAGAGCGGTCATCAATTGACGATTTTAATTTCGCATTGCCATCAGTTTACTCATCTATTCTTGAATCTTCGCCGTACAAAAGTTATATCCGCTTGAAAAAGCGCGAGCTGAAGCAGGATGTGGATTTTTGGATAGATATAATAAACATGGTTATAGCCAAGAGCCCCGAGTTCCTTGCGGCTGCTCGTAAAAATCCACAGTTTACCAATGTGGGCTTCCAGAATGGCTTGAACATGGTTGTGGCAACTCTTGACAATTTCAGTGACACACGTAATATGCTTACAGAAGCGCAGAATTCATTGACGCGCTCGCTTGACAAGGCTCATGAGTTGTACTATTCATTGCTTTTGCTTTGCGTGGAGCTGACAAATATGCAATATCAGCGTCTTGATGCTGCAAAGCATAAGTTCCTGCCCACTCCTGAGGATCTGCATCCCGATACACGCTTTGTTGACAATGCGTTGCCCCGTATGCTGGCCGATTGTGCCGATATGGAGGAATATATCAAGTCCAACCCTATTTCGTGGAATGATGATTATACCCTTCTCAGGAATTTGCTTGATGCCATTCTCAGCTCTGAAGTTTATGCCGAATACATGGCTAAACCAAAGGTGACATTTGAGGATGACTGTGAATTCTGGCGTACGGTATATAAAACAATCATTCTTCCAAGCGATGCGCTTGCTGAAGTGCTTGAGAGCAAGAGCGTGTTCTGGAACGATGACCTTGACATAATGGGGACATTTGTGCTCAAGACCATTAAACGGATAGCATCATCCGGACCTGATGCTGAAGTGAAATTGCTCCCTCAGTATAAGGATGAGGAGGATGCCAATTTCGGCAAGGAACTGTTTATGTATGCTGTGGACAATCGTGATGAATACCGTTCCTATATAGACAGGTTCATAGATGTTCGTCAATGGGATCCTGAGCGTCTTGCATTCATGGACATCGTGGTAATGATTACGGCAATAGCCGAGTTGTTGCATTTCCCGTCTATCCCTATTCCCGTTACCTTGAACGAGTATATCGAGATTGCCAACTGTTACAGCACTTCACGCAGTGGTCAGTTTGTAAACGGTATTCTCTATTCGGTGATAAATTATTTGAAAAACGAAGGAAAACTTTTGAAGAATTAAAATCAATGCATATATTTGCATAAACTAATAAAACTATATCCAAAATGACTCTCAATCTTATTATGCTAGAAGATGCCGGAGGCGGCGCCAGTAGCCTCATGAATATACTCATGATTGTGGCTCTTATTGCAGTATTCTATTTCTTTATGATTCGTCCCCAGCAGAAAAAGCAGAAAGAAATACGCAAGTTCCGCGAAGGCATCAAAACCGGAGATCGCGTTGTTACCGCCGGCGGTATATATGGCAAAGTGCGCAATATTAAAGAAACTACCTTTGTGCTTGAAATTGCTCCCGGGGTCAATATCACTATTGACAAAGGTTCTGTATATCCGTCAGCCGAAGTTGCCCAGACTGATGCGCAGAATGAGGAAACCAAGAAATAAATATTGCCGGCTTTATGCCTAAAATAGCACATACCAACCTTACGAAGATACGCGCGGCCTACACCAAGGCCGTGCGTTCGTCTAAGGGGCGGTCTGTGCTAACATATCTGTTGTTTGTGTGCGTGGCTTTTGTGTTTTGGGTGGTTCTGAGCCTTGACAGCCAAGTGCAGCGTGATTTTGATGTGCCGTTAGTAATAGAAAATGTGCCGGACAGCGTGACAATAATAAGCGAAGTGCCTCAAAAAATATCCACAGTAGTAGAGGCAAAAGGCTCACAGCTCTTAAGATTTCTCTGGGGCTCTATTCCGACACTGAAACTGAAATTTCCTGATTACGCCAATAGCGACACGCACACTTTTTTTGTTTCAAAGGGTAAAATCGATAGTCGTCTGAAGGAATATTTCGGGCAATCGGTAGAGCTTATTGCCGCCCGTCCGGATTCACTGTCGCTGAGTTTCACGACCTCTCCCGGTGTCAGGCTTGCCGTGCATGTCAACTCTGACTTCACTCCCGAGTTTCAATACATCATATCCGGGCCTGTAAAGGCTGACAGAGACAGTGTGACCGCATATGCTGTTGACGGTGTACCCCGCAGTCTTACTGTTGCGGAAACAGAGTGGGTTGTGCGTACCGACCTAAAAGACACGTGCATGTTTGAGGTGCGTTTGAAACCAATTCCCGGTGTGCGCTTTATCCCTGAAAAGCTCAATATCACGGTTCCTGTAGAGCCTCTCATATCCAAGCGGCGTACCGTGCCCGTAGAGGTGGTAAATTTGCCTGAGGGGATGGGTCTTATTACATTCCCGTCATCAGTAGATGTGACCTATCTGGTGCCTATGAGTGATTATAATGATGATTATCCTGTAAAGGCTTATGCGGATTATAATTCATTGGACTTGCGTAAAAACAAAATCAAACTGACTCCATCACTGATGCCTGAACTGTACAGGAATGTGACTCTTCATCCCGATAGCGTGGAATATATACTTGAAAAGTGAACGCTATGATCCGTAATCATATTGTTGCCGTTGCCGGTGGTATAGGATGTGGCAAAAGCGTTGTTTGCCGCATGCTGTCATGTATGGGCTATTTTGTATATGACTGTGATGCGCGGGCACGTAAAATAATGGATGAAAGTGCGGAAATAAAGAGTGTTATAGCCAATAGAATTTGTAGTGATGCCGTGTCCCGAGACGGCAAAATATTAAGAGAAAGGCTTGCAGAGGTTGTTTTTGCAAACCCGGCAGCTCTCGCGGAGCTGAATAAATGCGTTCATGCGGCAGTGCGCGAGGATGTATTGCGTGAGAGTGCGCAGCATCAGCTTATGTTTGTTGAAACGGCTATTCTTTATCAATCGGAGCTGGATAAAACGGTTGACAGTGTATGGGAGGTCGTGGCGCCGACATGGTTGCGCATAGAGAGAGTCAAGAAGCGCAATAATGTGTCGGAGGAGGCAGTGCTTGCAAGAATCAAGGCGCAGGAATTGCCTCATGACACGGAGATGCATCCGCGTACTTTTATAATCAATAATGATGATAACGAGGCTGTGCTGCCGCAGCTTATTCAGTTAATCAATGATGAGCTTGAAATCGTCGGCATCCATCCAAGGACGAAATTTTAGTCTGTCGTGATTGAACTGTGTGGCATTGAAGGTGGCATAGATTGTGCCGTCATCACACCGTTCGGCTATGTCCATGCCCATGTGGTTGAATACTTGCGAGTCGTGTCGCTGATAGGCTCCGTAAATGTCGTTCCCTTCGCGGTTGCATCCCGCAACATAAGCCTGATTCTCTATGGCTCTGGCCATAAGCATGTGTTTCCATGCGTGAAAACGGGCATGGGCCCAGTTTGCCGGTACTATCAATGCATCATAATTATTGGCTACATTACGATTCCACACCGGAAAACGTATGTCGTAACAGATGCTCATCATCAAGTTCCAACTTTTGATATTGATGATTGGCGATTGTTCCATTCCGGGTGAGAATATCGCGCTTTCACCACCTGATTGGAAAAGATGCCGCTTATTGTAGAACTCAACGCGTCCGTCCGGCATTGCCATAAATCCACGATTGTAGTATTTGCCGTTAATCCGGGCTGTATAGCCTCCCCATATTGAAAAGCCGTATTGATTTGCCCATTGTTTGGCGCGCCTGATGGTAGGTCCGTCATTGCCTTCGGCCATGGATTGTAGCAATTCAAGGTCAACGGTGAATCCTGAGTTGAACATTTCAGGAAGCACCACAACATCCACTCCCGGTTGCAGTTTTTTTAACCTCTGCTCCACGGCATTGAGGTTGTCATTCACTTTTCCAAGAATAATATCATGCGGAATCAGTGCTATTCTTAAATCCTGTTCAGGCATCAGTCGGCTGAAAATTTTTCGGGATAAATTCCGGTAAATTGTTTGTAATACTTTTTAATGGCTCTCATGTCTGTCTCCACATCGCCGGTGGGGATAAATCTCTCGGTGAGGAAAACCGTTTTTGACGCTCCATCTATGGCCGCAAGCAATAACGGCACCTTTGCCTCATAAGCCATATGCAAAAAGCCTGTGTGCCATTGTGTGGTGCGGCTGCGAGTTCCTTCAGGCGTAATGGCGAGAGCCATACGCTCGGAAGAATTGAATTTGTCTATGACAAATTCGGTCAGTGATTGTTTATTTTTTTTCTTTCTTGGCACGGGGATACCTCCGATAGCGCGAAAGAAGTAGCCTAAAGGGAAAAAGAACCAAGATTCTTTCATTAAAAATCCGGCGCGTCTTCCCACTGAAGTAATGGCAAGTTCACCGAGAATGAAATCCCAGTTGGAGGTGTGGGGCGCCACACATATTATACATTTAGGATAGTCGGGTTCGGTGATAATAACCTTCCACCCGGCTATCCTTAATATCCATTTGCTTAAATTCATTATTTAGCAGAAGCGGCTTTCTTGTTCTCCTCACGCTGTGCTGCGGGAAGAAGACCGTTCATATCCTTAACAATTTGCTGAATACTATTGTTGAACTCCTCGTGCAATTTGGCATATGCCTGTGCATGATAAGCCCTTGCTGCTTTGTGATATGCACGAAGGGAATCAAAATCGCGAGGCGTTTTGTCAAAAGAAAATGATACGTTTTTAATGGCTGAAGACTGGAGTTTGGCAATGTGCAGCACAATATCGTTCATCTTGGCAGTGTCAATGCCTTCTACAAGTTCACGAGCTATGAGACATTCTCCGGCAATTGAGCCACAGATATATCGAATTTGTTTCTTGAGGTTACGTTTGTTTGCCATAAGATTATGATTTTGGGATTAACATTTTAAGAGTATTTGCTTTAATGTGTTATATACCGGAGGAATTGGGCTGACAGGGCCGATGTTGGAATGTTTGGTCGCTGTTGCTGCGTCGGGTGTAGCAGTGGACAGGAAAATTCCGTGCTCTCCGGCTTTCAGACATTCGGCGAGGGCTCTGAAAGAACATGCAGAATGCGGTTCAAGGCTGTAGTGCATGGAGCATTCAGCGGTGATTATGGCATCGTTGATTTCCTCGTCGGTATATTTTCGTGCCTCTATGTCATGTGACATATTCTGGTGCGAATCGGCATACAGGTATTTTAGACGCGGCAAATTGATGGGGTGCGATATGTCGATTGAATGGGCTATGGTGCGATGCACGGGATTGGACTGATAAATGCCCGTTTCAAGGTATTCGGGCAGATGAAAGTTTGTGTTTCCGGCAGCTATGATCCGTTTTATCGGCAATCCCATGCGTTTTGCCAAAACCGCAGCCGTAAGTCCGGCCATATTGCCGCAGGGCAATGAAAATACAATCTGTGTCGGGTCGGCCCCTTGAGCCACGGCTCTTGAATATCCATAGAAGAAATGTATTATCTGAGGCAGCAATGCTCCGATATTTTGGGTGGAAACAGCCGTTAAATGTCCGTCGCAATGTAGGTCCGCATCATTGAGAGCTTCAACAATGAGCTGTCGGCACTGGTGCTCGGTGCCCCTGACATTTATGAGTTTCACATTTTTCAGACCCTCAGTATGCAGGTCGGTGTATCCTGCACCGATTCGCGGAATCATCAGTACGCATGTGTAGCCCGGACGATTGCCGTAGCAGTGAAGAATGGACTTTGCCACGTTGGATGTGGCATTGGCCAGAATCTTTACTTTGCTACCATGTCTAATGACCATGTGATCCAGCATCCCTGCCATGAATTCCACTCCAAAATCTTTTACCGTTCCGGTTGGGCCATGCCATAACTCAAGAGAGAATATTGATTTGTCAATTCTGACGAGAGGCATGGGGTGAGAATATGTTTTGAGGGCAATCTGCCTGATTGTTTCCATTTCCATATCTTGCCCGAAGAGTGTGGCCGCCACGCAATAGGCCATATCGACCAGATGCATTGCAGGGAGGGTGGATATTATGGCACGTGGCATCACCGGAATCTGCTCGGGGAGCATCATTCCGGAATCCTGTGCTACGGTGCGTGTCAGAGCATCGTAGAGGTTCAGTACGTTGTATTTGGATATTGTGCTTTGGTACCGCATGATTGCTATCGGATGTTGGCTATGCTGATTATGTCGGCAAAAACTCCGGCTGCTGTTACTTCAGCACCGGCTCCGTACCCTTTGATTTCCATCGGGAAATTTTTATAGCGTTCGGTGGTAAGGAGCACGCAATTGTTGCTGTCCTCAAGCGAGTAGAAAGGATGTTTGGAATCAATTTCCTTAAGTCCCACTTTCGCCTGAGATCCATCGTATTCCGCTACGAAGCGCAGCTTTTTGCCTTTAATTATAGCTTCGTTGCGCTTCTGTTCCATAGGTGTGTCAAGTTTGGTTACTGACTCCATGAATTGTTCCACTGACCCTTCAAAAAGCTCTGCGGGGAGTAGGGGAGTCAGCTTTATGTCTTCAATGCTGAGTTTGTAACCGGCTTCTCTTGCCAGTATCACAAGTTTGCGTACCACATCGGTACCACTCAGGTCCACTCTGGGATCCGGTTCGCTATATCCTAAAGTTCTGGCTTTGCCAATGGCGGTGCTGAAATTGATGGCTTCGCTGAGAGTGCTGAAAATATAATTTAGCGTGCCCGACACCACGGCTTCAATATTGAGAATGGTGTCACCTGAATTGACAAGATTGTTGATGGTGTTGATTACCGGAAGACCGGCGCCCACATTGGTTTCAAAGAGCCATTTTACATCCTTTTTTCTTGCGATGGACTTTAGTTTAATGTAAGTGTCCAGACTTCCGGAAGTGGCAAGTTTGTTGGCAGCCACAACATTCACATTATGATTGAGAAGCTGCTCATATATTCCTGCTATATCCGGAGATGATGTGCAGTCCACGGCTACAGAGTTGAAGATATTCATTGCCACTATTTCGTCAGCAATGAGTTGTGGTGAAGATGGAATGCCCTGTTTGTCAAGCAGTGTGGCGTATTGGTTTATGTCAATGCCGTCGCGGTTGAAATAAGCTTTTCTGGAATTGGCAATGCCCACCACTTTAATCTCCAGAGCTTTGTTGTGCAGAAGGTTTTCCTGCTGGTGGGCAATCTGCTGGAGTAGGTGACGCCCAATGTTGCCAATTCCAATTACAAACAGGTTGAGTACTTGGGTGTCAGATAAGAAAAAACTGTCGTGGATTACATTAAGCGCCTTTTTTTGGTTCTTAAGCTCTATGACAAATGAAATATTAGTTTCGGATGCACCTTGCGCACATGCAATCACATTGATGCCGTTTCGCCCAAGTGTATTGAACAGCTTGCCGGCAACACCTGATGCGTGCCGCATGTTTTCTCCAACGATTGCTACGGTTGCAAGATTGTACTCGGCACGTATAGCATTCATTTCTCCGGTTTCTATTTCGGCGGAAAATTCTTTGTTCAGTGCCTCAATAGCTCTTTGTGCATCGGCATTGCGCACGGCAAAGGAGGTAGTGTTTTCACTTGATGCCTGTGACACCATAAACACGCTCACCCCGTTTCGGGCGAGTGCATTGAATATGCGTGCATTGATACCTATGATACCTACCATGCACAATCCCGAAACGGTTATCAGACAAGTGTCGTTGATTGAGGATATGCCTTTGATGTCCTTGCCTTCTGCCGAGGGGCGTTGCTCGCTTATGCAAGTACCGGGAGCATCGGGATTGAAGGTGTTCTTGATAAGTATGGGTATGTTCTTATGGAATACCGGGTAGATGGTAGGAGGATAGATGACCTTGGCACCAAAGTTGCACAGCTCCATTGCTTCAATGAATGACATGTGGTCAATCACGTAACTGTTGGGGATGATTCGCGGGTCAGCTGTCATGAAGCCATCCACATCGGTCCATATCTCCAGAGCTTCCGCGTCCAATGCCGCAGCAAGTATGGCAGCAGTGTAATCGCTTCCGCCACGGCCAAGATTAGTGACATCGCCTTTGGAGTCGGAAGATATGAAGCCGGGCACCAGAGCTACCTTGAAAGGAGCATTGTCAAAAGTCTGGTGGATGAGAGTCTGAGTGGCATCATTGTCAAGCACATGTTTGCCAAACTGGTCAAGCGTTTTTATGAACTGGCGTGAATCAAAGAGCTGCGCTCCGTTTATTACTTTGCTGATGATGGTGCTTGACAATCTTTCACCATAGCTTACGATAATATCCATTGAGCGCGGTGACAGATCGCGTATCAGGCTTACGCCCTTGTATATATTTCCAAGTTCATCAAGCAGTGCGTCCACTTTGGAGGATATTTCATCCTGCCATTCGTGAGGCACTATGCCGTTTATCACATCATGGTGCCTTGTGACTATATCTTGTAAAGAATGGAGATATTCTTCGTTGCCCTCGGCCGCAAGCCGGGCGGTGGCAATCAGTCGGTCGGTAATGCCTCCTAAAGCGCTTACTACCACAATTACAGGCTCTTCGCGGCGCTCCACAATCATCTTAACATTGCGTAAACTGCCGACGGTACCCACTGATGTGCCTCCGAATTTCAGTACTTTCATTTCTTTCGGTTACGATTGATTAAATACAGTACAAAAATACAAATGATAATCCACAAATCATAATTAATCTTTGACAAGAGAGCTATAAAAAACGAGGCCACTTCGTGATGAAGTGACCTCGTTGTGTATGTAAAAACTTGTGTAATTAGAAGCAGTATGCAAGAGATACGCGGAGGCTACCTACGTTTACACGGGGAGTGTAGGATTTGCCATCGTATTCATATTTGTGGCTGTAAGCAGGGATGAAGTCTGTGCCGTACTGGATGCCAAGGTAGAAAGGTTTGTACTGGAAACCTACACCAATCTGCCAGCCCATCTGGAAGCGATTCCAAGTAAGGTCTTTGTCTCCCATACCTTTGTCTTCCTTGTCACTGTATGTGTTAATCCATTCACCTTCTGCATTGTATTCGGGATCTTCAAAATCTTCGTATTTGTCCTTGTACTTGTTGGTCATGTTGATTTTGAAGTTGATACCTGCATAAGGAGCAATGCTGAAATCATCATTGATGTTGAAGCGGTAAACGTAGTTTACAGGAATAAGAAGATTGAAGTTCTGATAGCTGCGGGTTTCTTTGCTCCATTTGTCTTCCCAGTCTGTGCTACCGAAGTTGAAGTTGAAACTTGCACCAGTTTCAATGAACATGGGCTTTTCACCAAGCTGGAACCCATGGCGATAGTCAATGCCAACACCGTTGAGGCTGTAGCCATCATAGTCTTCTGACTTCATTTCTTTGTTAAAACCATAGTGGTCGTTGTTGTAGCTGATACCTACACGGTTGTAGTCCTGAGCTATAGCTGATGCGCTGATAGCAACGGCTGCAATAGCAAAAATGAATTTTTTCATCTTTTGAAATTTAAATTAGGTTAATTGAAATGATGATTTTTATTTCTTTCACAAAGATATATACAAATTAATTAATATTGCCCCCCCCCACAATGTTAATTGTTGTTAAATAGTAGCAAACGGCGCGGATTTCCGCGCCGTTTGCTATAATAATGAAATGTGTGATTTATTTGCGAATGATAACCTTGGTGGTTTCGGTGCCCTGACGGCGGATGTAAATGCCGTTGTCAAGGTTGTCAGCGTTAACTCGCATACCATTAAGGTTGTAGTACTCAACGGGAGCATCGCTGTTGTCGGCATTAATGCCGTTGATAGATGCGGGAAGAGGTTCACCTGTGCCATTGAAGGTGACATTAATGGGCACGGTTTCACCATCATCTGTTCCTTCGGTTAACCAGACAACTGAAATTGTAGCTGTCAGGTTGCCATCCTTTTCATAAGCTTCTACGTTGACATTGGCAATGATGGCACCGAAATAAAGTTCCATATGATGTACGCTGCCTGTCATTTTTGTGCTACCGTCTTCAGCACCTTCTCTTGTGACATCAACAATGATATCGCCAATTTCAAGTTCTCCACCGAGATTGAAATTGTAAAGTTTAAGTGTTGCTGCAGGCCATTCACCAACTTCAATATAAACTTTAGCTTCGTTATCTACGTACGGTTCGGATTCAGGGAGTTGGATTGAGAGTACGCCTGTGAATTCGTTTCCGGTGTGTTGAACTGGAGGTTCAGCGGCTTTGAAGTTGATAGTGTAGGTGTGAGTGCTGTTGCCGTCAAGGTCCTGTCCCTGTGCATTGGTAACTGTGATAACAGCCTTGTTGTTCTCAGTGTCCATTGCTACGGAAGCGTTGGCAGTACCGCTATTGCCTTTTACAGCATAGGATATTGCGGATTCTTCGGGCATTGTAGCGTCAATGTTATATTCATAAACATTGGGGTCAAAACCTTCAACGGATGAGCCATTAACAGACAGGCTGTTGAGACGGGAATAGTAAACGAGCTTAATGTCGTCAACTGTCATTTCATTGTCAAGTCCCACAGCATCTGATCCTGCGAAATAGTCACCAGCAGAGATTATGACATTGATTTTTTCGGGAGTGTCAGTGGTTTTGTAGTCAAAATCATATACGGCTGTTGTCCAGTCAGCAGCATTTTCGTTGATGTACTTGATGAAAGAAGCAATCAACACACCACCATTGTTAGTAACATTGCCGCCTTGGGTTCCATCCATTGAATAACCGAGCACGCAACGGTCGCGGTCAACCATGTCAACGGTCTTGGGGCTTGATGAGGATATTGCTCCGGGAACGGAAGCCTGTGTCCAAGACCCTTTCCACATATAAGCAATTACAGAAGACGGTTCATTGGGCTTATCAGTGCCGCGTGAGCGCTTGTAA
Source organism: Bacteroides sp. CAG:927 (assembly GCA_000431155.1). Taxonomy (GTDB): domain Bacteria; phylum Bacteroidota; class Bacteroidia; order Bacteroidales; family Muribaculaceae; genus Paramuribaculum. Next base: position 41,048 of record HF985627.1, read on the forward strand.
GCAAACGATAATGCATCGGGGCGATAGGTGAATTCAATGCCGCCAAATGTACCGCCGTCTTTATTGGATATGCTAAAGGTGCCTTTACTTGTGGACCAAGTTGTACCCAAAGTTAAATATGCAGGAACATTTGCTTTCAAAGATCCGAAACCTGTGGAAACCTGTTTGAGCAACACTGCAGAAGAGGAATTGTAACCGTTGGTTTTGCTGCCAAGAGTTGCTGCTCCCATGCCGCCCATACCAATTACGTGCGATATGCACCAATTCTGAGGGTTTTCACCTTGGGTTTTAGTGTTGTTGGTACTGGTCCAAGGAGTACATGCACTCCATGTACCCTCAAAGTCTGCATTGGGAAGCTGCTGAGCACTTGTTGCAAGGCTTACCGCTGCGACTGTTAACAATGTGTAGATTTTTTTCATAAGCTATTGTTTATTAATTGATATCAGTTGAAACAACCCTGCAAAGGTAATGAATTTGTTGTTATCACCATACTTTTAGGACTAAAAATCATTGTTTTGTGACGCTCTTATTGGTTATTTTATTGAAGGACACGAGAATAGTAATTTGATTAAAAGTATGTGTGATGTTTAAAACAAAAAAATTATCCGTCATCACGACGAATAATCTTCTTACCTTAAATCTAATACCATGAAAAACTGATGCAAATATAAAACGCGATTTTTGATTATGCAATAAAAATGCGTGCGTTTTGCATTTTTTAACCAAAAATCGCGTTTTATCATATGGTTTAGTTGCTTAGTCTTCTTTTCCTACAGTTTTGAATGATATGGGCAGTGTATATGTCGTTGAAACTTTTTCGCCATTCTCATTAATAGCAGGTTCAAAATCGGGAAGCGTGCTTATTATCCTGATAGCTTCGGCATCAAATAGTTCCCCCTGCGAGCGTATTATTTTGGCATCACCGACCTTTCCGGTGTTTGATATGTTGAATGATACAACAACTCTATGAGTTTCACCATCTTGCGGAGCATTTTCCAGATATTTAATGTTTTCAATTATGTAATTGAACAGTGCCTTCTCACCTCCGGGAAATTCAGGCAGCTTGCCAACGATCTTTTTTTGGAGAATCTTTGCCTTTGAGATTGACTGTAATAGTGGATTCCTGCCGATTAACCTCCATTGACTCAACATATTCCGATGGCATATTAGACAAAAAGTTTATTGAGTACTTTTTGCCATTGTATTCAAAATCGCCGTTGGCATCAGGGGTTAATTCATTGCCGTCAACGGTTATGATTAAGTGCAGTGAGGAATTGTTGTCTGAAGCTTTTGTGTTGGATTCGGTCGTGGACTTTGGAGCGGGAGTGGTTTGCAATACCGTGTCGGATGCTGAAATGGCATCAGGCAAAGAAATTTCTTCTGTGTCCTGGATTAATACATCAGCAGATTTTGTAACTTTGTGTCCGGAAACATTTTCCGGCATCTTGGCATTGGCTACTGTGCTGATAGCGGATGCTACGGCTGGAATGTTGAACACGGCGACGGCTGCTATGGCGGCTGGCGCAAGGGCGAGAGCCAGCATACGGCGGCTCTTGCGAGGTTTTGATTTTAGCATCATGGTGATACGTTTTTTAAGATTACTATGATTCAAGCTGTTGGCAAGGGCCGGGAAACTTTTGCCAACAGCCTTTTTTATTAGCAATAATTGATACAGACGCGCATTTGCTCCTGAGTTGAGTACAGCGGCGTCGGCCTGAAATTCATGCACTGTTCTAAGCTCGTCACGCATGAGCCATGCTGCGGGATTGAACCACTGAAAGATTATAATGATTTGTGCAAGAGCCATGTCAATCCAATGATGACGCGCTAGATGCTCAAGTTCGTGCGGCATGATCATAGAGCCACATTCACGATAATCGTTTTGGCTTATTACCACATATTTCATCCAACTGAAAGGTGCTATATGCTTGTTGCCGGAAATAACAAGAACAGCATTGGATGATAAGGTGTGCCTTTGACCGGTACGAACAATGTGAGTGAGTTTTAAATAACTAATAGCCGTTAGGATAAACATGATTGCTATGCCGCATAAATATACACACAACACTATAAACGGCCATAATGGAGTTGTCGCATTTTGAGAGTCGTCAATGGTTATATTTATGGGCAAACCCACATCAATGTCCATGGCTACATTGCGATTTCCCGCAAGATTGGCAATTATATGGCTTAATTCGGGTAGTGCAGGTGCAATCAGTGCAATAACGTATATAACCAAAAGCGTGACACGATTAAACGCGTGTTCTTTTTGGTTAGCCATTATGGCTTTATATATAAGGTACATGGCCATCAGCACCAAGCTGCTTTTCAGCATATATGATAATAGCTCACCCATTGTTTTTCTCTATTAAGTCAATAAGTTCACGAAGTTCATCTACAGATATTTTTTCTGTCTTGACGAGAGTTGACACGGCATTGAGATAGCTGTTGTTGAAATACCCTTTTATTACATTGTTCAGGGTTTTGTCTGCGAAATCTTCTTTTTGAGCCACAGCGAAATATTTATAGCCTGTTCCTGCTGCTTCATGGTTGACATATCCTTTCTCCTCAAGAGTGCGAACAACCGTTGACACCGTGTTTACGTGCGGTTTGGGATCGGGATAAAGTTGCACGAGTTCACGCACATACATTGGCCCGTTGTCCCATAGCAGTTGCATAAGTTCTTCCTCACGAGGAGTAGGGGTTTGTTTTTTCCTGGAATTTCTGCCCATTCTTTTAACTATAAAATTAGTTGACGTGGCAAAGCTACAACTAAAAAATTAGTTAGGCAAGAATTTAACAAAAAAAACTTCAAAAAAAATCGGCCCCACATTTATGTGGAGCCGAGCATGATAAGATACTGAGTAAAGTTATTGGCCTACAACCATTATTTGGCCGGCGGAGTGCGCGGTGAGCTGTGGTGCATACTGACTCTGGAGAGTGGCGATGCCCGAAGCAAATAGACCGGCATTGTTGACCCACATATCGTATTTGAGCTGATAGGTGCCCCTGGGCATGTTGGTAACGAAAAGATTTGTCGCGCTGTCGCGGTTTTCGCGATAGAAGCACAGGCCATCTCTATAGAGAGGCTGCGGCATTTGTTCCACGGGTTCCAAGCATGCAGGACGATTGTCGGTAATGGCCACGTACTGCATGTCGCGATTGACATGAATAGTGAGCGATACCTGTATTTTGTCGCCAATTTTTATTGAATCAGGATTGACAACATCAGTTCCCTGATATTTGTAGTAGCGCCTTTCAATGCTTACGGCATCGCTGTTTTTCGCCTGAATATTGTTCATATCCTGAGTGAACTGACATAATACGGCTCCAAATGCAGGGGATTTGCCATTACGGTTAACTGTAAGAGTGGAATTGGATGCATTATTGAGCGATGTTCGGAAATATCCGGTGAATTTGTTGGCCGTGGGTATATCCACGCTGTTGTCATCAAGTCGTATGTCAACCGTGCCGGCAGGCTCTAACCATGATTTTGAAGTGAGTAGGATAGAGGATATAACATCAGAGGTAAAGGCTGAGTTTCCCCAATTTTCGGCTTCTTTTTGCAGTATAAGCCACTGTCGGATTCGGTCAACATCCTTGGCCGTGGGTTGAACGGCGTGGAATGCTTCAAGGGCATCGGCGGTGATTTGAAGCTGGGACATGGAGCCTCCATATACATCGCCTACCGAAGGCCACCACATGCCACTTTGCGGCTTATATTCGGAATATTGGCGCAAGGAGTTAAGGATGGTGGCTGCCACTGTCTTGTAGTTGTGGTTCATAAGGAGGATAACAGCTTCGGCTTTATGTCCCACGGTGTAATTGCGCCAATTCTTGAGCGTGCGTTGCACTGTGAGCGAAGTGATTTTTTGACTTACAGCACTGCGGTGGAACGATGGCCACAAATCAAGCATGGAAACGTATGCGAAATAATCTGATTTCGGATATTTGGCATATATCTTTTCATTTTGTGTCTGTACATATTCAAGTGCGCTGTTGGTCATTGATAAAAGCTCTTTGTTGTCGGGCAAATATCCAAGCTGGTTGGCGCGGCCAAGGCATGCAAGCACTTCGGATGTAGCCCAAAGAGAAGCCTCATCGCACTGATCCATCCATGCAAATCCGTTTCCGCGTTGCACTTTCTTGAGATATCTGATGCCGGAATTGATGGTCGCGTCTATATTCTTGTTGTCAAGCAGCAGCGCAAGGCGATACATACGTTCTGTGTCATTTTTTGCATCCGCAAGCCATGGAGTGGAGTTGAGAAGCACTGTTTTGAGGTCAGCGTTCTTTTCAAGCATTGACACGAGTGTTGAATCACTGCTGTGATTGGTCCAGTATTCAAGCGCTTTGGCAATCGAGGGATTATCCTTTAATATGCCTTTTGCCACTGAAGCCGAGAATATGTTGTATGCAGCGTTGATTGCGGATCGCGGTTGTGCCTCTGCAAGTCCGGGCAATGCAGTTACCACATACCATAGTGGATTATCGCAGTATTGCAGGGTGACACGTGCATCCTCGGGCATTTCCGGTAGCTTTATACTGAAGGAGGTGCTGTCGGGAGCAATATAGAAAGTGGTGCTTTCAATCACGTGCTGGCTTGCCGGAAGAATTGGAATGATGGTTTGTTCGCCGTCAGCAAATCCGTTTGCCGAGGATTTTACTCTGAATCCTATCATTGGTTCATCCACCGGGGCCTCAACATTGATAGAAACCGTGGCGTTTTGTTGCGGCAGGACGGAGGTGGTCTGCTGAGAAGAATACAGGACCTTGTTTGTGACGGGATTGAATATTTCTATTGTGGTGAGTATGTCTGCAACAGAGTCAGAATTGTTCATCACGAGTGATTTCAATATTGCTTTGTCGCCTGTGCGCAGATAGCGAGGGAGATTGGGCTGGACCATTATGGGCTTGTTAGCAACAACAAGCTCTGACAATGTGCTGTTGATCAAATCTTTGTTGAATGCTGTTGCAAACAGTTGCCATGTGGTGTTGGCATTGGGTACGGTGAATGAAATGCTCAGGTTGCCATCTGTGTCAGTAGTGAGCGACGGCATCCAAAGACCACAAGTCACGTTGTTTTCGCGATAAGAGAACTCCTGTGCATCAGGTTTCTGAGGCAATGCCGAACCGGCATCGGCTTCAGTGGCGATGCCTTTTGCCATAGCAGGCATTTCTTCAACATCTTTTTCCTCCATTGTAGTCATTTCCATAGCATCTTCCATCACATAGGCATTTGAATTTCCAATGGCACTTGCCTTTACTGATGAGCGTGCCATACTGTATAAAAGATACTTGGGCTGAGTAAACGAGCGCGAATAGAGATTGAAGCCTGGAGCGAAAAGGTCCGGACAAGAATAATATGAGGTTCTTTGAGCAAGGTTCTCAAACGACATTCCATTAAGCGATGGGGTGGACATTGACAAGAAACGAACATAGCTCGTGCGCGGATTCAAACTCCATGAAGGAGCCTGCAAGGCATTGAGAGCGGAATTATACAGGTTGAGAATAACGGCTGACTGTTCTCCCTTGCTATCAATGTTTAAGGTTCGGAAAGTCCACGTTTCAGTAGTGCCCGGTATCATCTTATTGCGGAATGATTCGGCCTTGATGTTGAGAGATTTCAAGGATGATTTTCTAACAACAGTGCGATTGAATTGTGAGGTGAGCATGCTTTTAGTGGCTTGAACCACAACTTCTACCCGGTTAATACCGACAGGAAGATTTATCTCAAGGTAATGCATGCCATGGTTGGCCTTGATCCACTTCCGTTCCAGAATCTTTTCAGGCGTGGACACAGTAAGCAACACATAAGTGTCATCTTCACTTACTGCATAGAGCAAACGGCATTTGTCACTGTCGGTAACAAAAGGACTATTCTGCTCCGGCATCCACATCGGTTGTTTGACGGGCGAATTTTTGTCGGATGGCGTATAGAGCACAATTGTTTGTGTCAGATTTGTTGTGCTGTCCTGTTCAAGCCAAAGTTTGATAAAGTACTGATTGCCACTGAATCGTTTCCAATCCATATCTGGTTTTATCAATCCTTTATGCACTATGCTGTCAGCCACGGAAAGTTCATAATGAACCGGAATATTTACCGGTTTATTGGCTGAATCGGTAACCTTCACATTCAAGTCAACCGGATTTTCGACATTCAAATCAGCCGGAACAGATGCGTTGATGATGTATTTGTCGCCTCTTGTAAAAGATATTGAGGATTGTTGTGATTCTCCCGAAGGTGAGGTGCATTTTACTGTAGCATTGAAATATCCGTTGGGGGCAGGGGAGTAGTCAAGCACTTGTTTGCTGAGCACGATTTCCCATTTGCCATTTTCATCAGATGTAACGGTGTCGGTGAAGAAGTTCACAGCATTGCTCATTCTCCACCAATAATTTTGTGCTACAGAAACTTCAACGGTTACTTCCTGACCTGCAAGCGGCATGCCGGAATAGGTTCTTATCATTCCGCTAACAGTAACATCTCCTTTTTGGGGAGCGTCATTAAGCACGGGGTTTGCAGTGATTTCAAAAGTGGGCATCTTATAGTCTGACACCATAAAACTTATTGAACCTGACTTTTTACCCCAATAGCTATCAAGTTTATTATTCCCGAAACATAATGCGATATTATAGCGTCCGGTAAGGCCGCTTTCGGGCAGTTTGCATTTGGCAGCTGCTCTGCCGAACGCATCCGTAATCAACGCAATTGTATCTACTAATTGGTTGTTGGCATCAAATATGTTGGCTGTAATATTCTTATTGGCCAAAGTTTTATGGCTGTTTCCTGCAATGCCATAAGCTATGACCGCGAATTTTACCGTGTCGCCCGGATGATAAAGGGGTAATTCTGTAAAAGCATTTATGGCAGAATCATTATATATCGCATTGTTGTTGATGGGGCCGGCGTATATGCTTGATGCATATATGTCGCTGTCTTTCTGTGGATATATATTGGCGTAGGATTTGGGAGTGAAAGAATAAAATCCCTCAGCGTCGGTTGTGCCAAGTTTCAGCAAGGCCTTATTCCTGTTGTATTGCATAAGCAAGGCGCCATCAACAGGAGCACCGGTCATGGGATCAATAACGTAGATGGTGGTTTTGTCAAGATTGAAATTGCCGGAGGTCAGACGGGAGCAATGAATGATGTTGTAGTTTTGATTGCGTTTGTGCTCATTCTTAATTTCGGCTGAGTTGGCTGCGATTATATAATATCCGGGTTCCTGAACAGTGAAGGATACTTTCTGATGTTTTAGGAAGGGAACAGCTTCGTGAGTGCTTACACTTTTCTTGTCAATGAGTTTTAGCTCTGACAAGGACCCGGAATAGCTGTAATCGCCTGTGAATTTTGGAGGAAGTTGATATAATGAAACAGTAAAATCGGAGCAGTTGCGATTGGTTATACGGATGTCAAATTCTTTTCCGGGATAGATGTTATTGACATAAGAGAGGTCAACAGTCGGAGCGGATAAGGATTTGACGATGTTTTTGAGGCAATTGTTTCTGTTAAAAAGAGGGAACGCCTCAAGGTTTTGTTTAGCTTTGGAATATAACCATTTTGACAGCTCAATATCTCCATCGGATATATCATCGAGATCAATGAGGATGTTTCCGGAATATTCACTTGTCTCATACTCACTATATAATGACTTTAGTGAGTTGACAAACTGCCGGTGGTTATTATCATCGTCATACGAATGGTATAAGCCATTGTTGACAAAATTCAGGCGTTGCAGGTCAGCAAAAATGTATGGAGCCGGTGAGCCGCTATGAAACTTGAGAATATTGGCATATGTGTCAAGGATTTTAGTGGCCTCAGAAGACATCGGCACGAAATGCGGTTCAAGTATGAAACTTCTGGCAGGTGAAAGGTAAATGGCTGCAAACATGTTGCTGAAATCGGTCAGATCTGACCGAATATCAATAGTTTGATATGCTACAAAGTCATAAAGCGACGGGAAATATACTTGGGTGAGATTGTCGTGGTTCACCACGCGGTAATAATTTTTCAGAGGGATAGCCTGAAGTGTGCTTTGCGGCAGTAATGCCGAGTCGCATAATTGCGAGATTACGTACTGAAATTGCTTGCCCGACCATTCGGTGTAATCCGCCGGGAGAGGATGCAGGGGAAGTTTACGGGTATTGAAATTGTATTTGTCATCGGTGTAAATCTCGCACAGCATTTTTGCCTTTATGAGATACAAGAGTGATTTTGACGCAGGTTCATTGACCTCCTTAAGAGTATTGTCTATAACATGAAATGCATCAACCATCTTTTCCTTGCCAACAGCTGACTGGGCAAGGCTATAGTCAAGGACAGAACGCACTATGCCTTGTGAATCGTGAGATGAAATGGATTTTTTGAGCGATGTAAGTGATTGTTCCGATACTTTTTTGGGGAAAGCAAAATCAGGCGTGGATGTCGGGGATGATCCACTGGCACCGGTACTTGCAATAAATGACAAGGTGAGTGCGGATGCAATTTTCAGTTTCCGATTCATAACAGAAATAATAAAACCGCTATCCGCCATAAGCGGAAATAGCGGTTGGGATTTGTATTAGTAATAGTCTAATGGATAAACGCTTTTAGCGCTTGTTGTGTTTGCCGGCTCTGTGTTGTCTCATAAGCTCGCGAGCGAATTTGCGTTCAGCACGGCTGAGATCAAAGAGTTGCTTTTTGGTCAGTATGGTTTTAAGCTGCTCACGATATTTTTTTTCTATCTCGCACTCTTTACCCTTGAGTTCTACCATAGCCTCGGTTGCTTTGTCATATTCAAGGTCGGTGGCTGAGTTACCTTTATCGCGTACAGATTTTTCCAGCGCTCTTGTTTCACGGTTTACTTTACCAATCTCACGGTTCATGGCTTCGTAAACGGGAGTGAATTTTTCTTTTTGTTGTGCAGTGAGTTTTAGCTCTTTAGCCACATACTCTACTTTCACTTGACGCATGTCGTCCATCCATTTTCTGAATTTCTCACCTTTGTTCTGAGCAAAGGCAGACATACATATTGTTGCAACGAGTGTAATGGCTATCAGGATGTGTTTCATACTTGAAGGTTATTGTAATGTTAGGTCTTCGGCCACAATAGAGGGGTCAATGCCGGTTGTGAATAAGTCATCAAGGATGTCTTCTTCATCAATTTCAGTGTCGTAATATTCTGAAAAGTACTTTTCATTGCTTACGGCTTTGGCTATAAGTTCGCTTTGTGTATCGGGCAAAGCGGGAGAAGAAGACTGAATGAGGTCAAACATTTTCATCATGCACCATACGCCCATAAACATTGCTGCGAGATAAGCGTATGGCCTGACTTTTTGCCACCATGTGCGTGGTAACACTTTTGGTTGCCGCTCAAACTCCTGTTCGGGTAACATCTGCTCCATGCGCACGGCAAACTGCTCGAAGTAATCTTCGGGCACAGTTATACCGCTTTGACCGTTGACGCGATTGAGAATGTCTGGCTTTTCCATATTTGTGTCAGTTTTAAACCTTAGACTTTTAAGAGTAGGAATGGTTTAATATAAGTTGGAAAAATATTGTTCAATTTTTTTAACGGCAAGATGATAGGAGGATTTTAAGGCTCCTACCGATGTGCCGAGTATTTCCGACATTTTTTCGTAGGTGATGTCATCGTAGTACTTCATGTTGAATACCAGCCTTTGTTTTTCGGGCAATGTGGCTATGGCTTTGCGAAGTTCTTTCTTAAGCTCGTCACCGTCAATATTGGTATCGGCTTCAATGGCTTGGATGAGATGCGCACTTTCGTCATCAATGGAAATGTTGAGTCTCTTGCGCTCACGCTCAAGGAAAGTAATACTTTCATTTATGGCAATTTTATAAAGCCATGTGGATAATTTTGCGTCACCACGGAAATTTTCAATATTGCTCCACGCTTTCATAAATGTGTTCTGAAGCAGGTCGTTGGCATCGTCATGGTTGTTTACCATACGGCGTATTTGCCAATACAACGGCTCTGAATACTTGCGTATCACCTCACCAAAAGCCTTGCGGCAAGTGGCGGGATCTTGCAGCTCTTTAATCAGCTCCTTATCGTCGGTGTCGTTGATGCGTGTCATTGTGAGAGCAAATATTTGGGTAAAAGTAATGATTTTTTTTCAATCATGCGCACATTAATTGTTTCTTTTATGTTACATTTGCATATGGATGCATTAAATATTGAAAATATACTTATAGCTCTTGGGTTGACTCTTGTGGCCGGAATGAGTACCGGCATAGGAGCATTACTCGCATTCTTTACCAAATCTACCAACAAGAAAATGCTGGCCGGTGCACTTGGTCTTAGTGCAGGGGTGATGCTGTATGTCTCTTTTGTGGATATTTTGCCATTGTCGTTTGCTGACATTGCAGAGAGTTATTCAGGGAAAATCGGCGAGATTTATGTGACATTGGCTTTTTTCGCCGGGATATTCATGATTGCCGCAATTGATTTTTTGATACCCGAAAGTGAGAATCCTCATGAGATGCAGCACATGGAATCAATAAGCGAGCGCACCACAAGCTATGCGCATGAGGAAGCCTGCAAGGAGACGCACCTCAAGCGCACCGGCATGATGCTTGCTCTCGCTATAGGCATACATAATTTCCCGGAAGGAATTGCTACATTCGTGTCAAGTCTCAACGGACTGGAACTGGCAATACCTATTGTGGTGGCCATAGCCATACATAATATTCCGGAGGGCGTGGCAGTGTCAATGCCGATATATCATGCCACAGGGAATAGCCGGAAAGCATTTCTGATGGCGTTATTATCGGGATTTGCAGAGCCTTTAGGAGCGTTGTTTGGTCTGCTTGTAATCTTGCCATTCTGGACTCCCGTACTTAGCTCATTACTACTTTCAGGAGTGGCGGGCATAATGGTGTATATATCTATTGATGAGCTTCTTCCGAGTGCTGAAGGATACGGCTATCATCATATAACCATTGCCGGTGTGATACTCGGAATGGCGATAATGGCTGTGTCACTTTTGCTTTTCTGAGCCTTTGCCACTGAAAAGGATGTGCCTGTCCTTATTCAATATAGGCGTGGCAATGGATTCCGGAACAAATTGCCAGTTGGCTGATGAGTCCGGAACGATTGTGCCTATGGTTTCAATCTGCTTCATGAGGTAATAACGCAAATCCTTGTCAGTGGATTTTACTATTCGGCTGCCGAGATTTTCTTTGGCGATGCCTGCGCCTATAGTCAGCAAGTCTCCACCTCCGTTTCCGCGATATGAATTTACCGCTACGGTATAGGTCTTGTTCATGTCAAAAGGTTTTCCATTGCTGAGGGATGTGATATTGACTTTCTGACCTTCGGGTTTGGTGACATCTACCGTGTAGTCAATGCCGTAGGCGGAATCAAAGTTGTAGGATGGTTTTTTGAGACGGTTGTGAGTGCTGTCAGGTTTTTCGTCAGCAAAATTGATTATGTGAGAGTTGCTGTCTGTGATTTGTTGTGTCCATAATGCGTAGGACATTTCAAGATAGTTTTTGATTTCCTCACCTGTCAGGTTTACGGTATATAACATGTTCTCATACTTGTATAAAGTGAACATGTCGCTCATTCGTATCTTGCCTTTTTTGATGGAAGCGTCAAATGAAAGCGGTGCAGCAAATGATATATCTGCACCAGAAATATCAAGTTGGAGTTTGTGTATGAGGTTCATGAAGGGAGAAGCACCAAAGAAGGCATCTCTGGTGGTGATAGAGTCGGTGATATATCCGATTTCGCGATTGACATAATTGTTGATGGCGGTGATGTCTTTAGAGAACTGAGCCATAAATTCTTGAGAAGGCGAAAGGGTCTCTATGTTTACGATTTTTCCGCTTACGGATTTCTTGAGAATATTGCCGTTGTCGTCCTTTTCCACAACAATGTTAAGTTCTCCTATGTTCTTAGCATCATTGGCAGGATTCAAAACGGGTATTTCAGCGCTATCGGGAGCCTTCACTACACTGCAATGCACTCTGTGGTCGTGTCCCATAAGTATGGCATCGAATCCGGGAACCTGTTGCGCTACTGTGATAGAAGCGTTTTCATGATAACCGGATGTGTCAGTAGCAGGATCAGCGCCAGAATGAAATAATCCGATTACTATGTCGGGGTGCTCGTTTTTGAGAATGATGGGAATGAGTGTCTTGGCGGTTTCAACAATGTCATCAAACCTCAGGCCGCTCCATAAATTCTCCGGTAGCCATGCAGGTATGGCCGGAGTCAGCATACCGACTATGGCTATCCTAACGCCGTCGCGCTCAATTATCTTATAAGGAGGGAAATATGGCTTACCGGTAGCGGTGAGTATTGTGTTGGCACTTAATACAGGTACATGCGTCTGCTTGCGATACCGGTCATATACGCTGTGGCCGGTTTCAATGTCATGGTTTCCAATAGAAGCGGCATCGTAGCCCATGTAATCATAGATTCTTGATACTATATGGGGCGTGACAGTGTCAATGAAATTGTAATAATAAGCAGTGGGTTGTCCTTGAAGTATGTCGCCATTGTCAAGCAGTATTATTTTGTCGTGTCCAAGAGTATTTCGCAGCGAATCAACATAAGTTGAGACTCTGGCAAGGCTGCCGTTGCCGGGGGTGCGGGTAATAAAATTATAGGGGAAGAAATTGCCATGTACATCAGTGGTATAAATCACTTTCAGATCATGTTGAGTTGCCATGGCGTACATCAGGTTTGTTATCAGGACAGCAATTAGCAGAAATTTACGAATCATTTACCCGTATAGTAAATTTGAATTGAACCTACTTTGAGTTTTCCTATAAGTTTTAGAGGAATGAGACGACTGTCAGCTGAAATCCACGCCTGGATGGGATCAGAAGTTTCCTTTTTGCCATCAGAAGTGAATGTAAAAGTCACGTAATAAGCGTTGTACTTTTTCTTGTCAAATTTCAGTGATGTTACGCCGTGGTATGTGATTTTGAGCAGTTCTTTGCGTTTCCCCGAGAAAATATTGATGGTTTTCTGTGAACCCGGTTCAAGAGATTTGAAATCAAGTGTTCGCAGATAATAGAATGAACTTAACATATCCACAGTGACACCTTCAGCCTGCAAAGCCATGTTTGCGTATGTGGTTTGGGTGTCTTTTTTGCCACGGCGATAACGGTGACAGTCTCCTAACACAAGATTCCCTTTTTTCGTGAAATTCACAATGTCATGGCTGTATTTGCCTCCTTCGTGGGCTATTCTCTCATATTTAACGGGAAGCATGTCTGGTTTTGACATTATGGTTGTGAGAGTGTCGCGTACTTTATAGAATCTGTCGGCCCAAGGTTCTGATCGCGCATAAAGTGTGGATACAAACCTGTTTCCATCATCTCTAAGATATAAGATGCCACGCCCAGCCTGTTTTTGAATCAGCCCCCATTTAAACATTACTTTATAGGACAGGGCCTCATTGCCAAGAGTAGTACCTGAGGCGTGAATGGCTAATGATAAAACAAGAGAGAGGGTTATTAATATTTTGCGTAATGTCATTTGTGGTATTTTAATTCTAAAAATGGCAGAGCATCACGAGATGACTGCTCTATTCTTTTGTTGCGCCAGCATTTGCGGCAAACGGCGATATAACGGTCATCACCGCCAATTTCCACCTGTGCGCCTTCTTCTACAAAATCGCCATTGGCATCAATTCGGGCATTGATTATGGTTTTTCTGCCGCAATTGCATGTTGACTTGATTTCGTCAATCGTGTCGGCAATCTCAAATAATCTTTTTGATCCTTCAAACAAATGGCTCTGGAAGTCAGTTCGCAGTCCGTAACAAATCACATTGCTGCCAAAGTCATCAACTATGCGCGCGAGCTGGTCCACCTGTTCGGTTGAAAGAAACTGCGCCTCATCGACGAGAAACCAGTCAATCACTGTCATATTCTGCTCAAACAGTTCTTCGGCAAGAGCGTACAAATTAGTGTCCAAATATATCCAAAGACACTCACGCTCAATCCCTATACGCGATTTGATTACATTCTTCTTGTCGCGGGTGTCAATTATTGGCTTAAGACATACATAACGCATGCCTCGCTCCTCAAAATTGTATGCCTGTGTCAGAAGCAACGCAGTTTTTGCGGAGCCCATAGTGCCGTAGCGGAAATATAATTTGCCTTTGCGATCCATATTCTTAGCGATTACAAATTACAAATATAGCAACAAAAATTGATAGAATCGGCCGGTCGCGTGTAATAAATGTGCAACTATTTAAGTTCGACCTTTATAAACTCTTTGCATTCAGGAGTTACGGGATAATGGCGCGACGCTCTGATGCCACCTACCCATAATATCGTATCGCCCATAACTAATAGTGGCACTTTACTTTTTTGATCGATTGAAAGTTTTGCATCAGAAAATATGTCGCTTAGTTTTTTTGATCCTTTCATGCCAAAAGGTGCCAGAGTGTCGCCTTGTTGCCAATATCTGCATTTGAGCTCAAGGCCGCTACTTAGAATTGAGGCATCAAAATATGCCACTTTCGTATCTTTTGTAGGGTGGAATAAAGAGATGTCATGTTTGGTGATGATGAATGGAAAATCATCATCGGCCCCTTTCTGAGTATCTGCTATCGCAAGAATGCCATGATTATTGACAAGCATTGTGCCATTAGCATAAAACCTCGTACCGCTTGTATTGCGGGAATTCAGGGCATCCTCCATTTGCTTGCGTGAAAACCCTAAATGCTTAAACCATTCATATAGCAACAGGCCGGCAAATGGATGTGCAGCAACCGCATGCAAGTCTATTCCATCATGCTTAGTCATGGCTTTTTTCGTGTCGTCAAGCATTTGGCGATACAGTCCAAATTGCTCTGAAACATTGTTGAGAGTCTGGGTGATTCCGCACAGTGCGGTTGGTTGAGTCTGTTCAAAAGCCGGGAGCAGGATATGTCGTATGCGGTTTCGGCTGTAATCGTTGGTTAGGTTTGATGAGTCGGTTATGTATTCAAGACCTTTTTCAGTCAGATATTTTTCTATATCCTCTCTTTTGCATTGCAGCATGGGCCTTATCACTCCATTTTCATTTCGCCATTTCATGCCGCAGATGCCTGCAATTCCCGTACCGCGCATGAGATTAAGCATTGCGGTTTCCACATTGTCAGTGTAGTTGTGTGCCACTGCTATAGCTTGTGCAGACAAAGATTCCTTGAGGCTATAAAACCATGCATAGCGCAGTTCGCGACACGCCATTTCTACACTGGCATTATGGCTGGCGCAGAATGCTTCTACATCCATATCTTTCAGGAGTATCTTCACGCCGAGTTTTGCTGCGATGTTAACGGCATGGCGTTGATCGCGCATGCTTTCTTCGCCACGAAGATGAAAATTGCAATGTGCGGCCACACAGTTGTATCCGAGGTTTACGAGTGCTGTAAGAAGAGCCACAGAGTCGGCCCCCCCACTTAATGTGCATATTACCACACCTTCTTTGTCGGGGAGTAAATGGTGGGTATCAATGCTCTGCTTGATCGCCGATTCCAGATTTGACATCAGGCAGTGCGCTCCTTGAAAGTAACCATGCGGTTGTAAACAAAGTTGGCGAGAGTATATGCAATCATGCCTATAAGAGTTGCTACGCCATAACCGCTAAGGGTAAAGTTACGTATCTTCCATTCCATGTCGCCCAAGACAGTGTAGTCTGTTATAAGGAAAGTAACAATGAATTGCAGCCCATAGCAAATCAGGAATCCACCGAAAAATTTCAGGGCCTCATGCATTACCTTATTGTGGGAATTGAAAACCCAGAGCTTATTCCAAACAAAAGAGTTTACAAATCCGGCCACATAGCCAGCTGCGTTGGATACCCAAGGATTGATGCCGAGTAAGCTTTTGCAAATCAGAATTACAACTAAGGTAACCATAGTATTGATGACACCTACCAGAGCATAGCGCACAAATTGCAGCACTGTGGTACGGTGGGTACCAATGAAATCTTGAATTTGCATGGTAAACATTGTGGTTATAAGGATTTATTGTTTGGAATAGTATCGGCATACTGCAGTGAGACCGCAATTCAGACAATCAGGTTTGCGGGCCTTGCATACATACCGACCATGGAGTATGAGCCAATGGTGTGCTTTAGGTACAAGCTCTTCAGGTATGTACTTCATGAGGGTCTGTTCGGTTTGCAGCGGTGTTTTACTTTCGGTGGTCAGGCCTATTCGCTCGCTTACCCGGAATACATGGGTGTCAACAGCCATAGCGGCTTTATTGAACACCACTGCAAGCATTACGTTTGCAGTTTTACGGCCAACACCCGGAATTTTCATCAGGCTGTCAATATCGCCGGGGACTTCACCATTGAACTCTTCGCAAAGCACTCTTGCCATTCCGGCAAGAGATTTGGCCTTGTTGTTGGGGTATGATACAGATTTGATGTAAGGGAAAATATCATCAGCAGTTGCACCGGCCATGTCAAATGGAGTGGGGAAGGCTTCAAATAGGGCAGGCGTTACCATATTGATGCGCTTGTCGGTGCATTGGGCCGACAAGATAACAGCAACGAGCAGCTGGTACGGATTGGCATAATGCAGTTCTGTTTCGGCTACCGGCATTGCATGTCCGAACCATTCCAGAACTGCTTCGTAACGCTGCTTGACTGTCATGGCTTAATGTGCGCTTTGGAATTCTTCAAGGAATCGTTGGTCGTTTTCCGAGAACATTCGCAAATCCTTGACCTGATATTTGAGGTTGGTGATACGTTCCACACCCATTCCGAGGGCAAAGCCACTGTATTTTTTAGAATCAATGCCGCATGCATCAAGCACATTCGGATCAACCATTCCACAGCCTAAGATTTCCACCCATCCGGTATGTTTGCAGAATGAACAGCCTTTTCCGCCACACAGATTGCAGGAAATATCCATTTCAGCTGATGGCTCGGTGAAGGGGAAATAGCTGGGACGAAGTCTTATTTTGGTATCAGGCCCAAACATTTGGCGAGCAAAATAGAGAAGTGTCTGCTTCAGGTCAGCGAATGATACGTTTTGGTCAACATACAGAGCTTCAACCTGATGGAAGAAACAGTGTGCGCGTGCCGAGATAGCCTCATTGCGGTACACGCGTCCGGGGCATATTATGCGGATAGGAGGCTGAGTATGCTCCATGACACGGCTCTGTACCGAAGATGTGTGGGTGCGAAGGAGCACATCCGGATTTCGCTGGATGAAGAATGTATCCTGCATGTCGCGGGCAGGATGATCTTCAGCAAAGTTGAGTGATGAAAATACATGCCAGTCATCTTCTATCTCGGGTCCTTCGGCAATAGTGAAGCCAAGACGAGAGAAAATTGAAACAATCTCTTCGCGGACAAGCGAGAGGGGATGACGGCTGCCAAGAGGCATTGGAGCCGCTGTGCGTGTGAGGTCAAGAGTGGGATCAATACTTTCGGCTGTCTCTACCTCTTCTTTGAGTTGGTTGATACGCTCGGTAGCATAGTTCTTGAGGTCATTCAATGCCTGCCCGATTGCACGCTTTTGGTCGGCTGGTACAGTGCGGAAATCATTGAAGAGCGCGGTAACTTCACCTTTTTTACTCAAATATTTGATTCGCAGTGCTTCCACTTCAGCTGCATCAGCTGCGGTGAGTGCTGCTATCTCTGCTTTCAGATTGTTAATCTTCTCTATCATAGAGCCAATATATATATTTGCTATAATTATAGTGCAAATTTACTAACATTTTGTATTTCCCACAAAAATACGGCTAAAGAAAAAACGTGCAATGCTTTTATGGAGCATTACACGCCTGAAAAGTGCGCGCGGGGGGACTCGAACCCCCACGTCGTGAGACACTAGATCCTAAGTCTAGCGCGGCTACCAATTACGCCACGCGCGCTTTCGGACCACAAAGGTATATCTTTATTCGCTTTTTTGCAAATCCTATGTCAGATACTTTGCTCTATATTCCACACAAAAGCTCTTAGTCCAAGCTTAGGAGTTTCAAGGTCCATGGCTCTCAAGGCTTGAAGTATGGTGTCAATCCTATTGTCTTCAACCATGGTAATTAGGGCATCAGCCATTGATGGCCATGCATGGGATCCGTAGTGCGGTTCGCCGGTTTTGCTGCCACGACCCTGAACCTCATGCCATGCTGTAAAACCGCGACAATTGTTTTTTTCAAGCATGGTTATTATACGATCGTAATATGCTTGGTCAAAAGCTATGAATATTGATTTCATTTCTGAAGATTCTTCTTTAGTGATTTACGATTACGTCTGACACCGACATAGGCAAACACGCAGTACAGAGTGGGAACAAACAGCAGAGTAAGGATGGTTGACAAGGTCAATCCGCCTATAACGGCGGTACCCATTGGGCGCCACATTTCCGAGCCTTGTCCTGTGCCCACAGCCATGGGCACCATGCCGAGGATAGTGGTGAGGGTGGTCATGACTACGGGACGGAGACGCGATTTGCCTCCCAGAATTACGGCATTGCGAATAGACATGCCACGCTCTCGGTTGAGAGTTATGTAGTCAATAAGTACAATACCATTTTTAACTACGATACCAATAAGCATGATCGCACCTATCATTGACATTACATTGAGAGTATTGTTGGTCAGATAGAGAATGATGAACACTCCCGAGAATGCAAACATAAGCGAGGTCATGATAATGGCAGGGTAGGTGTAAGACTCAAATTGTGCGGCCATTACTATGTACACAAGAATTACAATAAGTACGGCCAATGTGAGTAGGTCGCTGAATGAATCACGCTGATCCTCATAGCTACCGGCAAGTTCTATATTGATGCCGACTGGAATATCCATCTTGTCAATTTCTGCCTGACTTGCAGTCACAACATCGCTCATCGGGACGCCTTGCACCACTGTACTTACGGTAATGATGCGCTCACGGTCTTTACGCTCAATAGTGGGAGGTGTGAAGCGCTCAACAACTGTGCCAACATCTTTTACCCTAACACCTTGTCCGGCATTGTTATATATAAGAATATTTTCAATATCGGAAATGGTGTTGCGGTGTTCGGGCGCGTACATGACTTTAATGTCATATTCCTCGCCATCTTCACGGAACTGGCTTGAGATGCTTCCGTTGATACGGTTTCTTAGATATGTGGCGGCTGTTTGCAGGTTAAGTCCGTATATGGCAAGCTTTTCTCGGTCAAAGTCAACCTGATATTCGGGCTGATAGTCCGAGCGGGAAATCATTATATCGGCTGTTCCATTGATGTTTTCAAGCACACGCGACAGCCGTTGGGCCACAGAGTCGGTTTCGGTGAAGTCATAACCGTAAATTTCATAGTCAATAGTGGATTGACCTCCCATGCCACCTCCGCGACGGCCACCAACATTCACCTGAAATTTCTTAAGTTCGGGGTAATTTTTAAGGTCTTCACGCATCAGGCCTGCAAGCTCCGTGCTTGAGCGTTCACGGTCGCCCGGGTCGGTAAGGCGTATGTTCATTGACACTATGTGAGGTCCATTGTCGCGTAGCGAGGCGTAGGTGTTGTCGCTGGATGCTTGCCCAGTAGTGTAATTGAGCATACGTATTTCAGGATATTTTTCTTTCCATTCTTTGGTGATTCGGGCTGCAACATCCTGAGCCAGTTCCACACGGGTTCCGATGGGCATCTCAAGATTAACGCTCAGACGGGCATCATCGGCAGTAGGGAAAAATTCAGTTCCCACATATTTTAACAGGAAAAGCGAGCCGATAAATATTGCCATACATGTTATGAATGTGACAAGTTTGTGGCTCACTACATATCGTAGCAGACGAGCGTACCCGTTGTCGAAGGCATCAAGGGCTCTATTGATGGGGGTAAACAGCAGGGTGTAGAATTTGCCGTGCTTGTTGTTCTTGCGAAGCAACTGGGAGCAGAGCATAGGGGTGAGAGACAAAGCGCAGACCGTAGATATAATCATCATGATTGTTACCATCCATCCCAATTGACGGAACAATACTCCTGTCATGCCTGTAACGAGCGTCAACGGGAAAAATACGGCTATAAGTGTGAGCGTTGATGCGACTACCGAAATTGCAACTTCGTTAGTGCCATGAATGGCGGCTTGTTTTGGCGCGGACCCACGTTCAATATGCGTTGTGACATTTTCAAGTACCACTATCGCGTCATCCACCACCATACCTATTGATATGGAGAGAGCCGACAATGATACAATATTGAGGGAGTTGCCGGTAATGGCAAGATAGATGAACGAAGCAATGAGAGATATGGGGATGGTGATAGTGATAATAAGGGTGGCTCTCCAGCGTCCCAGGAATGTGAAAACCACGATGACCACAAACAGCAGAGCATACATCACGGTTTCAACAAGTGAGTGGATGGTGTTGCGGATATTGTCGGAGGTGTCCACTATCACATCCAGTTTCACATCGCTTGGCAATCGTTTTTGCAGCTGCGGCAGCATTTTGAGTACTTTGCTGGATATTTCCACGGAGTTCGCGCCAGATTGTTTCTGAATGACAATCATAGCTCCTTTTTCTCCATCATTATATGTTTGCTGCGCTCTTTCCTCCAGTGAGTCATCAACCGTGGCTACATCGCTTAGATACACATTTTTGCCATTGAATGAGCCGACGACTATTCTCCGCATTTGGTCGGCAGAAGAAAACTCGCCCTGTACACGCAAAGAGTAGGTATCGGATCCGATATCAAATGAGCCACCAGGGATGTTGCGGTTTTCGGCAGTTATAATTGAGGATATGGTTTCAATGGACAGATTGTAGGCTTCAAGTCGTTTCGGGTCAACATATATATGAATTTCGCGTTTTGGCGCACCGGATATTGATACTGAGCCGACACCTGATATTCGTGCAAGAGGATTGGCCACAGCGTCATCCACAATCTTGTAAAGCCCCGGCATGCTTTCCGATGCTTTTACCGACAGCATCACGATAGGAACCATGTCGGAACTGAATTTGAATATAATAGGTGTCTCGGCATTGTCAGGCAGTGAGCTCTTAACCATGTCAAGTTTGTCGCGGACATCGTTTGTAAGCACATCAATATCCTTGCCATATTCAAATTCAAGTGTTATGACTGAAATATTTTCACGTGATTTAGATGTGATATGCTTTAGGTCATTAACTGCATTGAGCGCATTCTCAAGAGGACGAGTCACGTTTTGCTCAATATCCTGCGCACTTGCACCCTGATAAGTGGTCATCACCATTATGGTATTGTTTTCCACATCGGGATACAAGTCAATAGGGAGAGTTGACAACGAGAACAGTCCCAGTATAGCCACCGCCACAAAACAAAGGGTGGTCATGATGGGGCGCTTTACGGCGCTTGCATATAAACTCATGATTTCAGCAGGGTAGTTATTATTTTATTACTGTGACTTTAGTTCCGTCGGCAAGTCTTGTTTGTCCGCTGATCACAACATTGCTGCCGTCTTCCACTCCGGAAAGCAGCTCGTATGTATTGTCGATTCTACGGCCCAACTCAACTCGGTTGTAGCTTACCGTACTGTCGGCATTGAGCACATACACGTACTTGTTGCCGCTGCCGGTTTGCTTCACCACAGCGCGGTCAGGCACAACAACATTTTCGTTTGTGCCAAAATTCAATGTCACACGGGCAAACATACCCGGGAGCACCTTGTTTTCCTTGTTGTCAATTGTGATCTCAACGGTGAATGTGCGTGTTGACGGGTCAATTGACGGATGAATCAAATGAACAGTACCGGTAAATTCCTGATCGGGATACACATCAAGTTTTATGCCGGCTTTCATTCCGTTATGAACCTTGGGAAAATCGGCCTCGGATATATTTACAATTACCTTTACCGGATTGACCTGTTCTACAGTAAGTATTGGCAATGAACCTGTCATATCGCCCGGATCATAGTTGCGAGCCGTTACGACTCCTGCTATGGGAGACACGAGTATTGTGTTCTCAACCAGATTTCTGTATTGTCTTTTTGATGCTTCCAGTTCGGTTTTCAACTGGTCAACTGTTTGTTGTGTACCGCCGCCGATTTCAAGAAGTTTTAAAGCGCGGTTGTACTCTCTTTCAGCATTTTCAAGCCTGACTCTCAGTTGTTCAATATTTACATCGTCAAGTACAACGACTTTCTGCCCTTTGCCGACTTTTGAACCTACATCTACCAATATCTGCTTGATGCGATTGGGCGAGGATGATGATATGTTATTGGTCTTGAATGCTTCCACGGTAGCAGTGTATTCAGCTATCTGGTCCACTGCTTGTCGGTGCACATTTTGAATCTGCACTTTGGGCAATTGCTCCTCCGTTGCAGCAGTGGTGTTTGATTCTGATTTTGAGCAACCGCTCATTACATAGCCACAGATAATGGCTATAAATATTGCACTGAGTGTTTCCTTTTTCATTGTGCCGGAGTAGTAGAGTTGTATTTGTTTAAGTCAGCATTGCCAAGCAAAAGTTCAAGATCGCAATTGGCAACCAAATAATTATAAATGGACTGATTGTACGCAAGTCGCGATTGTGTTAATGCCAATTCCGAATCACGCAGGTCAAGATATGAAGCGGCTCCGATTTCAAAACTCTGTCGCATTATGTCATGAGCTTTTTCAGCTTGCCTCATGCTCTCAGAGCTTGATGATATCTGCTGCACATTGAGATGAATGTTCTCCATTGCGAGGTCAGTCTGCATTTTCACCGATCGCTCAAGATTCTCACGCTGCCATTTCATTTCGTCAAGCTGTATGCGTGCCTGCTTGATGCGGGTGTATCGTTGGCCGCCTTCAAAGAGCGGTACGCTCCAATCATGGAGTAGGGGTTCCACCGAAAGTTTTTGAAAGGAGAACCATTGCTCATAGAGGTCCAGTTGTAGTTGGCAGTGAGAGCGAGTGTAGGATACCAAGACATTTTTTGTATAGTCAAGGCATTGTCAAGTTGGCGGGTTTGAATGTCAAGAAGTCTCAAGTCGGGATTGTTCTGTAAGGTGGTGTCAATATGCATCACATCATCGTACATAGAAGACTCGTAATGAGCCAGTGTGACATTGGGCATAAGCTTTATGTCTGATGTCATGCCAAGTAATATTGATAGCTGAAGCTGGGCGCGTTTTATGGCTATCTGTGCCTGAGTAAGTTCAGGCTCAACATTCTTGACAGCTACTTGTGTGCGAAGTACATCATACTGTGAAGCTGCGCCAAGCTCATATTGCTTGCTATAAAGGTCGGCTGTGAATTTTGCCATATCGTAGCTTTCACATATCACTTTATGGGAGTCAAGCGCAAGCATAAGGGTGTAATAGGCATTTTTTACCTGATTAATAAGTTGTAACCGTGAGGTGCGAGCTTGTTCAACCGACTCAAGTATTTTGCTGTCGGACAATGACAGAGTTTTCCACAATTGCGGAGCTATGAGCGGTAAGGATGCCTGAAAACCCATGGAAAATGAATTGTCAAGACCCACTTTTATGCCGCTGTTGCTGCTTGAGGATTGTGTTTGCTGCTCGTTACCCTTGTTATCTTCGCCTGAATTCTGCGAGCTTTGTGAAGATCTTCCCATGTTCATATACATGGTTTGCTTGGCAAGGGTACGGTTGTAAGTAGCACCAAAGCTTATGCTTGGCAACAGTTGGCCTATTGTTTCCTTTTTGCTGTAGTCCATGCGCGTGATTTCCATATCGGCCACTTTGATAGTGAGATTGTCATCAAGGGCTATGGCTATGCAATTGTCAAGCGACAATACAAGCGAATCTGGCACTGCGCTGCGGGCGGCAAATGATGCGCCTATGCAAATGGAAAGTATTAAAGATATTTTCTTAAGTGCCATTTTGTCAATTTACATCAAATCCCGATTGTTTAAGTCCGTTCTTTACTATTGCTATGTGCTCGTGATTAAGAGTTTCCATTTCTATACGCAGCTGGCAACCGTTGATTTGGGTGTTGGTGGAGTTGCGTTCGTGTTGTACCGACAGAATGTTAGCTCCGAGTTCGCCTATTATGTTGCAAACCTTGGATAGCTCACCGGGCTTGTCACTCAGGTTGACTGTTATGGTGCAGTCACGACCGCTCTTTGCCAAGCCACGGGTTATGACACGGTTAAGGCTTGTGACATCAATGTTGCCGCCTGATACTACGCACACAACTTTTTTGCCTTTAATAGGAACTTTGTTGAACATGGCAGCGGCCACAGATACAGCTCCGGCACCTTCTGCCACAAGTTTGTGTTGCTCGATAAGAGCAAGAATGGCGGCTGCAATTTCATCATCACTTACCGTAATGATTTCATCCACATATTTGCTGCAGAGTTCAAAAGTGTTTTCTCCCGGTTCTTTTACTGCTATACCATCGGCAATGGTGGATACGCTGTCAAGACGTATGCGTTCATTGTTTTGAAGGGAATTTACCATTGACGGTGCTCCCTCGGCCTGTACACCATAAATCTTTACATCAGGCTTAATGGTTTTGATGGCAAATGCCACTCCAGAAATTAGGCCACCCCCGCCCACAGGTACTATTACGGCTTCCACATCCGGCATCTCTTCAACAATTTCAAGTCCGATAGTTCCTTGTCCGGCAATTACCAACGGATTGTCAAAAGGATGTACAAGAGTATAGCCGTGCTCTTTTTGCAATTCAAGAGCTTTGTTGTAGGCGTCGTCATATACCCCATTCACCAAACACACTTCCGCACCAAGAGCCTTTGTGGCATTTACTTTGGATATTGGAGCGCCTGCCGGGAGGCATATCAGTGATTTGATGCCATTGTGTGTGGCACCTAATGCCACCCCCTGTGCATGGTTTCCGGCTGAGCATGCTATCACGCCCTTAGCTTTTTGTTCCGGAGTGAGTTGTGAAATCATATAGTATGCGCCGCGAAGCTTGAAAGAACCCGTATGCTGAAGATTCTCAGGCTTGAGATATACTTCCGCTTCGGAATTGATTTTGGTTACACCAATAAGTTTGGGATGACGCGCTACATCTTTCAGCACACGTGCGGCATTATACACTTCTGCTATATCTAAATTTACCATGGTAGTTAAGTTTTTTGCAAAAGTAATTCTTTTGCAAATATTAAACCTATAAAATATTTTAAATATAAATTCGTATTAAAACTATTATGTACTTTTGCTTGTACAAAATTCAGTATAATACTATCTACAATATGTCAACTGTTACAAAACAAGCTGCCCTTGATTATCATAGCGAGGGCAGACCGGGCAAAATAGAAGTTGTGCCCACCAAACCTTATTCCACACAATATGACCTTGCTCTTGCATATTCTCCCGGTGTGGCTTATCCATGCAAGGAAATAGAAAGTGACAAGCAGAATGTATATAAATATACTGATAAAGGCAATCTCGTTGCCGTAATCTCCAACGGCACTGCAGTGTTGGGGCTGGGCGATATCGGCCCTCTTGCAGGCAAGCCGGTTATGGAAGGCAAAGCGCTGTTATTCAAAATATTTGCAGGGCTTGATTGTTTTGATATAGAAGTTGATGAGAAAGACCCTGAAAAGTTTATATCCATTGTAAAGGCAATTTCTCCGACTTTTGGAGGCATTAATCTTGAGGATATTAAAGCACCTGAATGTTTTGAAATAGAACGGCGCCTTAAAGAAGAGTGCGATATACCTGTGATGCATGATGACCAGCATGGTACGGCCATAATATCTGCCGCCGGACTATTAAATGCCCTTGAACTTCAGAAAAAGGACATAAAGGATATAAAACTGGTGGTGAACGGAGCCGGAGCAGCCGCAGTTTCATGTACCAGACTTTATATGGCTCTCGGTGTGAAGCGCGAGAATATTGTGATGTGCGACAGTAAAGGTGTAATCAATAATAAGCGCTCCGGTCTTAACGATCAGAAAAAGGAGTTTATGACTTCACGCGATATAACGACGCTTGCCGAGGCCATGGAAGGAGCTGATGTATTCCTCGGGCTTTCTGTCAAGGATGTGGTTACGCCGGAAATGATAAAGAGCATGGCACCGCGGCCCATCGTGTTTGCTCTCGCCAATCCCGATCCGGAGATTGCTTATGATTTGGCAATATCCACGCGCCCCGATATGATATTTGCTACCGGACGCAGCGATTATCCCAATCAGATTAACAATGTTCTCGGATTCCCATATATATTCCGTGGAGCATTGGATTGCGGCGCGTCCATAATAAATGAGGAGATGAAACTTGCAGCCGTACGCGCTATTGCAGAATTGGCCAAGGAACCAGTACCACCGGTAGTAAATGCGGCTTATGACCTGACAGATATTCAATTCGGTCCTGAGTATATCCTTCCGAAAGCACTTGATCCACGCTTGCTTACATGGGTGGCTCCGGCAGTGGCAAAAGCTGCCATGAGCAGTGGTGTGGCCGCGCGTCCGATTACGGATTGGGACGCTTATGCCGAGCGATTGCGCAAACTTATGGGTTACGATAACAAGCTTATACGCCGTATTACAGACAAGGCCAAATCCAAGCCCAAAAGAGTTGTGTTCAGTGAGGCAAATACTGACAATATGCTTAAGGCTGCAGTTATCGGAGCCCGTGACGGTATCTATGTGCCTGTGCTTCTCGGTAATGAGGAGATGATACAAAAACGTGCCGATCGGCTCGGACTTGACATTTCGGGACTTGAAATTGTTAATCTCCGTCATGACCGTGAGGCAGACCGACGTGCTCGCTATGCCAAGACATTCGCAACTCAGCATCAGCGTTCGGGACTCTCATATCCGGAAGCTCTTGAAAAAATGTACGACCGTAACTACTTCGGCATGATGATGGTAAACGAGGGTGATGCAGATGCTTTCCTCGGCGGTACTTATTCAGCAGCCCATGCCGTAGGCCGTATAGCAGAAGAGGTAATCGGTATTCGTCCGAGCTACAAACATTTTGCTACCATGTATATCATAAACAATAAACGTGGTACTTACTTCCTTGCAGATACATGCATCAATAAGAAATGTGATGCTGATACATTGCTTGATATAGCTCGTCTTGCCCGAAATTCTGTGGAATATTTTGCCCAAGAACCAGTGATGGCTATGATTTCTTACAGCAATTTCGGCACCGGGGCTGAGGAGGAATGCCGCAATGTACGCGGGGTAGTTGAGAAGATGCATCAATTATATCCGAAACTTCTCATCGATGGTGAAATGAACATAGCCTATGCCCTTAATAAGGGGTTGCGTGATGAAACTTTCCCCTTCAACAGATTAAACGGTAAGGAAGTAAACACTTTGATATTCCCTAACCTCAGTACGGCCAACACTGCTTATAAGCTAATGCTTCAAATGGGCATGGGCAATTCCATCGGGCCGATACAGATGGGGTTGAATAAGCCTGTGCATTTCACAAATGTCAATGCTCCGGTGCGCGATATAGTAACGCTCGCCACTATAGCTGGGCTTGATGCAGCTGTTATGGAAACGGGAAAGGGTAGTTCAGACAAATAGTCCTGTATGAAAGGAATAATATATATGATGTGTTTTGCGGCTATGCTTAGTGGATGCACAAATCCACGGCATAGCCGTGATACTATATATTCATGCCGTGAATTTACGGTTTACACGGATAGTGTGGTACAAGGCGATTATGTGGCAAAGGCCGTAAGCCCTACGCAAATTGTTACCAATTATAGGAGTCCGCTTGTCAGTGGCGTTTCACCGGCAGTTGCATTCAGGTTTTCAATCAACAGCCGTGACAACGAACTGATGCCCGGTCAAAATCATTATGCACTTATAGGTAATCCCGCCGATTCAGCCAAAGTATATCTGTTTGGCGATAATACATCGGAGAGCACCCCCTATGAATCAACTGATACTCTTCCGGAGAATACTCCGTGGACGCTGCGCGTGGATATGCGTCCGATGTTAAGAGCGTTTGATATGCAGGGATATTATACCACGCCAACCGGGGATATCATATATGCAGATGATTTCAAAGGATTGTGGCTTGCCGGAAGCGTTGCTCCCCTGAACTGGGATTTTGAAAACCTTTATGGCAAACATGACCGAAAATTTGAAAACCGCGGTGACAGTATTTTTGAACTTACGCTTGCACTTAATCCCCACCAAACCACATCTCCCGACCCTTCGGGATGGTCAATTGATTCAATACCGGAATCATATCCTACTTATGCCTCCAATCAGAAACTCGTGGATGCCGTATATAATATGGGCATTGATAACATAATCTCCAACATCCGTCCTGACAGCACATTCCGTGCCGGCAAAGAATGGGATGGGGTATGGACACGTGATATTTCGTATGCCATATATTTATCGTTGGCTTATCTTAACCCTGAGGTTTCCATAAACTCTTTAAGAGCCAAGGTTAAAAACGGAAAGATTATTCAAGATACCGGTACTGGAGGCGCATGGCCTGTGTCAAGTGACCGTGTTGTATGGGCAATAGCTGCGTGGGAGGTATATAAGGTGACCGGAGACAAAAAATGGCTTCGCGAGGCGCGTAATGTAATAGCTAACACGCTTGATACTGATCTGGTTGTTACATGGGATAAGGAATACGGACTTTTTCATGGGGAACAGAGCTATCTTGATTGGCGTGAGCAAACTTATCCCAAATGGATGCAGCCCGCAGACATATACGAGTCAATGTGTCTTGGCACTAATATAATTTATGCAGAGGCATTGCGTATCTTGTCCAAAATGGATTATGCTTTGGGAAGTTCCGAAACATCTCACAAATATCTTGAACTGAGCAACGAACTTACTGATAATATCAACTCCAATCTATGGTTGGCAGATAAAGGGTACTATTCAGAATATCTGTACGGCAATGCTTATCCGTTGCAGTCACACACGACCGATAACCTCGGCCAGAGTCTGAGCATTATATTTTCTGTGGCTACAGAAGATATGGCTTCAAGCATTATGTCAAAAACTCCGCGTACAGTGTATGGTACTCCTTCTGTATTTCCACAGCTCGCTGATATAAAGCCTTATCACAATGACGCTGTTTGGCCGTTTGTACAATCATTCTGGAATATCGCGGCTGCCAAATGTGGCAATGGTACTGCGTTGCTTGCCGGGCTGGGGGCAATATATCGTGCCGCAGCACTCTTTGCCACTCATAAGGAGCTTTTTATTGCATCAAATGGCGATTACCGTGGAACGGCAGTGAATTCAGATGCACAGTTATGGAGCTGCGCCGGGGCAGTAGCCATGATTTTCAGAGTGTTTGCCGGGATGAGGTTTGAAGAAGAAGGTATATATTTTTCTCCATCCGTCCCCGCCATGTTGCGGGGAGAAAAGGTTATTGACCATTTCCGTTATCGCAATTCCGATCTGAAGATTATTATTGCCGGTACGGGCAACAAAATTGAGTCGTTCAGTATCGACAACAAGCTCCAGAGAAAACCGTTTGTAAGCAGTAATATTGAAGGGAAACATGAAATTAAAATAATGCTTTCCGGAGAGCTTTCGCACCGTCCCGTCAACATTGTTGCACAGAAATGGAATCCTGCTACCCCTATAGCCTTGTGGCGTAATGCATCTGCATGCACAATTGCCAATTACTCAGACACCCTCAGTTATCAACTTTATATCAATGGGGTATTTGAGCAAGATTTATCATCCGCATCTATTGAATTCAAGCCTGCTTCCAAAACTTCGGTAATAAGTATATTGCCCATTAATAAAAAAGGAGTTGTCGGATTTTCGTGCCGTCCTCATTTTGTGATGGACAGGAATGCGCTACAAGTTGTTCAGCTTGAATACTATGCACCTCGTGGCACTTCATTGATTGCAGACAAAAAGAAAGGTGATAAAAAAAAGAAAGGTGATAAATTTGTGGAGACCTCGTTAGCAAGAAACAAGTCTATCAAATTCACAGTGGATGTTCCTGTTGAAGGCGACTATTTCATTGATGTGCGTTATGCCAATGGTTCCGGCCCGATAAATACTGAGAATAAATGTGCCATACGTATGCTTTATGCAAACGGCTTTAGGATAGGTGCATTTGTTTATCCTCAACGCGGTATCGGCGAATGGCTTTCAACGGGATTCAGCAATATGCTTCAGGCTCATCTCAATAAAGGGACCAATAAGCTTGAGTTGGTGTATGAATTGCCGTACTGCGAAAATATGAATGGTGCTGTCAACACAGCATTATTAGATTACGTGAGAGTGATAAGAAAATGAAACTGATAGGAATACTTTCTGACACTCATTCCTGTTGGGATGACAGATACGCCACCCACTTTGCCAAATGTGACGAGATATGGCATTGCGGAGATGTGGGAGATATTTCCATTATTAAACGTCTTGAACAGATATGTCCGGTGGTTAGAGCCGTCTGTGGCAATATTGATCATGGAGAGGTGAGGAGGCGTTGTCCGGAAGTGCTTTTGTTTAATACCGAGGGTATAAGGGTGTGGATGACGCATATTGCCGGTTATCCGGGTAAATATTCTCCCGGCGTTAAAAACATTCTCAAGACTGAAGGAGTTAATCTTATGGTATGCGGTCATTCTCATATACTTAAGGTTATACCCGACCATGAGCTTAACATGCTGCATGTGAATCCCGGTGCTGCCGGCTGGCATGGCTGGCAGAAGGAGCGTACCTTGGTCAGGCTGACTATAGATAATGGTGTTATGAAGGAACTTGAAGTTATAAAACTTGGAAAACAAATATTGAGATGAGAAAAATATTGTCATTAATAGCGTTTGTGGTCGCTCTTGGATTGTGTTCTTGTAGAACCACAGAGGAAAACTATCGTGCTGCTTACGAAAAAGCAAAGGAAAGGCAGATCGAAACTGGTGACTCAATTTCCACACTCGGTTTAAAAAACGAGGCTACACCTAAAAACATGTCATTCGGAGATATTGTGTTGCCTATTCGTACTGAACCGGTAGGTATAACCAAAGATGGCGGGGGTGAAGTTTCAGACCTGAAACTATATAATGTTGTTGCCGGCACGTTTCGTCAGCGTTTTAATGCCGTTTCCATGGCTCAACGGTTACAGTCAAACGGATATGAAAAACCATTTGTGATTCATAATCGGTTGGGCATGTACTATGTTGTGGTTGGAAGTGTGGCGACTCCGGATATGGCTAAGCAGCTTCTTGACCGTATTGATTCCGATAAGAACTTCACTCTCAAACCTCCTTTCCCATATGTGCTTCGCGCCGCACATTTGGTAAGATAGAATTTGAATGTCAATACATAAAAAACAGCTTGAGTCCGAAGATTCAAGCTGTTTTTCTATTATGATTGCTTATATTCAGTTTTCAATTGCGGCTGCTTTGAGCATTGCGGCATCTACATCTTTGACAAGATCTTCATCCTGTTTGTCGCGGCTTATGATGTTGCCTTCGGGATCAAACAGAATAATGCATGGAATACCGGATATGCCGTAAATGTCTGTAGGCACTGTTTTGGCATTGATAATCTGCTCCCATGGAAGTTGATGCTGCTCAATGGCTTTCAAGGTGTTTTGTGGCTCATCCCAGACAGCTACGCCGAGCACATTTAATCCTTTGTCATGATACTTGTTATAGAGTTCCTTTATAATTGCGGTTTCTCTTATGCACGGACCGCACCAACTTGCCCAAAAATCAACGAGGGTGTATTTGCCTTTACCTATATAGTCGCTTAAACGCTGTGTCTTGCCGTTGTTGGTAATGGCAAAATCTTTGAATTTATGCCCGACAGAGGTTTCTTCTTTGTTTATAAGTGCTGTGCGAAGTTTGGCGATACGCTTGCCGTTTGCAAATTGCGGGTACTCTTTAAGCTTTTCGTTCAGACTCTTAAGATCTGTTTCATAGCATTGCTGGAGAAACATATAGTAGCCAAAGGCATTGTTTGCGTTGTCTTTGAATGCTTTTTCGTTCAAGGCAAGGAAGCGATTGTACAATTCCTGTGATTTTTGTTCATAGCTGCTGTCTTGGGGCAAGGAACGTGCTTCATTCTGAAGCTCACCTATCTGTTTTTCCCATTTTTCTACATAGTCGTTAATGGGAGTGCCGGTTATTTTGCGGCTTTTGATATCTACATTAATGTTTCCGGGTTCAAGAACAAGTGATCCAAGGCGAGAACCTTCCATAGATATGGTTGCCATGACGGGAGTGGTAATATTTCCCTGAAATTTGGCAACACCGTTAACCACTATAGTGCTGTCAATTTTGTCACCGGAATCAAAATCTACTATATAAGCCACCATATCGTCCTCATCTTCAGTCAATGGCACGGTCACGGTGTAGTTGGGCGCGGTAGCGGAGGCGCAGGCAACGGCAACGGCTACCAGGGCTGATGTGCTGATTAAATGTTTGATTTTCATTGTATATTATGTTGGTTATTTATATTGCAAAATTAATCAGTTTCGTGGATTTTATATAATTAATTCGTATTAATTATCATATTATAGTTAATTTTGTAGGACATAACCATATTACTTTTATTTCATGGAACATTATAATTATCTAAATGAATATATAGTTGAATCTATCCGGAATAACTGGAACCTTCTTGCTCTAACTGACTTTCGTGGCACCTCTTATCAGTTTCGTGATGTGGCAAGAAAATCCGCAAAACTTCATATATTGTTTGAAGAATGTGGTATAAAAAAAGGTGATAAGATAGCGCTTTGCGGGCGCAATTCTGCCCAATGGGCGGTAGCATTTTTCGCTGTGATAACTTATGGTGCCGTAGTCGTGCCAATCCTTAGTGATTTCAAACCCGATAATATTCATCATCTTGTCAATCACAGTGAATCCAAACTGCTTTTTGTAGATACTGCTATATGGGAGAATCTTGATCCCAGCGTAATGTCGGCACTTGATGGAGTTATGTGCATTCAAGATTATTCATTGTTTGATTCACGCTCTAAAGCTCTTACCACAGCCCGCGATCATCTCAATGAGCTTTTTGGCAAGCGTTATCCTGAGCGATTTAATCCCGAAGATTTCACAGCATGCAAAATAGATCATGATGATATGATTATGATTAACTATACTTCCGGCTCCACCGGTTTTTCAAAAGGTGTGATGCTGAGCGAAGGATGTTTGCTGAGCAATGTTAAATTCTGTATTGATGGGATACCTTATTTAGAAGCCGGTGATGCGATAGTCAGTATGTTGCCGTTGGCCCACATGTATGGTCTGACCATCGATCTTATTCACGAATTTGTGCGTGGATGTCACATCAATTTCCTTACGCGTACACCCTCACCGCGTGTGATAATGGAAGCGTTTGCTGAAGTCAAGCCAAAAATCATCGTGTCAGTGCCTCTTATTATTGAAAAGATAATAAAGACACGAGTATTCCCGCTTCTTGACAAGCCGTTGATGAAGATTCTTATGCATGTGCCTTTTGTGGATGACCGTCTTCTTAGCAAAATAAAGCAACAACTTACAGCAACATTCGGTGGTAATCTCAGAGAGATTATAATTGGTGGTGCCGGTCTTAACAAGGATGTTGAAACTTTCCTTAGGCGTATAGGTTTTCCCTTTACCGTAGGATATGGTATGACCGAATGTGGCCCACTCATTTCATACGCTCCATGGAACAAAGCTCGCCCAGCTTCATGCGGTCAGATTGTGGACCGTATGGAGGCAAAGGTAATGTCACCAGATCCGGCGCATATACCGGGCGTTATAAAAGTTAAGGGCGATAATGTTATGATTGGATATTACAAAAATCCCGATGCTACAAAAGCAGCCATAGATAAGGATGGATGGCTTGACACCGGTGATATAGGTTGTATTGACGCAGACAACTTTATTTATCTGCGTGGCCGTGACAAGAATATGATACTTGGACCGTCAGGCCAAAATATATATCCTGAAGAGATTGAGCAGGCTCTCAACAACATGCCTTTTGTGTGCGAATCAGTGGTAATTGATGATTCTGGTAAACTTGTGGCTCTCGTTTTTCCTGACTATGAGAATAGTTCAAAGCAGGGATTGAGCGAGAATGATATAGAAAGGCTGATGGAGGAGAACCGTGTCCAGCTTAACAAGGAATTGCCGGCATATTCGCAGATAGCGAAAGTTAAGATTATGAGCGAGGAATTTGAAAAAACTCCCAAGCGGTCAATCAAGCGCTATCTTTATCAACCCTGATGGTTGGAGATTAGAACCTATCTGCTGCCCATTGGCTTAAGCCGGTGGGCAGTTTTGTTATGAGTGTAAACAAAATTCTATGTGTCAGGCTTAACTGCTGAAGATGCATGATCCCATTGTTAGTCTCCGGAAAGGTGGCTTTCCATCGTGCCACATCGCGCGGAGAGCATCTGAGCATTTTCACTTTGCTCACAAATTTCAAAAGATGTATAAATTCTGCGTACTCTTTGTTTAATCCACACTCAGTAAGCCAATGCTCAACAAGCAATGCACACAGCAAATGGTCACGGAGGAGTTTATTGCACCCACTTCTGGACAGCGATTTCATACCCGGAGTGAGATAATAATGGTAGCCCGGCTTTTGGATATATGCAGTTTTAGGCTTTAGAGCGAGGACTCGTGCTACTATTCCAAGATCATCCCATCGGTCAATATGCGGATATGCCTCGATACTGTTGGCAATCAATAGCTCGCGACTTATAATTCGGTTGCACAATGAGAAGTTGGCAGTATTAATTGACATACTGTTAAGATTGTTTCCCCGGAACGGTTTGATTACGCTGGTTTTGCGTCCGGAGTGAACAGTCATGGGGCTTGACACTATCGCGGCATTTTCTTTGTGTGCAACGCAAATAAGTGCGCTATAATAATCGGCATCTACGGTGTCATCGCTGTCGCATTTGCATATAAAATCACCTGTGCAGTTTTTTAATCCTATGTTGAATGCTTCAGAGGCACCGCGTTGATAATCATAACTTATGTCAAGAAATGTATGGCCGCTATTGTTATCGGCAAGAAATCTTTTTACAATATCATGACTATGGTCGATACTTCCGTCATTGACGAGTACGATTTCAATAGGCTCGCATTGTTGATTGCTAAGAGACAGTAGGGTTCGCTCCAAAGTTGCTTCGGAGTTGTGATATGGAACTATTACGCTGAGCTTAAAACCCATTAGAACATGTAGCCGATAGACACGGCAAATACTCCTGCCGAAAAGTCCTTAACATACTGATATTTGGCCTCAAATCCGAGACGAAGTGATGATGTGACTTTGAATCCTGCACCTGCGCCCACATTTGCGCCAAAACGATTAAGTCTTGAGGAGGAATCATCGGAATTGTGATGATTGAATGTAGCGAAAGTGAATCCGGCTAATGGATATACCTCAAATCGCGGAGCAACGGTAAATGGCACATGAGCATCAATATTAAACAAATATGCATCAACATTGCGATGGCTGAATGCATAATCAATGTTTGCCGATAAACGAAATTTATCAACGAAACGGTATTGAAAATATAGCCCTGCTATTCCTGTTTCATTGCGGGTAGTGTATCCACCACGCAGACCTACACTCTTTTCGCGAGCATTAGCACTGTTAGGAACGATGGAAATTAACGAAAAAGCGAGTGCGGTAGCAAATGTGATGAATTTACGCTGCATGATTATGAGGTGTGAAAAATAGTAAAACTTGTTTCGTAGCACAAAAATAGTCACTTATGTTTATTTTATCCAACGATTGACTACAAAAATTTGTTACATAAATCATATTGTTATTATTTTTGTCCAAAATTTCAAACATGACCAACGGATTTGTAAGAGTAGCTGCAGTATCATCTAAAGTAAAGGTGGCTGATGTGGCGGAGAATTTCAAATATATTTGTGAGGCTATTGACACCCTTGAATGTAAGCATGTCGATATTGCCGTTTTTCCTGAATTGTGCGTTACCGGTTATACCTGTGGAGACCTCTTTCGCAGCACTGATTTGACCAATGCTGCAAATCAAGCCGTGGACGCACTCCAAAAATACCTTTCCGGCAAACATCTGGCGGTTATTGTAGGATTTCCTGCCATTGAGAATGATACACTTTATAATTGTGCAGCCTATTTAAGTGCCTCAAAACGTGTTGTTGTCAAGAAGTCGTATTTGCCTGATTACAATGAGTTTTATGAGAAACGTCGTTTCAAAGCCGGTTCATCAGCAGTGCAACCCACTGTAATTGCCGCTGATTGTGGCATTAATATAGCTGTAGAGATATGTGAGGATCTATGGGCTCCTGTTGCGCCATCTACCTTGTCAGCACTTGCCGGCGCTGAAGTGATTTTTAATCTGTCGGCTTCTAATGACATCTTGTATAAATATGATGCTCTTATAAATCTTGTGACATCGCATTCGCAACGGTGTTGCTGCGGTTATGTGTACGCATCTTCCGGTGTAGGGGAGTCAACAACAGATGTGGTATTCCTTCCCAAGCAGATTATAGCAGAATGCGGTACTGTAATAGCGGAAAACAACAGATATGAGATTGTAAACGAGACAACCTTTACAATTTCC
Organism: Bacteroides sp. CAG:927; assembly: GCA_000431155.1. Lineage (GTDB taxonomy): Bacteria > Bacteroidota > Bacteroidia > Bacteroidales > Muribaculaceae > Paramuribaculum. The sequence goes on from HF985627.1 coordinate 77,399, forward strand.
GACATAGATATGGATGCTATTCGGGCCGTCAGGCTGAATACCAACACATTTGCTGACTGTACATCAAATCATGATATAGAATCCCAAATCTATGATGCGCCTCATGACGACTTTGATTACGAGCTTCCTCTTGAATATCGCAAGTTAAGCAAACTGCCGTTTGTGCCGCAAGGTAAAGATGCTTATCGTCATCTTGATGAAATAGTAAGTATGCAAACATCGGCATTGTTGAAGCGTCTTTCAGTGTTGCCTCATCACGGCATAGTGGTGGGAATATCCGGTGGTCTGGATTCAACTCTCGCTCTGATGATTGCTGTCAATACATATAAGGTAGCAGGATATCCTCTATCCGACATCACAGCCATAACAATGCCGGGATTTGGAACAAGCGGACGCACATATAACAATGCGCTCCGTCTGATGGAGCTTTTGGGCGTTGACATGCAGGAAATATCAATTAAAGATGCAGTTCTACAGCATTTTAAGGATATAAAGCATAATCCCGAAGATATAGATGTTACCTATGAAAATGCACAGGCAAGGGAACGCACCCAGATTCTAATGGATGTTGCAAACCAGCAAAATGCTATTGTACTTGGTACAGGAGACCTATCCGAACTTGCATTAGGTTGGTGTACTTATAACGGCGACCATATGTCAATGTATGGTATCAACTCGGGGGTTCCCAAGACATTGATTAGAGCCATAGTGGCGAGAATAGCCGATGGATTTGAAAAAGAATCTCCTGAGATTGCTGCTATACTTCGTGATATTGTGGCTACGCCTATAAGTCCGGAACTGAAGCCCACAGACAAACATGGCGATATAGCGCAGATTACTGAAAATAGTGTAGGCCCGTATGAGCTGCAAGACTTTTTCCTGTACTATTGGCTAAAATACTGTTATTCTTTGGAAAAGATATTTTATCTTGCCACTCAGGCATTTTCCGATACGTATTCCAAAGCTGAAATTCTTAAATGGCTGAGAGTGTTTATCCGCAGATTTTTCACGCAGCAATTCAAGCGTTCATGTATTCCCGATGGGCCTAAAGTGACGCAAGTGTCTCTTTCACCACGAGGAGACTGGCGTATGCCGTCCGATGCATGCATGAATTTATGGATTTCACAGTTAAATAATATTGAATCAAAACTTTAGGGCATCAATACTTGTTGATAATATGAATACAAAAATATTATCAACATGAAACGTATTTTAGCTATTATTGCTGCCGGTGTTGTTATGATGGCCGGTACTAATGTGTTTGCCCAAAATGACCGTGGCCAATTGGCTGCACCGGTGCTCTATGGTGGCGTTGGGCCAGCAATTGCTGGTTCAATAGATTTCAATCAGTTACCTAAGGCAGCCAGAGATTTTGCACAGAAGCATTTTAAGGATGAAACTGTGATAGCGTGTGAAAAGGAATTTTATGACAACACCTATGAGGTAGAGTTCAGTGACGGCACTGATATAGAATTTGATGCTCAGGGCAACTGGGTGGAGATTGATGCCGGACGCCGCAAGGTTCTGCCTGAAAAAATTGTCAAGAAATTATTGCCTGACAAAGCCCGACATGAGCTTGAACGCAGAAAAGTTATAGCTTATGTTGAGTCGGTAAAACGATATAATGCAGGTTATAAGGTGGAAATCAGAAACGCAAAATACGATGATTTTCGTTTTGCTAAAGACGGTAAGTTGCTCGGCATTTCCGACTGATAATTTTTATAAGAAATCAAACAGGGGTCGTTACGTTACACAACTACGTACGACCCCTGTTGTTTGTTTAGCTTAATATGAATTATTTGCCTTGCAGGGCATTGATAGCCTGAGTGAGATTGCTGATTTTGGTTTCCGCATCAGCGAGCTTTTTGCGTTCACCGTCAACTACTGCAGCCGGTGCGTTTGACACAAATCGCTCATTGTTGAGTTTCTTTTCCACTGATGCCTTAAACCCGATATAATAATCCAAATCTTTTTGCAGTTTTGCAAGTTCAGCTTCAACATCAATGTTGTTGGCAAGCGGTATGTTGATTTCGGTTGTACCTACCATGAATGTTGCGGCCGCAGGATCTTTTTCGGCGTTGTGGTGTATTGCATCCAGATTCCCGAGCTTGACTATTACGGCATCACGATCTTTGCTCCAAGTGCCGATAATATTAAGGGTGAGCGTCTCTTTGTTGGGAATATTCTTTTCAGCCCTTACATTGCGTATGCCGTTAACTGCCTCTTTGACTTGCTCCATTACCTGAAGAAGAGATGTATTTATTTCGCCAACTTGCGGGGTCGGGGCATACATAATGGATTCGCCATCACGACGTTCGGCAATGTGCTGCCAAAGTTCCTCTGTGATGAAAGGCATAAACGGATGCAGCAGACGAAGAAGTGAGTCAAAGAAGCCGAGTGTGGTATCTAAGGTCACTTTGTCAATTGGTGAGCCATAGGCAGGCTTGATCATCTCAAGATACCATGCTGAGAATTCATCCCAGAACAAACGGTATATTTCTTTAAGAGCTTCCGACAAACGGAATTTCTTCATCAGGTCATTGACTTCGGCAACTGTGGAGTTGAGTTTGGATTCAAACCATTGCATAGCCATTGAGGCAGCCTCGGTAGGAGTACCTTTCTCATTGATTTCCCAACCCTTGATAAGGCGGAATGCGTTCCATATTTTGTTGCAGAAATTTCGGCCGGTTTCGCAAAGCTTTTTATCAAAGAATATATCGTTTCCTGCTGGAGCCGACATCATGAGACCCATGCGAACGCCGTCTGCACCGTAATCGGCTATTAAGGCCAAAGGATCGGGGGAATTACCTAATTGTTTGGACATCTTGCGTCCTATCTCATCGCGTACTATACCGGTGAAATATACATTGTTGAATGGCTGCTTGCCCATGAAATGATAGCCAGCCATTACCATACGTGCCACCCAAAAGAAAATGATGTCAGGGGCAGTTACAAGATCGGAAGTGGGATAGTAGTATTTTATCTCTTCATTATCCGGCTCAAGAATGCCATTGAGCAACGAAACTGGCCATAGCCATGAGGAAAACCATGTGTCAAGTGAGTCTTCATCCTGATGCAAATCCTCAGCCTTAATTTCAGGCATTATTACTTTGGCAAGTTCCAAGGCTTCTTCTTCGTTCTCTGCTACCACAAATTTCCCATTGGGCAGATACCAGGCCGGAACACGGTGTCCCCACCAAAGCTGGCGTGAGATACACCAGTCGCGTATGTCTGTAAGCCAATGACGATAAGTGGAAGTGAATTTTTCAGGCACAAATTTGAGCACTCCGTCTTCAACGGAATCCAGTGCGGGTTTTGCCAATGTCTCCATTTTCAGGAACCACTGGTCGCTCAAACGAGGTTCGCAAACAGTATCGCTATTACGTTCGGAATATCCTACTTTGTTTTCGTAATCTTCAATCTTTTCTATTAGTCCGGCAGCTTCAAGATCCTTTGCAATCTGCTTACGTACCTCAAATCGGTCCATACCTACGTACATGCCGGCGGCCTCGCTGATTGTGGCATCGTCATTGAAAATATCAATGGTTTCAAGATTATGTTTTTGGCCAAGCATATAGTCGTTCATGTCATGAGCCGGTGTAACTTTTAGACAACCGGTACCGAACTCTATGTCAACATAATCGTCCTCAATTACCGGAATCTCACGATTTACGAGAGGCACTATCACACGCTTGCCTCGTAAATGCTGATTTTTCGGGTCATTGGGGTTGATGCACATGGCTGTGTCACCCATAATGGTTTCGGGGCGCGTGGTGGCAACAATAGCGTAGCCATCTTCCCCTACAATTTTGTAGCGCAGATAATATAGTTTGCTGTGCTCCTCTTTGTATATGACTTCAATGTCAGAGAGTGAGGTACGTGCTTTGGGGTCCCAATTGACCATTCTTTTACCACGGTATATGAGTCCCTGACGATAAAGCTCTACAAATACTTTTATGACGCTTTTTGCACGAATTTCATCCATGGTGAATGCGGTGCGGCTCCAATCGCATGAGGCTCCGAGTTTTTTGAGCTGCTCAAGGATTATGCCACCGTATTTATGGGTCCAGTCCCATGCATGCTCAAGAAATTGCTCACGTGTGAGAGATGATTTCTTGATGCCTTCAGCGGCGAGTTTTGCTACTACTTTGGCTTCAGTGGCAATAGCTGCATGATCGGTGCCCGGAACCCAAAGAGCATTTTTGCCGTCCATACGGGCACGTCTAATAAGAATATCCTGTATAGTGTTGTTAAGCATGTGCCCCATGTGAAGAACTCCGGTCACATTTGGGGGTGGGATAACTATTGTGTAAGGTTCACGACTGTCGGGCACGCTGCGAAACAATTCATGCTCCATCCAGTAGCTGTACCATTTATCTTCTACCTCTGAAGGATTGTACTTAGTGGCTAATTCGTTCATGGATAAATGAAATGTGTTGTTGGTTTGAAAGTGCAAATTTACTAATTTTTTCAATGGCTTTTAGCCCTATGAAACAAAAAATGCGTCTTGACTTACATTTCATAAGCCAAGACGCTCATAACTCGATTATGAATTTAAATCTTGCCAACCAGATCAATGCCGGGAGTCAAAGTTTTGTCTCCTTTTTTCCAGCGTGCGGGACAAACCTGATCGCCATGTTCGGCTACAAACTGTGCGGCCTCAAGTTTTCTTAGAAGTTCTTCAGAATTTCTTCCAATGCCATTGTCGTTTATTTCGGCAACCTTGATTACACCTTCGGGATTCACAATAAACGTACCGCGATAGGCGAGGAAATCATCAGGATTCAGCACGCCAAACACCTCACTCAAGTAGCCGGTTTTGTCGGCAAGCATGGGGAATTTTACCTTGGCAATACTTTCAGATGAATCATGCCATGCCTTGTGCGTGAACTGTGTGTCTGTGCTTACAGAGTAAACCTCGGCGCCAAGTTGGGTGAACTTAGCATAATTGTCTGCCATATCAAGCAACTCGGTTGGGCATACAAATGTGAAATCTGCGGGATAAAAGAAAAATATTGACCAGTGACCGAGGGTATCTTCCTTAGTGATTGTTTTAAACTCTCCGTTTACAAATGCCGGCACTGAAAATTCAGGGACATTAGTATTGATTATAGTTTTGTTCATATTGATAATTTGTTTCAGTATATATAACAAAAACGGCATCCCGAAGTTGGGAATGCCGTTAATAATAAATTATAAAAATTATTGAAGTTCCTTTTGTAAAAACTCGGAAGTAGGGGAGTTACCCTTGGCAATCTGTTCCGGAGTGCCTTGAGCTATTATCTTACCGCCATTCCGTCCACCGCCCGGTCCCATATCAATTATATAATCAGCACATTTTATCACATCAAGATTGTGCTCAATGACAAGCACGGTGTTCCCTCGTTCTACCAATCGGTTGAAAACTCCCAAAAGTACTTTTATGTCTTCAAAATGCAAACCGGTGGTTGGTTCGTCAAGAATAAAAAGTGTTTTACCGGTGTCTTTCTTTGCCAATTCAGTAGCAAGCTTCACTCTTTGGTTTTCTCCTCCCGACAAGGTGCTTGACGGTTGGCCGAGTTTGATATATCCTAATCCGATTTCTTGCAATACCTTGATTTTACGCAGAATAGACGGGATACCTGAAAAGAAATCTACGGCCTGATTTATCGTCATGTCAAGTACATCGGCAATAGATTTTCCTTTGTAACGCACTTCCAGAGTTTCGCGGTTATACCGTTTGCCACCACAAGCTTCGCAAGGAACAAGGACATCCGGTAGAAAATTCATTTCAATGGTTTTGTAGCCGTTGCCGGAGCATACTTCGCATCTGCCACCGGATATGTTGAATGAAAATCTGCCCGGTTTATATCCACGGATTTTTGCTTCGGGCAATCCGACAAACAGATTGCGGATATCAGTAAATACGCCTGTATATGTGGCCGGATTGGAACGTGGTGATTTGCCAAGCGGCGATTGGTCAACGGTCACAACCTTGTCGATATGTTCAATGCCGAGAATTGATTCGTATGGCAGAGGAGACTGTAGGGATTTGAAAAAATGTTGTGACAGGATGGGCTGCAAAGTGCCGTTTATCAGGCTTGATTTACCGCTGCCTGATACGCCAGCTACTACCGTAAATGTGCCTAAAGGGAGTTTCAGGTCCACATTTTTGAGGTTATTTCCTGTAGCACCTTTCAGCTCAATATATTTTCCGGAACCTTCTCTGCGTTTTGAGGGCACATCAATCTTAAGATTGCCATTGAGATAGTTGGCCGTTAGTGTAGAAGTTTTGAGCATGTCGGAAGGGGTGCCTTCAAACACCACCATGCCGCCTTTTCTTCCGGCTTTGGGCCCTATGTCCACCACATAATCTGCTTCAAGCATCATGTCTTTGTCGTGTTCAACAACGATTACTGAGTTTTCTGCATCACGTAGTTTCTTTAATGAATTTATCAGCCTCAAATTGTCGCGTTGATGAAGACCTATACTCGGTTCATCAAGAATGTAGAGTACATTTACAAGTTCCGATCCTATCTGAGTGGCAAGTCTTATACGTTGGCTTTCACCACCGGACAGAGTGGCAGAGGCACGATTAAGCGAAAGATATTCCAGCCCTACATCAATGAGAAAACCTATGCGGCCGCTTATTTCTTTAACTATTTCATGCGCAATCAAGGCATGCGAGGGCGATAGTGATTTTTCAAGATTGTCCACCCATTCTTTCAGCTCGGTCAGATCTAACCGACTGACCTCGGCAATGTTTTTTCCCTGAATGTAGAAATGAAGTGCTTCTTTATTCAACCTGTCGCCATTACATTCAGGACATTCAACACGGGAAAAGAATTTGCCGCTCCATTTCTGGGCTGCGCTCGAGGCATCCTCGCTTTGCTGCATTTCAATATATTTCACTATGCCGTCGTAGCTCATGAAATAATTTGAGAGGCTCATAGTGGAGTTCTGTATTGCCAACCGGTCGGGTGTGCCGTTCAGGATGTCATTCATTGCCTCATCGCTGATGTCTTTGATGGGAGTGTGCATGGTATGCCCGTATTTGGCAAGTATTGCCTCTATCTGCCAGAAAATCATGCTGTTTTTGTACTTGCCGAGAGGCACAATACCTCCGTCATGAATTGACAAAAGAGGATTAGGCATTATTTTGTCCTTATCCACTATGTTTACATATCCAAGACCTTTGCAGTGCGGACATGCTCCTTGAGGGGAATTGAAAGAGAAATTATGCGGTGCAGGTTCGCGATAGGACAATCCTGTGGCAGGGTCCATGAGGTGCTGGCTATAATGTGAAATGGCATCGTTTTCCACATCATATATCATCAGCTGCTTGTCTCCCTGTCTCAGAGCATCGTTTACAGTGTCGCGTAGTCTTGTCACATCTTTGTCCGAAACCTTGAGCCTGTCAATCACCAATTCTACGGAGTGATTTTTGTATCGGTCAAGTTTCATTCCCAGAGAGATTTCGCGCAGTTCGCCATCAACTCTTACTGTCAGAAATCCTTTTTTCCTGAGATTTTCAAACAGCTCTTTATAATGACCCTTACGATTTTTTACTATCGGTGCAAGAACATATATCTTCCTACCATTGAATTTTTCCAGAATCAGATTGATGATTTTTTCTTCGGTATATTTGATCATCGGTTCTCCGGACAAGTAGCTGACAGCTTCACCTATTCTTGCATATAACAGACGAAGGAAATCATATATTTCGGTGGTAGTGCCGATAGTGCTTCGCGGATTGCGGTTGACTGTTTTCTGCTCAATAGCTATTACGGGACTAAGACCGGTGATTTTATCCACATCAGGACGCTCAAGAGTGCCGAGCATATTCCTGGCATAAGAAGAAAATGTTTCAATGTATCGTCTCTGTCCTTCAGCAAATATGGTGTCAAACGCGAGTGAGGACTTGCCGCTACCGCTCAAACCGGTTATGACAGTAAGAGAGTTGCGAGGGATGGTAACATCTATATTTTTTAAATTATGGACTCTTGCGCCGTACACATTCAAAGAATCTGCGGCGTCAAACGAGTCATATATTGCGGGTGTGGTTTCAGTATCTTTATTTGTCATTATTTGGAAATCCAATTATGGTTATAAACCTCCTTGGATTGTTTTGACCTGAGCATTGCATCCTCAGAGGGTATCTTTACTATATAGGTCTTGTTGTTTTTGTTTGGAAGTGACTTCGCCCTTATCCACGGATTGAGCTCACGGAGTGTGAGATAGTTTGTGCCATGGTCCAACGCCCATGTTTGCCAATCTTCCACAGGTTCGTTAACTTCCACATTTTCTGTAGTTATCGGGAAATACAATTGAGATGCTTTTAGAACATATCCGAAATATTGCGGGTGCTCAAGGATTGATTTCATTGCAAGTAAACGGAATATGTAGCGCGATGTCTGCTCGTTCAAAAACAAGTCATAGGCACTTTCAGCTTTTTGTGCATCAAGCTCGCGAGAAATTCTGCCCATGCCGGCATTGTAGGAAGCAGCAGTCGATTCCCAATTCCCATATTTATTGTATGCGTTGGTAAGATATTTACAGGCTGCCTCTGTAGCCTTTTCGGGATGAAACCGTTCATCAACATACTCATTGACTTCAAGGCCATATTCCTTGCCTGTAGCCGGCATAAACTGCCATAATCCCGCTGCTCCTGCTCCACTTACGGCGCGAGGGTTAAGATTACTTTCTATGCATGCCAAATATATCAGGTCTGTGGGTATGTTATTGGCTTTTAATATTGGAATCAGGATAGGGAAATACCGGTTGGCCCGCTTTAGAGTCAGCATCGTAGTGCCATGAGTAAATGCCATGGATGTTAACTCACGTTCAAATCGCTCATACATGTCGCTTCGGTCCAAATTGATTTTTTTGCCGGCGAATGTTACGTGTTCCGGAATATTCGGACTAACTACTTGCATCATGTGGGGCTGTGATGCCCAAGCATTGCCGCACAGTAGCAGAAGCACCGATATTGGTGCCAAAAATATAGTTTTGATTTGCATAGATTACTTGTAGTTTACAATGTTGATATCACCGCTAAGGTCATATTTTACGCCATCGGCACCTTCGGCCTTTATGACATAGTAATATACGCCGGCAGGCACAAATTTGCCATTATATTTGCCGTCCCAACCTTGAGCGGGATCTTTAAATTCAGCCACTTTGACGCCCCATTTATTGAATATGTAGCATTCAAAGCTTATAAGAGACCGATAGCTTACTTTCCATTCGTCATTTACACCGGGTGAAGCGTTAGGTGAAAATGCGTTCGGGCATAGCAAGCGGGACTCGCCTATGAACACCGTATAGGTGTCGCTATACCATTCACATTTTCCGGATGCATCGGCGCACATAAAACGGATGTAATATGAACCCATTTCGCTGAATGTATGGGTATAATCCAGCTCGGTGGCACGAAGAAGCACATCGTTAAACGATGGGTCGGATGTTATTTGCCATTCATGGAAAATTGCAGCATCGCTTACTACGGCTTTCATACTGATGTCGCAAGGCGCTGATCCGCCAAGTGCTGTATCGTCCATGTCTGCCGACTGCTCGTTGTCGTTTTCACGCTCCTCCTGCATCACATTTACAATGGCTTCCACAGACGATGTATTGTAATAGCCGGAGATACATTCCATAGGAACACCCCATGCTGACATAAATTTATCTCCGGAAACCTTGAAGTATGTGTCACAAAGCGGCGAAGGAACATGGATTGAACCGTTTATATATGCTACGCTCTCGTCTGTGGTAACCTGATTGAACGTAAAGGATTCGCTGTCACTCTTAAGAGTTAGATATGATATGTGGATGTCTCGGTCTATTTCATATGCACGAGCATTGATGCTGTAATAAAAAATGCGGTCGGCGGTACCTTCCGTTCTAAGAGAAGTCATGGCGCAATCGCTGTCATCATCAACATGCACGGCTGATACCGAATAGGGGTGTGTGGAGTAATCAACAATCCAAAAGTAATGAATTGAGCTGCCGTCTTCAATAGTGTAACCACAGTTCCCCTCAATGTTTGTGAGGGTGTAACTATTACCCGATTTAATGATATTTGATGCAGGAATTTCTGTGGCATAAGCTGCTCCCTGCATTCCCCATTTCAGCCATTTTACATTTTGAGTGGAGGCCTTATAGGAAGCACTGGCATTGGAAACAGTGGGAAGTACATATATTGCATCAAGTCCTGAAGAACTGTTGGGCGTTTCGGAAAGTGCTGTACGACTAATCCCGGAAAATGTAAGTGAAGCTCCATGAATCTGCATCAGTGCAGACACAAAGAGACACCCTAATAAAACTATATGTCGTAATAAAGAGATATTCATTTAAGATTTAACGGAATACAAGCTTTAATATTGCTCAAATCACTTCCATGTTGGCGTCCAGCCTTTGTCGTACTACCTCATACATAATAACGGCTCCGGCCACAGATACGTTCAGTGATGCAATATGGCCGAACATAGGAATTGACACAAAGGTGTCGCATTCTTTTAGGACTTCAGGAGAAATGCCTGTGTCTTCTGCTCCGAGTACCAAAGCAACGGGTACTGTGTAATCAGCAAGCGTATAGTTTATGTCTGCCTTTTCAGAAACGGCTACAAGTTTATATCCGTTTTCTTTTAGGGTTTTAACAGCATGAAGGGTGGACCGCTCACGACATACCGGCAAATGATGGAGTGCACCGGCTGAAGTTTTTACGGCATCGGCATTTACAGATACGCTGCCGCGCTCAGGGATTACAATGGCATCAACTCCGGCACATTCGCACGTTCTGGCTATTGCGCCAAAATTGCGAACATCTGTTATGCCGTCAAGAATTACCATGAAAGGCAACGATCCTGCTTCGTATAATTGTGGAATAATATCGTCAAGGTGATAATACGTGACTGCACTCAGCAGCGCAACAACACCTTGGTGATTCTTGCGGGTGAACCGGTTCAGCCGTTCCTGCGGTACTCTTTGGGTGACAAGATGGTGTTTATGAATCAGATCAAAAAGTTCTTGTGCCAATTCTCCACCAAGGTCTTTACGAATATAGATTTTGTCAATGTCTTTCCCGGCTTCTATTGCCTCTATAACGGCACGAATGCCAAATATCATTTCGTTTTGTTGCATGATTCAATTATCGTTTTGTGATAGCAGATGAAGTGCAGTTGCTTGAGCTGTCGGGTTGTTCTGGTCTCCGCTAAGCATCAGGGCCAGTTCTGCTATTCTTTGTTTTTGGTCAAGTTCAAAAATTCGTGTATGGGTAGCATCCTCATCGTCTTCTTTGAATACTTTGAAATGTGATGTTCCCTTTGCGGCCACTTGTGGCAAATGGGTTATGGCTATAACTTGTATGTTTTCTGCAGCGCGCTTCATCATTTCGCCCATACGATTTGCAACATCTCCGCTTACGCCCGTATCAACTTCGTCAAAAATAATGGACGGTAGCTGCATTTGCGATGCTATTATGGATTTAATGGCGAGCATCAATCTTGATATTTCACCGCCGGAGGCTGCGCCGGCCACCCCGGTGGGCTTTTGATTTTTATTGAATGCAAACAGAAATTCAACATTATCCATACCGTGAATACTCATGTCGGCCGGTGACACTTTTATATCCACGATGAGATTTTTCATGCCGAGCGGTTTTGCCATATTCAGAAGGTCAGTGCCAAATTTCTCAGCGGTGACAACCCTTGAATCAGTAAGCTCGGCGGCAGTTTGCCGCGCTAATGCCATGCTTCTGCGGGCAGTTTTTTCAAGCTCATGTATTGTTTCATCGCCGCAATTTAATTCATTCAGCTGGCTCTGAAGCCTTTCTTGAATGGATATAAGTTCTTCAACAGTTTCCACATCGTGCTTGCGCTCAAGATCATAGATGCTTTCTAACCGTTGTTCAATATAATCCAGCTCTTCGGGATTTGCATGCAGATTTTCATCAGCAGTTTGAATCTCTCCAAGAATATCATTCAGCTCAATTCTTATTGTTTCAAGTCTTTCGGGAATGTTTGCCTCAGCGTTAATGGCATTGTCAAGGGCAGATATGGCATCTTGAAGGCACTCGATTTGGTGGAGGATGCCGAAATTCTCATTTTCTATAGCATCCAGAGCCACATCAATAGATGATTTAATTTGAGCTATGTTGGCCATGTTGTCTCGGTTGCGCTCAAGTTCTTCCTGCTCTCCTGCAACAGGCGATAATTCCTTCAGTTTTTCAAGCTGAAACTGAAGGAACTCTTCGTTTTCCTTGCTTTTGGCAATACGTGTTTTTGCCTGTTTCAGAGCCTTTACAGCTGTGCGGAGAACATTGTAACGCTGAAGATACTTAGCCTTCAGCTCTCCATTTGCTGCAAGTGAGTCAATTATGTTGCGCTGAAATTCAGGTTGCGCAAGCAATTGATTCTGATGCTGTGAATGTATGTCAATGAGCTGTATCGCAACTCCTTGCAGCAGTGTCAACGACACAGGAGAATCATTGATAAAAGCTCTGGAGCGACCACTCGGCAATATTTCCCGTCGTAAGATGCATTTATTGTCATCCCATTCTACATCATTGTCTATGCAGTACTGCTTCAGCTGGGTATTTGTTGATACTTCAAATACAGCTTCAATAACACTTTTTTGTGCAACGGATTTTATAGCCTTAGTATCGGCTCTGCCACCCATAATAAGAGACAAGGCGCCAAGCATAATGGATTTTCCGGCACCTGTTTCACCAGTGATTATATTCAGGCCAGCATGGAAATTAATTTCCATGTGGTCAATTAGTGCATAGTTAGATATATTTAGTGATTCCAGCATCAGTGTCAAGAATTAGTTCCTCTTTGGCGGCTCTTTTATATCTTTGAGACGCCGTTGCTCAGTCGGGTAAAGGGAGTAGAGAAGTTCGTAAACACCGTCTCTTTCATCCTGTGATCCCTGACTGTAAATATTTATTAATTCGTCAAGCTTGGCATCGTGCCAAATATTTAAGGCAACACTCATTGGTTGCGACTGATAAACTTTTTGCAGATTATCAAGTGAATTGGTAATAACGGCTCTTCCTTTGGCAGGACTCATTGACATTTCATCCAATCCTTTACGGTGATATTCATAGATGAGAGTACGGATAGCAGATGTTCCGGGATCTGTAAATGCATTGAGCACTGCGGCACGGTTTCTCCGGTCATCAAAAGACTTCCATCCGAGTTCACCTGATGTTTGTGACAGTTGCACTATGTTCTGTGCCCTGTCATAAAACGGTTGCCCTCCGTTTGGTGAAAAAGAATCAAAATCAATGGCGAGTATGAGATATGCATAATAGTCAAGGATGGCGGTGAGATTATTCTCTACTGAATTTTCTGAGAATATGAGCGGTTCGCCCTGACGGTATGTAAACTCAATGTTGTCGTCTTTGAAATTAAGAAGAGTGGTGGTGTAGTTGGTGTTGTAAACAGGGCGTGTTGATTGAACCTGAAGATTTCCTTTCATCACATCATCAGCGTATTCTCCTATTGTGAAGAAAAGACGACAATCAATTTTTTCATTGGCAGAAATCTGAGCATTTGAAAACTTTGTGGAATTCATGTATTCGTTTATGGCTTCCTGTAATGTAGTAAATATTTCTGTGTTGGTTCCCTCTATCTGGTCAGAGTTGATTTCAACTGTGCAATTAAGTTCCTGAGCATGTGCCTTGAAGCAGAACATACCCATGATCATCATCAAAATTATTATATTGTTTTTACTCATTTTTAATGTTAGGGTAAATGACTTATAATTCCCTCTAAGATTAACTTGGCTACATCCGTTTTGTTCATTAGCGGAAGTTCTACAATTTCGGGACCGTGCGGATAAATAACAGTGACTTTGTTGGTATCGGTGCCGAATCCTGCGCCTTTGTCTTCCAGTGAGTTCAGACAAATCATATCTAATTTTTTACGTTGTGATTTGTCAAGAGCATTGGAAATACCATTTTCGGTTTCAAGTGCGAACCCCACTAAGAACTGGTTCTTGCCCTTAAGATCTCCAAGAGTGGCAGCTATGTCCGGATTTTTAACAAGTTCAAGCGTCATACCGGTAGTATGCTCACGTTTGATTTTACTTTCCACCATTTGCCGGGGACGATAATCAGCCACTGCAGCGCACATTATACCTACAGAGCAATCATGCCAGTAATTCTTACATTCATCAAGCATTTGTGTGGCAGATTCCACCTTCACAACTTTTACGTTGGGGTTAGTAGGCTTTATGCTCACCGGGCCACTGACAAGGATAACCTCAGCACCTGAATTTGCGGCAGCATCAGCAAGTGCATACCCCATCTTTCCTGATGAGTAATTGCCGATAAAACGTACAGGGTCAATCTTTTCGTATGTGGGACCTGCCGTAATCAGTATTTTTTTACCGGCCAATAGGGAAGTGCTCTCAAAAAAATTATTAAGAGCTTCAACAATTTGTTCCGGTTCGGCCATGCGTCCTTTGCCAATAAGGTGACTCGCAAGTTCACCAACGGCAGGTTCTATGATATGGTTGCCGTAACTTACAAGAGTTTCAATATTGCGGACGGTGCTTGGGTGAGCCATCATGTCAAGATCCATGGCTGGAGCTACAAATACAGGTGCTTTTGCTGACAGGTATGTGGTGACAAGCATATTGTCGGCAATACCATTTGCCATTTTCCCTATGGTGCAGGCTGTAGCAGGGGCTATCACCATTGCGTCCGCCCAAAGACCTATATCCACATGGCTATGCCATTCTCCCGTGTTTGCTGTGAAGAATTCGCTTATTACAGGCTTGCCGGTAAGAGCCGACATTGTGACCGGAGTAATGAACTCCTTGGCTGAAGGTGTCATTACAACTTGCACTTCTGCACCCTGCTTTACCAGCAATCTTACGAGTGAGGCGGTTTTATAGGCGGCGATACCTCCTGTTATGCCGAGAACAATATGTTTGCCTTTTAGCATCCTATTTTTTTTGTTTTGCGCTTTCAACACGCAGATGAATGCGTGCGAAGCAATCTTTAGTGTTTTGAGGAAAATCTCCCTGCATTATCCATCCGTAATATCCGGGGTCGGTAGAGAGCACTTCTTCAGCTATGCGTCCTTTGTGTTTTCCGAAATTAATAACCTCTTTCTTGTTTTCATTCCATACAAGACGCCCCATGAAATCCACATTGCGGCTATGGCTGGAATATTCTGAAAGTCCGTCCACATCGCACGGAAGGTCTTCATAATGGTTTAACTGCGCTTTTAAAACCTCATAGGTGGCACGGGTGTCAGCTGTTGCAGAATGTGCGTCATCAAGATCCTTGCCGCAATAAAACTTATACGCAGCTACAAGAGTACGTGGTTCACGCTTGTGAAATATAGTCTGTACATCAACGAGCTTGGTTCGGCTAAGGTCAAATGCTATGCCGGCCCTGCGGAATTCCTCCACAAGCATAGGCACATCAAACCGATTGGAGTTGAATCCGGCAAGATCGCATCCCTCAAAAAATTTGGCGAGGGATTGTGCGATATCGGCAAATTTCGGTTTGTCGGCTACATCCGCATCCGTAATATGGTGCACTTCTGTGGCCTCAGCCGGTATGTGCATGCACGGATTGATGCGAGTGGTATGCTCTTTGTCGGTACCGTCAGGATAAACCTTGATGAGAGAGATCTCAACAATCCTATCCTGAGTGATATTGGTACCGGTTGTCTCAAGGTCAAAAAAGATTATGGGTCGTGTAAGTTTAAGTTCCATTACCGTAGAGGTATTAGTCAGTGATGTTCATGGGCATGAGGAGCATAAGGAGCTCTTCATCGGGAGCATTTTCTGCCGGAAGGCAAATTGCGGGACGACTTGGATCCGCAATTTTAAGCATAACATCTGTGGTGTTGAATGTTGACAGTATCTCTATGAGGAACATACTGCTGAAGCCCATTACCATCTCCTGACCATCATAGCTGCAAGGAACGGTTTCACTTCCGGATGTGCCGAAGCTGTTGTCACTTGCCTTAAGGGTAAGGAGATCCGGTGTGAGACGGAATTTAACAAGGCCGCCGCCCTGATCTCCGAATACAGACACACGACGTACGCCATTGAGTAATGAAAGACGGTCAATGGTGAGGATATAGGGATTGTTTTGAGGGATAACCTTATTGTAGGGAGGGAACACACCTTTGATCAGGCGACATTCAAAAGTGAACGAAGGGCTTTCAAACAGCACGCTCTTTTCACTCACAGTAACCTTTATCTCATCTTCTTTAGCGAATACGTTTTTAAGTACGCTCGCGCCCTTTACCGGCAGAATGAATGAACATTCAACTCCGGGTTTGGTCATGGAGTTGGTGTAACGTACGAGTTTGCGCGTGTCAGTAGCTACGAATACCATTGCATCGGGTTTCACATCCCACAGAATACCCATCATCTGCGGACGTATTTCATCAACACTTACTGCAAACATGGTACTGTCGATACCATTGATTACCTGCTCTGTGCTGCAAACGAAGGATTCTTTTGGCCCATGATCCTCGCTTGAGGCACCCGGATATTCCATGCCGCTGATAGCAACTGTATTATATACGCCATTGGAGTAGGAGATGGTAACCTCCATGTTGTTTTCATTGATATTAATTTCTATGCCTTGATCTGGTAGTTCCTTGAACAGTTCTACTATTCTTCGGGCATCAAGGCAAAATGAGCCGGAGCCTTCGGCTTCTGCTACAGGAACACGACCGATAAGGTAGTTTTCCATATCGGCTGCTTTTACGGTCAGGGTATCACCATCAAGCGTGAAAAGGAAATTATTGAGAATCGGCATGGGATTCTTGGCGTTAATTACCTTGCTCACAGAAGAAGCAAAATTATAGAGCGTTTTGCTTGATACGTTAAATTTCATAGGTATATAATTTTTTTGTTTTTATTCTAATATGATGTTTAATCAAATACCCCTTCAATGGAGGCTTCTTCTTCAGCTCCGGTGTCTTCTTCACCAGAATAGCCAAATTCGCTTTCACATAAATTCATGTCTGGAGGGAATGTGAATGTGGCGCTTTGCGAATAAGGAAGATTGGGGTCTGCATAAACTTTCTTCATAAATCTGCCATAGATAGGGAGTGCCATGGCTGCACCCTGACCATAAGCCATTCCGTTGAAGTGAATGAAGCGTTCTTCTCCGCCAACCCAAGCACCTGCCACAAGCTGCGGGGTGAAGCCCATGAACCATCCGTCGGCATTGTAGTTGGTCGTACCTGTTTTGCCACCCATTTGTGCCGTGATGTTAAAGGGGGCCCGGCGAAGTCTGTTGCCGGTACCGCCATCCACCACATTGAGAAGCATTGAAAGAATTCGATAATATGCTTTTTCGCTTATTACTTCGGTATGTTTGGGCGTGAATTCGCTTATGATATTGCCGTTGGCATCGGCTATCGCTGTAACAAAAACCGGATCAACGCGCATACCTTTGTTGGCATAAGCTGTGTAGGCACTGACCATTTCTTTTACCGATACATCTGCCGGACCAAGGCATAATGACATTACGGGATCCAAATGTGATGTGATACCAAAATTATGCATGGTGCGGACCAGTGCCGCAGGAGAGAGTTGGCTTATCAGGCGTGCTGAAATCCAGTTGTTGGAGTTTGTCAGTGCCCAGCGTAAATCTACCATTTCTCCGATTCTTCCGCTGCCGGAATTTCGGGGTGCCCAGACTTTGCCGTTTTCATCTGTCAACACGGGTTGGGCGTTAAGGAACTGGTCACACGGGGTGAGTCCTTCTTCCATGGCATAAGTGTAAAGGAACGGCTTGACGGTAGAACCGATCTGACGTTTGCCCTGTGACACCATATCGTATTGGAAATATTCAAAATTGGGGCCACCGACATAGGCTTTCACGTATCCATTGATGGGATCCATTGCCATGAAGCCCGTGCGAAGGAAATGTTTGTTGTACAGCATTGAGTCAAGAGGTGTCATAACTGTGTCAACATCTCCGGCGTAGCTGAACACCTTCATTTCCCGTGGAGTGTTGAAGGCTGCTTTTATATCTTCTTCCGATGCCCCGGCCTTTTTCATTATGCGGTAACGGTCGGTTTGTCTCATGGCATTCCGGATAAGATGATTGACTCTTATTTCTGAAATCTCTGTACGATTGGTAGAGTAGGGCGCTCCTTTGGTGTTTCTTTTTTCGCGGAAAAACTGGGGCTGGAGAACGCCACCAAGTTGCTCTGCAACCGCTTCCTCCGCATACTGCTGCATTCGCGAGTCAATGGTGGTGTAAATCTTTAGTCCATCATTGTACAAATCATACTTTGAACCGTCAGGTTTAGGGTTCTTTTCGATCCAGCCATACAGCGGATTGTTTTCCCACTGAATGGAATCATCTTTGAATCCCTGATAATCCCATGAAGGATAGTCACTGCGCTCGGGCTTTGTGGCCCTGAGCATTTGCCGTATCTCTTCGCGGAAGTAGGGGGCCAATCCTTCTTTATGGTCAACTTTATGGAAATTGATGCCAAGTGGGAGCTGCTTTAATGAATCAAGTTCCTCCTTGGTTATCATATCGGCTTTGTACATCTGCTCAAGTACAACATTGCGACGCTCAAGAGTGCGCTCAGGCTTGCGGATGGGGTTGTATATCGAGGGATTTTTGACCATTCCGGTAAGCATAGCCGCTTCCTGTATGTTAAGGTCCTTTGCTTCTTTGCCGAAATATACATGAGCGGCTGACTTTATGCCAACGGCATTGTATAGAAAGTCAAATTGGTTGAGATACATTTTTAGTATCTCGTCTTTTGAATAAAAGCGCTCAAGTTTTACGGCAATCATCCATTCAATGGGCTTCTGCATTGCGCGGCTTATAATGCCGTTAGATTCGGGGGAATAAAGTTGCTTGGCCAACTGCTGGGTAATAGTTGAGCCGCCGCCGGCGTTTTTGTGGCCCATTAAAAGAGTTTTAAAAGCCACACGCATCAAAGCGCGAAAATCAACACCGCTATGCTCCATGAAGCGGGAATCCTCTGTGGCAATGAGGGCATCCACCATATAAGGCGAAATTTCATCATAGTCGGCATAAACTCTATTGCCAGTGTTTTTGAAATATCGTCCTATCTCTTGTCCGTCAGCGGAATAAACTACAGATGCAAATCTGTCGCGTGGATTCTTTAACTCTTCAACAGGGGGCATATAGCCTATAATGCCGTTGTAAACGAGTATAAAAAACAATATGCCGATAACTACAAGCGAGCCAAACACCATCCACATCGCTACAATGATGCTGTGGTGCTTGGCTTGTTTGGAATATTTATTTTTAGAAGAAAAATCCTTATTCATCTTTGATCGTTATACGGGGCTGCAAAATGCAAGTCCTTATCCGTGCAAAGATATGAAAAGTAAATCAATTTTTCTGCCAAAAATGTCTAATTTTTTAATGCAAACGGCTCTTACCGTCCGCTTTCAGTTATCATTTGCGACACATGCTCGTTGAACTCTTTGCTTGCCAACAATTGTTCCATGGTTATATGCATACGATAACGCCAGTAGTGCTTGGGATTTGCCGGTACATTTATTACCTCTTCACGCGGGTCATTACGGCGTATGAGCGCATCGCAGGACATCCAATCTTGCAACGGGAGTATGCAAAGCATTGACGGGGCTGAAAGGTTTTGCCTTAATATCAAATCGCAAATCCACGGTTCTGCGAACTTAGGAGCTTCTCCCGGCTGGTGCAACATGTGATTGTAGAAAATCTGGGTGGCATCGCGGTTTTCTTCCCACCAAACCCTGATACCTCCCATGTCATGGGTTGAAGTGGTGCATACCGACAGGTACGGATAATGGGCAGGATTGCCGAACATGTCATTGGGATTCTTGGGCATGCGCTGAATCTCAAGCGACAGCATCTGAAGCTTATACATCACATCAGGCACGCAAGCAGGAATCATTCCAAGATCTTCAGCGCAACACAGCATGCCTGTAGAATCAATCAGCGGCGGTAGTTTCCACATTGCCTTTCCATACCAGAAATCGTTGTGGCGATGATAGAAAAAGTCATTGTACAAACGGTCAAAACACCATTTGTCATAGTCGCTTAACGAACGGTAGATGTAAGTGAACTGAGCTGAGATGCGAGGATGGTATTTTCCTTTCTCATACGGGTCTTCAATGAACAATACATCGTCAATAAGTCCCAGCAGCGCATTGCACAATTTGTTGTTTTTGTCATTCTTTTCAAGAGTTGCGAAATAATCGGCAACCTTGCGTTGTGTGTTGAATGCTGACTTAAGGGTATATACGCCGTTGTCATGTGCATCAAGGAATCTATAGACGGCTTCTTCGGAATGTTCTCCAAAGAAATCATTGAGCATATAATGACGTATGTAGGGCTTGGTGTGTAAATCCGGATTAATGTAGAACCCATAGTTGTTCCTCATTTCTTCGGGCGTGAAGGGGAGAGCTGGGTTGAAAACACCAAGAAGTCCATGCAAAGCGTCAAGAGGAATTTGCCAGATGCGGAAGAAACCAAGAACGTGGTCTATGCGGTATGCATCAAAATACTGTGACATTTTGCGAAGCCTTGCTTTCCACCAAGCAAATCCGTCTTTTGACATTTCTTCCCAATTGTATGTCGGGAAGCCCCAGTTTTGCCCCATTACTGAAAAATCATCCGGGGGAGCACCTGCAGAGCAATCCAAGTTGAAAAGTTCGGGATGCAACCATGCATCAACGCTGTCGCGCGATATGCCGATAGGAATGTCGCCTTTTATGGCAACACCGTTTGCATGTGCATAATTGCGCACTTCAAGCATCTGCTTGTCAAGATGATACTGTACGTAGCAATGATACTGGACTTCGTCAAAATTATCATTTATGAATTTTGCAATTGACAAATGGTGGTATTGGGAATATTCGCCCCATTGACGGATGTCAGATGTCTTCATCTTGTCGCGCAGCACACACCATGCGGCATATGGCATAAGCCATGACTTATTGCTGTCAACGAAACCGTTGTATTCGGCATTATCTTTAAGCTCGTGCTTGTGGGCGGCATACAATGCTCTTACATAACGCTCTTTTGCATTATTGGCACGCTCATAATCCACTTGCGGCAAGCTGTTAAGCTCTTTTCTGATTTCTTCAAAGTCAGAGGCAAGTGCCATATCCTCAAGCACACCGACTTTGTCAACCCGCAAATACATGGGATGAAGCGCGAAGGTGGAGTTGGCATTATAGGGATATGAGTCGGTCCAGCTATGAGTCATGGTGGTGTCATTGATTGGCAGAAGCTGAATGAACTGTTGTCCGGTTGCCTTTGCCCAGTCAACCATGAGCTTCAGGTCAAAGAAGTCGCCTACGCCAAAATCCTCCTCGGACCTCAAAGAGAATACAGGAATGGCAGTTCCGGCCCCACGATACGGGGGAAGGGGATTGCCGACCTTATCATATGAAATGACTACTGCATCGTTGGCCTCAATATCGGCAAGGTTCAAATGTCTGTTATTGGCCGGTTCCCATGCCACAACCTCCAAAGAGCCTTTTCTCAATAGGAGATATTTATATTCCAGAGGCGAAGATACAGCCGTTATTGGCAATGTAAAGCACCAATGAGGGAAATCAGCGCAGTTCAGCACCAATGCATTTTCGGGATTCCACATGCCCAGTGCCTCATTGCTGCCACATACTGCCAAAACCATGTCAGACGGCACGCAAGGTGCTTCCACATTGAATGTTACGTATCCCGGTTTGGATGGCATGCATATCCCGGAGGACTGATGTGGATTAATACATTCAACAAATGCTGTGGAATAGGCGGCTTTATTGGCCGGTACATCATTCCAATTGTCGAAAATCTTAACCCTTATTGCTCTGGGGTCAATATCGGCTTTATGGGGTGCTCCCCATTCATTGCGTACCGCGCCATCGGAATTGCGCACCTGATAGCTGTATTCAAAACGCCCTTGCGCAGGCTGAATGTCAAGAGTCAGGCTCCAATGACCATCTGATGTTAACTCCATTTTTACCCCGGAAGAATCTTTGCCACCAAGTTCGGGTAACGAACCGCTAACATACAGTTCTTCTCCCCAATGGGTAAAGTAATCAATGTTAAAACAAATTTTCATGTGTGTAAATAAGGTATGATATAATCTTCTCTACATTGCCGGCGGCAACTACAGTTGCCGCCGGTGGTTATGCGTAAAATATTGCGCAGCTTTAGCCGCATTTGGATGTGCCGCAAGAGGTGCATATCAGGCATCCTTCTTGATAGACGAGTGTTTCCTGTCCGCAATTAGGACAACACTGCCCACTGGCTTTGGTGCCATTTGGCAAATACTTCTTGAGAGCACGCTCAACACCCATTTTCCAAGTGTTGATTGACTGGCTGTCAAGCTCAAGCGTATTAACCAGCTTCAATACCTGATCTATGGGCATTCCATAACGGAGCACACCTGAAATCAGCTTGGCATAATTCCAATATTCCGGATTGAATTTGTCACTCAATCCCTCAATTGTGGTTTTATAACCGCGCTTGTTTATGAATTGGAAATCATAGCGCTTGTTGCCCTTGTCGTCAATGGCTTTGATAATTTTTCCGTGAGTCACTGATTTGGGGCAGAAAATACCGTCATCATCATCAGCAAGTCCGGTGAAAATTTCATATGGACGGCCGTCAATAAGACCTACGAATGCAATCCATTTCTCTTTGTTATTTTGAAAACGCACCACATCGGCTTCAAGTTCAATCGGGCGCTTGCCTACATGCTGTGGAGTGGCAATTTTTGGCTCGGCTTTTTTCTTTTCTACTGATACGAGAACGCCTGCACGGGAGCCATCGCGATAAACGGTGCAACCCTTGCAGCCCGAGCGCCATGCTTCTACATAAAGTTGGCCAACAAGTTCTTCTGTGACATCATTGGGCAGATTAATTGTGACAGAGATGGAGTGATCGACCCATTTTTGCACGCGCCCCTGCATGCGCACTTTTTCCAGCCAGTCAACATCATTGGACGTGGCTTTGTAATAAGGAGACTTTGCAACAAGAGCGTCAAGCTCATCCTGTGTATAATCTGATTTTACTTCAATGCCATTAATCTTCATCCATGTAACGAACTTAGGATGATATACAATGTATTCCTCAAAGGCATCCCCACTCTCGTCCACGTAATCTACTCTTACATCCGTGTCACTGGGATTGACCTTGCGACGGCGTTTGTAAACGGGAAGAAATACCGGTTCAATACCTGAGGTGGTTTGTGTCATAAGGCTTGTAGTGCCGGTTGGCGCAATGGTGAGGCACGCAATATTGCGGCGACCAGATTTCACCATCTCATCGTAAAGTTCCGGACTGGCCTCGCGAATACGCTGGATATATGGATTGTTTTTCTCTCGCTCGGCATCGTAAATTTCAAATGCACCGCGCTCTTTGGCAAGATTCACACTTGATGCGTAAGCTGCAAGAGCTAACTCCTTGTGTATGTTTTCCGAAAATGCGGTAGCTTCAGGCGTTCCATAACGCAATCCCATGGCAGCTATCATGTCGCCCTCTCCGGTTGTGCCAACGCCGGTGCGTCTTCCTTTAAGCGTTTTATTGCGGATTTTACTCCAAAGGTTTATCTCGGTTTGCTTTACCTCGTCTGTTTCCGGATCGCTTGCTATCTTGGCCAAAATCTTATCGATTTTTTCCATCTCCAAATCAATGATGTCATCCATTATTCGCTGCGCCTTGCCTACGTGCTCATGGAACAATTCAAAATTGAATTTTGCCTCCGGAGTGAATGGGTTTTCTACATAAGAATAGAGGTTGATAGCCAGAAGTCGGCAACTGTCGTAAGGACATAGTGGAATTTCACCACAGGGGTTTGTGGAAATAGTTTGAAAGCCAAGGTCTGCATAGCAGTCGGGTACAGACTCTCTTATAATAGTATCCCAGAATAACACTCCTGGTTCGGCGGATTTCCATGCATTGTGCACAATTTTTTTCCATAACCGCGCAGCGTCAATCTCTTTGTTGACCTCTTCATTCCCAGTTGTGGATGCGAAATGCTGGATATATGGCTTTCCATCGACAGCAGCCTGCATAAATGCATCATCTATTCTCACTGATACATTAGCCCCGGTGACTTTACCTTCCACCATTTTTGCGTCAATGAAAGATTCCGAGTCGGGATGCTTGATACTGACAGTAAGCATTAGGGCACCGCGACGGCCATCTTGGGCAACTTCACGCGTGGAATTGGAATAACGCTCCATAAACGGGACAAGCCCCGTAGAGGTAAGGGCTGAGTTTTTTACCGGAGTGCCTTTAGGTCGGATATGAGACAGATCGTGACCCACACCTCCGCGTCGTTTCATGAGTTGTACTTGTTCCTCGTCAATTTTGATTACACCACCGTAGGAATCCGGTTTTCCGTCAAGCCCTATCACGAAGCAATTGGATAGAGAGGCTACCTGATAGTTATTTCCAATACCGGTCATGGGGCTTCCTTGCGGCACGATATATTTGAAATGGTCCAGAAGATAAAACAGCTCATCCTCGTCCATTGGATTGGGATAGTTGCGTTCTATTCTGGCGATTTCTGAGGCAAGTCGATGGTGCATGTCGGTAGGTGACTCCTCATAGATATTTCCAAAAGAATCTTTTAATGCATATTTGCTTACCCATACGCGGGCGGCAAGTTCGTCGCCGTCAAAATATTTCAATGAAGCATTATAGGCTTCATCATAAGTAAAGCTCTTATTTTCCACAGTGGTAGTTTCGGTTGCAAATTAGGGTTATTAAATCAAAATAAGAAAAAGAAAGTATAACTAATTAATGAGGATGCAAAAATTGCATTTAAATAATTAATATCAAAATATTAAAGCAATAATTTTTGTAAATGTTGAGAAGTTTTCCGTTTTCAAATGTCAACACATTGATATTTAGTTGGATTAGGGATAATGATGTGTTGAAAAGTTTTCCAAAATATTTTTCCCGGAGAAGGTGCGATTTGTCAATAATGTTTATATTTGCGCAAAAAAAAGTTGGCATGAATACTAAAGACTTTTTCCTGAACAGGCGCACTGTGCGCAAATATTCCAATAAACCGGTAAGTGATGAATTGCTCACTGAGCTTCTTACTCAGGCTGAACATGCGCCTACCACCGGCAATATGCAGCTATATAGTGTTGTGGTAACACGCGATCCGGAGCGCAAAAAGCAGCTTGCTCCGGCTCATTTTAATCAGCCTTCGGTTATAGGGTGTTCGGCGCTTCTTACGTTTTGCGCCGACTATAACCGGTTTGTTCGTTGGTGTGAAATAAGTGATGCCACTCCCGGATATGATAATTTCCAATCGTTTGTGACAGCGGTGCTTGATACGGCTCTTTTTGCACAACAGTTTTGCACGATTGCGGAGATGAATGGTCTCGGGTGCTGCTATCTTGGCACAACAACCTACAATGCACCACTCATCAGCGAAATTCTAAATCTGCCTGAGCTGGTAGTCCCTGTCGCAACTATTGCTTTGGGTTATCCTGAAGGTCAGACACAGGTCAGCGACCGGCTTGATGTTGGCGCTATCATGCATAACGAAGTTTACAAAGATTACTCTGATGAGGACATCAAGCAGGCTTATGCAGAAAAAGAGGCGCGTGAGGATAGTAAAATGTTTGTGAAGGAAAATGGGAAACGGACATTGGCACAGGTGTTTACTGACATTCGCTATACAAAAGCTTCAGCCATAGAGTTTTCAAAAATATATCTTGATTATATTCGTAAACAGGGTTATAAAATTCCATTTTAATCTAACCGGTATATAATATTAAGGACCGGAAAAATATATTCCGGCCCTTAATCATTGTCAAACGAATATAATTACTTAGAGTGTATCAACTCTTCAATTTTGCTTACATCCAGTTGCAGTTGTTTTTCAATAGGAAGACGCTCCTCAATGTTTTTACATCCGTGAAGCACAGTTGCGTGTGTGCGGTTTAGACGAGTGCCAATGGCTGTGAATGCCATATCGGCATGCTTTTTTGCCATAAACATCACCATCTGTCGCGCATCGGATATTTCACGTTTCCTTGATTTCGAGAAAATCAGGTCAGGGTTGATGTCATAATATTCGGCAACACTTTGAGTAATCATTTCAAAGTTGATTGTCTTCTTATTGACTTTCACGGCGTTGGCAAGAACTTTGCGAGTCAAGTCAAGCGATATTTCTTTGTCCATTACCGTGGCATGAGCTATAAGCGACACGACCACGCCCTCAAGCTCTCTGATGCTGTCTGTCACATTGCAGGCAATATAATCCAATACATCGCTGGGCAATTCAAGACCATCTTGTTGGGACTTGAGCTTGAGCACGTCTTTGCGCAATCCAAGGTCAGGTTTTTCGAGTTCAGCTGTCATGCCCCACTTAAAACGTGAGAGAAGTCGTTGCTCCATACCTTCCATCTGTGACGGACAACAATCGCTTGCGAGTATGAGCTGCTTCTGATTGCGCTGCAGATGGTCAAATATAAAGTAGAAAGTGTTTTGAGTGCCTGTTTTGCCAATAAGATCCTGAATGTCGTCCAATATAAGTACGTCAATGCTTTGATAGAAATTAATGAAATCATTGATCTTACCATTGCGAACAGCAGTAGTATATTGGCTCTCAAACATTCTTGACGGAATATAGAGCACCCTGCTTTGGGGATTGGTTTCTTTTATTCGTATGCCAATAGCCTGAATGAGATGTGTCTTGCCCACACCCGGTGAGCCAAAAATAAATAACGGATTAAATGTCTTGCACTTGGGGTCGTTGGCGATAGCTTCTCCGATTGAGCGTGCAACGCGATTGCTCACGCTGCTGCAATAGTTCTCAAATGTGTAGCAAGGGTTAAGCTGTGCGTCAATCTCTCTTGTGTCCTGATGCGCAAAAGGGTTTGCAGTTGCTCCGGCACGAGGCATAACATCTCGGCTTTGCTTGCTGCTGACCATTGTCACTCCGGTTGACGGCTCGTTGCTGACCTGGTTAAAATGATAATAGACCTTGGCATGTGGGCCATAAACTTTGAATATTACTTTTCCAAGCAGCTTGATGTATCGTCCCTCAAATTGCTCTACGAAATATGGGGACGGCACAAGAAGAGTGAGCTCGTTGTTGGTAAAGCCGGCTGAAGTAACAGGCTTGAACCATGCATCGAACTGCTCGACGGGTAGGTTGTCCTTGAATATCTCAAGGCACTTTTCCCATAATTGTGCGTGATTGTCGGACATTAAAATCAGTTATTCTTTACTTTTCTTTTCAATACAAAATTCCCAATAATTTTATATAAAAACAAATCATTATTTATTTGGATTTTTGACTTTTGCTGCAACTATGCTGTAGCACAAAGAATTAACGAAGTTATTAACAGTCATATTAATCCACTACTTTAGATTTATTGTGTAATATCTTGTTACATATAGATTTATATAGCATTCCCAATCTTGACATTAAAGGTGATGAATCAAAATTAATGCCCATTTGCAGTGCTTTTATGCACTTAAAGCAAATGGGCAAAATTTTGTTATTTGTAATTGTTCTAAATAGCGAACATCCTTTATAGTAACTTGATGCTTATGTATCTCTTGGGGTTCTTTTTTACATCCCTTAACAATGAGTCAAGGCTTGCAGCAGACCCGTTAAGATTGTCATACAGCCCACGATCATTAAGCAATAGGCCGAGTGATGAATTAGTGCTGTTGAGCTTTTGGGTCATTGATTCAAGCGACTCGGTTATGTGGTGAACATTGGTGAGAGTGGAGTCAATAGGCATGTTTTTAAGTTGTGCAGATACTACGGAAAGGTCAGCACTTATGGTTTTGAGATTATTGGATATTTCAGTGGCATTTTTCATTGTTACGCCTGCATCTGAAGCCAGCACAGGCATTGATGCTAAAGATCTGTCAAGATTTGCGCTTGAGGTTTCTACATGCGCCATTATGTCGTCAAGCCTGTTGACTGAATTTACAAGTGCCGGATTTGACACAATATAATTGAGCGCCGTCAGCAGAGAATCAATTTTTGTCATTACTGAGCCAAGAGTAGGCATCACATCTTTTTGAACTCCATCCAACAGACCGGGAGCAGTTTCTCCGATGAGTACATCGCCAACATCATGGAAATCGGTGTTGTGTGCCATTTGCAGTTGTATGGTGGCAGTTCCGAGCATGTCGCATACCAATACGGCCTTAGTGCCTTTAGGCACCCGTAACTTCTTATCAAGACTCATCTCAACTTTCACATGACCCGGGTTGTCATACTCGTAATTGATTTCCCTTACAAGTCCCACCTTATACCCGTTTATAGTAACCGGCGCGGATTGTGCAAGCCCGGCTACATTTGTATAAGATGCGTAATAGTAGTTCGAAGCTTTAAAAAGATTGATTCCTTTAAGATAGTTGATGCCGAATACCAATATCAGCAGCATAACTGCAACCGATATTCCGATAATCAGTTCTTTGGTGTATTTCTTTTTCATATAATGAAATGATTTATTCGTGACTATTTAATTCTTTCTCCATTAATGGTCTTAATTACAAATGCATCAGAGAAGAGTTTTTTGACATGTTGAAGGTCAACAGATGCTCCTTTTTGTGACTGATATTCACCATAGGTGTATTTATATGTTTTGCCATCTTTGTAATAGCCTACATTCTCAAGACCTTTGAATGCCGTACTGTTTTTTTGCAACTTGGATGTATGAGTCAAAAATTGAATTTTGTAAACGACTTGATCCCTACGCGAAGAGGCGGGTTCTGCTGAGCTTGCAGAGGCATCTTCATGTGTAGTTGCCTCGGGCGCAGGCTCGGATATTGAAACATCCTTGACCGTATCAATTGGGGAGGGATTTAATCGCCTGCGCTCCATTGCCGAAACTTTTTCACCGGATATGATGGCATTTTCTTTGTCAACCAAATGCTTGTAACTCATTATGCCATTATATATGGCAGTAGCCAAATCCGTTTGTCCTGATGTAGAATCCAAGAACTTCTCAACAGTTGGGTTACATATAAAGTCCAGCTCTATGAGCATTGAGGGCATGCCTGTTTTAAATAGCACCCAAAAATTTGCCTGACGCACGCCATGATCTTTTCTTTGGGCGGTTGCGACAAGCTCTTTTTGTACTTCAAGTGCAGCATCCACGCTATGCTCCATATGCTTGTTCTGACTCATCTCAAATATGATGTAGGACTCATCGCTGCTTGGGTCAAATCCTTCATACACGGTAGAATAATCCGACTCAAGTTTCATTACCGAGTTCTCGCGCATCGCCACTTCAAGATTTTCCTGCGAGCGTCTGAATCCAAGTGTGTACACCGATGCACCGGATACAGTGAGACGATTCTTGGATTTCTTATCAACTGAATTAGTATGAATGGACACAAACAAGTCACCATTGGCTTTATTAGCTATGTCAGCTCTTCCCTGAAGGGTTACAAATCTGTCATCATCGCGGGTATATACTACCTTTACTCCCTTGGTCTGCTTGAGCATTTTCCCGAGCTTTAGGGCAACTCCGAGATTAATTTTTTTTTCATTGGTGATTTTACCCAATGCGCCATGATCATGACCACCGTGTCCAGCGTCAATAACCACAATAAAATCCTTGTTGGAGGCCAGAGCGGTAAACAGCGCCGAGGAGCTGCAAGTCAACATTATAGCCACGCACAAGACTAATATTCTATATAATATCATGTTCGCGAGAGTACTTATCAACTTTGCAAAAATACTAAATATTGCAGTATTTTTGGCCCACGAAGCATGATTTTTGTACGAATGGGGTATAAATGTGGACTTTTTCACAAATATATATACCCAAAATGTTCAACTATTATATACATTTGTAGGTTCTAAAACTAAAACTGTTTATGAAAACATATTTGTTTTTGATTTCTTTGCTTGTCCTGAGCGGGTGCACGCATAATGCCGATAAGGAATCATCCGTTGAAATCACACGATTTGATATTATTGCTACCGACAGTATGGTGGCTCAGTCCGAGCAAAAGCTTATGCCGGCATTGTGCGCCATGCGTGTCATATATGGAGATACGGCACTCAATCCGGGCCAAATCCTTGCGCTCTATAAAGAATCACAGGCCACAAAAGCATTCAGTCCTGATGTGCGCAAACTGCTTCCTGAATTGAAAGAGCAAGAGAATGGGCTTGGCACATCTTTCAAAAATATTTCGCAAAATCTTCCTAACGCAGTAACCCCAACTCATATATATGGTTACGTGACACCGTATATGCAAAGCATAGTACTTGTAGATTCAGTGATGTTTGTAGGACTAAACCATTATTTAGGCGAGAATTATCCTGGCTATGAGGGTTTTGAACATTATAAACGAAAACTTAAGCAGCCAAACCGCATAGCTATCGATGCTATTGAGGCTATTATTTATATCAATTATCCGTATCAGGAAACTGACAATCCTGTAGCATTGAGTCGGATGCTGTATGAGGGTGCGATAGTCAGCGTTCTTCAAGATGTGATGCCTGAACATTCCGTAGCTGATTTGCTTGGATATTCTGACGATGAATGGAAATGGTCGGAAGAACATGAGCGGGATCTTTGGAAATCTATGGCGGAGAATGGTGTTTTATACTCCCACGACCCTATGATGACTACAAGAATTATCTCCCCGGCACCTAATTCAGCAGTAGTGTTGACGGAAGCACCCGGACGAATCGGTAGATATATTGGATATAAAATCGTACAGTCGTATCTGAACAATCATAATGACATGAGCATCAAAGATATACTTTCTCCTGAGTTTTATAACTCGCAATCAACCCTGATAGATGCTGAATATTCACCGAAATAATATTCAGAATTGATTTTTATGCTCCATCATTATATAATTTTAACAATCTTTTGAAACGTGCTTATCAAGCGGAGTTTGGGCGTGTTTTTGTGCTAAAATGGTGAGTGAAACCACATTAAATTTGCGCAAGTCATTATAAAGCCGTATCTTTGCAGTGTTATTTATCAAATCAATCACATGTAGAGACATGGTGATTTAGCCGAAAATCGGCAGGATTTCATATTTGATACCATTGCTTTTGACAATGAATTGTCATTGTGAAATCTTATGTTTAACATAACAGGATTATAATGAAGAGAACAATGTTTATCATTGCCATCTTCGCCGTTCTTCTGGTGTCAATGTCCGCGCATACCGAACGTGTATATGAAGCCGCTGATGGTTTCAATGCTCCGGACCTCACCGTTGACAATAGCCATTCTGCGCTTTCATTGTCTGATTTGAAAGGCAAATATGTGCTTGTCACATTCTGGGCGTCATCCAATGCGCAGTCGCGCATATCAGCAGCCCGTTACGATGACTTTTCTAAAAGTCTTGATGAAGAACGATTTTGTCTCTTGTCGGTCAATTTTGACCGTAGTGAGCGCCTCTTTCGTGAGATAGTGCGTAGAGACAATCTTAGTGCGAAGTCGCAATTTTATGTGAGTGGCAGCAATGCTGAAACCATTTTTGAGAATTATCACCTCGGTAATGGATTTCAATCATTTCTCATCAACCCACAGGGTAAAATTGTAGCCACAAATCCAAGTAACGACACACTTAAGAAAATTGTGTGTTCCTAAGATGCAAAAGGCCGACACTAAGCGTATCGGCCTTCGTTGTATCTAATGCTGAAGAAATCAACCGCAGTGAAAATATTGTTTCACAATCTGCGACATGAAATCAGTATCGTTTTTAGCGCGTGCTATTAAATCCTTGTCGTCAAATGATTTAAGATTTTTAATTATGCCATCAATCATTCTGGGTGCAAAAACGCCATATTGTTCATATATATGACGATGTTGCTGCAAAGCGTCTGCAGACTCACCACAATTGGCTGGTAGGTGATCAAGTTTTGCGGCCTTTTCGGCATTTTCAGCTTCATGGATATTGACATTTACATATGTATTGTCTGCTACTTGCTGAGCGTTTTCCATTTCAAATCCATATCTGCATGCTACAGCAAGGGCCGCTATCAGCAGATAAATATCGGCAGACCCATCGGCAGACCTTATTTCCACAGTTTGTTTTTGAGCTGAAATCCCCGGCATGGAATGTGAGTTGTGGTTTACAGCCGAGCACATGTCGCAATCAGAGGTCCAGCCCAAGGGAACACGAACAAGCACCGAACGGTTTCTGTCGCCCCAGCAGATATTTGTGGGAGCTTCCTGATGGGGAACAAGACGGAAGTATGATGTGGGATTGACATTGCCAAACGCTGTAACAGATTTGGCCATCTCCATCATGCCGGCTATAATGGTGCGGGCCTCCTTACTGAGCTTGCGGTCAGCATCCAGCATCATATTTTTGTCGTCTTTTGTTATGCGCATATGAATGTGAAGTCCTGAACCGGCTTTGCCCGTAGTGATTTTGGGCGCGAAAGTCACATCGTAGCCCATCTGATATCCTAAATTGCGGATAATCCATTTGGCTATCATTAGTTGGTCAGCGGTATCGCGGCCATCAACCGGCAGAAACTCAATTTCGTTTTGCTCATAGGTGAGTCCGTCAAGGGTGAAATTTCCTACTTCTGAATGTCCATATTTGATTTGGCCGCCGGCCTGTGCTATGTAGGCCATGCATTGTGTTCTGAATTCATTGAACTTTGCAAACGGTCCTGACTCATGATAACCTTTTTGGTCACGGGCTGGGAATTGCTCATTATCAGGAGCAATGACATAGAACTCAAGTTCGCCCATGGCTTCAAAAGTCATACCGGTTACACGCTTGAACTCTTCGCAGGCTTTATGTAAGGTATATTCGGGTGAAGTTTCAAGTCTGTTGCCATCTTTGTCAAAAAATGAACAGAGCATTGTGAGGGTAGGAATCTGGGCAAAAGGATCAACGAATGCGGTGCTGAATCGCGGCATTACATACAGGTCGCTGTTCCCCGGTTCTATATAAGAGAAAAGGCTTGAGCCATCCACACGCTCTCCACAGCTGAGAATGGTCTCAAGATATTCAAGTGAATTAATGACAAAATTTAAGGTTTTCAGTCTTCCATCGCCGGCAGGATACATAAAATTCACCATTTCAATCCCTTCCGATTCTATGAAGCTGATAATATCGCTAAGTGCAAACTGGCTTGGTGATTTCTGCAGCTTTTTAACCACCAGATTTTTGTTTAAGGCTATGTTTTTATCCATGTTTATGGTATTAAATTTGTGGTAAAAATACCAATAATATTTATTTCAACAAAACTTGCCTCTGAAAATTACCTTAAACGATGGTAAATAACATAAATATACAATTTATAGGCCATTAATCCTGTCAATGATGTTTTGAATACCGGAGGGGAGTGGAGAGGCCAACTTGCTTTTTTGAAACTTAATTTTGGGCATATCTCCATTTAGCATGCGATTAGCCTCATCTACAGTTATAAAATCTATCTTGATGGGGTAGATTTCAAACAGACCGTTCATTGTAACCGGATCCTTGGATTGAAATGCTTTCTTAATCCATTTGCCTCTGCCTACAACTTCCATTGACAGAGTGCTGGAGAGCATCTCTTCGGGTTTGTACTCTGATTTATTGTTTGCCGTGTATGCTCGGCTCATGGTCATTTCATTAAAGTCAATGGTCATGCCGAGAATCTTAAATATAAAAGGTGACATTCTGTGATCTTTTTTGTCGGCAAGTAGGTCAGTAGATTCAAAATAGAATTTTTCTGTTTTTCTTGCTATTGTCTTCACATGGTGTTTGCCCATTATGGTGTCAGTTGGTGCACCTTGCTTTATCCGGTCGGTTTCTATGATGTCTTTTTCAGGATATGACACAATATCAAGCCATGAAATGTCGTCAGGCCGATGCTCGGGTTCAAAAACCGAGTCCTTGCCATTTTTGATATTTCGCTGATACAGTTTTGACGATAACACATGAGGAGAATTACGTACTTTAAACCCCTTGACTTTTTCTCGGGGGATATAAAACATGGCCATATGCTCTGCAAAATACTGTATAGTATCGGTAGTAGTGCCTCCACTCGTGTATTCGCGTATATAGCACAACACATTCATTATAGGCCTTTGCCGAGGTGTTACAATTATTTCGCCAAGTTCATGAAAATCCTGTTCCATGAATATTGTGTCACATAATGCCAAACCTAACTTCTGCTTATAACCCAAGCATTTGATTGTTATTGGAAAATCGCGTGTGCTCAATTTTGGCGTATTCCCATTAACATCGGTATTGCCTATGATTGTTCCGTTTGATGCGAATATTGCTGCAGCAATAACAGGTTCTTTGCTTTCACGGTCGGCCACTATTGTGGAATGTGCCTCAAAAGAAAGCAATATTGCAAATAGCCAAAGTAATCTTTTGTAAAGCATTTTTTTCAGATATATATTTAGATTGACAAAGGTAGATAATTACTTTGGAAACCGATTTCCTTTGCCCAAAAATTTGCAATGACTGTTTGTCTCGGAATATTGCATGTTCATTCGTTTAAAATCACCTGTCAGTTAATAATTAAATCAACTCTTTATCTCTATGTTATTTACCATTGGTTTCATCTTATTAAAATAATCCAGATGTGTTAATAAATGTTATAGTTTAGCGCGTAATTTGGTTTATAGTATAAACTGAATTACTTTTGCATCGGACTTAGAGCGGTAATCGCGAGTGCCGCTCTTTTTCAGATAAATAAGGTTTATACTATAAACTACTTTACAAACATTAAATCTTCAAAACGATGGAAGAAAAGAAAATTACTGAGGCTCAGAGCCTTGAAATCATCACCGAGATGATTGCTCGGTCAAATGTCCGTCAAAAACTCGGTAACGGCAATATCATGCTCTTGTGGGGCTATCTGACGGTAATCACATCAGCTCTCGTATGGGTTCTCCTGATTATGACGAAAAATCCTGCATGCAATTGGCTGTGGTTTCTTATCCCCGTTATCGGAGGTATTGCAACTCCGATTATGGCTCGTAAAGACCGCGAAGCAGCGGGCGCGAAAACTTATATCGATAGTGTCGGTAATGGATTATGGACAATTGTGGGGTGTATTGCATCAGCATCTATCGTGATTTGTCTATGTTTTGCATTTTCCGGTTACCCTAACTGCTGGAAAGCTATGATGGTTTTTTCAATGCTTATTGTGGGTTTCGCAGAGGCATTTCAAGGACTTGTATTGAAAATGAGGGCAATGATTGTTGGCGGCAGTATTGGTACGTTGATGGGTATCATACTATTGTGTGCTATCTGCGCCGGTGTTATGCTGTATGCTTATTGGGTGATGCCTATGTTTATTATAGCTTTCATCTGTATGATGGTTATCCCCGGACATATTCTCAATGCAAATTCAAAAAAAGAGAAATGAAAGAATTAGATCCCTTGTTGCATTCTCAGTTGCGGCTTGCGGTAATGTCAATACTGATGAATGTTGACGAAGCAGATTTTGTTTATCTTAAGGAGAAGACCGAATCTACAGCCGGCAATCTCAGTGTGCAGATAGAAAAGCTGTCTTCCGCCGGCTATATTGCCGTTGAGAAAGGTTTTCAAGGCCGTAAGCCCCGAACTGTATGCCGCATTACCGACCAAGGGCGGCAGGCATTTGAGGAATATGTCAATGCTATCAAGACTTACTTGAATCTTTGATAATGATAAACGCGCTCATCGCTCAGGTGAACGCGTTTATATTGTTATTGCTATGTTTAATTGTTGTTGAATTTTGCCGAGCATTTATTGCATACCATCACGATAAAATACGCATATCAAAAAATTAGCAAGAAAATCATTTGAGCGGCATCTTATTCCGGCTCATAGCCTTCGTAATAATAAGACTGATCGATGCCGTGGAAGATACATCACGGTTGTCGGGTTCAGTCGTGAGCGCACCTTGCAGGAGTACTCGCAATTCAAGGTCGTTGATAGGATTGCGCTCCATCGCCTGCATATATGCTTCACGTGAAATCTTGCGCCAGTCCACAACCTTGCCAGGTGAGCGTCGAAGCATCATGTCGAGCCAAATTCTTGTCACGCGACCGTTGCCCTCCATAAATGAGTGGACAATGTTCATTTCAACGTATGATTTAATTCATAAAAAAGGCTGTAACCACCTTGTTATCGGTGAATTACAGCCTGAATAATGGGTTTATGTGTGTTGAGAATTAATCCTCGATGGCAGCCTGCGCCACTGCCATATTTGTTTGATATTCTTTATGCTGTGAAATTGTTCTAAACATACTCTAAACAAATCTTGGCTTCGAGGTTAAATCAGTCGTAATCTCTGTTTCACGGACAAAGTTAATCATTAATCAGTTAAACTCCAAATTTCCTGAAGATTTCCATTAGATGGAATATAAAAAATTTTATTTAGTTTTGGGATGGTTCAATTTTTTACTAAATTTGCAGTTGCATATCGTTGCGGAGTCCGATATGGGCGAAGCGGCGGGTGCAGAAGACATATAAAAAGCGTTTATCGCGCTTGTTCTTGGCAATTCGAAATCTGGCAGTTTCAAATCCAAGTCAAGGATACGGCAACGATAGGCGCCTTTCGGGTATGATAACCATCGACATGGGTGTATGCGTGAGCATACCCTATGCCGTATATATCATACGGCGTGAGGCTCCGCGTTGCTCGTTCCACTTGGATGGGCACATGCCAGAGCCTCGAATTGCGGGACGAGCATCAGGTATGGCTCTCACGCTTTTTTTGTATAAGCCAATCTACTGCCAAAGAGAGGGTCCGGCGGCAACAATGTAGAAAAAATGGTCGTCTCATCTGATATTTCGGCACATTACGACTACTGGGACCAATTCGTC
The DNA here is from genome assembly GCA_000431155.1 of Bacteroides sp. CAG:927. Lineage (GTDB taxonomy): Bacteria > Bacteroidota > Bacteroidia > Bacteroidales > Muribaculaceae > Paramuribaculum. The sequence continues at coordinate 114,147 of HF985627.1, forward strand.
AGGGAATGGATGGGCGGCAAATATGCACGTGCGCTTCACGTGCCCGAACCGTGGTGGGGCTGGTGTCCTGAAGATGGCGCTCTTCACAGCGTGACAGTCAATCTTATGCCAGGTCGCGGCGGCAAGCTTCAGGAACGGCGTTGCATGGGATGCATCTCCGCTGTTGGGCGTCTTGCCTATTCGACCATTATGGCAGACGGGTCTCTGCGTGAGCATCTTAGGGATACGGAACAATGGCACCTAAGACGACGCTATCGACCATTGATGCTTGCAATAGGCGTGGACAATGATAATATCGCCAAGGATACACGATATCATCTTAGTGTGGAACTTTCGCCGTTTCACGACACTGTAAGTAACGAACTGTTCATGGATGAACATCGCGCGGAGGTAAACAGGCATACGTTGCTGTTTGCCGCCGAAGCCTCAAAACTGATTAAATCTCCCGATGGGTCGCATGTAATGTCGCCTTTGAAAAACATCGTGATAGTCCGTTCGTCACTCAAAAATATCACAAAAATAGCCGGCGAACATATCTTCACCGAAAACATTTCAATAGAATTGGCAGGAAAATCAACTACAATCGGAACATTCAGACTGTCAGAAGAATTATATCCCCATGTGTCGGAAGTGTTGTTCGTATGTCTTTCCGGATCGCGAAACAATCTTCCGACGCAACAAAATCTAACACAAATAATCAACATTATAAACCATCAATCAAAACAGCAATGAAAAAGTTTTTACTTTCAATGCTCGGAGTGCTATTGGCATTGCCGGGCATTGCTCGCGACTTCACCTACGAGTACGAAGGGCAGACGCTGACCTACACCGTCATCGACGAGGAGGCAAAGACATGCAGGACAAAAGAAGGAACGAATTCTACTACCGGCAATTCCGTTTCCGGCGTACTGGAGATTCCATCTATTGCAAAAGACGGAGATGTAGAGTATTCCGTCATCGAAATTGGATATCATGCCTTCTACCACTGCTCCGGCCTGACCTCGGTGACCATCCCCAACTCCGTCATCTCAATAGGTTTTGAAGCTTTCAACGGCTACTCCAGACTGACCGACCTTATGATTGAGGATTCGGACAAGAACCTTTATTTTGGGGAGAATGTTTTCTCAAATGCAGGCTTACGGAATGTATATCTTGGCAGGAACTTCTATTACGAAGGTGAATATACATCTTCAGGACCATTCTACGCTTCTAAAATTTCAGAACTGACGATTTCCTCAACAGTAACGAAAATTGCTGTAGGTGCTTTTCAGCTCTGTGAGTCGTTAAAATCAGTAGAAATTCCCAACTCCGTCAACTCAATCGGCAAATATGCTTTCTCCGACTGCTCCGGCCTCACATCGGTGACCATACCCAACTCCGTCACCACAATCGGCAACTCTGCCTTCTCCGGCTGCTCCGGCCTTACATCGGTGACAATA
>HF985628.1 GCA_000431155.1 Bacteroides sp. CAG:927
TGCTCTTTATTTTAGTTTAAATGAAAGAGCCGTGTCCGGTTGTTACGCAGCTATTTGTATTGCTCTGTTATAGTGTGCAATGTGGTGTACATGCGGCGGTGTGCTTCTGACAGAGTGATGCCGCGACGCGCCATGACACGCTCTGCTATGGCAAAAAATTTGCTCAGAGATACATCGCTGAACCCTGCGCCGGGTGAACCTTCCGAGAATGATGGCACGAAATTGCGTGGAAACCCTGTACCGTGGATATTTACTCCTACGCCAAGCGTCGTGGCGGTATTGAACATGGTGTTGATGCCGGCTTTGGAATGATCGCCCATAATCAGGCCGCAGAATTGCAGCCCGGTGCGCATGAAGCGACGCATGCCATAATTCCAGAGCTTTATTTCGGTATAGTTGTTTTTGAGGTTTGATGCCACGCATCCTGCCCCCAGATTGCACCATTCGCCTATTACGGCATTGCCCAGAAATCCGTCATGTGCCTTGTTGGAATACCCTTGCATCACCACATTGTTGATTTCTCCGCCCACTTTGCAATGCGGCCCGATAGTGGTGGCTCCGTAAATGCGGGTTCCCATGTTCACGTTGGAGTGTCCGCACACGGCTATAGGTCCGCGCAGGCAGCTCCCTTCCATCACCTGTGCTCCCGGGCCTACGAATATCGGTCCGTTGCTTACATTTAGCGTACATCCAAGCACCGATGCGCCCGGAGCTATGAACAGGTTCTCTTTTGGCCCTATTATTGTGCACGATTCATGTGGCGCAACGCTTTGCTTGCCGGCGGTGAGCAATTCAAAATCGGCTTTCAGCGCTGCGTCATTGAGCGTGAAAATGTCGTAGATATTGATGAGGGTTCCGATAGGTGCTGGACAAGGCAGCGTTTCAGGCTCTGCTTCATCGGGCGTGTTTATCCATGCGGCCGGTTTGTCGTCAAGCATAAGCATCTGACCCGGTTTCAGGTCCATCACGGCCAGTGCCATCGCGGGAGAGGGGATGATGTTAGCTGCCACATGTACGGCGTTTTGTGATGTGGTTTTGGGAAATAGCTCGCTGATGTATTCCTCCGTGTCGTAACTTACAGATGCATGAATCATCGTTTCCCATTTCTGGGCTATGGTCAGTATGCCGCAGCGCAGTGCTCCCACCGGGCGCGTGAATGTTAGGGGAAGTAGATTGGTCCGGACAGGATCGGTGTCGTGAAGTATAATATTAATCATGACGTTATAGCTTAGTTTCGTGGCAAAAATAGTAAATTTGCGGCAAAATTCAGCATATTATGAAGTTTACACAGCTATCAATTCCCGGCGTGTGGCTTGTGGAGCCTGTGCGCTATGGCGATGCCAGAGGTTATTTTATGGAATCTTTCAAACTTGAGGAGTTTCGTGCCCATGTGGGTGACATCACATTCGTGCAGGACAATGAGTCCATGTCCGGCAGGGGAGTGCTCAGGGGCCTTCATTTTCAGAAAGGTGAGTTCTCGCAGGCCAAGCTGGTGCGCGTTTCACAGGGCACCGTTGTGGATGTGGCAGTGGATCTGCGCGGCGGATCTCCCACCTTTGGGCAGCATGTGGCCGTGGAGCTGAGTCAGGAAAATGCATGCCAGCTCTTTATTCCGAGAGGATTTGCCCACGGATTCGTGGTGTTGAGCGAAACTGCACAGTTCCAGTATAAGGTGGACAATATCTATGCTCCGCAATCCGAGGCCACACTTAGGTTTGATGACCCCGCACTCGGCATTGACTGGCGCTTGCCTCATTCCGAATTGTTGCTCAGTCCTAAGGATCTTAAAGGTGTTTCACTGTCCGAAATCACCCCGTTCTGAAACAATCGCTTTCGGTGAAGCGGCCCGATGGCCATGCATGTTTTTTTGTATGTTCTTAACCCCTTGTTGGCCGGAATGTCATCGTTTTGTTAAGCTGAATAACTGAAAGTGAAAATGACGAAAATATTTGGTAGTTAGAAAATTAGTTAGTAATTTTGCAACGCTTTTAAGCATGGACACATGCCTGATTGCTACCAATGTGTTGATACACAAAGGAGTAGTCGGTGTGTATGTATGTGTGAATGCAACAGAAAAATAGAGATAACAAAGATAAATTAATCAACGAAACGTAAAAACAGACTAAGATGCCTACAATTCAGCAGTTAGTAAGAAAAGGACGTGTGGCTCTTGAGGATAAGAGTAAGTCACCTGCCTTGGATTCATGCCCGCAGCGTCGTGGCGTGTGCGTGCGTGTGTACACCACCACCCCCAAAAAGCCTAATTCGGCAATGCGTAAGGTGGCTCGTGTGCGCCTCACCAACGGCAAGGAAGTGAACTCTTATATCCCCGGTGAAGGTCATAACCTGCAGGAACACTCAATCGTGCTGGTGCGCGGCGGTCGTGTTAAAGACCTCCCCGGTGTGCGCTATCACATTGTTCGTGGCACTCTGGATACCTCCGGTGTTAAAGACCGCACTCAGCGTCGTTCTAAATACGGTGCCAAGCGTCCCAAAGCAGCCAAAAAGTAATCAAGGCTGTAAGATTCTTACACACCCCCAATGAGCCGGAATAATCCCGGCGCAAAAACAAAAGTTAATTAAAATTGATTTAACCAACTTCGTTTTTGATTTATTGGAAGGCTAATTCAAGACATAACAATGGTTGAGTAAACGATGCGTTAGAGAACGCGGAGTTGAAGACAAAAGAAGCAGCAACCAAGCAAACTAAAAACGACAATTTAACAAAAAATGAGAAAGGCTAAACCTAAAAAACGGATTGTATTGCCCGATCCCGTTTTTAATGATGTAAAAGTGTCGAAGTTCGTTAACCACTTGATGTACGACGGCAAGAAAAACACATCTTATACTATTTTCTACAGCGCCCTTGAACTGGTGAAGGCTAAATTGCCCAACGAAGAAAAAACAGCTCTCGAAATCTGGAAGAAAGCCCTTGAGAACGTAACTCCACAAGTGGAAGTTAAGTCACGTCGCGTGGGCGGTGCCACTTTCCAGGTACCTACCGAAATCCGCGCCGACCGCAAGGAATCTATCTCAATGAAAAACCTTATTCTGTATGCCCGCAAGCGTGGCGGCAAAACCATGGCTGAAAAGCTCGCCGCTGAAATTGTTGACGCTTTCAATGACCAGGGCGGCGCATTCAAGCGCAAGGAAGACATGCACAAGATGGCTGAAGCTAACCGCGCCTTCGCTCACTTCCGCTTCTAATAACAGAATTTTTTCAAATACATTTTTTCATTGACAGATATCACACCTTATTATAATGGCAAAATCTGACGAACATTTGAAATATACCCGTAATATCGGTATTATGGCTCACATCGATGCTGGTAAAACCACCACATCCGAGCGAATACTTTTCTACACGGGTCTTACTCACAAAATCGGTGAGGTACACGACGGCGCCGCTACCATGGACTGGATGGAGCAGGAGCAGGAGCGTGGTATAACCATCACCTCTGCCGCTACCACCACTTTCTGGAAATATGACGGCGACAAATTCAAAATCAATCTAATCGATACTCCGGGACACGTGGATTTCACCGTTGAAGTGGAGCGTTCACTTCGCGTCCTTGACGGCGCTGTCGCCACTTTCTGCGCTGTGGGCGGTGTTGAGCCCCAGTCTGAAACTGTTTGGCGCCAGGCCGACAAATACAATGTGCCCCGTATCGGTTATGTCAACAAAATGGACCGTAGCGGTGCAAACTTCTTTGAAGTTGTGCGCCAGCTCAAGGATGTGCTCGGTGCTAATCCGTGCCCCATACAGATTCCTATCGGTGCTGAAGAAACCTTCAAAGGCGTTGTTGACCTTATCCGCATGAAAGCTATCTTCTGGCACGACGAGACAATGGGTGCTGACTATTCAGTTGAGGATATTCCTGAAAACCTCGTTGCTGAAGCCGAAGAATGGCGTGACAAAATGCTTGAGAAAATCGCCGAATTTGACGATGTTCTCATGGAAAAATATTTTGACGATCCTTCCACCATCACCGAAGAAGAAATACGCCGCGCATTGCGCAACGCTACTCTGAAAATGGAGGTCGTGCCCATGATTTGCGGTAGCTCGTTCAAGAACAAAGGCGTTCAGCCCCTTCTTGACAGTGTCTGCGCTTATCTCCCCAGCCCCGTTGATGCCGGTGCCGTTGAGGGTCATGCTCCCGGCAATCCCGACGAAATCGAAACACGCGAACCTTCAAGCAACGCACCCCTTTGTGCTCTTGCATTTAAGATTGCTACCGACCCCTATGTTGGCCGTCTCTGCTTCTTCCGCGTTTATTCCGGCGACATGATTGCAGGATCTTATGTGCTCAACAGCCGTTCCGGCAAGAAAGAGCGCGTATCTCGTCTGTTCCAGATGCATTCCAACAAGCAGAATGCCAAGGAAGAGATCGATTGCGGTGATATAGGTGCAGGCGTAGGTTTCAAGGATATCCGCACCGGTGATACCCTTTGCGCCGAAGATGCCCCCATCGTACTTGAGGCTATGGACTTCCCCGATCCCGTTATCGGTATCGCCGTTGAGCCCAAAACTCAGAAAGACCTTGACAAACTCGGCGTCGGCCTCCAGAAACTTGCTGAAGAAGACCCCACATTCCGTGTACAGACCAACGAGGAAACCGGCCAGACCGTTATCTCAGGTATGGGTGAGCTTCACCTCGACATCATTATTGACCGTCTCAAACGTGAATTCAAGGTTGAATGTAATCAGGGCCGTCCTCAGGTAACATATAAAGAAGCCATCACCAAGCCCGTTGAGCTTCGCGAAGTGTTCAAGAAGCAGACCGGTGGTCGCGGTAAATTCGCCGACATCATCGTGCGCGTTGAGCCCGTTGATGAAGGCTTTGAAGGCAGCCTCCAGTTCGTGGACGAAGTTAAGGGTGGTAACATCCCCAAGGAGTTCATCCCCAGCATCCAGAAAGGCTTCACCACAGCTATGAAAAATGGTGTCCTCGCTGGCTATCCCGTAGAGCATCTCAAGGTTACCGTGATTGATGGTTCATTCCACCCCGTTGACTCCGACCAGCTCTCATTTGAGCTCTGCGCTATTCAGGCTTTCAAGAAAGCTTCTGAAAAGGCAGGTCCCGTGCTGCTTGAGCCTATCATGAAAATCGAGGTCGTTACACCCGAAGAAAGCATGGGTGATGTGATCTCCGACCTTAACAAGCGTCGTGGTCAGGTTGAAGGCATGGAAACTTCACGTTCCGGTGCACGCGTGGTTAAAGCCAAGGCTCCTCTTGCCGAAATGTTCGGTTACGTTACAGCCCTCCGCACCATCACTTCCGGCCGTGCCACCAGCACTATGTCATTCTCACACTACTCCGAAGTTAGCAGCTCTATTGCCCGCAACGTGCTCACCGAGTGCCAGGGTCGTGTGGACTTACTGAAGTAATTAAACTTTCATTCAACAAAATATGAGCCAAAAAATCAGAATCAAATTGAAATCTTACGATCACAATCTGGTCGATAAATCGGCAGAGAAGATTGTTAAGACTGTCAAGGCTACTGGTGCTGTGATCAGCGGTCCTATTCCTCTGCCCACACACAAGCGTATCTTCACTGTCAACCGCTCTACGTTTGTCAACAAAAAGAGCCGCGAGCAATTCCAGCTCTCTTCGTTCAAGCGTCTGATCGACATCTACAATTCCACCGCTAAAACCGTGGACGCTCTCATGAAGCTTGAGCTCCCCAGCGGCGTGGAAGTGGAAATCAAAGTGTGATGCCCCGCTGACAAGAACGTAAGAAATTTCAATCGATCAAAAAAAGTAAACAAATCATTCTTAAAAACTTAAAGAAATGCCAGGATTATTAGGAAAGAAAATCGGAATGACTTCCGTTTTCAGTGCCGACGGCAAGAACATGCCGTGCACTGTTATCGAATTAGGTCCTTGCGTGGTTACACAAATCAAGACTGTCGATGTTGACGGTTACGAAGCGCTGCAGCTCGGCTTCCAGGAAAAGAAAGAGAAGCACACTACTGCGCCCATGGCCGGTCATTTCAAAAAGGCAGGCGTTGCCCCGCAGAGACACTTGGCCGAGTTCAAGGGTTTTGATGGCGAATACAAGCTGGGTGATACCATTACGGTTGACTCCATCTTCAACGAATCCGACTTCGTGGACATTCAGGGAACATCCAAAGGTAAAGGTTACCAGGGTGTCGTTAAACGTCACGGCTTCGGCGGCGTTGGCCAGAGCACTCACGGCCAGCACAACCGTCTTCGCGCTCCCGGTTCAGTCGGCGCTTGCTCCTACCCCGCAAAAGTGTTCAAAGGCATGCGTATGGCAGGCCAAATGGGTAACGAACGTGTAACTGTGCAGAACCTTCAGGTTATTAAGGTCCTGCCCGAGCACAACCTGTTGTTGATAAAGGGTAGCATACCCGGAAGTAAAGGTTCAATCGTAATTGTAGAGAAATAATGGAAATCGCAGTATACAACATTAAAGGTGAAGACACCGGCCGCAAGGTAGTTCTCAGCGACGAGGTGTTTGCAGCGGAAGCTAACGAACACGCTGTATATCTCGATGTTAAGCAGTTCCTCGCTAACCAGCGTCAGGGAACTCACAAATCGAAAGAGCGTAGCGAAGTGTCCGGTTCTACCCGTAAGCTGCACAAGCAGAAAGGTGGTGGCGGTAGCCGTATCGGTGACATTAACTCACCAGTGCTCGTTGGTGGTGGTCGTGTGTTCGGTCCCCGTCCCCGCGATTATCGCTTCAAGTTGAACAAGAAAGTTAAGCAGCTCGCTCGCCGCTCTGCTCTCACTTACAAAGTGCAGGACAACCAGATCACTGTCGTTGAAGACTTCACTTTTGAAGCTCCAAAAACTAAAGATTTTATAAATTTTGCTAAAAATCTTAAAGTTGACGGCAAAAAGATCCTTCTCGTTTTAGCAGACCGGAATAATAACGTAAATTTGTCGGCTCGCAATGTGCCCGATGCCAGAGTCATCACTGCCTCTGACATCTACACATATGCTATCATGCGCGCCAATGCTATTGTCCTCACGGAGAGTAGCCTTGATGTTATTAACAAACTTTAATCACAAGGAGATATCTGATTATGGACATAACAATTCAGCCTATAGTTACTGAGAAAGCCACTAAGCTTACCGAAAAGCTTAATCGCTACACTTTCCGCGTGTCTCCTCAGGCTAACAAATACCAGATCAAAATGCTGGTTGAAAAGCTTTATGGGGTTAAAGTGGTGAATGTGAACACAGCTGTGGTTCGCGGCAAAAACAAATCCCGTTGGACCAAGAGCGGCCTTCTCCGCGGCAAAACTTCGGCTTACAAAAAAGCCTTTATAACCGTTGGCGAGGGTCAAACCATTGACTTTTACAGCAATATATAATAGAAAATGGCAGTAAGAAAATTCAAGCCCACTACACCGGGGCAGAGACACAAAATTATTGGCGTATTTAAAGGTACCATCACTGCTACTACGCCAGAAAAATCTCTTACAGTCGGTAAAAAAAGCACCGGAGGCCGCAACGCCGAAGGACACCTCACCACCCGTTACCTTGGTGGTGGCCACAAACGCAAATACCGCATCATTGACTTTAAGAGAACAAAAGACGGTGTACCCGCAGTAGTGAAGTCAATCGAGTACGATCCTAACCGTTCTGCTCGCATTGCACTCCTCTATTACGTGGACGGCGCGAAAGCGTACATCATTGCACCCAACGGCTTACAAGTTGGTGCCACCGTGGTCAGCGGCCCCGAGGCTGCTCCCGAGGTGGGTAACGCTCTTCCCCTGAGCATGATTCCCGTGGGTACCCTTATCCACGCTATCGAGCTTCGTCCCGGTCAGGGAGCCTTCATGGCCCGCAGCGCCGGAACTTTCGCTCAGCTCATCTCTCGTGAAGGCGATTACGCGATTATCAAATTACCTTCTGGCGAAACACGCAAGGTCCTCGCTTCTTGCAAGGCTACCGTCGGCGTGGTTGGCAACAGCGAGCATTCTCTCGAGAGCAGCGGTAAAGCCGGTCGCTCACGTTGGCTCGGCCGTCGCCCCCACAACCGTGGTGTTGTCATGAACCCTGTCGATCACCCCATGGGTGGTGGTGAAGGCCGTAACTCCGGTGGTCATCCCCGCTCACGCAAGGGCCTTTACTCTAAGGGTCTGAAGACTCGTGCACCGAAGAAAGCATCTTCGAAGTACATTATTGAAAGAAGGAAAAAGTAATCAACAAACTAAGCTAAACTTATGAGTCGTTCATTAAAAAAAGGCCCCTTTATCAGCGTGAAGCTCGATAAGAAGGTTAGCGCCATGAATGAGAGCGGTAAGAAGTCGGTTATCAAAACTTGGAGCCGCGCTTCTATGATTGCTCCCGAATTCGTTGGTCACACCTTTGCCGTTCACAATGGTAATAAGTTTATTCCGGTTTATGTTACCGAAAACATGGTAGGTCACAAGCTCGGTGAATTCGCTCCGACACGTAACTTCCGCGGTCATGCCGGCAATAAGAAATAATCGGGACCCAAACATAATTTTTTAGACAAAAAAAGAATTAAATACAATGGGTGTAAGAAAAAGAAAATCCGCCGAAATAATCAAGGAAGAACGTAAGAACACGGCATTCGCCAAACTTACCAATGTTCCTACTTCCCCCCGCAAAATGCGCCTCGTGGCTGACATGGTGCGTGGCAAAGAAGTATTCCGCGCTCTGGGCATTCTCAAGTTCTCCAACAAGGAGGCCGCTGCCCGCGTAGAGAAGCTTCTCCGCTCCGCCATCGCCAACTGGGAAGCCAAAAACGAGCAGAAAGCCGAATCCGGCATGCTCCGCATCAGCACCATCTTCGTTAACTGTGCTCCGATGCTCAAACGTCTGCGTCCCGCTCCTCAAGGTCGCGGCTACAGAATTCGCAAACGTGCCAATCACGTGACATTGATCGTGGACACTATTGATAACGCTAAAACTAAGGCATAACACATGGGACAGAAAGTTAATCCAATAAGCAACCGCTTAGGCGTGATCCGTGGATGGGACTCCAACTGGTATGGCGGTAATAACTACGGCGATACCCTCCTTGAAGACTCCAAGATCCGCAAATATCTCAATGTGCGCCTTGCTAACTCAAGCGTGTCACGTATCGTTATTGAGCGTACCCTCAAGCTTATCACTATAACCGTTTGCACATCCCGCCCCGGTCTCATCATCGGTAAAGGTGGCAGCCAGGTTGACAAGCTCAAGGAAGAGTTGAAAAAAATCACCGACAAGGATGTTCAGATCAACATCTACGAGGTAAAGCGCCCCGAACTCGATGCTGAAATCGTGGCAAGCACCATCGCTCGCCAGATTGAAGGCAAGATCGCTTACCGTCGCGCAGTCAAGATGGCAATCGCCTCCACAATGCGCAGCGGTGCCGAGGGCATCAAGGTCCAGGTCAGCGGCCGTCTCAACGGTGCTGAAATCGCCCGCTCCGAAATGTTCAAGGAAGGCCGTACTCCTCTCCATACCCTCCGTGCCGACATCGACTACGCTCTCGTTGAGGCCCACACTAAAGTCGGTGTCCTTGGCGTGAAAGTATGGATCTGCCGTGGCGATGTATATGGTAAACGCGACCTCGCTCCGCAGTTCACCAACAACTCCAAAGAAAACCGCAGCCAGCGCGGCGGTCGCAGCGGAGCAGGACTGAGCCGCAAACCTAAAACCAACCGTTAAACCAACTCAACGACATTACAATGTTACAACCAAAGAAAACCAAATTCCGCCGCGCGCAAAAGGGCCGTATGAAAGGTATTGCCCAGCGTGGCAATCAGTTGGCCTTCGGTTCGTTTGGCATAAAGACTCTTGAGTCAAAGTGGATCACAGGCCGTCAGATCGAGGCCGCCCGTGTGGCAGTGACCCGCTATATGCAGCGCCAGGGTCAGATATGGATTCGCATATTCCCCGATAAGCCCATCACCAAAAAACCTGCCGAAGTCCGCATGGGTAAAGGTAAAGGTTCTCCCGAAGGTTTCGTGGCTCCCGTTACTCCCGGCCGCGTACTCATCGAAGTTGAAGGTGTAAGCTTTGACATTGCAAAAGAGGCTCTGCGCCTTGCAGCACAGAAATTACCCGTGACCACCAAATTCATTGTGAGTCGCGATTATGATCCCACTCAAAACGTGTAATCTGTTATGAAGAAAGAAGAAATCAAAGAGCTTAGCACGCAGGATCTCAAAGACCGCCTCGAGCAGATGGAGCAGGAATACGCACAGCTCAAGATCAATCACTCGATCTCTCCGCTGGACAATCCTGCAAAAATCACCGCTGAACGTAAAATGATTGCCCGCGTAAAGACAGAATTGCGTGCGCGTGAACTTAACATCAAATAATCCCGATCATGGAAACAAACAGAAACTTAAGAAAAGAGCGCATTGGGGTTGTGTCGAGCAACAAGGGTGACAAGACTATCACTGTTACTGTAAAGTGGAAAGAAAAGCACCCCATCTATGGCAAGTTCGTGAACAAAACCAAAAAATATCACGCTCACGATGAGAAAAACGAATGCTCTGTCGGCGACACCGTTCGTCTCATGGAGACTCGTCCCCTCAGCAAAACCAAAAGATGGAGATTAGTAGAAATAATCGAAAAAGTTAAGTAATTTATGATACAGACTGAAAGCCGTTTAACCGTAGCCGACAACAGCGGCGCCAAAGAAGCATTGTGCATCCACGTGCTCGGCGGCACCGGTCGTCGCTATGCATCCGTGGGCGACATCATCGTTGTCTCCGTAAAGAGCTGCATCCCCTCCTCCGACGTTAAGAAGGGCACTGTCAGCAAGGCAGTAGTCGTGCGCACCAAAAAGGAAATCCGTCGCGCCGACGGCAGTTACATCCGCTTTGACGACAACGCCTGCGTGCTTCTCAACAACGCCGGCGAGCTTCGCGGCACACGTATCTTCGGACCCGTAGCCCGTGAGCTCCGCGCCACTAACATGAAAATCGTGTCACTGGCTCCCGAAGTTCTTTAATAACCCCAAGAAATCATTTATTCAATAATGAGCAAGTTACATATAAAGAAAGGCGACACAGTGTATGTACTCGCTGGCGAGGACCGCGGCAAAACCGGCCGCGTGCTTAAAGTGCTCGTCACCAAGCAGCGTGCAATCGTTGAAGGAGTCAACATTGTGACTAAAGCCACTAAGCCCAGCGCAAAACACCCCCAGGGCGGCCTTGTGAAGATGGAAGCTCCCATCCACATTTCCAACCTCAGCCTTCTCGACCCCAAAACCGGCAAGCCCACTCGCATTGGACGCCGCCGCAACGACGAGGGCAAATTAGTACGTTACGCTAAAAAATCAGGAGAGGAGATTAAATAATGAGCACTACAACACTCAAAAAAGACTACAACGAGCGCATCGTTCCCGCTCTTGAAAAGCAGTTCAATTATGACACTGTAATGCAGGTACCCCGCCTGAAAAAAATCGTTATCAACCAGGGCCTCGGCGAAGCCACACAGGACAAGAAAATCATCGAAACAGCCATCAACGAACTCACTGCCATTACCGGTCAGAAAGCCGTTGCTACCCTGTCTCGCAAAGATATTTCTAATTTCAAGCTTCGTAAGAAAATGCCCGTCGGCGTCATGGTTACCCTGCGCCGCGACAAAATGTACGAATTCCTGGAGCGTCTTATCCGCGTGGCTCTGCCCCGTATCCGCGACTTCAAAGGTATCGAAGGGAAGCTTGATGGCCGTGGCAACTACACTCTCGGCATCACTGAACAGATCATCTTCCCCGAAATCAACATTGACAACATCAGCAAGCTTCTTGGCATGAACATTACTTTCGTAACCTCTGCCAACACCGACGAGGAAGGCTACGCACTGCTCAAGGAATTCGGCTTGCCTTTCAAAAAACGCTAAAAACTAATTATGGCTAAAGAATCAATGAAGGCCCGCGAAGTTAAGCGCGCCAAACTCGTGGCCAAATACGCCGCCAAAAAAGCTGCCCTCAAAGCCGCAGGCGACTACGAAGGCCTGCAGCTGCTGCCCAAGAACGCTTCCATCGTTCGCCTCCACAACCGCTGCAAGATTACCGGTCGTCCCAAAGGCTACATGCGCCAGTTCGGATTGTCCCGTATCCAGTTCCGTGAAATGGCTTCCGCCGGTCTGATTCCCGGTGTGAAGAAAGCAAGCTGGTAACCTCTGCCCCGTGTGAAAAAACAACACAGTGAGTATTAAATATTGTTCGGAAACACCGAATCAATTTAAACAAAAAATAAAATGACTGATCCTATAGCAGATTATCTCACAAGATTGAGGAACGCTATCAAGGCTAACCACCGCGTCGTGGAAGTCCCCGCCTCAAACTTGAAAAAAGAAATCACAAAGATTCTTTTTGAACAAGGCTATATTCTTAACTACAAGTTTATAGAGGGTGAAAATCCCCAGGGCACAATCAAGATTGCCCTCAAGTATGACCCCGTTGACCACGTGAACGCCATCAAGAAGCTCGAGCGTGTGTCACGTCCCGGTCTGCGCCAATATACCGGCTATAAAGATATGCCGCGAGTGTTGAATGGTCTTGGCATCGCTATCCTCTCAACTTCTCAGGGTGTGATGACCAACAAGAAGGCACGCGACCTCAAAGTAGGTGGCGAAGTACTATGTTATGTTTATTAATGATAGGAGGTAACAGATTATGTCAAGAATAGGTAAAGCTCCCATTGCTATCCCCGCAGGCGTAACCGTCAAGGTGGATAATAACATAGTAACTGTCAAAGGTCCCAAAGGTGAACTTTCTCAGGCTGTCAATCCCGACCTCACCGTCACCGTCGAAGACGGACACGTACATGTTACCCGTCCCACCGATGACCGCGAACACCGCGCCCTTCACGGGCTGTACCGCGCACTGATCCACAACATGGTGGTCGGCGTCAGCACAGGCTATCGCAAGGAAATGGAATTAGTAGGTGTGGGTTACCGTGCAGCCGCCACCGGACAGGTGCTCGAGCTCTCGCTCGGTTTCTCTCACGCAATATATATCAAGCTCCCACCGGAGGTCAAGGTTGAAGCCAAGAGCGAACGTAACAAAAACCCGCTCATCATCCTCGAAAGCGACGACAAGCAGCTCCTCGGACAGGTCTGCGCCAAAATACGCTCCCTGCGCAAGCCCGAACCCTATAAGGGCAAAGGTATCAAGTTCGTGGGCGAAGTTATACGCCGCAAGTCAGGAAAATCGGCAAGTGCTAAATAATTTTAACTGAACGAATCATGATCTCCAAGATACAAAGAAGAAACAAAATCAAAGCTCGCATCCGCGGCAAGATTTCCGGCACAGCCGCTCGTCCTCGCATGAGCGTCTTCCGTTCCAACAAGGCAATTTACGTGCAGCTTATTGACGACCTCGCCGGCCGTACTCTCGCTGCTGCCTCTTCCAGAGGACTCGAGGGTGGCACCAAGAGCGAAATCGCTGCCAAAGTGGGTGAGGCCATTGCCCAGAAAGCTATCGCTGCTGGCATCACCGAAGTAGTGTTTGACCGTAACGGTTACCTGTTCCACGGTCGTGTGAAATCATTGGCTGACGCCGCTCGCAATGGCGGTCTTAAATTCTAAACTATTATGGCTATAAAGAACAATAGAGTTAAATCCACCAACGATATAGAGCTTCAGGATCGTCTGGTTGCCATCAACCGCGTTACCAAAGTTACCAAAGGTGGTCGCACCTTCACTTTCGCTGCTATCGTAGTAGTAGGCAACGGCAACGGAATCGTCGGCTGGGGTCTCGGCAAAGCCAACGAAGTGCAGGCTGCCATCGCCAAAGGCGTTGAAGCCGCTAAAAAGAACCTTATCCGCGTGCCCGTTCACAAAGGCACTATCCCCCACGAGCAGGAAGCCAAATTCGGCGGCTCTCGCGTCATCCTCAAGCCCGCATCACACGGTACCGGTGTTAAAGCCGGTGGTGCCATGCGTGCCGTCCTTGAGAGCGTTGGTGTTACCGACGTGCTCTGCAAAAGCAAGGGATCTTCCAACCCCCACAACCTCGTTAAGGCCACCATCGAAGCACTTGGCGAAATGCGTTCGCCCGCTCAGGTAGCCCAGAACCGCGGTATCTCTGTGGACAAAGTGTTTAACGGCTAATCAAACTTTCCTTATGGCACAGATTAAAATCACTCAAATAAAGAGCCGCATCAAGTGTCCCGCAGTGCAGAAACGCACCCTCGACGCTCTCGGTCTCAAGAAAATGAACCACACAGTGGTAAAAGAAGACAACCCCTCTGTGATGGGTATGGTTAACAAAGTTCGTCACCTCGTCAAAGTGACAAACGCTTAAATCTTTTAATCGATAAAGTTATGGAACTAAATAATCTCCATCCCGCTGTTGGATCCGTTACCCGTGAAACACGTATCGGTCGTGGTCCCGGTTCCGGTAAGGGCGGCACATCTACCCGTGGTCACAAGGGTGCTAAATCGCGCTCCGGCTACAAACACAAAGTAGGCTTCGAAGGCGGTCAGATGCCCCTTCAGCGCCGTCTTCCCAAATTCGGCTTCAAGAACATTAACCGTGTGGAATACAAGGCCATCAACATTGAAACTCTCCAGACTCTCGCCGAAAGCAAGAATCTTGACAAAATCACTGTTGCCGACCTCCGTGCCGCCGGCTTCGTATCTGGCAAAGATCTGGTGAAAATCCTTGCCAATGGCGCTATAACCCGTGCTATCGCCGTTGAAGCCAATGCATTTTCCAAAGCCGCCGAAAAAGCCATCGTTGATGCCGGCGGTTCCATCTCCAAAATCTGAGAATAATGCGATTTTTTGAAACTCTGAAAAATATCTGGACTATAGAGGAGCTCCGCAAGCGTCTGCTCATAACTTGCCTTTTGGTACTCATATACCGATTCGGCTGTTATGTAGTGCTGCCCGGAATCAGTCCCGCTGATCTGGATGCATTGTCGAACTTCACCAACAAGAGCGGCCTCATGCAGCTCCTCGACATGTTCTCCGGCGGTGCCTTCTCTCAGGCCTCTATTTTCGCCCTCGGTATCATGCCATATATCACAGCCTCAATCGTGATACAGCTCCTCGGCATGGTGCTTCCCTCTTTCCAGAAAATGCAAAGAGAAGGCGAAAGCGGCCACCAGAAACTTAACCAGTACACCCGATACCTCACAGTCCTGATCCTGCTCCTTCAGGGTCCCGCATACCTGTACAACCTTCAGGTGCAGGTGAGTGCCGCAGGTGCAGCTTCCTCCATGTCATTCTGGACGGTAGCATATCTCACAGTGATTCTTGCCGCAGGCTCAATGTTCATCATGTGGCTCGGCGAGCGCATCACTGATCGTGGCATCGGCAACGGTATCTCATTCATCATCCTTGTGGGTATCATAGCTCGTCTCCCGAACGCCCTCATCTATGAATTCACCTCACGCATGCCCGGTGCCACAGGTTCTCAGGGCGGCCTGATTATGTTCGTAGTTGAAATCATACTGCTCTTCGCTGTGACAGTAGGCGCAGTCCTGCTCGTCCAGGGCACACGCAAAGTTCCCGTGCAGTATGCCAAGCGTATCGTGGGCAACCGCCAGTACGGTGGCGCACGCCAGTACATTCCCTTGAAAGTGAATGCCGCAGGCGTAATGCCCATCATCTTCGCACAAGCCATAATGTTCATCCCCATTACCCTCGCCGGTTTTGGTGCCCACGAAAGCACCGGCGGTTTCGTAGCCGCATTCTCCGACATCAATGGGTTCTGGTACAATGCCGTTTATTTCATAATGATTGTGGCATTCACCTATTTCTACACCGCCATCACTGTGCGTCCTGTAGATATAGCTGAAAACCTCAAGCGCAACAACGGGTTTATCCCCGGTGTGAAGCCCGGCAAAAAAACAGCTGAATATCTTGACTCCGTGCTCTCACGTATCACCCTTCCCGGGTCATTGTTCCTGGGCATCGTGGCTGTACTTCCCGCATTCGCTCGTTTCTTTGGTGTAAGCCAGAACTTCGCACAGTTCTTCGGCGGCACATCACTCCTCATCCTTGTAGGCGTTGTGCTTGACACACTCCAGCAAATCGAGAGCCACCTCATGATGCACCATTACGATGGTCTGATGAAAGATGGTAAAATCAAAGGTCGCACCACCGGCAGTGCCTATTGATCAGTAATTGTAGATACATAATAAGAGTTTACATTTGATAAATGATCTATCTCAAGACACCTGAAGATATAGCTCACATGCGAAACGCAGCAGCGCTGCTGAGCCGCACACTTGGCGAAATTGCCAAGTGGGTGGCTCCGGGCGTTACCACCAATAAGCTTGAAACCATTGCTCGTGAATTCATTCACGACAATGGTGGCAAAGCCTCCTGCCTTGGATACGGTGGTTTCCCCGCAGCCGTGTGCTATGAGGTGAACGAGATCGTAGTGCATGGCTTCCCTTCCAACTACACCCTGCGCGATGGCGATATTATCGGCACCGACACAGTAGTGGAGCTTGAAGGATTCAACGCCGACATGTGCTATACATTTCCCGTAGGTGAAATCGCTCCCGAAGTCATGGCTCTCTGCCGCACTACCAAGGAGTCCCTCTACAAAGGCATAGAAGTATGCCGCGCTGGAAACCGCCTCGGAGATGTATCCTCAGCCATACAGACCTATTGCGAGCAGCGCGGTTACAGCGTGGTTCGTGAAATGTGTGGTCACGGCATCGGCCGCAAAATGCACGAAGATCCCGAAGTGCCCAATTTCGGGCACCGTGGCACAGGCCCCCTTCTTCGCAACGGCATGTGCCTCGCCATTGAGCCGATGATCAACCTCGGCAGTAAGAACATAGTGATAGAGCGCGACGGCTGGACATGCCGCACACGCGACCGCAAGCCCTCCGCACACTATGAGCACACTGTCGCAATCATCGATGGCACTGCGGAAATCCTCACATCATATCTTCCCGTAGCCGAAGTACTCAAAGACAGATTCATTTAACAGACCAGAACCATTAATTTGTAACCATTATTTATGGCAAAACAAGCTGCAATAGAGCAAGACGGTGTGATTGTGGAAGCATTGAGCAATGCAATGTTCCGCGTTGAACTTGAAAACGGGCATGAAATCACAGCCCACATCTCAGGCAAGATGCGCATGCATTACATCAAGATCCTTCCCGGTGACAAAGTTCGTGTGGAAATGTCGCCCTACGACCTCTCCAAAGGGCGCATAGCTTACAGATACAAATAACAAAAAATCAAAAAAACGAAATACAATGAAAGTAAGAGCCTCAGTCAAGAAGCGTACCCCGGACAGCAAAATTGTGCGTCGCAAAGGTCGCCTTTATGTAATTAACAAGAAAAATCCGAAGTACAAGCAGCGTCAAGGATAATTTTTTTATTACTTTTGCAAAAAATTTAGTCAACATATATGGCAGTACGTATAGTGGGAGTTGACCTCCCCCAAAATAAAAGAGGTGAAATAGCCTTGACTTACATCTTCGGCATTGGCCGTAGCGCCGCCAACTCTATCCTTGAGAAAGCAGGCGTGGACAAAAATATCAAAGTTAAAGACTGGACTGATACACAGGCAGCTAAAGTGCGTGAGGTTATCGGCGCTGATTACAAAGTTGAAGGTGATCTCCGCAGCGAAATCCAGCTTAACATCAAGCGACTGATGGACATCGGTTGCTACCGTGGCATCCGTCACCGTAACGGCCTCCCCGTGCGTGGTCAGAGCACCAAAAACAATGCCCGTACACGTAAAGGTCGCAAGAAAACAGTTGCTAACAAGAAGAAAGCTACAAAATAATAAACTGATATGGCAAAAAAGACAGTCGCAGCTAAGAAGAGAAACGTCAAAGTTGATGCCGCCGGCCAGCTTCACGTTCACTCCTCTTTCAACAACATTATTGTGTGCTTAGCCAACTCTGAAGGTCAGGTGATCTCTTGGTCAAGCGCTGGTAAAATGGGCTTCCGTGGCTCTAAGAAAAACACTCCCTATGCAGCTCAGATGGCAGCACAGGATTGCGCTAAAGTGGCATATGACCTCGGCCTGCGCAAGGTCAAAGCATATGTCAAGGGTCCCGGTAACGGCCGTGAGTCTGCTATCCGCACCGTACATGGCGCAGGCATTGAAGTAACCGAAATCATCGACGTTACTCCGCTGCCCCACAACGGTTGCCGTCCTCCCAAGCGTCGTCGCGTATAAGCTCCGGCTTTGGCACGTAAAGCTTTATAACGATTGCAACTATAAGCATTCACATATTGTTTTATTCTCGCAGCTTCCTATACGTTATTGACACCGGCATCGCGGCTATGTGATTTTGATCATATCTTTTTTCACCTCTCTATGATCGCGGCTGCACTACACCGCCTATAAGCCTCATAACTCTCCGACGCTGCATTACACAAATTCAATTGACAAACTAACAATGGCAAGATACACAGGCCCCAAATCTAAAATCGCTCGCAAATTCGGCGAACCAATATTTGGCGAAGACAAGGTACTGGCTAAGAAAAACTTCCCTCCAGGCCAGCACGGTGCCAACAAGCATCGCAAAACCTCTGAGTATGGCACTCAGCTTCGCGAAAAACAAAAAGCCAAATATACCTACGGTGTACTTGAAAAGCAGTTCCACAACCTCTTTGACAAAGCTGCCCGCACCAAAGGTATCACTGGTGAAGTACTCCTTCAGCTCCTTGAAGGTCGTCTCGACAACGTAGTTTACCGTCTTGGCATCGCTCCCACACGCGCAGCTGCCCGTCAGCTCGTTCTTCACCGTCACATCACTGTAAACGGTGAGGTAGTCAACATCGCTTCTTATGCTGTTCAGCCCGGCGATGTTGTTGGCGTTCGTGAAAAATCCAAGTCTCTGGAAGTGATTGCCGACGCTTTGGCCGGATTCAACCACTCCAAATATCCTTGGCTCGAATGGGACGAAAGCCTCAAAGCAGGCAAGCTCCTCCATGTGCCCGCACGTGAGGACATCCCTGAAAGCATCAAAGAGCAGCTCATCGTCGAGTTGTATTCTAAGTAATCACTTAATTCAGATCCACATGGCTATATTAGCATTTCAAAAACCCGATAAGGTATTGATGTTGGAAGCCGACAATTGCTTCGGCAAGTTTGAGTTCAAGCCATTGGAGCCTGGCTATGGTATCACCATAGGCAATGCGCTGCGCCGCATTCTCTTGTCGTCGCTTGAAGGTTATGCCATCTCTTCCATCAAGATTGATGGCGTCAAGCACGAATTCGACACTATACCGGGCGTGAAGGAAGATGTTACCAACATCATCCTCAACCTCAAGAAAGTTGATCTCAAACAGATAGTCGAAGACGCCGATAGCGAAAAGGCTCTCATCAATGTGTCGGGTCAGGAAGTGTTCACCGCCGGCGACATCTCCAAGGTGCTCACCGGTTTCGAAGTGCTCAATCCCGACCTGGTCATCTGTCATCTGGATCCCGGAGCAAGTTTCTCAATTGAACTTACCATCAACAAGGGCCGTGGTTGGACTCCCGCCGACGAAAACGCCGTCGGAATCGACGACATACATGTCATCGCCATCGACTCCATCTACACCCCCATCAAGAATGTTAAGTACACCGTTGAAAACTTCCGCGTAGATCAGAAAACCGACTACGATAAGCTGACACTTGAAATTACCACCAACGGTTCCATCCTTCCCAAAGACGCACTTAAGGAAGCTGCCAAAATCCTCATCTATCACTTCATGCTCTTCTCCGACGAGAAAATCACTCTTGAAACCTCCGACACTGAAGACAACGAAGAATTCGATGAAGAAGTGCTTCACATGCGCCAGCTCCTCAAGTCCAAGCTCGTGGACATGGACCTCTCCGTGCGTGCACTCAACTGCCTCAAGAGCGCTGAAGTTGAAACCCTCGGTGAACTCGTGGTGTTCAACCGCAACGACCTCCTCAAGTTCCGTAACTTCGGTAAAAAATCACTTACTGAACTTGATGAGTTGCTTGCTAACCTCGGACTTTCCTTCGGGATGGACATTTCCAAGTATAAATTAGATAAAGAGTAATTACTACGATGAGACATAATAAAAAATTCAATCATCTCGGCCGCAAAAAGGCTCACCGCGATGCCCTGCTCGCCAATATGACTATAGCCCTGATCATGCGCAAGCGCATCTTCACTACATTAGCCAAGGCCAAAGCTCTGCGCATCTATGCCGAGCCCCTTATCAACCGCGCCAAAAACGACTCCATGGCAAATCGTCGTCTCGTGTTCTCCTACCTTCAGAACAAGGAAGCCGTGACCGAACTTTTCCGTGAAGTAGCTCAGAAAATTGCTGAGCGCAACGGTGGCTATACCCGCATCCTCAAAACAGGCAACCGTCTCGGTGACAACGCTCAGACCTGCTTCATTGAACTCGTTGATTATAATGAGAACATGCTCAAATCCAACGACAACAAGAAAGAAGGCCGCACACGTCGCTCTCGCCGCAGCTCTAAGGCCAAAACCGAAGCTCCCGCAGCCGAGGCTCCCGCTACTGAGGCTCCCGCTACTGAGGCACCTGCAGCAGAAGCTCCCGCAGCCGAATAATTTCCATGAATCATTGGAGAGAATCCCTCTCCCGCATTCATATAGCAATACCGTTCCGGCATCCGGAGCGGTATTGTTGTGTACATATATCCCACGCAAATAAACTCTTTACCCTAATAGCTTTTTTTTCAGCAAACTGTGTTGTTTGTGAAAAATAAGTTTTGTAACTTTGTGAGCGTTAACCAAGTCTCAAACACAAACAACATAATAACCAACTTTTTAAGTTCTTACAACATTATGAAAATAGAAAAAATCATTGGCCGTGAGGTACTCGATTCTCGAGGAAACCCTACTGTAGAAGTTGATGTGACTCTTGAAAGCGGTGCTTTTGGCCGCGCTTCCGTGCCCTCTGGCGCTTCTACTGGTGTTAACGAAGCTCTTGAGCTCCGTGATGGTGACAAATCCCGCTACATGGGCAAAGGCGTTACCAAAGCTGTGGCCAACGTAAACGGTCCTATCGCCAAGGCCCTCATAGGCATGAGCGCACTCGATCAGATCAAGATTGACGAAACCATGCTCGCACTTGACGGCACTGACACTAAGAGCAACCTCGGCGCTAACGCCATCCTCGGTGTTTCTCTCGCCGTTGCCAAAGCCGCTGCCGACTATCTCGACCTTCCCCTTTACAAATACATCGGCGGTTGCAACTCTTATACCCTTCCCGTGCCCATGATGAACATCATCAATGGCGGCGCTCACTCCGATGC
Source organism: Bacteroides sp. CAG:927 (assembly GCA_000431155.1). GTDB lineage: Bacteria > Bacteroidota > Bacteroidia > Bacteroidales > Muribaculaceae > Paramuribaculum. The sequence goes on from HF985628.1 coordinate 21,187, forward strand.
TCCCATCTGCTTCCAGGAATTCATGATCCGTCCTATCGGCGCATGCTGCTTCAAGGAAGGTATCCGCATGGGCACAGAAGTGTTCCACAACCTTAAGAAAGTGCTCCACGACCGTGGCCTTTCAACCGCAGTTGGTGATGAAGGCGGTTTCGCTCCCAGCCTTGACGGCACCGAAGATGCCCTCAATGTAATCATCAAAGCCATCGAAGCTGCCGGATACGTACCCGGTAAGGACGTTACAATCGGTCTTGACTGCGCCTCTTCCGAGTTCTACAAAGATGGTCTTTACGACTACACTTGGAAACAGGCCGATGGCAAGAAACTCACCTCCAAAGAGCAGGCTGAATACCTCAAAGGTCTCGTAGAAGCATATCCTATCGATTCTATCGAAGACGGTATGGCAGAAGGCGACTGGGAAGGCTGGAAAATTCTCACCGATATGATCGGCAACCGTTGCCAGCTCGTAGGTGATGACCTCTTCGTTACCAATGTTAAATACCTCAAGAAAGGTATCGAACTCGGTTGCGCCAACTCAATCCTCGTTAAGGTTAACCAGATCGGTTCTCTCACCGAAACACTCCGCGCAGTTGAGCTCGCTCAGCGCAACGGTTATACCGCAGTCATCTCTCACCGTTCCGGTGAAACTGAAGATGCCACCATCGCCGACATCGCAGTTGCCACCAACGCTGGTCAGATCAAAACCGGTAGCGCAAGCCGCTCCGACCGTATGGCTAAATACAACCAGCTCCTCCGTATCGAAGAGCAGCTTGGCACAGATGCAGTTTACGGTTACGGCAAACGCACCAAAATGCCTCAGGAATAACAACTGTTTCAGAGCATAAAAACAACACGGGCGCCCATAAGGCGCCCGTGCTGTTTTTATAAGCTTGGTTCTAATCCTTCAGCCGTATCACGCGTATGCCTACCGCCTTGCGGTTGCGCTTGATGTAATCCGCAAGCGTCAGCTCATCCACCACAACCTTTCCTTTGGCCGACGAAGCATGCAGCAGATGTGGCTCACCGTTCACCATTGTCACAATGCCCATGTGAGTCACATCAAGCCCCGGGATAGAAGTCACTATCCCTATTATGTCACCTTCTTTCAATGCCGCAGACTTGAAATTGATCGGTTTTATGTAAGCGAACCTGTGCGAGCGGTAGCCAACTTCGGCATTCTTGATGGCATTGTAATTGGCATCATCCTTCATGGCGGGATACTTGCTGCGGTTGCGGCTCATAAAGTCAAGAGTCTTCACCATATGGTCACCCTTACCTATGCGGTCAGTCACATCCTGCAAATCGCCACGATGAGAATTTTCCACAATCCAGTCGCTGAAATAATGGAGGCGCGACCCATATCCGTTGACCTCGCCCCCTCGGTAGCGCATCTCCTTGAGAGTTTGTGCGAAATCGCGCCATGAAGTGCGCCCCATATAGGCGGTTTTGGCAGCCGCCAGCACCGATTCCACAAAAGTAGTGCAGTCAAGAGAATCAAGGCGCACAGTAAGCATTTCCGGCTCGCCCTCAATTCCTCCTCCCGCATAAGGCTTGTCAAGCAGCATCTTACCGATAGGCACCACAAGGTCGGCAGGGTGGTCCGCATGCATGGCAGCAGCCTCCACGAGCATGTTGGTCAAAGCAGTGGTGTCCTCACGCTCATTTGTCCATCGTATGTCGCCCGGAGCTATTCCGGCGGCATTAAAAGTCGTGGCAGCGGCAACAGCTGCCCCCAATAGATATTTATTTACAAGGAAATTCATGGTTCAATGATTTGGTTTTTGTGTTTACGAAAGTATATAAAAAATCGCCAACATGCAAATCCATGAAAAAATCGCTAAATAAATTTTCATACGCAAATATCTGTAGTTCAAAGCGGTATGCTATATTTGGCGAAAAATAAAGATAAAAATAATGTTAAAATATTTGCACAGTTCAAATTTCTGCTTTAAATTTGCATTCGCTTTTGAGAAATAGCGCAGCCATGACAGCGGTCATGGACATGATCAAAAGGAAAAAGTTTTTGCTTACAACAGCATTTTCTCGGTGACGGGTTCGCCGGACAAAACATCCCCATTACATCATTTAATCCTTATTAGCATTGTTCCATGTGGAACAATTGCCAATAGATTTTGCGCCTCTTTTCAAACAGCAAAAGGACATTGAAATGCTTACAATAGACAAGA
>HF985629.1:0-12991 GCA_000431155.1 Bacteroides sp. CAG:927
TTTGCAAAAAAAAGTGTATATTTTGTACACTTTTTTTGGGGTATGTAACGGGGCTGCCTACCTTTGTTTCAATATGTTAACAAAAAATAATGGATAAGAATAAGGAACAAGACAACAACAAGCCTATAACCTTTGTGTTGAGTGATGAGACTGTCAATAGTTACGGTTTTGTGGTTCTGACTGAGGGCATAGACACAACGGCATTTGAGCGAAACCCGGTAATGCTCTATATGCACAACCGAGACGGCAACGTGATAGGCCGTTGGGAGAATATCCGCAAAGAGGGCAAACGGCTACTCGGCGATGCTGTGTTCGATGACAGCACCGAGTTAGCGGCAACGGTAAAAAAACAAGTAGAAAACGGATTTTTACGCTGTGTTTCTATCGGCATTGAACAAATAGCCACCGAGGAGTTAAACGGCGTTCAAACGGTGACTAAATGCCGTTTAATTGAGGTTTCAATCGTTGATATACCGAGCAATGAAAACGCCGTAAAACTGTTTCGCCGTTCGGGGGGCTATGTGTTCAACCTTAAAGATCTGGATAGCGACACCACGCCCGAAGATTTGAAAACGGCTTTAATTTCGCTTTTAGGGCTTGAAAGCGGCGCGGATGATAAAGATATTATCGGAGCCGTCAAAATGGCTTTAGAGGGCAGGGAAACGCCAGAGGAAGCCGTTGACGCGGCTATTATGGGCGGATATGTGGACGCGGCACAGCGTGGCACGTTTATAGCGTTGGCGCGGGGCAATCGTGGCGCGTTCCGCGACTTTATCAAAGGACAGAGGAAAGCGCAAGCCCCCGAAATAACACGGTTAATCAATGAAGCAGTAAACAAACGCAAGATATTAGGCGGAGAAACAGGTGTTTACGAGCGTATAGGGGCAAAAATCGGGGCAAAGGAATTGGGAGAGCTGCTCTTTACGCTGCACCCAATGGTGAAGCCGATGGAGCTAATTGCAGGCGGTGCGGCTTACTCCGACCGCTCGCGCTGGACTCTTGACGACTACCGCAAATTTGCACCGCAAGAGCTTGAGCGCGACCCCGAATTATATGTCCGACTTGTCAGGGCTGAAAAAGGAAAGGATGTTGCGCCGCACTCACTGGAGTGGTACAGGCGTAACAATCCCGAATATCTGCGTGAACACCCCGAAATTTACCGCGATTTGCTGGAGAAAGAGAAACAAAGCAATAGAAATAGATAAAACATTAAATAATAATAATTTAACTCACCAAATGGCATTAAACAAAGAAATATGGATTAACCAAATCCTTTCGGGGTTTTATCCCGATGACAGCTTTTTGCAAAAGGTTGTCAATTACTCCGAATTTGTGGAGAATAACCGCCTACACGTTCCAGCGGCAGGCATTGACCCAAAAGTGTTGATAGACAACACAACCTACCCTATAAAGGTTGTGGAGCGCGAAGATGAGGACAACGAAATACCACTTGCAAAGTTTGAGACCGAAAACACCCTCGTACGCCGCCCTGATGCTATTGAATACAGCTATAACAAGCTGGAAAGCGTAATCGGTCAGCACCGCGCTACATTGCGCAAGAGCGTGGCGATGAAAGCCGCCCACGCCTATGCGCCTAACACTGACACCCCGGAAACTCCTGTGATACTGACAACAGGTGAATTAACCAATGGCCGCAGGCGCATAACCTTTGAGAACATTCTGAGGCTTAAAGAGCGTTTTGATGCCGCCGAAATACCGTTGACAGACCGCTATATTATTCTGCACCCCAAGCATGTTTCCGACCTGCTTTTAGAAGATATAAAGTTGTTCAAAGACCTCACCAATGTCAAGGACGGTGAGCCGTTCAGATTTGGCGGTTTTGGCTGCTATCAGTTCGCGCAAATGCCAACGTACAAGTTTGTTTCCGGCAAACTGATTAAAGTGCCTTTTGAAGACGCTGCAACGGAGCACTTTGCATCAGTTGCGTTTTACGCCAAAGAGGTGATGAAAGCGGACGGCGATATTTATATGTATGCCAGCGTTGACGACCCTAAAGAGCGCGGCACGATTGTAGGCTTTGACAAACGCTTTGTTGCTTTGCCTATACGTGGCAAAGGTATAGGCGCAATAGTCAGCGAAATAGTTCCTCCACAATAATTATAATTTGAGTTTATGTACGCAAGCACAATGGCAAGAATCAAGGCAGCCAAGGAGATAACGGCAAAATACTATGAAAAGGGTGTGCAACGCAAAAGCCGGAAAGCGATATGGCGGCGTTACGTTGCCCCTTCTATTGGCGTTTGTTACGCCACATTTTTGGCATACTTAAAAATGCCACTTGATTAGTTTTTAAATTCCTACCGACATACAAACAAGAGCCAGCGGCGGCACATTTAACAGTGTGTCCGCCGCTGGTGTTTTTAACATTTGAGCCGCAAAAATCGTGTACGTTTCGTTTTTTTAGCCAAGTTCAAAAAAAATTAAGTGGTTAATTATTAGAGCTTTAGCTATTTTGTGTAATAAGTAACAAAGTAGTGTAAGAATTAACGGCTAACTTGTTGAATTATTGAGGTTTAAACACCACAAAATTTGTGAACTAAATTTGCGGTTGAATATCCAACTTTTGCTCGTTTCGTTTTTGCGATTATAAATGCGGCGTTTTCGCCAACAACTCACAATATCAGAATGTGATGCCATATTGTCAACGGGAACATCCGGCACACTTGCCGTACTTGGAGATGACGGTTATCCTTATGCTGTTCCGATAAGTTATGTTCATGTGGACGGCAAATTGTATTTTCATAGTGCCAAAACTGGTCATAAGGTAGATGCCATAAGGCAATATGACAAAGCATCGTTCTGTGTCATTGCCGCCGATGATGTCCATTCGTCGGAGTTTACTACCTATTTCCGGAGCGTCATTGCATTTGGAAGAATCAGAATTATTGAATCAGAGGAAGAAAGAACGCATGCGGCTTCTTTGTTGGGGACCAAATACAATCCTGGCGATGAAGTCGGATTACAGAAAGAATTGGAAAAGGGACTGTTACATATGCTTGTTCTCTGCCTTGATATTGAACACATGACCGGTAAAGAGGCTATTGAGCTTGTAAAGAAGGAATGAGAAAAATACTTCAAAAACAAATAATCATAGTAAAGATGAATATGTCATCGCTTGATATATTGACGGGTGAGGTGTATGGCAAGGTCGGTACATCTGCAAATCTGGTGTAAGAGATCAGGTGTGTGGATTCAACGGCTCAGGTATGACTGATCAGGATTTATGCTTTTCAGAAACTTTTGAGGGCAGGTTCCGTAGAGTAATTTATGTGAGGAGAGGTGGCTCGGGATGCTGCCTGAGGCATTGTCTGCTATCAAAAAAATTTGTAATTTTGTGCATAGGTAAAAAAGATGCACATGATAAAATCCGTTTCACTACTCGGAAGGGACAGGATTATTGGATTTGTATGGCAACACCTGCTCCTTCTTGTCTCACTTTATTTTATGACTCTCGGAGTCGCGCTGTGTGTCAGGTCAAATCTCGGCAGCAGTGTTATTTCAGCGTTGCCAATGGCATTTTCAATAGCAGGCACACAAAATCTTGTTCCGCCACTTACAATAGGTGGTTATACCAATGTGATGAACATTATATTAGTGCTGGGCCAAATTCTGGTGTTGCGAAAACGCTTTGAAAAAGTACAGCTTTTTCAACTTATAATAGGATTTGTATTCGGGGCACTGATTGATGTGAATATGTGGGCGACATCATTTGTTGACTGTTCCACTATGATGCAACAGACAGTAGCCCAGTTTGTGGGATGTACCGTAATGGGTATCGGCATAGCTTTTGAGGTGAGATGTGGTTCTGTGACAATGCCCGGAGAGGGGCTCCCGGTGGCGATAAGCCGCGTTACAGGTTGTCCTTTCCCCAAAATCAAGATTGCTGTGGATGTGTCGCTTGTGGTACTGAGTGTAGTGAGTTGCTATATGTTCTGGGGCGCATGGCAGTGGAATATTATCGGTCCGGGTACACTGTTTGCAATGTTTTATGTGGGCTATATAGTAAAATTGCTCAGCGGACATCTCGGATGGTTTGACCGATTGCTTTGTCGTCCGGGTATGCGCAGATATGTGTTTGGCCTCGCCCGCTATATTTACCATAGGTTCAAGTAACTGATCTTATTTGAAGCGGCCGGAGCAAGGGTGAAGAGAGGGTATAAAAAGAAAGGACTCAATTATGAGTCCTTTTCTTGTGTAGCGAATCAGGGAATCGAACCCTGGTCTCCACCGTGAGAGGGTGGCGTGCTAGGCCACTACACTAAATCGCCATCTTAACACCTTGCGGTAATCAAATCTCCTTTTGATGGCACAAAGGTAGGGCGAATATTTTGACTGTGCAAGAGCGCAAGGCTATTTTTAAGATATTTTTTGAAATATCGGTTACTCCAATGTTATCTCGCCGAAGAATTCGGGGCGGTGATAATCGGGTTCGGGAGTGTCAATGGGCGACCATGTGAGGAAGTGCGGACTTGAGGTGAGGTCGGCACATTTGTAGAAGTTGCCATGCATGGTTATAGGTTTGCCTTCGTATTTCACTCCTATCAATTCCAAAGGAATGGCCATAACGACGCTCCAAGAGAACATGCCTTCAAGCTCTTCAAACGGGCGAGTTCCGCAGGATGCATAGCGTCGTACTGTGGCAAGCTGTTCATCGGTGAGGGGAGTGCCGTTGTGACGGTCCATGCGGCATGCGGCATGGAGGGTGCCGATGCAGTTCATCTCAAAATTATAATAGGGCTGCGACCCTTTGGGGGCAACAAAAAATTCTACGCATGAGTCCTGATGTACGGGAGAGTTGTTGGTGTAGTTTACGGCACGCAGGTAGTTGCAACGCACAAAAAATTCCACATAGATGTGTGTGCCTGAATGTGCTATAGAGAAAGAGGTGAGGGGATGATAGGGAAATTGCTCTTTCCAATTGAGGATGTCAATGGGATTTTTGTTGCCTTTCTCATCAAGAATTTTGCCAACTGTTTCAAGCTCTGCGTTGTCAAGCTCGGGGATGTAGGGTACTGAAAGTGATTTGGGGTTAGCTTTCATATTATATTCAAGGTTGTAATAAAGTTTTGACGGCTGTAAAGAGTCCTATAAGCGCCATTATGCTAAGCAGGACGGCGATAATCCTGTTGATGAGCCACAAAGAGCGCACATTGAAGTGTGCGCGAAGCTTGTTGACAAGATAAGTTATGACAAACCACCATCCGATGGCTCCAAGTATTATGCCACAGTAGCCTGTTATGTAATGGTAGTAGCTATAGGTGGTGTCCATGAAGTTGAAGCGTGCAAACAGGCCAATGATAAAGAAAAGAATCAACGGATTGGACACTGTGAAAAGGAATCCGGTGGCAAAATCACGCCAATATGTGTTGGCAGCCTGTGTGGCCGGTTTGAGAGATCGGGACGGATTGCTGCGAAAGAGGTAGATGCCATAGATTATGAGCACGACCGATCCGATGATCTGAAGCACTGACTGGTTGCTCTGGATGAAATCAGTGACGAATGACAGTCCAAGACCTGTGAGCAGGCAGTATATAAGGTCGGACAATGCAGCCCCCAAGCCGGTAAAGAATGCGGGTACACGCCCCTTGTATAGAGTGCGTTGAATGACAAGCATGCCGATAGGGCCCATTGGGGCGGATATAAACACGCCTATTATCACTCCGGTGAATAGTATCTGCAATACCTGCTGCATGTTGCAAAGTTAATACTTGCCGTTGTGAGTTGCAAAAAAATTGTGGCTAAGCCAAGGGAAAATAATGTTAATATGACAGATGCTCGCGCCGCGAGGCGTCAATTCGTAGTAATATGAAAAGCAGGAACGTAAAGCTCCACAATGAGGAGCCTCCATAGCTGAAAAACGGCAGGGGAATACCAATTACGGGACAAAGCCCAATAACCATGCCCACGTTGATGGCGAGATGGAATATGAAATATGAGGCTACGCAATAGCCATATACGCGTCCGAATACCGTGGGCTGCCGTTCGGCCAAATGCATGACTCTGAGTATGAGGCAGAGGAACAAAATCAATACCGCCGATGCTCCAAGAAATCCTTGCTCTTCGCCAATAGTGCAGAAGATGAAGTCGGTGTGCTGCTCGGGCACATATTTGAGCTTGGTCTGGGTGCCGTTGAGAAATCCTTTGCCGGCGAAACCTCCGGAACCTATGGCTATACGCGATTGATTTACGTTATAGCCTTTGCCCAAAGGGTCATCAACGATGCCCAAGGTTACTTTGATACGCTGCTGCTGATGGGGCTGCAAAATGGAATCAAATGCATAGTTGACCGAAAACAGAAATATAACTGATGCAACGGTGGCGCCTACAGTTATCCACAGTTTGCGAGCATGGCTGCGCATGGTGAGAAATGCGGAGTAGAGGCAAGCAACGGATATGGCGGAAATGAAATAAGCGAGTCCGGGCACCGTGATGCCAAATGCATCAAGTACGGCCACTATGACGAAAGTGCCCACATACCACACAGCTACATTTCGTGCAGCTATGATATGCTTGCAATAGATGGCGAGCAATCCCACCATAATGCACATAATCATACCGAATACGGCTGCTTCTCCGGCGGGAATGCCGAGATAGGTGGATGCAGTGTATTTGATTGCCACTACGAAAAACAGCACAGCGCATCCTGCTGCCATAAGCACAAGTCCGCTCATGCCTTCGCGATAGAGCACGAAAAACAGGGCGAGATAGGCCAGTGCGGAACCTGTTTCTTTCTGGGCTATGATGAGAAGGATGGGGAGTATGATGATGGTAAGTGCCCGGAAATAATTGTTTTTGGAGGCATTGAGCCGGAAATTATAGCCGCTGAATAATTTTGCAAGGGCCAATGCTGTGGCAAATTTTCCGAATTCTGCCGGCTGAAACCGTAAAGGCCCGAATACAAGCCATGAATGAGATCCCTTAATGTCCGGGGCTACAAATATGGTTATCAGGAGGATGAACATTACCACTATATAGATAGGGTAGGCATAAGTCTCATACATTCTGGCATCAAAAAGCAGGAGCACGAGTGCAAGCACAAGTGCCATGCCTATCCATCGGATCTGTTTGCCTGAAAATTCGGCAGCATTGAGTATGGAAGCGTTGTCGAAATCGTAGCTTGCGGCATAGATGCTGAAGATACCTGCAATTACAAGTATCAGATAGATTGCAATCGTGAACCAGTCAACATTATGCAGCAGCGATGAGTTAGTGTTTCTTGACTCCACTGTAAATAATAGTATTTGAGGTCAACATACGTGTTTCAATATATTTGCGATTCTCAGCAATCTTGCCGGTGAGATATTTCTCGATGAGAAGACTGCCTATCGGAACCCCAAAAGTGGCACCGTAGCCGGCGTTTTCCACGTACACGCATATTGCAATCTTGGGATTGTGATAAGGTGCAAATCCGAGAAATACGGAGTGGTCGCGTCCATGGGGATTTTGGGCTGTACCGGTTTTGCCGCATACCTCAATGTCGGGTAGATTTGCAAGACGGCATGTGCCGCCGGTGACTGCCATGCGCATGCCCTCGGCCACGGAATTGAAATGCTCCTGGTGGATGTCGGGACGATGCTTTTCGGAGTATTTGGTGTCAATAACGGTGTCTTCAATCTCTTTTACCACATGGGGTGTGATGAACCATCCCCGGTTGGCAATGGTGGCTCCGAGGTTGGCGATTTGAAGGGGAGTGGCAAGAATCTCACCTTGGCCTATGGCTACTGAAATAATGGTATTGGCACTCCAATGTCCTTCGCCATATACTTTGTTGTAGAATTTGGCGTTGGGGATAAATCCACGGCTTTCGCCAGGGAGATCTATGCCAAGTTTGTAGCCGTATCCCAGCTCCACAAGGTGTGTCTTCCACACTTCAAAAGCCTCGGCTGCAGTGCCATATTTGGAGCGTCGGTCAATCATATTTTTAAGTCCCCAACAGAAGAATGCATTGCAGGAGGTTTGCAATGCCGGCTTGAGAGTTATGGGAGACGCATGTGGGTGACAACCGACTTTAAGACGCCCGCTTATGTAACCGCGATGGCAGGGGAATGGTGTGCCAAGTCCTATGATGCCCTCCTCAAGCAAAATCAATCCTTGTCCGGGCTTGAACGTGGATCCGGGCGGATAAACGCCCATTATGGAACGGTCGTAGAGTGGCTTGAGCGGGTCCTTGTTGAGCTTGGCATAATTGTTGCCTCGCTCCCTGCCCACAAGCAGTGAAGGGTCGTAGGTGGGGCTGCTTACAAGCGCAAGAACCTCACCGGTGGCAGGCTCGATTGCTACGACTGCGCCAATTTTGTTGACCATCAGGCTCTCGGCATATTGCTGAAGCTCAATGTCAATGCTGAGTTTGAGGTTTTTGCCCGATATGGCGGCTTTGTCGCGGGCGCCCCCCTCATATTTTCCCTGAATCTGGCCGAGGGCATCGCGAATCAGAATTTCCTCGCCTTTTTCTCCGCGCAAAAACTTTTCATAGCTTTTTTCCACTCCCAGGTCGCCGGTGTAGTCACCTCGCGAATAGTAGGGATCATTGTCAATATCCTTTTGAGACACCTCGCGTATGTCGCCGAGGAGGTTGGCCCCGCAATGATAGTTGTATTCACGCAGTATTCGTTTTTGTATGAAAAATCCCGGATAGCGATACATTTTTTCCTGAAGGCGTCCATAATCCTCGGCCGAGAGGTGCGTCATAAGCACTTGCGGAGAATAGGATGAATAACCGGGATTCAGCCTCTTGTCGCGCATGTCGGAAAATCTCTTGCGGAGTTTTTCGGGTGTTATGCCGAGCGTGCGACACAAGTCAAGAGTGTCAAACGGCTGCACATCTCGGGGAATCATCATAATGTCGTAGGCGGGTCGGTTAAATACCACCACGTTTCCGTTGCGGTCGTAGATTATGCCTCGTGACGGGTATATGGCTTTGCGCAGAAAAGCATTGGAATCGGCCTCATCCTTGTAGCTTGAGTCAAGTACCTGAAGGTTGAACAAGCGCACGAGATAAATCAGCACTATCACCACGATAAAGCTGCCTATCACATATTTACGCTTTTCTAACTTATAATCTTTTCTCACCGGGGTTTACTGTGATACAGTCAATACAAATCAATAGCAGGGTAGTGAGCAGTGTACTGCATACGATTCGTGCTATCAGCAACAGAATGTTGAACATTGAGAATGCTTCGATAACGAATATTAGCGTGCAGTATATCAGCGACATCGTAACGGCGTACTTGACATAGGCAGCGGTGCCGAGCGAATGCATTGAAGGCATGAGGTCGCCAAGCTCGTCTTCACGCAACACATAGAGCCTGAGCACTGGTTTACGCAATACGGCCGCGATGGTACATGCAAGAGCATTCATTCCCTGAGTGTCGGAGAAAACATCGATGATGAGACCAAGCAGGAAGCTGAATGTGAGCACATAGTTGAGATGCAATGTGAGCGGAAGCCTGAGAATCACATATATGAAAGCCATTGGCACCGCTACGCCCCACAGGCACACATGATTGAGCACAATGACTTGCGCCAATATGAGTATCAGCGTTAAAAGCATGAGCTGTAGTGTGATTTTTGTCATGGCTTGTTGTGGTTAAAACTTGCGTTGCGGTTCCTCGTCGCTCTCCACTTCCAGCAGTTCAGGTTTCATCATGTCGCGTACCACCCGCACGGTGTTAAGAGTGGAGAAGTCGGTGAAAAGACGCACCCGCAATGCAAAAAAGTTTTCGTCGTAGTCTTTGAGGGGCTTTGTAACAATGCCCACAGGCACACCTTCGGGGAACACTGTGGAGTAGCCACTGGTGACAACGGTGTCGCCTACTTTGAAAGTGGCATGACGGGGCAACTCTTCAAGAATGGCTTCTGAGGGGTTTTTGCCGTCCCATACCAAGGATCCTACCTGTTCGCTTGCCTTTACTTTTGCTGATACGCGGAGATAGTTGTTGAGCACGGATATGACTCTTGCAGAGTGCGGTCCAACCTTATTGACAATTCCTACCACACCGTTTTCATTCACAACACCCATTTCTTCGGCGATGCCGTCAAGCGATCCTTTATCCAAGGTTATGTAATTGTGCGGACGATGCACGCTGTTGTTGATTACATGGGCTATGATAAAGTTGTAACGGGCAAGCGAGGTGTCAACCGGCACTGTGGCAGCATACTCGGCAATTTTGTAACGGGCAATCTGCGATTTGAGCGCAAGTACCTGACTTTCAAGTTGCGCGTTGCGGCGAGTAAGGTCCTCGTTGATGTCGCGCAGGCTGAAATAGGATGTCACGGAGTGTGCTCCATTGTACAATGAGGTGCTCAGAGCGTTGGCTGATGACAGATAGATGGAATGCTGGTAGGGATTGTTCTGAAACAGGAGTACGCAACTAATCGTCACGAATACCATAAAAAGTATCCATGACGAAAAGCGTATCAGAAAGTTGATGAGATTGCGCACTTCTGCCTACCTCCCAACTATATTAGCGAATGAGGAATTTGAACTTGTCAATGTTTTTCAGAGCCACACCGGTGCCTTTGGCCACTGCTTTCAAGGGGTCTTCGGCCACGTGGAACTGGATACCGATTTTGTCAGTCAAACGCTTGTCCAGACCGCGCAGGAGAGCACCACCGCCTGCAAGGTAGATGCCATTGCGAACGATGTCGGCATAAAGCTCGGGGGGAGTTTGCTCCAGAGCGGCAAGCACAGAGGCTTCAATCTTGGAAATTGATTTCTCGATGCAATGAGATATTTCCTGATAAGAAACCTGTACTTCCATGGGAAGAGCGGTCATCTGGTTGGGTCCGTGCACGATGTAATCTTCCGGTGCATCCTCAAGCTCGGTAAGAGCAGAGCCTACGTTGATTTTTATAAGCTCGGCGGTGCGGTTGCCCACACGAACATTGTGGACACGTTTCATGTGCTCCATAATGTCGGCAGTGAGGTCGTCACCGGCTATCTGGATACTCTTGTTGGAGACGATGCCACCCAATGAAATGACGGCGATTTCGGTTGTACCGCCTCCTATGTCAACAATCATGTTGCCTTCGGGGGCTACAACATCAAGCCCTATACCGAGGGCGGCTGCCATAGGTTCATAAATCATGTAAACATCGCGGCCGCCAGCATGTTCGGAGGAGTCGCGCACCGCACGTATTTCCACTTCGGTAGAACCGGAAGGGATGCCTACCACCATGCGCATGGATGGGCTGAACCATTTGTTCTTGCTTGAGGCTTTGCCTATAAGACCGCGTATCATCATTTCGGCGGCATTGAAATCGGCGATAACACCTTTGCGCAAAGGACGCACACATCGGATGCCTTCGGGTTCGCGGCCCCACATGCGCTGAGCTTCTTTGCCCACGGCAATCATTTTGCCGGTGCGCACGTCAATGGCCACAATAGAAGGCTCGTCAATGATGATTTTGTCGTTATGGATAATGAGGGTATTGGCTGTGCCAAGATCCACAGAAATCTCTTTGGTGAGTGAAAAAATACCCATTTCTTGTGTCGAAGGATTTTAAGTAGATAAATTAGTGTTTGAAATGGCGAATTCCGGTGGTGACCATGGCAACATCGTGTTCATTGCAATATGCAATGGAGTCGTTGTCGCGAATAGAACCGCCGGGTTGTATAACAGCATCAATGCCAGCTTCGTGGGCTATTTCCACGCAGTCGGCAAAGGGGAAGAAGGCATCGGAAGCCATCACAGCTCCTTTGAGATCAAAGCCAAATGACTGAGCCTTGGCAATGGCCTGCTTGAGAGCGTCAACACGGCTTGTCTGGCCAACGCCGCTTGCCAAGAGCTGATTGTTTTTGGCAAGTACAATAGCATTGCTTTTAGAATGCTTCACGATTTTGTTGGCAAAAAGCATGTCCTGAATCTGGGCATTATCCGGAGACTTGAGTGTAACTGAGGTCAAGTCGTCAGGAGTCTCCACTTTCAGGTCGCGCTGTTGCATAAGTGCACCATTGAGAACGGTGCGTATCTGGTATTTGGTGTCAAGCTGGGTTTTCTGAACCAGAATGATACGATTTTTCTTTTGTTCAAGGATTTTCAGTGCATCCTCAGTGTATTCGGGAGCAATGATTACTTCAAAGAAGATTTTGTTGATTTCTTCGGCTGTTTCGGCATCTATGGCGCGATTGGCGATGAGAACCCCTCCGAAGGCAGATACAGGGTCGCCTGCGAGAGCGTCTTTCCATGCCTCGGCCATTGTCGGGCGAGTGGCAAGTCCGCATGCATTGTTGTGCTTGAGGATAGCGAATGTAGGTTCGGTAAACTCAGAAATGAGGCATACGGCTGCATCAATGTCAAGAAGATTGTTGTAGGAGATTTCTTTGCCGTGCAGCTGGTGGAAAAGTTTTTCAAAATCACCGAAGAAGGCACCTTGCTGATGGGGATTCTCTCCATAACGGAGCTCTTTTTTGTGGTCCAGAGCCAAGCGAAGTGCAGATGGGCCTTCGGGCATGTCAAAATAGTTGAATATGTGGGAATCGTAGGCGGACGAAACAGCAAATGCTTCTTTGGCGAGCCATAAACGCTCTTCAAGGGTGGTGGAAGCATCGTTGTGCCGTTCAAGCATTTCAGCAAATGGAGCATATTGAGCTTTGGAAGCTACGATTGCTACATGGGCATAGTTCTTGGCTGCTGCGCGAATCAGGGAAATACCGCCTATGTCAATTTTTTCAATTATATCAGCGTGTGAGGCACCTGAGGCTACTGTGTCCTCAAAAGGATAGAGGTCAACTATTACGAGATCTATTTCGGGGATTTCGTATTGCTGCATCTGTGCGATGTCGCTATCCATGTCTCTGCGACCGAGAATGCCGCCGAACACTTTGGGGTGAAGGGTCTTTACGCGACCGCCAAGTATAGAGGGGTAGGATGTGAGATCCTCAACGGCATCACACTCGTAACCGAGAGACTCGATGAATTGTCGTGTGCCGCCGGTGGAGAGGAATTTCACGCCATTGGAATGAAGTAGG
>HF985629.1:13028-14136 GCA_000431155.1 Bacteroides sp. CAG:927
GTATGCGGTCAAGACCGTCTTTGTGGAACACTGAGATAAGTGCAGTGGAGATTTTTTTAGCTTCTGCCATAATCCGGATGTTGATGTTCTGTAGATGAATAATCAAAGTGCAAAGGTAGTAAAATTCTGCACAATGCATGTGATAATTATGCTATAAAGCACAAAAAAAGTTTTTAATGGATAAGTAACACGTTTTTCTGAACAATAAAACGACAGTTAGCGTTAAAAAATATAGATTTTATAATTTATGTGATTATGAATAAAATAGGTATATTCTATGGCTCCACAACCGGTACAACAGCTGGTGTGGCGCGACAAATTGCAAAAGAACTTGGAGTGGCAGACACTGATGTTCACGATATGTCAAAAAGCAGTCCGAGCGATGTGGCTCCGTATGATGTGCTGATTATGGGAACAAGCACATGGGGAGACGGCGACATGCAGGATGATGCTCACGATTTTGCTGACGGATTGCAGGGCCTCAGCCTTAAGGGTAAAAAAGTGGCTTTGTTTGGCTGCGGAGACGAAACCATGGCGGATACGTTCTGCAATGGAGTAGAGGAACTTCTGGAGTATGTAAAGCCAACCGAAGCTACAATTGTGGGCCAGTTCAATGTGGACGGTTATGATTTTTCAAAAAGCAAGTCGGTGAATGCCGACGGTGAGGCTGTCGGTTTGCTCATAGATGAAGTCAATCATGCCGATACGGTTGATAAACGTATTAAAGAGTGGTGTGATGAACTGAGGAAAGAGATCTGATTCAATTGTTGAAAATCAGGTCATAACAATCCGGCGCAAAAATTTAATTGAAATTTGTGTCTGAAAAATTTGGCCAAGAAATAAATACTGTCTATCTTTGCACTCGCATTTAGGCAATGGCGGGATAGCTCAGTTGGTTAGAGCGTCGGATTCATAACCCGGAGGTCCCGAGTTCAATTCTCGGTCCCGCTACAAGATGCATAACGATAGCCCGGAGCGTTTACGTTCCGGGTTTTTTAGTGCGTTTATGTAATATGCTTTTGCGCCGGATCTATTGCCATTGGTCGTTCTCATGCTGAAGAAGTGTGGGTGCCGGTGGCAGGATGCGAAATCGAGAGGGTATAAACTA
>HF985629.1:14195-20248 GCA_000431155.1 Bacteroides sp. CAG:927
GCTTCGGTAGTTGTTGGATGTCTGTTATAGGTTAGGAGTTGTTTTTGTCAAAGATATGACGAAGCTTGCTGAATATTCTATGCTTGGCATCTTCGGTGGGCTTGATGTCGGGGCAGTTGTTCAAGGCTTCTATCTTGGACTTTTCGTCATCGGTAAGATTTTCCGGCACATAAACCATCACATTGATGAGTTCGTCGCCGGTGTTGTAGCCCTGATACTCGGGCAGTCCTTTGCCGCGAAGTCGTAATATTTTGCCGGGCTGTGTTCCGGCAGGAATTTTCAGTCTTGCACGACCACCAAGAGTGGGCACTTCAACAGATCCGCCCAAAGCGGCAGTGGGGAAATCAAGCATAAGGTTATAAATCACATCGTTGCCATCACGAATCAGCTCGGGGTGCTTTATCTCGTCAATCACTACGAGCAGGTCGCCGTTGACACCTCCGTGCATAGGAGCATTGCCTTTGCCCTTAATGGTGAGGGTCATGCCTCCGGTAACGCCGGCAGGAATATGGAATGACAATGTTTGCTCTTTGTGCTCCACACCGGTGCCGTTGCAGTACTGACATTTGTCCTGTATTACCTTGCCTTCGCCATTACATTCAGGGCAAATGGCTGCGCTCTGCTGCACTCCAAAGATGCTCTGCTGGGTGCGCATCACAGTGCCGGTACCGTGGCAAGTGGGACAAGTGGTGAATGATGTGCCGTCTTTTGCGCCTGTGCCGTGGCAGTGAGGATCAGCAACGAATGATTTGAGCTTAAGGGTTTTGTCAACACCTTTGGCAATATCCTCAAGTGTCATTTTTATGGTTATGCGAAGGTCGTCACCCCGACGCTGCCGTGTGCGGGGACGACGTCCGGCGCTTCCAAATCCGCCTGCATCGTGCATGTGTCCACCGAAAATATCGCCGAAAGCGGAAAAGATATCCTCCATGGACATGCCGCCGCCAAAACCGCCGTAGCCGCCAAAACCGCCGCTACCACCGGCACCCGGAAATCCCTGCGGTCCCATGCTGTGGCCAAACTGATCGTATTTGGCTCTCTTTTCAGGATCGGAAAGCACATCGTAAGCTTCGGCAGCTTCCTTGAACTTCTCTTCGGCTTCCTTGTTGCCCGGATTTTTATCCGGGTGGTATTTGATTGCCATTTTGCGGTAAGCTTTTTTCAGCTCCTCAGGGGTAGCTGATTTGCTTACGCCAAGCACTTCATAATAATCTCTTTTGTCCATGATTTAATATGGTTGTCAGGTGTGGATTACTGTCCTACAGCTACTTTGGCGTAGCGGAGCACTTTGTCGTTGATGGTGTATCCTTTGGTGGGAGTGTCTATGACTTTGCCCTTCATTTTTTCATCTTCGGTAGGCACCATTGCTATGGCCTCATGAAGATCGGGATTGAATTCAGCTCCGGTGCTTTCAATCGGCTTCACACCATTCTGTTCAAGATACTTTATCAGTTTGTTGTATATAAGTTGCATACCCTGTTTGGCGGCATCGGTGTCATCAGTTGACTCCAGTGCTGCAAGTCCGCGCTCAAAGTCGTCAACAATGGGGAGAAGACCTTTGAGTACGCTTTCGGCTGCGTTACGAATAATGTCGCCTTTTTCTTTAATGGTGCGTTTGCGGAAATTGTCAAACTCCGCCATAAGGAACAGGTATTCGCGTTTTTCTTTTTCAAGCTTTTTTTTGGTTTCACCCAACTCTTTTGCCAGAGTGTCAATCTCGCTCATTTCGGAGTTTTCAATTTCTTCATCAGATTGAGACTGATTGTCGGTTTCAGCTTCCTGTACGTTATCCATGATTTCTACTTCATCAGCGTCAGAAGCAGGAGCGGTGTGCTTGTTTTTATTTTTGTTGCTCATGATTGTAATAAGTTTCTAATTTGCCACTACAAAAACTTTGCCAAAATGTGCGTTTGCACACATGGCTTTCTATTTTGATAACAATAAAAACGATATATCGTTCACCGTTACTGCATGTTGGCAGAAAATATGGTGCAATCACGTGTGATTTCCGATGGCAAGTCTGCCAAGTTGTCACGCTCCCATAACCCATATACTGCCGATCCGCTTCCGGTCATTGACGCATACACTGCACCGGCATCAATCATGGCTTGTTTGATGGCTTTGATTGCCGGGTGTTTTGTGAATATGGATGGCTCAAAATTGTTTATTATCCCCTGTTGCCAGTAAATGACGGGCTTTCTGATTCGCTCATATAATGGCGTGCATGGCTGAGCCGGGATGAGAGAGGCATAAGCTTCCTTGGTGGGAATGAGAATCGGCGGCTTGACAATCTGTATGGCGAAACGGCTCAAATCCAATTCAATAGGTTGAAGATCTGTGCCGGTTCCGGTTGCCAGCATTGGCCTGTTGTAGATGAAAAAGGGACAGTCGGCTCCAATTGAAGATGCTATTTGGGCGAGTGTATCATCGGGAATGTCAAGCTGCAGAAGTTTGTTGATGGTGCTGAGCGTGAAGGCTGCATCGGAGGATCCTCCGCCCATTCCGGCGCCATCGGGTATGATTTTGTGTAGATGAATGTCAAGGGGAGGGAGGGGGGTGATGTCGTTCAATGCTCGGTAGGCTTTCATGACCAGATTTTTTTCAGCCGGGCAGTCCACCCTCCGTCCTGTGACGGTTAAAGTAGTGTCAATGCCTTTTGAAGGTACTATTTCAAGTATATCGCACCAAGGAACGGGAACCATTACGGTGCAAATATCATGATAACCGTCGGGGCGCTTGCGAAGGATGTCAAGTCCTATATTGATTTTTGCATTCGGAAACGATATCATCTACTATTATATATAGGTGTTAATAATGTGTAGAATAATTTATCGGCGAAGTTACACAAAAAAACCGTATTTTTGTATTCGAAATAAATTCCGAACGATTATGCCTACACCTTATAACGATAATATCAAGAAGAAATCACAATCGCAGCCATTGTATGATTACGGCGGCCGTCAGTTGCCTCGCGACAAAGATCTGGAGGAGGCTGTTCTTGGTGCGCTCATGCTTGAAAAAGATGCATATACTGTGGTGTGTGACATATTGAAGCCTGAATGCTTTTATGAACCGTCTAACCGTAAGATATATGAAGCAATTCAGACTCTCGGAGCCTCGCAGCAGCCTATTGACATGCTTACCGTTACCGAGCAGCTGAGGCTCAATGGCACTTTGGATGAGGCTGGAGGTCCGCTTTTTGTTTCGGAATTGACTTCGCGTGTGGCATCAGGAGCACATGTGGAGTACCACGCCCGTATTGTTGCGCAGAAATATCTGGCACGAGAGCTGATTACTTTTGCATCGGAAGTGGAGAAAAAAGCTTTTGACGAGAGCAATGATGTGGATGATCTGCTTCAAGAGGCTGAAGGACATCTGTTTGAAATATCGCAGCGCAATGTAAAAAAGGATGTGACTCAGATAGATCCTGTGATAGGAGCTGCCATCGATCAGATACAGACTGCCGCCAACCGTCCGTCGGGTCTTAGCGGTCTGGCATCCGGCTATCATGAACTTGACAAACTCACATCCGGCTGGCAAGCTTCGGATCTTATAATTATTGCCGCGCGTCCTGCCATGGGTAAGACGGCTTTTGTGCTTTCCATGGCTAAGAACATGGCTGTGAATTATAATACGCCTGTTGCAATATTTTCATTGGAAATGAGCAATCTTCAGCTTGTGGGCCGTCTTATAAGCAATGTGTGTGAGCTGGAGAGCGAAAAAATCAAGAGCGGTCAGTTGCAACCGGTAGAATGGGACCAGCTTATGGCGCGTATAAAGAATCTTTACGGCGCACCTTTATATATAGATGACACGCCTTCGCTCTCAATATTTGAACTCAGAACAAAGGCACGCCGCCTTGTGCGCGAGCATAATGTGAAAATGATAATAATAGACTATCTTCAGCTGATGAATGCCTCCGGAATGAAGTTCGGAAGCCGTGAGCAGGAGGTCAGTATGATATCGCGTTCACTTAAGCAGCTTGCCAAAGAGCTGAATATTCCTATAGTGGCTCTTTCGCAGTTGAACCGTAGTGTGGAATCACGTGGTGACAGCAAGGAAGGCAAGCGACCTCAGTTGAGCGACCTTCGCGAATCTGGTGCGATAGAGCAGGATGCCGATATCGTTTGTTTCATTCACCGTCCGGAGTATTATCTGCGGTCTGATACCGACGGTTCCGGCAGAGATATACGCGGTCTTGCGGAGTTTATTGTCGCCAAGCACCGTAGCGGTAGAGTGGACGATGTGGAATTGCGGTTTAAAGCCAAATACGCACGTTTTGAAAATTGGGACGGTGGCACTGACATGACATCCGCTCCACAGACCATAGGGTCGGGCCTTAATAATCCAGACTTGGCCTCCTCATTCGGAGGAGCTGAACCGTTGGGTGGAGGCAGTGCCGATTTCCTTGCTCCGGTGTCTGATGGAGAACAGGCTCCGTTTTAAGGCATTTTAATTAAAATTCCATTTCCGGTGAATGAAGCCTGAATTATTTCTGTCGATAGTTTCTGCCTGTGCCGTAACAGGAGTTCAGGCTCAGGAGTGTAAACGCCCTCATATTATATTGCTGATGGCTGACCAGCAGCGCGGGGACGCGATGCACTGCGCGGGTAATGATGCAATAATAACTCCCAACCTTGATGGCCTTGCGCGTGACGGCTATCGATTCAGTCATGCTTTCAGCGCATGTCCCAGCAGCACACCTGCAAGAGCCGGGCTTCTGACGGGGATGTCGCCATGGCATCACGGTATGCTTGGCTATGGAAAGGTTGCCGAGCATTACCGATATGAAATGCCGCAAATGCTTGGGGATAACGGTTATCTTACTATAGGTTTGGGTAAAATGCACTGGTCGCCGCAAAATGCTTTGCACGGATTTCATGTAACCATGCTTGACGAAAGCGGCAGAGTGGAATCGCCGTATTTTTGCAGTGACTACAGAAAGTGGTTTATGACACAGGCACCGGGTCTGAATCCAGATTCAACAGGGATAGGATGGAACGATCACGGGGCAAAGGTGTACCAGCTGCCTGAGAGGCTTCATCCGACAGTGTGGACGGCTGATATGGCAGTAAACACCATAAAGAATTTCAGTGGCGATAAGCCATTGTTTTTGAAGGTGTCGTTTGCGCGGCCGCACAGTCCCTATGATCCCCCGGAAAGATTGTTACGTAAATACAGTAATATAGCGATGCCAAAAGCAGCGCATGGAGAATGGAGCTGTAAAACGGGCGAGAAGGTTACGGATCCGGTAAAAAATCATGATGCCGCATACGGGCAGTTTGGCGAGGATTATGTGGATAATTCGCGCAGGCACTACTATGCGTCCGTCACTTTTGTGGATGAGCAGATAGGGCGTATAGTAGAAGCGCTCAAGGAGAAAAACATGTATGACAATACTTTGATTCTGTTCACATCCGATCACGGTGATATGCTTGGAGACCATAATATGTGGCGTAAGACATACGCCTATCAGGGGTCATCCTCCATACCAATGATAGTAAAGCCTCCAAAAGGAACTGATGCGGGTACGGCTCCGGGATCGGTTATTGAAAATCCTGTGGAACTGCGTGATGTATTGCCTACGTTTCTTGACGCGTGTGGTGACACTGTGCCCGCCGACATGGATGGAAGCTCATTGCTTACGCTCATAAGAGATCCACGCGCGAATTGGCGCTGCTGGATTGAGATGGAGCATGCCACCTGTTATTACGACGATAATTACTGGACTGCTATTACTGACGGGCATGTGAAATATATATGGTTTCTGCGCACCGGCAAAGAACAACTTTTTGATCTGGATAAGGATCCCGGTGAAACAATTGACTTGTCTAAGGTTGCCGAATACAGTAATCTTCTTGAAACGATGCGAGGTGCGATGGCGCAGCATCTGTCAGAGCGTGGTGAAGAATGGGTGAAAGACGGAGAACTACAACAACGGGAGTCAACATTGCTTTACAGCCCAAACTATCCGAAATAATGCTATACGCTGTTAATTAGTAGGTTAAATATTGTTTTTTATTGCTGTCCGATAAAACTTTTTGAAGCGCGAA
>HF985630.1 GCA_000431155.1 Bacteroides sp. CAG:927
GTACAAGACATTTTTAAATGAAAGAGCCGTGTTAGTAAAGTGGTCAAATAGTTGATTTTCTTGCTTTGCGCATTAAAAATTATTAACTTTGTGGCGTTAAATACATCAGTACACAACGCCAGATATGATAAAAGACGCACTTGAAAAGGTGATAAGTGAGGATCTGTCGGCGATGTGGAGCGTTCTCAACCCTGAGGAGAAACGCAAGATTACCGACAATTTCACTGTTCACCATTTCAAAAAAAACCAGATAATTTATGCCGAGCGTGAGGTCCCGGAGTATCTTTGGTGCTTGCTTAAAGGCAAGGCTAAGCTCTGCAAGGACGGTGTAGGTGGGCGTCAACAGATTTTGCGCCTGATTCGTCCGGTACAGTATTTCGGCTACCGTGCCTATTTTGCACAGGAACCCTATGTGTCCACGGCTATGGCTATGGAAGCATCGGTACTTGGCTCAATACCCATGAAGGTTGTAGAGGAACTGATTGACGAAAATCGGCAGGTGGCATGGTTTTTTATCCATGAGCTTAGCCGCAATCTCGGAAGCTCCGATACGCGCATAGTTAATCTTACCCAAAAGCATATACGCGGCCGTCTGGCCGAGGCTTTGATAGTGCTGAGTGAGCACTACGGCTTTGAGGAGGACGGGGTGACTATACGTGTTTATATGGCGCGTGAGGATTTGGCCAATCTCTCCAATATGACCACTGCCAATGCCATACGTACTCTGACTGCGTTTGTGAGTGAAAAGCTTATCCTCGTTGACGGTCGTCAAATCAAGATTATCAACGAGCCTCAGCTGCGCAAGGTGAGCAAATTTGGCTGATAAGGCAAAAAAATACGCTAAAATTATTGGGCGTTTTTGGCAAAAGTCATACATTTGCACCATTGAAATAATTTTTTATTCGTATTTATCCAAAATTTAATTCTTATCATGGCTTACGTAATTACTGACAAATGCGTTGCTTGCGGCACCTGTCTGCCCGTTTGCCCCGTTGAGGCTATCTCTGAAGGCGATATCTACCACATCGATCCCGATACTTGCATTGAGTGTGGTTCTTGCGCTGAAGTTTGCCCCAGTGAAGCTATCGTTCCCGGAGAATAAGCATCAGCATTACCGCTTATCTAACACAAAGCTGCATCCTCTTGGATGTGGCTTTGCTGTTTGTTGTAGGGCTTAAGTTAGTATTATTTAGATGACATGTGCAAAATAATTGCCCATGCAGAGCGTAGCTTTGTCGGAGTAAACAGTATTGCTCTCTGCTTGCAATACACAAGCCGTAAGTATATGTTATTAGTACTCCTTTGTGCCATTTGTTGGTTCGGTCAAGCTCTTAAGGACGGTGCGGATATTTAGCCTGAGCCGTGAAAATCACCCTGTATGCGGAGCGAATAAAAGGTTTTTTGTGCGAGGTGGTGTAAATAGGTAATGTTTTTGTAAATTTGTGCTTCTCAATATGAAAGCATTACTTAAGCGTTATATCATCACTTTTGTGGCAGGAATAGTGGTATTTGCCATTGGCAAACTGCTGTTTTTGTTTTTGAACGGCAGCGTTTATCAGCATATTTCTGTTGCCGAAGTTTTCCGGATTCTCTATCACGGGTTCAGCATGGACTGCACTGTGGCAGCCTATGTAGCGGCATTGCCCTCTTTGGCATGGTGCGTGGCATTATGGACCGGCTCCAAAGGAGCGTTGGACACTGTGATGCGAATATATTTTGCCTTGATAGCAATGGCTCTGAGTCTCTGCATTGGTCTTGACGCAGTGCTCTACGGTTATTGGCAGTTTAAGCTTGACATCACACCATTTTCATATTTCTTTTCATCTCCGTCGGCAGCATTTGCCTCTGCTGTATGGTGGCAGATATTGCTCGGCGTTTTAGGCTGGATAGTGCTGTCTGTGGCCATATATTGGCTGTATGTGTGGGGTGTGCTAAAGCTCGGCGGCATGATAACAAGAGTATATCCGTTGGGTAAGCGTATATGGTGTACGGTTGGCGGGGTATTGCTGACGGCTCTTTTGTTTGTGCCTATTCGTGGCGGTTTCACTGTCAGCACCATGAATCTGAGTCGTGCATATTTCAGTGCCGACACAAAAATGAATCATGCTGCAATCAATCCTGTATTTTCACTCCTGTATTCGGCCACTCATCAAAGTGATTTCGGCAGTATGTATCGTTTTTTTGCGGAGGATGAGGCAAATCAATTGTTTGATGAGCTGCGTGACGCCCCCATGGATGCCGATGTGCCCAAGTTGCTGAATGTTAGCCGTCCGGATGTACACATCATACTGCTTGAAAGTTTTTCGTCGCATCTCATGCCGCTGCTGGGTGGCGAACCGGTGGCAGTAGGCCTTGACAGCATAGCAAGAAGTGGAGTGGTGTGGACTGATTTTTATGCCAGCAGTTTCCGTACCGACAGGGGAATACCGGCAATTTTGTCGGGCTATCCCGGGCAGCCCACCACTTCGGTAATGAAATACGTGTCGAAGGCTGAGCATCTGCCTTCATTGCCGCGATCCATGGTGGAAAAAGGTGGTTATGAGGCCACTTATTACTATGGCGGGGATGCCAATTTCACAAATCAGATGGCCTATCTTGTCGCTTCACGGTTTGGCCGTGTGGTCAGCGACAAAGATTTTCCGGTGTCACAGCGTCTGAGCAAATGGGGCGCACACGATGAGGTGGTACTGAACCGCGTGTTGGCTGAGCTGACGCCTTATAATCCTGACAAGCCGAAACTCACGGTAATTCAAACATCCAGCTCTCATGAGCCGTTTGAGGTGCCTTATTCATCACGTGGCCGCTTGTCGGATAAGCGGGCAGAAGCTTTTGCGTATGCCGACAGTTGTGTCACAGCCTATGTCAACGCTTTGGCCGCTCGTCCGAATTGGGCCAACACTCTTGTAGTGCTTGTGCCTGATCATTATGGGGCATATCCTGAACTTACAGATCCTGTACAGCGCCATCGCATTCCTCTTGTAATGGCAGGCGGAGCTTTGGCTATGCATGGCGAACAGACAACTGTGGGGTCACAAACCGATATAGCGGCCACTTTGCTTGACGCACTGGGGATAGAGCATGATGAATTTCCGTTCAGCAACAATCTGCTTAATCTTCGTTCCCCACATTTTGCCTTCTTTGCCGACCCCAGTTATATCGGCATGATAACTGATGACAACACTTTGGTATATAGTCTTGACTCCAATACTGCGATTGTGGACAACGGTAACGCTCCCGGCAGCAATCTCAATCATGCCAAAGCGTTTTTGCAAACTTTGTACACCGACCTTCAGTCACGATAATTGATTGACATGCAAACATTCATTGACATTGACACCAATATATTTTTGTATCTCAACAGCCTTCATAATGTCTATTGGGATTACTTCATGATGATGTTTTCGGGCAAATTGATATGGGCACCCATGTATGCCGCATTTTTATGGATGGTGTGGCGGTGTTTTTCATGGAGAACGGCTCTTACGGTCACTCTCATGGGTGTAGTGCTCATAGCTTTGGCTGACCAGACTTGTGCCTCGGTTATACGCCCTTACGTGGAAAGATTGCGGCCTTCACGCCTTGAAAACGAACTTTCGGATTATGTGCATGTGGTGAATGATTACAGAGGAGGACTCTACAGCTTCCCGTCGTGTCATGCGGCTAACTCGTTTGCATTTGCTGTATTTGCCTCATTGCTAATGCGTCGCAAAGTTTGGACAGTTTTTATTCTGTTATGGGCATTGCTTAACAGCTATTCAAGAATATATCTCGGAGTTCATTTCCCGGGTGATTTGCTTGTCGGTGCGCTTTTGGGCACGGTTGTGGCTTTGGCAGTTTATTGGATGACACGGTATATCTCGCAGCGTTGGAGCCATAATCCCACGCCGTTTGCCATTTCTCCTTCGGCCTCTATTATGATTGCGGGCCATAAGGTACATCCTGTTGCTGTACCTGTTTCAGCCGGCAGTATAGTATTGATATTCATAGCTATAGCTTCTATCTGATTGTGATTTGACGTTTGACGCGGTACAAAATTTTGTAAAAAAGGTGTGTTTTCAGTAATTTTGCAGCGCAATTCACAAAGAGTTGCATGGTTAATGACTGTTATATCTCATTTGTTTCTTGTTGCCGCTCCGATTGTCAGAAATTGGGGTTATCTTGAAAGTTGGAAGAGCACTGCATCCCTGTGTGATTTTATTTAAGGCAACAATTCGCTATCTTTCTTTATCGTGCCCGTATTAATAAGCCGGGCCTCAATTTTATCACATTAATCCTATTTTTTTCATGAACAATCACCGATTGCTCACAGGGCTGTTTGTCACAGCTTTGTTGAGCGGTGGAGTGCGTGCCATGGGGCAGTCAAGGCAGGTGTATTCTCTTGAAAGACTGTTTGAGATTGCTGAGACCAACAGCACGCAGCTTCGTCCGTCATTTGCCGCCGAGGAACAATCCCGGCGCGAAATCAGTGTGGCGCAAAGCAATCGCCTGCCGGATATAAAAGCTAATCTGTCGCTGAGTTATATAGGCGATGGGTTTACCACAAAACGTAATTTTTCTGATTATCAAAGAGCTATTATTCCACATTTTGGTAATGCTTTCGGGATAAGCATATCTCAGCCTGTTTATTCAGGCGGTGCCATATCAAGCGGCATTGAGATGGCCGAGCTGAAATCCACGGCCGCACGGTTTGCAACTGATTTGTGGCGCGACAATATACGTTTTCAGCTTACCGGTTTTTATCTTGACATATATAAGTTTGAGAACCTGAGGTATGTGGTGGAAAACAATATCGCTCAGGCCCGAAAGGTTCTTGCCGAGATGACTGCACGTTATGAGCAGGGGGTGGCTTTGCAAAACGATATTACCCGCTATGAGTTGCTTGTGTCAAATCTGGAACTGCAACTTGTGAAAATCAATAATACGCTCAATATTCTCAACCGGAATCTTGTGGTTACTGCCGGACTTCCCGATGGCACGGAGGTTGTGCCTGACTCAACTATTCTTGCACGCTCGTTTCCCTCTGCCGGTGAAGAATGGTGGCAACTTGAAGCTGCTGAGAATGCTCCGTCACTCAAACTCGCCCGAGCGGGTGTGGATATAAGCAAAAAAGCCGAAGCTATTGTGAAAAGCGAACGGCTTCCCAAAATCGGATTGCAGGCTGCATGGAGCATTGATGGACCGATATTGGTGGAAGTGCCTCCGATTAACCGTAATCTGAGTTATTGGTATGTGGGCGTGGGAGTAAGTTATAATATCTCGTCGCTCTATAAAAGCAATAAGGCTTTGTCAAGAAGTCGTGCTGCCACTCGTGTTGCGGTTGAGCAACTGGATGCCGCATGTGAAAATGTGGGGTTGAACGTGCGGGCAGATTATGTGCGTTATCTTGAGGCTTATGAAGAGCTGAAAACGCAGCAAAAGAGCGTGGAATTGGCCGAAAAAAACTATCGCACAATCTTTACGCGTTACTCCGCCGATATGGCATTGATTACCGATATGCTGGATGCCGCCAATTCCAAGCTGGATGCCGAGCAGCAGCTTGTAAACGCCCGCATCAATATCATATACTATTATTATAAACTATTATTCACTTCAGGAAAGATATGAGCCATCGTAGTAAAAAAATTCTGTCATATATTATTACCGTTATGGTAATTGCGGTTGCTGCCGCATGGGTGTTTGTGAAATTTGTGCATCTGGGCAATGTGGAGTTCACCGATAATGCGCAGATACAGCAGCAGATAGTACCGGTAAACAGCCGAGTGCAGGGGTATATCAAGAAAATCTGTTTCAAGGAGTTTGAGCCTGTGAAAAAAGGCGATACGCTGGTGGTGATAGACAATGCTGACATGAGATTGCGTGTGGCGCAGGCACGGGCCGATTATCAGAACGCTTTGGCCGGACGCGATGTGGCGAGCCGCAGTGTCGGTGTTGCTTCGGCAAATGTGGCTGTGACGGAGGCTTCTATCGGGGAAGCAAAGGTGCTGATGGACATGGCCGCTACAGATTACGAACGCTACAAAAAACTTTTGCAGCAGGAGGCTGTGACACGGCAGCAGTATGATGCTGCAAAAACTGATTACGAGGCAAAAAAAGCACGCTATGAGATGCTGTACAGGCAGCGCAATGCCACTTCGTCGGTGGTGTATGAGAGCCGCCAGCGCATAGCTCAGAACGATGCCGGAATAGATTTGGCAAAGGCTATGCTTGAAACAGCGGAACTCAATCTGACATATTGCGTGATATTGGCTCCCTGTGACGGTTTTGCATCGCGTAAATCCATTCAGGTGGGGCAACTTGTACAGCCGGGTCAGACTCTGCTTGACATAGTGGATTCAGCCGATGTGTGGGTTACTGCCAATTACAAAGAAACACAGCTTAAGCATATAGCTCCGGGCAGTAAGGTGGAGATAAAAGTGGATGCTGTGCCCGATGTGGTGTTTCACGGTCTCGTGCAATCTATTTCCAAGGCTACAGGCGCGTCATTGTCCGTTCTTCCGCAGGATAATTCTGCCGGCAACTTTGTGAAGGTGCGCCAGCGTGTGCCCGTAAGAATTGAGTTTTCAAAAGACAATGACATTCATGACATGCAGAAACTACGTGCCGGCATGAATGTGGAATGTGAGGTAAAGTACTGATATGGCTGACTGTCATACTCCTCAGGGCACGTTTGATATCCCTGATGTGCCCGATTACATACCGCGTAGGTTGAAGCCGTGGCTGTTTATATTCTTTGTTCTGGTAATACAATTTTCCGGAGGTGTTTACCTTGCGGCTGCTTCGGATATGGTTGGTTCCACTGCTCTCATGCAGGAGGATATACTGATGGCCGGTTACGCTTCTCTCATAGGCATGGCTATAAATTTTGCGGTGATGTTCCGCATCAAATTCCGGTTTTCCAACCGCACCCAGCTGCTCACGGCCGGAGCGGTGCTGATTGCGGCAAATATGATTTGCGCAAGCACTACTTCGGTGCCGGTGCTTGTGATTACATGCCTTGTGGCCGGATGGTTCAGAATGCAGGCCACGTTTGCCTGTAACTCTACCATACAGCTGTGGCTTACACCGGTGCGTGACATGTCGGTGTTTTTCTGTTATGTGTATATTGTGGTGGACGGTGTGATACAGCTCAGTGGTATCGCCACTGTTTACGCTTCATTTTTCTCGCAGTGGGAGTATATGCACTGGATTATGATAGGAATGCTTGCACTCATGATGCTCATGGTCCTGATTTTTGTAAGGGCCGTGCGTACTCCGATGTATATTCCCTTGCTTGGTATCGACTGGATAGGCGCGTTGTTGTGGACCGGGTTTATGATCTGTTTCACTTTCATATGTGTATATGGAAATTATTTTGACTGGTGGAATGCATCTGAAATATGCAGAGCCACGCTGCTCGGCGTTGTATGCCTTGGCATAAATTTGTGGCGAGCTACTTTTCTCCACCATCCTTATATATCATTTCAGGCAATGAAAAATCACAATGTGCTCCGCGCCACCGGAATATATCTGGTGTTCTTCACGCTCGTTGCCACAGAGCATGTATTTGAGCACTCTTATGCCGCCAATATACTCGGGTTTGATGAAACCAATCTGATTGATCTCAACTGGTATGTGCTTGCCGGAATAGTGGTTGGGTGCGGGTTCACTTATGTCACGTTTGCCCGCAGAAAATGGAGGTACAAGACTATGACTTCTATCGCATTTGCTCTCGCTATAGTGTATCTTGCATATTTCTATTTCTTCATAGATTATGGTGTAGAGAAAGAGATGCTGTTTGTTCCCCTGTTTTCCCGTGGTGCAGCCGCCGTCATTATATCCATTGTGTTTCTGACATCTATAGTGCAGAGCGGGCTTCCGTTTCTGGTGTTTCCGCAGGCTCTTACCATCAATGGTTTTACCGGTGCAGTGATGGGCGCTACTTTAGGTCCGGCTATTATCGGAGAAATATTGAGGCATACGGTGGCAAAGAATATGTCGTTTATCGGCTCCCGATTGACCAATTTGGATTTGGCTGCTGTTAATATGCCTTCGGAGCAGCTCTATGGCATGGCCCAAAGGCAGGTACTGGTAGTATCTATGAAGGAAATATATGGATGGCTGCTGATTGCGGCACTTGTGTCGCTGACAGTGATTCTTGTCAGTTACAGCCATGTGCGTCCATGGGCCATATTCCCAAAATGGAAAACATTGCGCCGTGCTTTGCGGGGCATGATCAGGTTGCAGAAACGCGAAAAAGAGGTCTGTTGACATGCGTGTCAGTTGAAAGTGTCAGTTTGGCAGTTGGTTAACGCTTTGATAATTAATTGTGTAATTATTTTTCAACCATTTTGGCATTAAATTTGTTTTTAGTATATCCGAAAGCGAGAAATCGCCGAGAGAACAACTTCGTGATAATTAAAAATAAATTATATAACCTAAAAATTCAAACTAATTATGGGAAAGATTATCGGTATTGACCTTGGCACCACCAACTCTTGCGTGGCTGTTCTTGAAGGTAACGATCCTGTTGTGATTCCTAATAGCGAAGGTCGCAACACCACTCCTTCGGTAGTGGCTTTTGTGGACGGCGGCGAACGCAAGGTAGGCGACCCTGCAAAGCGTCAGGCAATTACCAACCCCAAACGTACCATCTACTCTATCAAGCGTTTCATGGGTGAAACCTATGATCAGGTTAAGAACGAAATAGAACGTGTGCCTTATAAAGTGGTGCGCGCTGACAACAATACTCCTCGTGTGGATATTGACGGCCGTGAATACACTCCTCAGGAAATTTCGGCCATGATTCTTCAGAAAATGAAGAAAACCGCTGAAGATTATCTCGGCCAGTCTGTAACCGAGGCCGTTATCACAGTGCCCGCTTACTTCAACGACTCACAGCGTCAGGCAACTAAGGAAGCTGGTGAAATTGCTGGTCTTACCGTAAAGCGTATTGTAAATGAACCTACCGCAGCTGCCCTTGCTTACGGTCTTGACAAGACCAACAAGGATCAGAAAATTGCCGTGTTTGACCTCGGTGGCGGTACATTCGATATTTCGATCCTTGAACTTGGCGACGGCGTGTTTGAAGTAAAATCTACCAATGGTGATACCCACCTTGGCGGTGACGATTTTGACCACGTGATCATTGACTGGCTTGCTGATGAATTCCAGAAAGAAGAAGGCGTTGACCTCCGTCAGGATCCTATGGCCCTTCAGCGCCTGAAAGAAGCTGCCGAAAAAGCTAAGATTGAGCTTTCAAGCACCACCAGCACCGAAATCAACCTGCCGTACATAATGCCTGTTAACGGTATTCCAAAGCACTTGGTTAAGACCCTTACCCGTGCTAAGTTCGAGCAGCTTGCCGACAAACTTATTCAGGCTACCATCAAGCCTTGCGAACAGGCATTGAAAGATGCAGGCCTCACACCCAAGGATATTGACGAGGTTATTCTCGTCGGTGGTTCTACCCGTATCCCCGCTATCCAGCAAATCGTAGAGAAATTCTTTGGCAAAGCTCCTTCCAAGGGCGTTAACCCCGATGAAGTTGTGGCCGTAGGTGCTGCTATTCAGGGCGGTGTGCTTTCTGGCGATGTTAAGGATGTGCTTCTGCTTGATGTTGTGCCTCTGTCAGTAGGTATTGAAACTCTCGGCGGTGTGATGACCAAGCTTATTGAAGCCAACACCACTATTCCTACCCGTAAGAGTGAAGTGTTCTCTACCGCTGCCGACAATCAGCCTTCAGTTGACATCCACGTGCTTCAGGGCGAGCGTCCTATGGCTGCCGACGACAAGACTCTTGGCAAGTTCCATCTTGACGGCATTGCTCCCGCACCCCGTGGCATACCGCAGATTGAAGTTACATTTGAAATCGACGCCAACGGTATTCTCAACGTATCGGCCAAAGATAAAGCTACCGGTAAAGAGCAGAGCATACGCATTGAGGCATCAAGCGGTTTGACTGATGCAGAAATCAAGCGTATGAAAGATGAGGCTGCCGCAAATGCCGAGGCTGATGCCAAGGAAAAAGAGCGTGTGGACAAACTCAACCAAGCCGACGCTATGATATTCCAAACCGAGAAACAGCTTAACGAACTCGGCGACAAGATTCCTGCCGACAAGAAAGCTCCTATTGAAACAGCTCTTGCACGACTCAAAGAGGCTCACAAGGCTGCCGATATCGCCGGTATTGATGCCGCAATCAAGGACATTGAAGCAGCATTTGGCGCAGCACAGCAGGAAATCCTCAATGCGCAGGCACAGGCCCAGCAGGGTGGTGCTCAGGCAGGTCCCACCCCCGGCCCTCAGCCCGGCAACGGACAGGACGGTCCCGTAGATGTTGACTTCGAGGAAGTGAAATAACCCATCAATTTAGAAATATCTAAATCCATACAAATGGAGTGTAGCCCTAACCGGTTACGCTCCATTTTCTTTTATTCTGATTGCTGCAAAAATTACTGCTAATTTGGAAATGCGACAAAAACATGTTTTTTTTGTCGCAAAATTTGCGACGTAAATTGAAGCATTTCGACGCACCAATCATATTATGTATATCCACGAAAGGAAAAATTGGACTTCATTCCGATGGGATGCCTCCCGGCTGACGGCCATTCTTGAGGAAGTGAATCGTAAGCAAGGATTGTTGTATGGCAGGCTTGCCGCGCTTGGCTTTGACTGTAAATTAAAAGCAATGGCCGAAAATTTGGCCAGCGATGTGGTCCACTCTTCAGAAATAGAAGGTATCCGTTTGAATGTGGACGAAGTACGTTCCTCAATAGCCCGAAGATTGGGAATCGAAAATGTCAGACAGACAGCGCCGTCACATTATATAGATTCTGTCGTAGCCGTTATGCTCGATGCTGTCAACAATTATGACCAGATACTGACTAAAGAGAAGATTTGCGCTTGGCAGGCAGCATTTTCCCCAACAGGCTTCAGCGAAGGGTCGGAGATAGAAATAGGCCGCTATCGTACACACGAGGAACATATCATATCGGGCGTTCTCGGAAAAGAGAAAATACATTATATTGCACCGTCGCCTCACCTTGTAGAAAAAGAAATGGCCCGATTCCTTGATTGGTTTAACGGCCAAGAAGATATCAATTCTGTTATTCGGTCGGCTATTGCACATTTTTGGTTTGTCAGCATCCATCCATTTGAAGATGGTAACGGTAGGCCGGCGCGCATAATTTCAGATATGCTTCTAGCTCGCGCTGATAAAAGCGAATTCCGGTTTTATAATATATCTTCTCAGATAAATAGAGATAAAAAACATTATTATGATGTTTTGGAAAAGTCTCAGCATGGCGACGGTGATATCACAGAATGGATAGGCTGGTATGCCAGAACATTATCGTCTGCGCTTGATGAAGCAGGAAATATCGTCAGCACAATTTTAAACAAGAGCTTCTTCTGGCAAAAGGTTTCGTCAGTTCCTCTTAGTCAGAGACAAACCAATATATTAAATTTGTTTCTTGACGGTTATGAAGCAAAAATAACGTCCAAAACATGGGCTACGCTGGCAAAATGTTCTAAAGACACGGCGATAAGAGACATTCAAGATCTTGTAATTAAAGGCATTCTCAGAGAAGATATTCCCGGTGCGAAGCGTCCAAGTTATTCGATAATCTACAATCCTGAAGACATCTCAAAATATTTTTCTGAAATCAGTATCGTAGAGAAAACGGATACCACTACATCAAAGCAACTTACAAAAAGAAACTGAAGATTAGTGAAAGAATCTTACAACTTGATGCCGAACGGTTCGGAAGAGGGGATCTGCCGTTAGAGAATCTGCTTGTCAAATATTGCTCATATTTAAGATTAGATTAGTAAACTCAATACTTCGGTTATTTTTTAGTGGCTCCGAGGAGC
>HF985631.1 GCA_000431155.1 Bacteroides sp. CAG:927
ATTTTTAACCCTGCCCATTTTTAGTGGACAGTAGTGATACAAAATATATTTTTACCAGCTATCGTATCAGTGCTGCCACATTAACAGCGTAAATCTGTCGGGTTCCTTCGTGGATAGAGTCAAACACGGCTCGTTTGCCGTCGGCTGTCCAACGAGGATGAAGGTCGCAATGAAGTCCGCTGCGGGTAAACGAAAGTTCCTCAGGCGATATACTATTCAAAATTTTCGGGTCCACACCGTTGAAGTATTTGTTCAACAAAGACATATCAGGCCTGTCCATTAGCATCTTAAATGTGCCGAGGTCAATGCGTCTATTGGAGGAAAAGTTGTATAGCATGAGTGTCCGGATACCGTTTTTGTCCGGATAAGTATCGTTGACACACCAGTCGCTGTTTAGTGGATGAGTCATAGGGTGACCGTCCTCAGTAATAAGACCTTGAGCAAAAGATGTAATTACCGGCTGGTCTGCATCAGTAATATACATGAACGATTTGCCCGCGTTCTGATTACCTCCACCACGGCGAAGGATAAATTTAGCTACTTTCTTAGCTACCTTCATTGGCCCGGCCATAAGAGGATTGGAAAGCAGTGGATTGTTGCGGAGTGCATCCAGTGAGCTATTGGCACGCCCGAAGATATAGATGGTGCTGTCATCTTTCCAGTCGTAATGGCTCAGGAAGCCTTGAGCCAGACAACGAAGTCCCGAGCCGTCAGTACCGACAGTCATAAGACGTGTCATCATGCCGCCGTCCGCCATAAAATAGCGGTGCAGAAAAGCCAGACGAGTGCACGATGGATTGAGACAGAGGTGGGTGAGATAGTGATGCGACACTCCTGATGAAGCACCGCCACATTCAGCAACCTGCCGCACGCTTACAAGGAGATCGACACTCTTGGTCACCATATCCAATTTGGTTATGCCGCTGTCAACGGGCATAGGCGTGTCTGCTCCGCGGTCAGCAATACCGCTATAGCCATAGCCGCCCAGACGGAAAAGGCGCGCGTAATCGAGTCCATAGGCATATCGGCCATCTTTGCTCACCATGTGCGCAGTAGCCTCAAAACGGTCAACAAGCTTGCCGGCAGTGGCATCGTATAGATCAGTTCCCCACACGTTGCCCACGCGGTTATTGACCGTGAACAGATTGCCTCCGGCTATCCATTGCTGCCGTGCTCCCTGAGGATAATTCAGAGCTGTTGTCGTGCCAATACGGACATAATGTCCGTCCTTGACATATCCGACACCGAATTCTTCCCCATGCAGAGGAGGACGATTAATCGTGTCAACTTCCAGAGACAGCAATTTATCCCCTTCATTATTGGTAATCAGCAGGTCATGAAAACCAAACAAATGGTGTTTCGGGCCATTTGTCAATCGTTCTATCTTGATATTTTCCATAATGTTTATAGTCTTTTCTCGTCCCAGTTGATCTCCTCTTTAAGAATCTTGGCGGGTACACCACCGAGAAGAACCTTGCGGCCGAACGATTTGGTCACTATTGCGCCAGTACTTACCACGCAATTATCTCCTATTGTCACCCCTTTAAGAACCTTTGCCCCTTCGCCTATCCAGCAATGCTCACCAATGTCCACAGATGCTGCATGATTGATGCGCCTGCCGGCGCAATCAAGAACAGAATGACTGTCGCCCGTACGAATCTGACAATAAGATGAAATCATGCCATATCCCCCGATAATAAGTTTAGAGCCGTCCTCGGTGCAGGCAATGTGGGTTTGTCTCCCTATAAAAGTATGCTGACCAATTTCTACGACACAACCGTTATTCTCAACAAAAATCTCTGCTTCTGTAACATAGCATCTCTTACAAAGAATTACCCTGCAATCATTTCCGGTGATGCGAACCGTGCAATTGAGCAAAACCGCACCGTCTTCCACCACAAGCTCATTTCCTCTTCCGTTGAACTGAATGCGTGAACCGATAATAACACCACGGTTCTTTATCCTATTGTCTTTGCCATGATTATAACTGTGCTTGGCTTCATAACACTTCCAGCGATAATAAAGGGAACGCAGGAATCTATTGTCTCGCAGCGACATCAGTAGCAATTGCTTTAAAAAATTGTGTTAACTTCTTTCCTGTACCCTCAATGGTATATTCCTTCAGTGCGCGTTGCTGCAGTTGCAAGGCTTGCTGAACTTTATTGTCATAATTGGCAATCACTTCCTCAATAGCTGCGGCAATCGCTTCAGGATACTCGCCCTCGTAATAAGTTATATGACTGTTGTAATCTTTGTCCAGCTTACCAATCTCGCTGCTTACGATAGGACGGCCTGTAGATGCGTACTCCATCATTTTGAAAGGAAAGCCGGCAGCCTGTGCGCCAACGTGCATAGAACGAGTTGTATTAATCAGAATATCAGCATCGCGATCAAGCGTTTTTATAAGCTCTTCATGCTTCATGTAACCCTTGAACTCAAACTTATGGCATTCGGGCACATGGGCTATAAGTTGCTTCATATTGTCATTCAGGTCGCAGTTTCCGTAAACCGATACCACACATGGCGTTTTAATATAGCTCATCGCCTTGACTAGCAGATCCCCACCCTTGCTATAGTGAATGCCTCCGGTAAGAATAATATTCACGGCTTTACCGCTCTTTAGTTTATTGACACGCTCACTGACATTATTGATTACCTCCTCGTTTACAATACCCGGAGTAAGTACACGATGTGAAATTTCTGGCAACATGAGTCCATTGCATACGGCCATAATACCGTCAGTATGCGAAATAATGCGGTTATACATCTTGCGCTTAAACCATTCAAAATCATTTTTGTCTCCGGCGAGCGCCTTGTTGAAAATATTGTCTTCATATTCCAGCACTTTAATGCAACCCTTCATGCTCTTGACAAGCAATGATGCCCCGAGAGTGATATTGTAATAAACAATCACATCAAAATGCTCTGTTTTATTTTCCCGCCTAAGATATCGCGCCATGCGAATCTGGTTGATGGGATCACAGCGATGCTTGCTGATGATGTTGCAGTATTTAATATGCAAAGTGCCCTCCGGAAAGGTTTCCGACTCGGCAAAGGCCGGTATGACGTCATTGCAGGTAGTCACCCCCGGGCTATATATAGTCACATCGTTTCCTGCTGCCATCATGGCACGCGCCAAACCAAGCGACTTCAACGGACCCGAAAGGGCGAATCGCTTACCCTCGCAATACCGTGCCATAAACTCCTTGCCTAAATAAGCTGTAAAATATGCAATTTTCATTGTCTGCTATTCTTAAATGTTTTGAAATCTCCTCCCAAAAGTCCTTCAACCACCAAATCGGAATGAACACACTTACGCTTCCGTATCTCTTTAGCCGGATTACCGCTCATCACTGCCATAGCAGGCACATCGCTTACCACTACGCTTCCTGCTCCGATCACAGCTCCGAAACCAATTTTTCGGCAACTTGGCAAAATGAGACAATTCGTGGAAATCCAAACATAATCCCCAATTTCAATTCCATAATGCTTTGGCTCCCAATCAGGCGAATCAATATTGTGAGAAGTTGTGATTATTTGATTACCCCCCCCTATAATCACTTGATTACCAATGCGCAATGGATTTCTAAGGTCTAATTGACTTGATTGAATAGATGAACAGTTTCCTATCGAAAGATTTTTATTGGCTATTTTAGCCAGATGCTTCGGAATAACTACGTTATCCCCTATATTTGCGCCGTTTTTCCGGGCAACCCTTACTCGTCTTTGATATTTTAAGTACGTTCTCAAACGCATCAGACATCCCATAATCCATCTTACCTTTGATTTACTGTTCACATATTCTTCGTACCTTGTCATTTCTTAACGATTTCCTCCAAAATATTATACCAACGATCACCATAAGCCTCCCATGAGATATTCTCGATTTTATCACCGTATGGTTTTCTCTTGCCTTCCGGCAAAGAATGGGCTATCTCAAGGCCTCGCCTAATAGCATCAGCAATAGTATCTACAGATAGCGGCTCATCTATTGTGATGCATTCGGGCGAATTGCCAAGAAGAGCCGCGGTGTCAGGAGCGCCTGTTCTTGAGCTGCCAACCAAAATCAAACCACACGCTGCGGCCTGCAGGAGTACGAGACCATAACCCTCATCAAGAGAAGGCATTGCGAAAATCTTTGCTTTTGAATAATATGTTGGAAGATCCCTCTCAGCCACAAAATCTACATGCTTAAAAAGCGGAGAATCGGGCAACACACAATCTACAACCGCTCCGACATGCAACAACTTAACTCCCAGACGATTTATACATGCTTCAGCCAACATATCACAACCCTTGTGTTTCCACCAGCTACCCACCATAATAACATCGTATGATTTATCATCGGGCTTTGGTGCGGGCTTAAACATTTTAAGATTTACACCATAAGGATTATACAGTATCCTTTCCTTTTCAATGCCGTTACCTATATCTGAATTTTTCACATATACCGATGGCGCCATTAAATATTTCACCGCATCGTAATGTTTGAGCATATATTCTGTGTTCCATGCCGACAAAGGAGCATCCGAATATGTATAGTGTACCGCATCTTGAGTCTTGATGTGAGATGACCCTTGATCACATATTGTAATGGCATTATATTTCTTTGCTGCTTTTTTCGAACTCTCTACTGCACAACCGTTGAGTCCAATCAGCACATCGCATCTTCTCAGACACTGGGCAACCAATTTGTCAAAAACTCGCCTCAATCTAAAACGCAATGCACTCCGCTTGTAAGGATTAATTCCGGGGATACGGCTTATTATCACCTCACCTAAACCTATAGGCAAGAGTAGAGATACTACCCTGCCTTTATAACCAAACATCCGGCAACGGGATTTTGGCATCATGGTATAGAATGTCACCTCTACATCTGCCCTCTGATCAAGCAATCGCGCAAGATTGATAAGGTGTGAACGTCCGAGAGTTACTATCGCCACTTTCATCATATATCGCTGTATAGTATCCTTTCATGTTCCTGAATTTCTTCAGGAGTAAATCTCATTCTAAGTACTTTGGCTGGAACCCCTCCTACAATACTATACGGCACTGTACTCCTATTTACAACTGATCCCGCAGCAACTATAGAGCCACGCCCTATAGTTACTCCTTTCAAGATTGTTGAATTCATCCCAATCCAGTTATCTCCTTCAAACACTACATCTTGGTCATTCTCCGGAAGTTTATTATCATCTCCAATATCCGTAATAAATTTCCCCAAAACATTCATCCTATGGTCTCCACCCCTAATGGACACATGTGGTCCGAAAACGACATTATCGCCAATTATTATCTTGCTTTTTGTAGCGACAAAATCTGCATGGTAAGCTATATGCACATTATTACCCACATACATACTCTCATAAGTCATTATACTATCAAATGGGGTTATAAAAACATTATTACCACAAGTCCCCATCTTTTTTTTACAGATCGGCGTATAAATTTTATTATAGACGCGTTTGAGAAAATTAAATGGATCAACCATTATCATGCTTTTTTAATATATTCTTATACATCGCTTTCATCATTTCATAATAAGTATAATTAGATGAAGTTTTTCTTCTTGGCAAGTTTAGAGCATATAAAACCTTACTTAGCAAAGATTCTTTATTATTCCATTCATATGTGATAACACTATCCGGTCTCGAGCAGACATCACTTGCAACCACATATGCTCCACAATCCAAAACCTCCCGAACGGCCACTGAATCACCATCTGTAAATGTAAGTCGGATATACACATCAGTCTTCATCCATAAAGATTGTATATTGTCAATAGCTCCTATCTGCCAAAACACCTTGTCATCTATATTCAGAGACTGTGCATAACTGCGCAATTCTGAGATTTTTTCAATATCTTTATCTTCTGACAGACAAAATACAAGTCCTACAGTAGAATCAAGTTCATGTAAGGTCGCATACATATCAAGTGCAGAGGTAAAACCATATATATCAGTCCCCTGATAAAACATAAAACTTCGGCCATAAAAACTTACTATTTTATTATGATTCTTGATATATTCTGACATCTTTGCACTAAGAGGAGTAAGATTAGCCTTACATTCAGGGACATATGCGGGTATTATAGGTATTGGCAAACAAAATTGAATTGGAAGATTAAGCATACACTCGCGAGCTTGCTCGCTAACTGCTACCCATTGTACTTCTTTTGCTAACTTTCCCATAGCATATCTGTTTAATAAGGATGTCCCTTTATAGAAGCCCTCTATCATTGAACTATGGACAGTGATTACAATTTCTTTTTGCAAAAGCACTTTCATTAACAAAATAAGAGTGAGATTCTCTAAACCATGGTAATGTACCAATCGATACGAGGCTGCCTCTTTTAGCCTTTTACAATCATATATAAACCGATTTAATGCTCTTAAAAAAATATTTGATGAATATTTACAATCAATTTGAGTATATAACCGAGATTCTATAATATCCGGGTCAACACATTCTTTAGTATAATAACCACCTACAGAAAATCCATCCTGCAATAATTGTTTACTCAACCGTTTTACAAACATCGTCACACCACCGTAAGGAGGAGGCACAAGACAAAACTGCTTAATATCGTATTTCATTATTTTGATATTTTGTGCGAACCATTGGCAACATAGGCTCCGGAGCACCCTAAAGCCAATACAATCCATGCCCAACTAAAATGCAATGGCTCAATTGATAAACAGCCTAAAATAATATAAGTAAGTAATAATGCCTTGCATATACTCTGTGTATTCAGCTCTTCGTTATATTGACGATAAGCCTTTACACATACATAGACAATTATTGATATTCCGACAAAACCTGTGGCAATAAAGAGATTGACAAAAGAATTATGTGTTGACAACAGTTCTCCCATGGTAACTTGCGAATCTGCAAACCACCAGTGATAGTTAAGACCTTCACCAAAAAAAAGTGCTAGTACGCCATCTCTTTTCATGACATCAAATACTGCACTCCAAATTAAATATCTGCCGCCACCGGTATCGTCAGCCCCAAAACGATCCATAAAACCTGCTACTATAGGTATATCCTCGGCAAATACAATAATCAACCCACTGACTATCAATAGAAGCACAATATAAGTTAATTTCACACGGCTATAATATAAAAACACAAGGTATGAACCAATAATTGCTAACAAAACTCCACGTGATAAACCTCGCACCGTAAAAAAGAAATCAAATAATAAAATAATATGCAGCAGAGTTCTATTATTAAACCATTTAGCTGAAAAAGCCGAATTAAACTTATTCTTAAATTTAAGCATCATTAATGTAATTATAAAACCCAACCCGGCTACTAACGCAAAATAATTTGGATCAATGAACCCGGTTTCCCCATAAACCGTAGTCGTTTCAAGCATTCTGGTTGACATATCGTTAGCATCAGCAATAGTAAAAGCACTGGATCCAGTCAGCATGACCAGATTAATAGTTTTACACTGTGCATAGAGCCACAATGCTGACAACACCTTATAAACATTCGGGAACAAATACTTCCGAAAAGACAACAGAGTAAATCCTGTAAGCATAACCTCGTCATATTCGCCAAAAATAGTATTGCCTTTGATAATAGTAAAAACGGCCACTAATA
Organism: Bacteroides sp. CAG:927; assembly: GCA_000431155.1. Classification (GTDB taxonomy): domain Bacteria; phylum Bacteroidota; class Bacteroidia; order Bacteroidales; family Muribaculaceae; genus Paramuribaculum. The sequence continues at coordinate 7,612 of HF985631.1, forward strand.
GAATATAAAGTACCAACCACCCGTTACTCCTAATGAGATTTTTATCGCACAAGATTAAACACAGGGGAAGTACTATTCCTTCGCCCATAATACCGCGGGAAAAGCCAAACAATGCACTGATAGAAATAATAACAAGATAACCTAATATTCCCTGTGAAACCCCTTTTAGAAAATAATTAATGCAAAAAAGAGTTGCTATAAGTAATATTAGATCTTTTAGTATTCCCATTATATGTTATTTCCCTCATTTATAAAATAAATGTTGTACTCTATTCCTTATGCGTAACATATATGGCAACCTCGTTTTGTCTTTGCCATTTCTCCACATCTTCACATAACAGATTCGTGCGTTTATAAAGAACGATGCCTTAAGATTATTCAATTCTTGATATATGTGCTTATTTATATCTAAAATGTAATCATCAAACTCTTTAAGATGAGTAAGATCTATTCCATCCGCATCAGTCAATAAACAAATACTATACAAGTGGTTAAGATGCCAGATTATATTGCTATATATGTACTTATCATTCAGCATTATATTCTTATCCCAGCAGGAATACCATTCTAGCATTTTTTGCGAAATGGAAATTAAAGCAGGAATCCCCTTCTTTAACACACTAAGGTCCATTGTCTGCCCGCTTCTACCTACCAGATACTTGTAGAGAACAATATCAAAACAATAAAACTTCTTGGCATACGCCATCGGATAAAGTATCCATTCCTGATCAGTATATGAGATACCTTCTAATTGATTATATCCATTTTGACGCAGCATCTCAGTACGATATGTAATTTCATGCATAGCAACATGCCTTCCGTTAGTAACAGAATCCATAATATCGCTACTCGACAATATAATGCCCTTATTTATATTTCTAATAAATGAAGATACACATCTATCGTTTTCATCTATGACGCAATATCCCGAAAAAATCACATCAACTGTATCATTTAGTCCGTTGATATGCTTCAGGAAGGAATTAAATGTATTTGTATCAAAATAATCATCTGCATCAAGTACCTTTATGTATGTACCCTTTGCTTCTTTAAGTCCGCGATTGATACAAGATCCATAATTTCCATTCTTCTTATCTATAACGACAAATGTGTTTGGGTACTTGTCTTGATATTTATGTGCTATCTCACTAGAACGATCCTTCGCTCCATCAATAACTACAAGCACCTCAAGTTGCGCCATCAACCCTTTATCATCAAAAATTAAAGAAGTCAGACATTTGTCCAGATACTTCTCCATGTTGTATGTCGGAATTATTATTGTTAATTTCTTTCTCATATTGCTTTGCAGATATTGGCAAAACTGACATTCTTGTATGTTTTATAGTCAAATAGACGAATTCTATAAAATATTATACCTATGCAAAGTGCTCCACCTACCCCGTATAAATAATTCTATTAATTAACTAACGGATAAAATAAAGGCATATGAAATGTATATATGAATGCTGACATTCATGATATAGCCGACAGCCAATGACAATGTCCTATTATTACAAATAAAATAGCTATTGCCTTTGCTGAATCTATATATTCAATTCTTTTTTCATCCATAAACTCATATCTAAATCAATATTTGAATAGATAATTTCTTAGCTAATTTACAATATCTGGAACTCCTGATATGATTTTCATGTAAACTAATATTAAATGTATTTCAGTTTTAATACTTGCTCAATAACAGGAGCCATATCATAATATTTATATTGGCCTAGACGACCTCCGAAAATTACGTTCTCTTCTTTATCAGCTAACATACGATATTTATCTGCAAGCTCATTGTTGCGGTCGTCATTTACAGGATAATATGGTTCCATGCCCTCTTTGTACTCTGTTGAATATTCCTCTGAAACAACGGTTTTGGGACAGTCATACACCTCTTGGCCGAACATCTCAAAATGTTTGTGCTCAATTACACGAGTATATTGCTCGTCATGACTGGTGTAATTAATAACGGCGTTACCTTGATAATTAGGAATATCTTCAATACGAGTATTAAAGCTAACTGTACGCCAATCAAGTTTACCAAACCGATAGTCAAAATATTGATCTAAAGCGCCGGTATATACGAGTTTATGTGCATACTCCCTCCACCCCTTATATTCTGACTTAAAAAAGTCAATACCAGTTTTGCATTCTACACCATTGAGCAAACCATCTATCAATTTATTATATCCCCCAATAGGAATCCCTTGGTATTTATCATTAAAGTAGTTGTTATCAAAAACCATACGGACAGGTAAACGCTTAATGATGAACGCTGGAAGATCTTTACAATCACGTCCCCATTGCTTCTCTGTGTATTCTTTGATAAGCTTGTAAAATATGTCCTTCCCAACCAAACACATAGCTTGCTCCTCAAGGTTTTGAGGCTCGCGACCGCGAAGAGCTACATAAGCTTCAGCCTTTTGCTCATTAATTTTTGCAATCGCATCTGCAGGTGTCTGTACATCTGGCCACATGCGATTGAATGTATTCATATTGAATGGCAAATTATACAACTCACCTTTATAGTTCGCTATCGGACAATTGGTATATCGGTTAAACTCTACTATTGAATTTACAAAATCCCAAATCTCCTTATTGTTGGTGTGAAAAATATGCGCTCCATAAACATGAACATTAATGCCCTCTATTTCCTGACAATAGATATTGCCACCGAGATGCGGGCGCTTATCTATAACAAGACATTTTTTACCTTTTTGCTTAGCACGATACGCAAATGTGGCTCCAAAAAGACCGGAACCCACTATTAAATAATCATAGTAGGACATATTCTATGTTTTTATTATTTATTCCTATATGATTTGATAATATTATTTACTACCACCCTCTCAGAAGAAGATAAAACTACAAAATAGATTATTATCAAACCAACTATAAAATCGGATATTGTTACCAATATCAATCGTAAGACATCAATAGGAACAACAATATGAATCATTATGGGAATTAAGGGAATTAGAATGAGTACTGCTATACATGGCATACAAACCTCTTTAATATACTTTCCTAATCCAAAAGGAAACAATTGATTCAGTAATATCAAACAAGTGACCTGATTGAGTATTGAGAAAATAATCGTAAAGATAAATACTGATATAGAATCAAATCCATGATCAAGAGCAATCCAACAAACAGGCAACAAACATAAGTTAACACATGATGTAACAATTTGATATTTTTTTAACCTTCCGACCGCATAAGCTACTTGCGTGCAAGGAGTATTTAATGTGCAAACAAGTGAGTCTAACAAAACAAGTATAGTGAATATGTTGGTGTACTCAGGGACTACATTCCCTAGCCAGATATGAAGCAAATAGTTTAATTCTAGAATAACAGGTACCATAAGTATAGCCATGAGCGTAAAACACATTTTGGATTCCGTAAAGAATAGATTATATGTACGGCTATAATTTTTTTGAGCGTATGAATTCACAATCTGAGGACGAAAAGCCGTGGCTAAATTCGCTGAAAAGACATTAATTGCCCCATTTACCTGATACGCTATTCCACGAGCAGCATTGATTACAACTCCGAAAAAAGAATTAAGCAGCATATTTAGTCCTTGCCCTTTCAAAAGGAATGCAAATGTTCCTAATAAATTCCAACCAGAGAAAGACAAAAGTGACTTAAATAATACCTTATCAATCTGAAATTTAAATTTATATCTAAGTACTACACGTTTTGCATATGTGATGTAAGCTATCGTATCAAAAATTGTAATAAATAATAATAAGCAACCATATGTAATTAATTTATTGAATGGCAAATACGGTAGTGAGATAATTGCTATTAATTTAAATAACACATCAACAATACTGATAATTGCATAAAAGTCCATTCTTTCGTCAGCCATCAAAGCTCCCGTATATGGTATCTGTAGTATTACAAGAATCATTGAAAGAATAGAGGTCTGATATACTACATTAGCTGCCAATATAGCGTCATCGGGCATTACCATAATATTGTTTACATACCATAAGCCGAAAGATTCTAGAATAATGGCTAAACACGCAGCTAAAATAATATGTATTATCAGACCAGTTGAATATACCTTTTGATATCCTTTCTCATCATCTATTGAGCCCTCAAAGTTATAAAAGCGTTGCATACTAGAAGACAATGTCGCATTTAAGAATCCAAACATAGATACAAAACCTGCAACAACATTATATACACCATAATCATCAATACCAAGAATATTGAGAACCACTCTTGATGTATATAACGATACGAGTAAAACAAAAAGCATTCTAACATACAAGAATGCAGTATTTCTCGCAATTGTCTTATTATTAGAATTTTCCAAAATCTAGTACATTAATTATATCGGTTAGACTTCGGCAAACTGCACATATCTCATCTCATAATGCGATTATATATCCCTCACCCTTTGGAAAGAATTTATTTTAGTGTTTATCTTTGTAATGAATTACTATTGTGATATTTTAATTGGCAGAATATTAAAACATTTATTATTTTCTCCAGACCATCTTGTTGACGACGGTGACATAGCTCTGGATGATCTTGACCACTATGTTACTTACGTTCTCGCCCACATACACATCCACCGGAGTGCCGTCGTCGTGGTTGCGGTTCATGGCAATGGCGGTGTCGACGGCCTGGAGGAGGCTCTTCTCATCGATTCCGGCAAGGATGAACCCCGCATTGTCAAGGCTCTCGGGGCGCTCCGTGCTCGTGCGTATGCAGATGGCCGGGAATGGATGGCCCACAGAGGTGAAGAAGCTGCTCTCCTCTGGCAACGTGCCGGAGTCGGAGATTACGGCGGTGGCGTTCATCTGCAGGCAGTTGTAGTCGTGAAAGCCGAGAGGCTCGTGCCGTATAACCCGGCGGTCAAGCTGGAATCCACTCTGCTCCAACCGTTTGCGGCTGCGAGGATGGCAGCTGTAGAGTATCGGCATGTCGTACTTCTCCGCTATGGCGTTGATGGCGTTGAACAACGAGAGGAAGTTCTTCTCCGTGTCTATGTTCTCCTCGCGGTGGGCGCTCAGCAGTATGTATTTTCCTTTTTCAAGTCCGAGACGGGAGTGGATGTCGCTGCTCTCAATCTCTTTGAGGTTCTGGCGGAGCACTTCCGCCATGGGGGAGCCGGTGACATAGGTACGCTCCTTGGGCAGGCCGCAGTCGGCAAGGTAACGGCGGGCATGCTCCGAGTAGCAGAGGTTGACATCGGATATGATATCGACTATGCGGCGGTTGGTCTCCTCAGGCAGGCACTCGTCCTTACAGCGGTTGCCAGCCTCCATGTGGAAGATAGGTATGTGCAGACGCTTGGCCGGAATGGCGCTCAGGCATGAGTTGGTGTCGCCGAGTATGAGCATGGCATCCGGCCTGATTGCCGCCATGAGCTTGTACGAGCAGTTGATGATGTTGCCCACCGTCGCTCCGAGGTCATCGCCCACGGCATCCATATATACTTCTGGGTCGGCAAGCTTCAGGTCCTTGAAGAACACGCCATTAAGATTATAGTCGTAGTTCTGGCCTGTGTGGGCCAATATCACATCAAAATATTTGCGGCACTTGTTGATGGTGGCCGCCAAGCGGATTATCTCAGGGCGCGTGCCCACGATTATCAGCAGCTTGAGCCTGCCGTTGTCGGCAAACTTTATATCGGAATAGTCAGTTTTCATTTTACAGGATCAAAATAGGTATCGGGATGATTGGGGTCAAATATCTCGTTGCAGTACATCACTGTCACGAGGTCTTCGGTCTCGGAGAGGTTGATGATGTTGTGGGTGTAGCCGGGCAGCATGATGACAGACTGGATTTTATCTCCGCTCACCTCGTATTCAATCACCTCATCCGTCCCCTCCTTGCGCATCTGGATCAGGCCGTGGCCCTTCACCACGATGAACTGTTCCCACTTGCTGTTGTGCCAGTGCTGGCCCTTGGTTATACCCGGCTTGGAGATGTTGATGCTAACCTGCCCGCAGTTGGGCGTGTGGACCAGTTCGGTGAACGAGCCGCGGTTGTCGCTGTTCATTTTCAGGTCAAAAACGGCCTTGTCCTTGGGCAGATAGCTCAGGTAGGTTGAGAACAGCCGCTTGGCGAAGCTGTCGGCCGGAATCTCGGGTATCATCAGCGTCTGAGGCATCGCGGCAAACTGGTGCAGCTGATCCACGATCTCGCCGAGAGTGGCCTTGAAGGTCACTGGCACGTGGCAGTAGCGGCCATCAGGCCTCCCCACGGCCTCCACCCCGTCAAACTCGCAGTGGTGCTCCCTGCCCTGCAACGCGAAAACCATCTCGTCAACGAGGTCATCGATATAGAGCAGTTCAAGCTCCACAGCGGGGTCATTGACCTGTATGGGCAGCCCGTTGGCGATGTTGTTGCAGAATGTAGCGACCGCGGAGTTGTAGTTCGGACGGCACCATTTGCCGAACAGGTTCGGGAACCTATAGACCAGCACCCTGGCGCCTGTCTCTCTGGCGTAATCAAAAAACAGTTCTTCGCCCGCCTTCTTGCTCTCGCCGTAGGGATGGCCGGCATAGCGGCCTATCAGAGTGGCCTGTATGGAACTGCTCAGCATCACCGGGCACCTGTTGCCGTGCTTCTTGAGCGTGTCAAGCAGCGTGGACGCGAACCCGAAGTTGCCCTTGCGGAAATCCTCGGGATTTTCGGGGCGGTTCACCCCGGCGAGGTTGAACACGAAGTCCGCCTCCCTGCACCAGCTGTCAAGCTCCTCCGGCGCCGAGTCGAGGTCGTACTCAAAGACCTCATCAATCCGCACCGGATAGTTCCGGGCCTTGCCGTCCCTTATGTTTTTTAGCTGCGCGCAAAGGTTCCTTCCCACAAAACCCTTCGCGCCGGTTACCAATACTTTCATTACTGCACGAAGTTTCCGTTGCCGTTGAGCTCGTTCTGTATGTATTCCAAGGAAGCTATTTTATCCCTCGTTTCTCCCACCTTGAGCTGACGGGTGTTGTTGGAGTTGAACTCATCAATGGTGGCACGCTGGTCATCACCCTCCTTGAAATACTTGTCGTAATTGAGGTCGCGGTTATCGGCCGGAACGCGGTAAAAATTACCCATGTCCTCTGCCTTGGCGCACTCCTCCTTGGTAAGCAGAGTCTCGTACATTTTCTCGCCGTGGCGGATGCCGATCACCTTGATGTCTTCCTTCTTGCCGCCGAACAGCTCACAGACGGCCTCCGCCTGCGTCTGGATAGTGCAAGCCGGAGCTTTCTGCACCAGTATGTCGCCGTTCTGACCGTGCTCAAACGCGAAGAGGACAAGGTCAACGGCCTCGTCAAGGCTCATGATGAAACGGGTCATCGAGGGTTCGGTCACGGTAATCGGATTGCCGGAGCGGATCTGCTCTATCCACAAAGGAATCACAGAGCCGCGGGAGCACATCACATTGCCGTAGCGCGTGCAGCAGATCTTCGTCTTGCCTGAATAACGGCTCTTGGCAACTGCGACTTTCTCCTCAATGGCCTTGGTGATGCCCATCGCGTTGATCGGGTATGCGGCCTTGTCGGTTGACAGACAGATAACCGCACCAACTCCGGCCTCAATAGCGGCTGTCAGCACATTGTCAGTGCCTATTACGTTGGTTTTGACCGCCTCCATCGGGAAGAACTCGCAGCTCGGCACCTGCTTCAGGGCCGCCGCGTGGAATATGTAGTCCACGCCGGGCATCACGTTCTTGCAGGACTGGAGGTTGCGCACATCGCCGATATAGAACTTTATCTTGTGGGCCACTTCCGGATAGCGCACCTGATACTCGTGGCGCATGTCGTCCTGTTTCTTCTCGTCGCGCGAGAATATGCGGATTTCTTTAATATCCGTGTTCAGAAACCTTCTGAGCACTGCATTGCCGAAACTGCCGGTACCCCCAGTTATCAGCAATGTCTTATCTTTAAAAATTGACATATTTATTTGGTTTTAATTTTTCTTTCAGAAATTTAGCGCATGTACTGCGGAGTAGCGATTCCCGACTATAATGAGGGTTGGGGCTGCCGGTTTGGCACTTTGCCCGGTTTTGTATAGACCCATTCGGGCACAACGATTGTGTTGTCTTGTCCGAGCCGGGCTATTTCGGCAACGAGTGGCAGCATTGAGGTGGAACATTCTCCGCGTTCAAGCAAATCCAGAGCGTAATCCACATATTCAATCAAAATCTCTCGTTCAATGACATCACGATAATTCCGATATTGGCCAATCAAAGCCGTAAGTTCGTCGGGAGAATAACTTCCTTTGCTATCAGGGTAAGTCTTGTCATCATCCACTTTTACCGGTAGCGAAAAAGTGAGCGACATGTTATCCAATTCGTTATTGTAAGTGGCAACACAATAGTCTATTTTCAGCTGTTCATCTTTGTTTGCCGCCTCACGCTTCAGCAACTCCCTTACAATCTGTCCCTCGTAAAAAAATGTTGTATGCTCTCGGCCATCCAATCCCCGCTTTTGATGGCGTATCGGCCAGCGACGATACAATCCATGAAGCTCGTCAATAGTCATGGCAGCCAAATCTGTGGTTGCAGGATCACATTCCGGCATCTTATAGAGGTCTTCGCACGACTGTATGGACTGTCGCGAAATCAACTCTTTCACCACCTTTTGCAACCGTGTAGCACATTGGCGTGAAAGCGAAATACGCTTGCTGTCAATAATGCTGGCTGCATAATCACCTACCTCCGATAATATTTGTCCGAGTGTAATAAGCTCAGCAGTAGGAGATGCAGCCGATACCTTGTAATTCAATATTCTTGATGGAAGAACAGACAGCATTTCAACAATTGAAAATTGGGAGATTAACCTATGATTTGGATGAAGTCCGGCTCAACCTCCACGGCCGCAGTTACAAGAGTGGGAAGCTCCACTATCAAACGCCGCTTTCTCATGCCCTTGACCGATAGCAAACGGCCCTCGTATTGATCAAGCATCCCGCCCACTATGCGCACTCGCTTGCCATACATCTTTTCCGTAAGTTCGCCCGGTTTATAATATATAAGTGAGTCGGTATTGCTGATTGCGAAAATAAACTTTTCCATCTCAGCCTCTCTCACCGTCATCGGCTCATTCTTAGTTTTGCCGAACAAATAGCGGTATTGAAGAGTGGGACACCGTTCTACAAACGGATCAAGAGTCTCTTTGGCCTCATGAACAAATAGCAAATCCTGTATAACCGGCACCTCCCGTCTCAGCTGACGGCCCCCGATGGTCATTATCATCTGGGTCATCGGAGTGAACGCCTCCAGACCGGCATTTGTCAAGTAATGTATGGCAAGTTCGTTAGAATTTCGGCGCTTCAAATCGCGCATCACAAACCATTGCTTTCCGGAAGTCTCCATATACATTTTGAAGAATTACAGGCAATTCTCCAAGTCCTGCTCATGCTCCGATATGTCTAAAGCACAAGCAGTTACCCACAAATTGTTATAAAAAAGAGGATTTCTAATGATTGGTGCACCCCTTTTAATCTCTATTATTCCAGTCACTGATTTACAATTGCTATTGCAAACTATAAATCATCAGTCTCTCCGTAAGAGACTTGCACGATATTTCAATCTGTTGGGTAACAACGAATGACAAAATATT
>HF985632.1:0-14082 GCA_000431155.1 Bacteroides sp. CAG:927
AGCCACTAAAAAATAACCGAAGTATTGTACAGTCAAAAGTAGTCAGAAAAATCAACTTTCCCAATATTCATTGAGCAATTATTAGTAATTTTGCAAAAAATAAATAGAAATGGCACAAAAACCTTCAATACCCAAAGGCACCCGCGACTTCGGTCCCGAAGAGATGGCACGCCGAAATTATATATTCAACACCATCCGCAGCGTTTTCGGACTATACGGCTTTGCTCAAATAGAAACTCCGGCAATGGAAAATCTTTCCACGCTTATGGGCAAATATGGTGAAGAAGGCGATAAACTGTTGTTCAAAATTCTGAATTCCGGCAACTGGCTCAAAGATGTTGACCCCGTATTGGTGGAAGCCGGAGATTATGTGCATCTCACTCCAAAAGTAAGCGAAAAAGGGTTGAGATATGACCTGACAGTGCCATTTGCGCGATTTGTAGTGCAACACAGGAATGAACTGCAAATGCCCTTCAAGCGGTTTCAGATCCAGCCGGTATGGAGAGCCGACCGTCCCCAAAAAGGGCGTTATCGCGAGTTCTATCAATGTGATGCCGACATTGTGGGGTCGGATTCACTGCTCAATGAAGTTGAACTTTTGCATATGATAGATGAGGTATTTGCACGCCTCAACATACGCATCATCATCAAACTCAACAACCGCAAGGTGCTGTCGGGCATAGCCGAAGTGATTGGCGCACCCGATAAACTGACAGACATTACCGTAGCTATCGACAAGATAGAGAAAGTGGGCATGGAGTGCGTGTGCAACGAACTTACGGAACACGGACTTGATTGCGAACAGATAGAAAAACTTAAGCCTATACTCTGCATAGAAGGCTCTATAGATGACAGACTTGAGGCATTGCGCCGGGTGCTGGCTACGAGCGAAACCGGAATGGCAGGCGTGGCGGAACTGCAAGAAGTAATAGACGGACTGAATATTGTTCCCCTACGTGCGGAGGTAGAGCTTGATACTTCGCTGGCACGAGGTCTCAACTACTATACCGGTACCATAATAGAAGTAAAAGCCCGAGATGTGCAGATTGGCTCAATTACCGGTGGCGGACGATACGACAACCTTACGGGCGTGTTCGGTATGCCCGGACTTTCCGGCGTGGGAATATCTTTCGGTGCCGACCGTATTTATGATGTTCTCAATGCGCTTGACCTCTACCCCAAGAGCACTGTTTCCGGCCCTACAGTAATGTTCACGAACTTTGGTACCAAAGAAGCACGTGCCGCAATGTCAATGATGCATAAACTGCGTGAAGCGGGAATCGCCTGTGAACTTTATCCCGACACGGCAAAAATGAAAAAACAGATGGGAAGAGCCGATGCATTGGCCATACCGTTTGTGGCAATTGTGGGCGAAAGCGAAATGGCAGACAACAAACTGATGCTTAAAAACATGGAGACCGGTGAGCAACAGCTTGTGAGTGTAGAAGAATCCATTGATATAATCAAATCCAATAAATAATTGAAATAAATTGGCGTAAAATTATTTCAAATTAAAAATATTTGCATAAATTTGCGCACAAATCATAAGCAATGACACGATTTAGCACCTATATTTCTTATTATGGCTTTTATTTCATCGGAAATAGAACCGGGATTTGGCGTGCTTAATTCTGACAGAATGTTATAACCCTAAATACTAAAATCCCGAAGCAACAAGCCGAGGGATTTTTTGTTACTATAAATGTATGAAGCGGAAAATCACGATACAAGGAGTGGCAGGATGCTACCATGACGCAGCAGCAAGAGATTATTTTGCCTCCACAGAGCCACAATCGGATATTGAGACTGTAGAATGTCCATCGTTTGATGCAATGTTTTCAACATTGGATTCCGATCCGTCGCTCATAGGTATTCTGGCGATTGAAAACACTATTGCCGGAGCATTGTTGCAAAATCATGAGTTACTTCGCCGCAGCTCACTCACTGTTGTAGGAGAACACAAAATGAGAATATCGCATGTGCTTGCAGCCATAAAGGGCCAAGAGATTAGCGACATACATGAGGTACACTCTCATCCGATGGCTTTGATGCAATGCGAGCAATGGCTGCACAGGCATCCCGCAATACGCATGGTAGAGGCTTTTGACACCGCCGGAGCTGCACAAAACATTGCCCAAAATGCGCTACAGGGTCATGCAGCAGTTTGCAGTGAATTTGCCGCCAAGCTTTACGGATTGGACATTCTGGAAAAAGGTATCGAGACCAACAAACGCAATTTCACCCGTTTTTTAATTCTTGCAGACCCATTGCAGGCCGATGCCCTCCGGCCTAAAGATGACCTACTCAACAAGGCATCAATAGTATTTACACTTCCCCATACTCAAGGGGCCTTGGCAAAAGTGCTCGGCATATTGTCGTTTTATGACATGAACCTATCAAAAATACAATCAATGCCGATTATAGGACGAGAATGGGAATACAGATTCTACATAGATGTAACATTCAATTCATACGCCCGTTACCTACAAGCAATAGACGCAGTGCGTCCGCTGATGTCAGATTTCAGGTCTCTGGGACAATATACACAATTTAAAGATGAACAATAAAAAAATACAACCATCAGACCGTGTCGGACGAGTGAAAGAATATTATTTCTCACGCCGTCTGCGCGAAGTGGCACAGCTACGTGCGCAAGGACACGATATAATATCGTTAGGTATCGGCGGACCGGACACTCCTCCACCTACCGAGGTGATAGAAACACTTGTGGAACAAGCACGACGCAACGACACGCACTCCTATCAGCCCGGAATGGGATTGCCTGAACTGCGCAAAGCCATGGCAGACTGGTACAACAAATGGTATGGGGTGACCTTAAACCCCGACAAAGAGGTATTACCACTCATAGGATCAAAGGAAGGAGTAATGCATGTGTCCATGGCCTTTCTCAATCCCGGAGACGGAGTATTGGTGCCCAATCCCGGATACCCTACCTACACCTCGGCATCCGAGCTGGCAGGAGCAAAGATATATCCTTATTCACTCACCGAAGAGAACGGCTGGATGCCTGACTTCGATGAGCTTGAGAAACTGCCCCTTGACAATATCAAACTTATGTGGGTGAATTATCCCCACATGCCTACCGGAACCCAACCGACCAAGGAGCTGTTTGAAAAATTGGTGGCTTTCGGGAAAAAACATTCCATAGTGATAGCCCATGACAACCCTTACAGCTTCATTCTCAACGACCAACCCCAAAGCATATTACAGATTGAGGGTGCGAAAGATGTGGTATTAGAATTGAACTCATTAAGCAAAAGCCACAATATGGCGGGATGGCGAGTGGCAATGGTGGTGTCAAATCCTGAATTCATAAACTGGATTTACAAAGTGAAATCAAATGTGGATTCCGGCCAGTTCCGCCCCGTGATGCTTGCCGCAATAAAAGCGCTGAATCAAGGCAAAGAATGGCATGACGAGCTGAATAAACTTTATGCCAAGCGAAGGGTAACAGCAGAAAAGATAATGCAAAAACTTAACTGCCAATTTGACAAAAGACAAAAAGGATTGTTTCTATGGGGAAAGATTCCTGACAACTATACAAGTTCCGAACAATTGGCCGATGAACTGCTTTATGACAAAGGGCTGTTCATAACCCCGGGATTCATTTTCGGTTCCAATGGCGAAAGATATATCAGAATATCGCTCTGCGCCACAGAACAAACACTTCAAAAAGCATTAGAAAGATTATCATGACACAATTACAACCAATAAGATTTCCGGATACACCGGACAACACGCCGCTAATCATCGCAGGGCCATGCAGCGCGGAAACACGAGAGCAAGTACTGTCCACAGCCAAAGCACTGCATGCTGACGGCATTACCATATTCCGCGCCGGAGTATGGAAACCGCGCACCAAACCGGGAGGTTTTGAAGGCGTGGGCGCTCCTGCACTTGAATGGATGCGCGAGGTGAAAGAGATTACAGGAATGCATACGGCAACTGAAGTGGCCACACGCGTGCATGTGCAGCAGGCGCTGGAGGCAGGCATTGACCTGCTGTGGATAGGAGCCAGAACGAGTGCCAATCCTTTTGCAATGCAGGAGATAGCCGACACACTTGCCGAAATGGATGTTGATGTGCCGGTGCTTGTGAAAAATCCGGTCAACCCTGATCTGGAACTGTGGATAGGCGCGATGCAAAGAATATACAATGCGGGGATTCACCGTATCGGCGCAATTCACCGTGGATTTTCAGCATACGGCAAACATATATACCGTAATATGCCCCAATGGCACATACCTACTGAGCTGCGCCTACGGTATCCGGAACTTCCGATAATATGCGATCCCTCACATATAGGGGGCAAACGTGAGCTTATCGCGCCATTGTCGCAACAGGCATTAGACATGGGATTTGACGGACTGATAATAGAAAGCCACTGCAACCCAGATTGCGCATGGAGTGATGCCGCACAGCAAGTCACACCTGAAGTGCTGCATGTAATCTTAAGCTCGCTGGTACAGAAATCCGAGAAACGAAGCACCGAAAGCCTTGCCCTTCTGCGCCGCAATATTGACCAGATAGACAATGAGCTGCTGGAAGTACTTGCCAAACGCATGCAGATTTCCCGTGAAATAGGCCAATATAAAAAGGAGCATAAAATGCCTGTGGTTCAGGCCGGCCGATATAATGATGTGATACGTACACGCTGCGCAACAGGCGTGGAGATGGGAATGGGTGAAGATTTTCTCAAAACCATACTTCTTGCCATTCATGACGAATCTGTGCGGCAGCAGATTGAAGTATTGAACCGTAAAGACGACAACCGATGAAAATACTGATAATGGGAGCCGGCAAAATGGGCTCGTTTTTCAGCGATTTGCTATCTTTTGACCACAGAGTGGCGATGTACGACCCTGATGCAAAGAAGCTCAGGTTCACTTATAATGTGGAGCGATTTTCAACACTTGACGAAGTGGACGACTTCAATCCCGATATGGTGATAAACGCGGCAACGGTAAAATATACCATTGAGGCTTTTCACGCAGTACTACCCCACCTCCACAATCCGCAATGCATCATAAGCGACATTGCGTCGGTGAAAACAGGGCTGCCGGAATTTTATGCATCGTGCGGATTCCCGTTTGTTTCCACGCATCCCATGTTTGGACCCACATTCGCATCTCTAAGCAATCTGGCCAATGAAAATGCCATAATAATAACTGAGGGATGCAAGACCGGAAAGGATTTTTTTGAACAGCTCTACAACCGGCTTGGGCTGCATATCGAGCATTACTCATTTGAAGAGCATGACCTGACGATAGCATATTCGCTCAGTATTCCGTTTGCGGCCACACTTGCTTTTGCAAGCGTCATGAAACATCAGGATGCCCCCGGCACCACATTCAAACGTCATCACCAGATAGCGAGAGGGCTTATGTCGGAGGACGATTACCTACTGTCGGAGATACTCTTCAACCCCCACACGGCCCAACAACTGACCCAGATATGCAACTCACTCGAGCAACTCAAGCAGATAGTTGAGGAGAGAGACAGCAACGCCATGAAAGCTTATCTGGAATCGGTGCGCTCCAATCTCAAATAACGTGCTTTTTATTGGCACATGTAATTAATAATAGCTATCTTTGTGGCATGATGAGCGAGGAACGCACCAAAACAGCCGCAATGACGGCTTTTACGCAATACATGACCAAACACAAGCTGCGCAAAACGCCTGAGCGTTATGCCATACTTGACAAGGTTATGGAGATGAACTCGCACTTCATCATAGACACTCTGCACCAGCTTTTGGAGTCTGACGGATACCATGTGAGCCTCGCCACAGTCTATAACACCATGCAGCTGCTGGTGGATGCGGGTCTTGTGCGTCGCCATACATTCGGCAATCAGACAGCGCAATATGAAAAGATAACCGAAGCGTCTCCCAACCACCATCATCTTGTGTGCTCACGATGCGGAAAGATAAAAGAGGTCACGGATCCAGAAGTGGACGCAGTGCTGGGATCACGACGCTATTCAAGCTTTCAACCTGCATATGCCGACCTTTACATATACGGAGTGTGCTCGCGATGTCTGCGTAAATCAAAGCGCAAAAAAGCTGAACCCAAACGTAAAACAAATTAATTACACATACAAAATTCTGTTTATCACAATTTTATGGCTATGAAAGTAGATGTGCTATTAGGGCTCCAGTGGGGCGACGAGGGCAAGGGTAAAGTAGTGGATGTGCTCACACCGCGTTATGATGTGGTGGCACGATTCCAAGGCGGCCCCAATGCCGGACACACTTTGGAATTCGAAGGCAAGAAATATGTGCTCCGCTCCATTCCCTCGGGTATATTTCAGCACGGTCAAATCAACGTGATCGGCAATGGTGTGGTTCTGGACCCGGTACTGTTTGCCGAAGAAGCCAAGGCTTTGGAAGAAAGTGGAGTCAATTTGCGCAAAGTGCTCAAAATATCAAAAAAAGTACACCTGATTCTTCCCACCCACAGATTACTTGACGCAGCATTGGAACGCGCCAAGGGTGGCGCAAAAATCGGCACCACCGGTAAAGGAATCGGGCCAACATATACCGACAAAGTAAGCCGTAACGGTTTGCGTCTCGGCGATCTGTTCCACAACTTTGACGCCAAATATAGCGCAGCCCGCGCACGTCACTTGGTACGTTTGAAGAGCCTTGATGCCCAGCCTCAAAATCTTAAGGAACTTGAGGACAAATGGATGGAGGCACTGGACTATATCAAGACATTTGATATAGTTGATTCAGAATATCTCATCAACGGTTATCTGAACGAAGGAAAATCAGTATTGTGCGAGGGTGCTCAGGGCACTATGCTTGATGTGGATTTCGGTTCCTACCCGTTTGTGACCTCATCCAACACCATTACTGCCGGCGCATGCTCAGGACTTGGAGTAGCGCCCAACAAGATAGGTGAGGTTTATGGTATTTTCAAAGCCTACTGCACACGTGTGGGCAGCGGACCTTTCCCCACAGAGCTTCACGATGAAACCGGCAAAAAAATACGTGACTTAGGTCATGAATACGGTGCCGTGACAGGCCGCGAGCGCCGTTGCGGATGGATTGACCTTGTAGCTCTGCGCTATGCCATAATGATAAACGGCGTCACCCAGCTCATAATGATGAAGAGCGATGTGCTTGACAGCTTTGCTACCATAAAAGCATGCACCGCCTACAAAATCAATGGTGAGGAAACAGATCTGTTCCCATTTGATATCGACTCAGTAGATATAGAACCAATATATACCGAACTTCCGGGATGGCAGACCGATCTGACGAAAATGAAGAGTGAAGATGAATTTCCTGAAACATTCTCCAATTACATCCGTTTCCTTGAGGAACAGCTTCGCACACCCATAACAATCATATCCATCGGTCCCGACCGTTGTCAAACCATTGTTCGTAAATAAATCATGGCAAAAGTAAAACCGTTTAAGGGGGTCCGTCCTCCGCGCCATCTTGTAACAGAGGTA
The DNA here is from genome assembly GCA_000431155.1 of Bacteroides sp. CAG:927. Lineage (GTDB taxonomy): Bacteria > Bacteroidota > Bacteroidia > Bacteroidales > Muribaculaceae > Paramuribaculum. The sequence continues at coordinate 7,483 of HF985632.1, forward strand.
GCCTCACGACCCTATGATGTGCTCAACAGCGAAGAAGCCCGCGCCGAAGCTGAGGGTAATGAAAAATCACTGTATCACATCATAAAGCCCGAAATAGACTTTTTGCCGGGTACGGATGAACATGATCCTGTGGTGTACACCAAGGCTGTGGAGAATTTCAACAACTTTCAGCAGCAAGGATGGCTCAAACAGGATGACACCGAGCATTACTACATTTATGCCCAAACCATGAATGGCCGCACCCAGTACGGCATTGTAATAGCTGCCAACGTAGATGACTACATGACCGGCAAAATCAAAAAGCATGAGCTTACACGCCGCGATAAAGAGGAGGACCGCATGAAACATGTGCGTGTCAACAATGCCAATATCGAACCGGTGTTTCTTGCTTTTCCCGACAATAAGGTGTTACAACACATAATAGACACCGTAACCGCCGGAGAACCGGAATATGACTTCACTGCTCCCGACGGATTCGGCCATCATTTCTGGGTAATAAACGACCAAGAAACCATAGACACCATTACCAAAGAGTTTGAAAAAATCCCATACCTGTATATAGCTGACGGTCATCATCGCACAGCTGCAGCGGCATTGGTAGGTAATGAAAAAGCCAAGGCAAATCCGAACCACAAAGGGAATGAGGAGTACAACTTCTTCCTTGCTGTCGCTTTTCCCGCATCCCACCTCAACATTATTGACTACAACCGTGTGGTGAAAGATCTTAACGGACTCACTCCTGAACAGTTCATCAATAAACTAAAAGAGAATTTCATTGTAACACCCAAAGGGAGTGAAGCATATCGTCCGGAAAAACTGCATAATTTTGCACTGTATCTTCCCGGCCAATGGTATTCACTGACAGCGAAAGAGGGCACATACAATGACTCCGACCCAATAGGAGTTCTTGATGTGACTGTAAGCTCGGATCTGATACTCCGCGACATACTGGGCATCCACGATCTCCGCTCGGATAAGCGAATAGATTTTGTAGGAGGAATACGCGGTCTTGAAGAGCTTCAACGCAGAGTAGATTCCGGAGAAATGGCTATGGCGTTAGCCCTTTATCCGGTGTCAATGAAGCAGCTGATGGACATAGCAGACAGCGGCAACATAATGCCACCGAAAACCACGTGGTTTGAGCCGAAACTCCGTTCGGGTCTTGTAATTCACAAACTTGACGATTGAGCACCACAAGCCCGATAATAACCTTAAGCTACACCACCTCGCCCCGCAGCTACATACATATGGCTATGGGCGAGGTGTTGATGCGTTATAGATGGAGTGTGATAACGCCAATAATCCTTGCAATAACGGGACTGGTTGCTGCATCGGCACTTACTGCTGACATCAGATATATTCTTGTGGCGCTGATGCTTATATTCATAGTGATTCCGGGACTGCTGTCTTTGGCATATTTCTATGTAGCCCTCACCCCCACTGCCGCATTGTGCGTTTTACCACAGCATCTTGTCGTGCTGCCGGGAAGAAGCATAACGGTAATTTATGAGCCTGCAATAAAAAACGGCGAAATCATATGTCCCAAAACGCCTAAAGAAATAGCATGGAATGAAATCAAGCAATGGGAACACACCGGCAACCATACGCTTGCCATAACCGAAAAATATACACTGATCATTCCGGACAACGCCCTCCCCTGCCTGCCGGATGCAATCTTTGACATAAACAGCTAATACAAAAACACGCGGTCAAAAGCATATTGACACAAATACTAACAGACCTGCGCAACTGCAAGCGCGAGATAAGTGCATACAGATGAATCATGGACTAAATTTATTTGTATGGGAGATGAGAAATGATTACCTTTGCAGCAAATTTTTCAACATTTTTCCAACTACTCCCAATTCACATGGTCGTATTCTTTAAGAAAGGCGCCACCTTGATAACAGCAGTTGACACTGACCACAAACTTTCGGATGTGGAGAAGCAGAAACTCAGCTGGCTGTTTGATGGCGCAAAACCATTGGCATCCACTTCAGTAAGCGGCACTTTCATAGGTCCGCGCAAAGAAATGATTACTCCCTGGAGCACAAATGCAGTTGAAATCACCCAGAATATGGGCCTTGAGGGCATAAGCCGCATAGAGCAATTTGTGCTGACCAAAGAGGAGAACCCACATTTTGACAAAATGCTTCAGCGTGTTTACAAGGGTCTCAACTCGCGCATATTCAAAGTAGAGCGCAAGCCTGAACCCATAGTTTACATTGAAGATATTGCTACATATAACCGTCAGGAAGGATTGGCTCTGAGCCACGATGAGGAAGAATATCTGCGCAAACTCTCAGAGAAACTCGGTCGCCCATTGACCGACAGTGAGGTATTCGGTTTTTCACAGGTCAATTCCGAACATTGCCGTCATAAAATATTCAACGGCACATTCGTGATAGACGGAGAGGAAAAACCGATGTCGCTGTTCAAGCTCATTAAAAAGACTTCCCAAACCAATCCGGGAGCACTCGTATCGGCCTACAAAGACAATGTGGCATTCGTGGCCGGGCCAAAAGCCCAACAATTTGCGCCCGTTCATCCAGAGCGTCCCGATTATTTTGATGTAAAAGAGATTGACACAGTAATATCGCTTAAAGCCGAAACCCACAACTTCCCGACCACGGTAGAACCGTTCAACGGTGCTGCCACCGGTACCGGCGGCGAAATCCGCGACCGTTTGGGAGGCGGAAAGGCATCTTTGCCAATAGCAGGTACAGCCGTGTATATGACATCGTACCCACGCATGAGTCCGGAGCACCGCTGGGAGCTTATGATGAATCCGCGTGTATGGCTGTATCAGACACCTTGTGACATTCTCATTAAAGCATCCAACGGAGCAAGCGATTTCGGCAATAAATTCGGACAGCCGCTGATTTGCGGTTCTTTGCTGACATTTGAGCATGACGAAAACGGACGCCTTTATGCCTATGACAAGGTGATAATGCTGGCCGGCGGCGTGGGATTCGCCACTAAAAAAGATGCCATAAAAGGTGTGCCTGAACCGGGCCAGAAAGTAGTGGTGATGGGCGGCGACAACTACCGCATAGGTATGGGCGGCGGAGCCGTATCATCGGTGGAAACCGGAGAGTACGACAACTCCATTGAGCTTAACGCCGTTCAGCGTGCAAATCCCGAAATGCAGAAGCGAGTATCGAATGTGATACGCGCAATGGCTGAAGCCGATGAAAATCCCATAATTTCCATACATGACCACGGTGCCGGCGGACACTTAAACGCGCTGTCGGAACTTGTTGAGGCGACCGGCGGTCATATTGATCTGGATGCGCTGCCTGTTGGCGACCCCACACTGTCCTCAAAAGAAATCGTGGGCAATGAGAGCCAAGAACGCATGGGCATGGTAGTAGAGGAAGAAGATGTGGAATACATACGCACTGTGGCTGAACGCGAACGTGCACCATTCTACGTGGTAGGAGAAACGAGTGCCGACGAAAAGTTTGTGTTCACCCGCAAAGATGGTGTAAAGCCGATAGACCTTGAACTGGCAGACATGTTTGGCAACTCGCCCAAAACAGTTATGACAGACACTACGGTACACCACACATATGCCGATGCCGAATACAGCGAAGATAAAATTGACGAATATCTGCGTGATGTGCTGTCACTTGAGGCCGTGGCATCAAAAGACTGGCTCACCAACAAAGTGGACCGTTCCGTTACCGGCAAGATTGCACGCCAGCAGTGTCAGGGCGAGATTCAGCTGCCTTTAAGCGACTGCGGCGTTGTGAGCCTTGATTACCGTGGCAAATCAGGTATAGCCACTTCCATAGGCCATGCACCGCAAGTGGCACTGATAGACTCTGCAAAAGGTTCGGTAATGGCTGTGGCCGAAGCGCTCACCAACATTGTCAGTGCACCCATAGCCCGTGGCATCAAAGGATTGTCACTGAGTGCCAACTGGATGTGGCCGTGCAAAAATCCCGGTGAAGATGCAGCGCTGTATCGTGCAGTAGAGGCATGCAGCGACTTTGCATGCGCACTCGGCATCAACATACCTACCGGCAAGGACTCCCTGTCAATGACCCAAAAATATGGCGACGACAAGGTGTTTGCCCCCGGCACTGTGATAATTTCAGCAGCGGGCGAGGTAACCGATGTGCGCCGAACTGTAAGCCCCGTGCTTCGCAACGGTGTCAACTCCACACTTTACTACATAGATTTCAGCGGCGACAAGCTCAAAACAGGAGGTTCTGCCCTTGCCCAAACTCTCAACCGACTCGGCTCGGAGGCTCCTACGGTGACGGATGCAGACAAATTTGCCGCAACATTCAATGCCGTGCAAGCACTGGTGAAACGAGGTGCGCTCATGGCAGCACACGATGTTGCAGCCGGAGGACTTGTCACCACCTTGCTGGAAATGACATTTGCCAACACCAACGGAGGCATACAGTTCTCTACCGATGGATTCGTGGCCAACGGTGAGAATGACCTTGTGAAGATATTGTTTGCAGAAAACCCCGCACTTGTGGTGCAGATAGCCAACAACAAGTGCGAAACAGCAGAACGCACATTGCGTGAGGCCGGTGTGAAATTCTTTGCCATCGGTACGCCGATAAACGAACGCGCCGTGATGGTGAACCATCAGGGAAGTGAACGCATGCTCGGCATTGATTATCTGCGTGATGTGTGGATGCGCTCTTCGTATCTGCTTGATTGTGTGCAAAGCGGTGAAAAATGTGCCGCCATGCGCTATGAAAACTACAAGAAACAACCTCTGCGCTATCGTCTGCCAAAAGGGTGGAACGGTAAGCTTGCGTCACGCAATCTGGCTCACGGCAAACACGAGAAAAGCGGTGTACGCGCAGCAATCATCCGTGAAAAGGGCGTAAATGGCGACCGCGAGATGGCTTACTCCTTGTATCTTGCAGGATTTGATGTGAAAGATGTTCACATGACTGACCTCATAAGCGGCCGCGAAACCTTGGAAGATGTGGATATGATAGTGTTCTGCGGAGGTTTCTCCAACTCCGATGTACTCGGATCGGCAAAAGGATGGGCAGGCGGATTCCTATGGAATGAAAACGCAAAACGTGCGCTTGACAACTTCTATGCCCGTGAAGACACTCTGAGTCTGGGTGTATGCAACGGCTGCCAGCTTATGATAGAACTTAACCTCATCAATCCGGATCATGAGCGCCGTGCAAAAATGGAGCACAATATCAGCCATAAATTTGAAAGCCAATTTGTGGGTGTGAACATTCCTGAAAACAATTCGGTAATGTTCGGTCCGCTTTCAGGTCTGAAATCGGGAATATGGGTGGCCCACGGCGAAGGACGCTTCCATTTGCCGATGCCTATGGACCAATATAACGTGGTTCTGAAATACAATTATGCCTCATATCCCGGCAATCCCAACGGCAGCCGTGGAGCAGTGGCAGGCATAGCCTCGCCAGATGGTCGTCATCTGGCCATGATGCCGCACCTTGAACGTGCCATTTTCCCCTGGCAGTGCGCATATTATCCAAGCAGTCACCTCAATGATGATGTGACTCCATGGATAGACGCATTTGTCAACGCCCGCAAATGGATTGAAAACAAACATAAAAAAGCATAGTACAAACCATAGTGAAGAGCTGTCGGCATTTGACTGCCGACAGCTTTTCCACTTTATCATTAAACAAGAAAGTTATATATGGGAGGTTTTTTCGGCGTTACCAAAACCACACCGTGCGTCAATGACCTGTTTTACGGAGTGGACTACAACAGCCACATGGGCACAAAACGTGCCGGCATGGCCACTTGTCATGACGGCATTTTCACACGCTCTATCCACAACATCGAGAATTCGTATTTCCGCAACAAATTTGAGCCGGATTTATGGCAATTTACCGGCAACTGCGGTATAGGAGTGATATCGGATACCGATGCGCAACCTATTATCGTAAATTGTCATCTGGGCAAGTTCGCCATAGTGACAGTGGGACGCATCAACAACATCGGCACACTTGAAAAAGAGCTGCTGGCGAAAGGGCACCATTTCTGCGAACATTCCTACGACATCATCAACCCTACCGAGATGATAGCGGCGCTCATAAGCGAGGGAAATGACCTTGTGAGCGGTATAGAAAACGTGTACCGGAGACTCAAAGGCTCGTGCTCAATGCTTCTGCTGCTTGAAGGAAAAATCATAGCAGCACGCGACCGGATGGGACGCACCCCGATAATCATAGGCAAAAAAGACGGTGCACATGCGGCCACTTCAGAGACATGCGCATTTCCCAATCTCGGATATGATATATGCTACAATGTGGGGCCCGGCGAAATCGTGGAGATAACCCCGGAGGGGTGCAAACAGCTGCGCAAGCCCGAAAAGGATATGCAGATATGCGCATTTCTATGGACATACTACGGTTATCCTGTATGCGAGTACGAAGGTGTAAACGTGGACTACATGCGTTGCCGCTGCGGCGAAGCGATGGGCAAAGAAGACAAAACTGAAGTTGACTTTGTAAGCGCCATTCCCGACTCCGGCATTGGTATGGCGTTGGGATATGCCGAAGGGAAAAAAGTCCCCTACAAACGCGGTATAGTGAAATATACGCCCACTTGGCCCCGAAGCTTCACACCCGGCAC
>HF985632.1:14130-45203 GCA_000431155.1 Bacteroides sp. CAG:927
GCGAGCTTGTGGCAAAAATGAAACTTATAGCCAATCGCGCACTTCTCAAAGGCAACCGAGTGGCATTCTGCGATGATTCGATAGTGCGTGGAACACAGCTGAGAGACAACGTAAGCGACTTGTATGACTATGGTGTCAAGGAAGTGCATATGCGCATATCATGTCCGCCACTCATTTATCCATGCAAATATCTTAATTTCACGGCATCCAAGAGTGAAATGGAGCTGATAACGCGTCGCGTGATAGAACAGCTTGAAGGGGACCCCAACACAAACCTTGAAGCATACGCCACCGAAGGCACACCGCAATATGAAGCTATGGTAGAGGAGATAAGAAAGAAACTCCAGCTCACATCTCTAAAATTCTGTTCGATTCAAAAAATCATAGATGCAATCGGGCTACCCAAATGCAAAATCTGCACACACTGTTTTGACGGTACCGGCAGAGATTAAAAATAATGAAGGCGATTATCCGGCAAAGGATGGTCGCCTTCATTGCCCTATTAACAAATTTTGTGTTACCGGCGCACGGGTTTTGAAATAAGTTTGGCGTTATTAAGGTGAAATCCAATCATTTTTCTTACCTTTGTAGGCCTAAATAAACTGATTATTATATCTAATTATCAAAATTAATAGTATGAGTCTTAACATCATTGTGCTCGCAAAGCAGGTGCCCGACACCCGCAACGTGGGCAAAGATGCCATGAAAGCTGACGGTACCATCAACCGCGCCGCACTTCCTGCCATCTTTAATCCCGAAGACCTCAACGCCCTTGAGCAAGCCCTTCGACTCAAGGATGCAAACCCTGGCTCCACAGTGACTTTATTGACCATGGGACTTCCCCGCGCATCGGAAATAATACGTGAAGCAATGTATCGCGGCGCAGATGCCGGGATAGTGCTCACAGACCGTGTGCTTGGCGGCGCAGATACCCTCGCCACCTCCTACTCACTTGCACAGGCAGTGAAGAAATTCGGCAACTATGACATAATACTCGGCGGTCGTCAGGCTATTGACGGTGACACCGCACAAGTTGGTCCCCAGATTGCAGAGAAGCTTGGCATTCCTCAGGTAACTTACGCTGAAGAGATATTGGACCTCAAAGACGGTCATGTAACAGTGAAACGCCGCCTTGAAAACGGTGTTGAGACTGTTAAATCTCCCCTCCCCTGTGTTGTGACAGTGAACGGAAGCGCAGCAGAATGCCGCCCGCGCAACGCAATGCGTCTGCAAAAATACAAGTATGCTCTTTCACCCACAGAAAAAGCCAAAGCATCGGCAACAGCGCAGCAGCTGGTTGATGAGCGTCCCTACCTCAACATACAGGAATGGAGCGCAGCCATGGTGGATGCAGACCCCAATCAGATAGGCCTGCCCGGTTCACCTACAAAAGTGAAAGCGATAGAAAATGTGGTGTTCACCGCTAAAGAAAGCCGCCGTCTTGACAACAACGACGAGCAAATAGAAGATCTGGTGAAAGAACTCATTGCCTCCCACACCATAGGCTAAACAACGCGAAGTTGAACCATTACAACAAATTTAGCAATGACCGACAACAATAACCTCATAGTATATTGCGAGTTCGACGACGGCAAAGTAGCCGACGTTAGCCTTGAGCTCCTCACCAAAGGACGCGAACTTGCCACCAAGCTCGGCGTGAAGCTTGAAGCCATTGTGATTGGCGACAATCTTGCCGGGGTGGAAAACCAGCTTTTTCCTTACGGCGTAGATACCGTATATAAAGTTGAAGACAAACGCCTTTACCCTTATGTATCAGCACCCCATGCATCGGTTATAATAAATCTCTTCAAAGAGATTAAACCTCAGGTATGCCTCATGGGAGCCACATGTATTGGCCGTGACCTCGGTCCCCGCGTATCTTCATGTCTTCACAGCGGCCTTACCGCCGACTGCACGGCACTGGAAATCGGAGACCACACCGACCCTAAAACAGGCAAGGAATATCAGAACCTTCTTTATCAGATTCGTCCCGCATTCGGCGGCAACATTGTGGCCACAATCGTAAATCCGGAGTGCCGTCCGCAGATGGCCACCGTGCGCGAAGGCGTTATGCGCAAAGAAGAGTTTGATCCCAACTACAAAGGAACTGTTGTAAACCTTGAAGCAGACAAATATGTAAGCCCCGAGGATTTCGCAGTAGAAATCATTGACCGTCATATTGAAAAGTCAAAAGTCAACATCAAGGGAGCACCCATTATAGTAGCCGGAGGTTACGGCATGGGCAGCAAAGAGAACTTCCAGTTGCTTTATGACCTTGCCAACACATTAGGCGGCGAAGTAGGTGCATCACGTGCCGCCGTGGATGCCGGATTCACCGAACATGACCGCCAGATTGGCCAAACCGGTGTGACCGTTCGTCCCAAGCTATACATAGCATGCGGCATATCGGGCCAGATACAGCATATCGCAGGTATGCAGGACAGCTCAATCATACTGTCAATCAACAATGACCCGAATGCCCCCATCAACACAATAGCCGATTATGTGATAACCGGCAATGTTGAAGACGTGATTCCCAAACTCATCAAGTACTACAAGAAAAATTCCAAGTAAGCAATGGCTAATTTCTATACAGACAATTCGGCACTCAAGCATCACCTCAACCATCCGTTGATGGAGAAGATTGTCAAGCTCAAGGAGCGCGACTTTGCCGATGCCAAAACTTTTGATTATGCGCCTCAGGATTTTGACGACGCCATGGACTCTTATGACAAGGTGCTGGAAGTGGTAGGCGAAATTTGCGGAGGCAAGATAGCAGAAAACGCCGAAGAGGTGGACCATCAGGGTCCTAAAGTGGAGAATGGACGCGTAAGTTATGCCGTTCCCACCCAAGAAAACCTTGAACTTTGTCGCAAAGCCGGCTTGATGGGCATGGCAATGCCCCGTCGCCTTGGCGGTTTGAACTTCCCTATCACTCCGTATATAATGGCTGCCGACATCGTGAGCCGCGCAGATACCGGTTTTGAGAATCTGTGGGGACTTCAGGACTGCGCAGAAACAATATATGAATTTGCCGACGAAGACCAGAAACAGCGTTACATCCCCCGCGTGTGCAAGGGTGAGACCATGTCAATGGACCTTACCGAACCTGATGCCGGCTCTGACCTTCAGAGCGTGATGCTCAAAGCTACCGAGCAGCCTGACGGCACATGGCGTCTAAACGGCGTAAAACGCTTCATCACCAATGGCGATGCCGACATCCATCTCGTGCTTGCCCGCTCGGAAGACGGCACAAAAGATGGTCGCGGACTGTCAATGTTCATATACGACAAACGCAATGGAGGTGTTGATGTGCGCCGCATTGAAAACAAGATGGGTATCAAGGGGTCTCCGACCTGCGAGCTTGTATATAAAAATGCCAAAGCAGAACTCTGCGGCAGCCGTCGTCTGGGTCTCATCAAATATGTGATGGCTCTTATGAACGGTGCCCGTTTGGGTATCGCAGCACAGAGCGTTGGCGTAAGCGAACGTGCTTACCGCGAGGCTCTTGCTTATGCCCAGGACCGCAAGCAGTTTGGCAAAGCAATCATAGAATTTCCCGCAGTATATGAAATGCTTGCCATCATGAAGGCCAAACTTGATGCCAGCCGTGCACTTCTTTATGAGACCTCACGCTTTGTGGACATCTACAAAATTTACGAAGATATATCCAAAGAGCGCAGTCTCACACCCGAGGAGCGCAAGGAGATGAAAGAGTACTCCAAGAAAGCTGATGCCTGCACTCCCCTTGTAAAAGGTATGGGCAGTGAATATTGCAACCAGAATGCATATGACTGCATTCAGATTCACGGCGGTAGCGGTTTCATGAAGGATTATGCTTGTGAACGCGTGTATCGCGACGCCCGCATCACTTCTATATACGAAGGTACCACTCAGCTTCAGGTTGTAGCTGCAATACGCCACGTGACCACCGGCACATACTTCAACATGATTCGCGAATATCAGGCTCAGGAGGTAAAACCCGAACTTATGTGGCTGCGCGACAATCTCATGGCGATGACCGAAAGCTACGAAAAAGCCGTAAATACCGTGACCGAGGCTAAAGATACAGCATATGTTGACTTCATGGCACGCCGCCTTGTGGAAATGGCCGGCAATATCATCATGGGCTATCTGCTCCTGAGTGATGCCAACCGCAATGATGAATTTGTGCACAGTGCTGAAGTTTACAACAAACTGGCACAAGCCGAAGTGGCAAAACATGCTGATTTCATTGCGAACTTCAAACCTGAACAGCAGGAAATCTACAAAGCCTGAATTTAGATTAACATAGCACTTTATAAGCGGTGCGCTGCAGGAAATTACCTGTGGCGCACCGTTGCTTTTTCGCGGAATAAACTGTAAATTTGTAGTCCCAACAATAAGTTTCATGAAATTCAGCGACATACCGGCACATACCCAAGTGAAAGAAAGGCTGAGAGCCATGGTTGACAACGACCGCATACCTCATGCATTACTGCTGGAGGGACCGGCCGGGATAGGCAAATTCGCACTGGCCCGAGCCATGGCCCAATACATACATTGCACCAACCGCACCCCTGACGGAGACAGTTGCGGAAAATGTGCAGCCTGCCGACAACATGAAGCGATGAATCATATAGACACCATACAGGTGTTTCCGGTGGTTAAGACAGAGAAGTTTCGCAATTTGCCTCCAACCTCTGATGATTTCATGACCCAATGGCGCGAATATCTTACTGGAAGGATATTCATGGATTATGACCTATGGGCAGACTCTTTCGGTAAAAAGAACGCCAAACCGGCCAATTATGTCAGCGAAAGCTCGGCACTGATACACAAGCTGTCGCTGACAAGCCATGACACACGCTACAAAGTAGTGCTATGGTGGCTGCCGGAACTGATGAATGAAGAAACAGCCAACAAGCTGCTGAAATTGATAGAAGAGCCTGCGGACGACAGCATAATAATAATGGTGAGCAATGATTCGCGAGCCATACTCCCCACCATTTATTCGCGTCTGCAACGAGTGGAGGTGCGCCATCTGAGCGATGACTCTGTGGCCGACTATTTATGCAAGCATAAGAATATGCAGCGTGCCGATGCCATGGCGATAGCACATATCTCGGGGGGAAGCATCAGCGCGGCACTCAACAACAGCAACGGCAACGAGGCCGACAACAAGATGCTTGCCAATTTCATACAATTGATGCGTCTGGCATATCAGCGCAATATATTCCAACTCCGTGAATGGGCAAATGCGCTTGCGGCCCAGACAAGAGAGCAACAATGCCGATTTTACGAATACAGCAGCCGCCTCATGCGCGAGAACTTCGTGTATAACCTCAATGTGGCATCACTCAATTATCTCAATACCGAGGAGCAAAAATTCAGCACCAATTTTGCAAGATTCATCACTGAACGCAATGTAGAGAAGCTGACAGAGGTGTTTGATACCGCTGCCCAGCATATCTATGGCTATGCAAACGCCAAAATAGTGAACCTTGACGTAGCCATCAAAGTAATACTCCTGCTCAAAAACTAAATTCTCATGCACACGCCATTTCTCAAACTTGTGGCTGAGGCATACGCCAAACGCCATGATGATGTGAGCGAGATATGCTTTGTGTTTCCCAACAAGCGAAGCGCAACATTCTTTTCCAAGTATCTTGACACGGCCATGAACCGTGAGCATTTGGCACCGGGGCTGATGACTATCAGCGAATTTGTGACGGAGTTTTCAGACGGCATAGACGCGAGCCGCTATGAACAACTGTTTGTACTCTACAACGAATATGCCAAACTGTCAAAAGAGATAGGTAATTTTGACCGCTTCATGTTCTGGGGCGATATGCTTATATCGGATTTCAATGATGTGGACCGCTATATGGTGGACGCCGACCAATTGTTTGTCAATGTGGAACGGCTTAAGGAAATCAACTCCAATTATCTTACAGAGGAACAACTGAACGTAATACGCCGCTATTGGGGAGATGAAAAGCCACATGAATACCGCGAACAATTCTGGAGCCACGTGTCAAACAGCAATGACGATGAACAGGCCAAGGCCAACAAAAAATTTCTGAAGCTTTGGGAGGTACTTTGTCCGCTCTATCATGAATACCGAAAGGAGTTGCGCAAACGGGGACTCACCACTTCAGGAATGCGTTATCGCGAAGCTGCCACACGGCTACGCACAGCCACGGCAAATGATTTTGAATTCAAACGGTATGTGTTCTGCGGATTCAATGTGCTGAGTACAGCCGAGATTCAGATTTTCAGTCGTATGAAAGCACTCGGTATAGCGGATTACTATTGGGATTACAATTCACCCACATTCAAGCTCCCCAGAAACCGTGCAGGGAGATTCATAGAAAAAAACATAAAGGATTTTCCCTCAATCTATCCGCTTGACCAAGAAGATATAACCAGTTTTCCCGAGATAAAGATTGTGGGCGTGCCATCAAATGTGGGGCAAGCAAAACTCGCGGGGAAATTTGTCAGTGACATGATTGAGACCGGAGTAATCACCAATCGCGAAAATGCCATAAACACCGCGATAGTGCTTCCGGACGAAACCTTGTTCATACCCCTCATTCACTCAATACCATTGGGGAAAGATAAGATTCAGACTCTTAACATAACGATGGGGTTTCCCATGCGCCTGAGTCCTGTGGCATCACTCGTACACAATATCGTAATGCTACAGCTTAAGGTACGCAACGTACACTCAATGCCGGCATTTTTTCATGAAGATGTACGCGTTCTTTTAGGAATGCCCACAATATACGGCATAGCACCAAAAGAATGTGAGGCCGTGCTTAATGTCATTACGAGCAAACGCATGTTCATGCTTCCTGCGCAGATGCTATGCGAAATTGCGCCAAGCTATGAGCTTATTTTCAGTCCTATAGGGCCTAAAAGCGGCATAAAACAGGTAAAAAACTATCTGGACAGTGTGCTTGATTTCGTTGACGCTTCAATAAATAAATCAGACCAAGCTGACCGAGAATTACAGCACCAATTCATCATAGCCTATAAACAGGCGGTCATGGAACTGTATGAGGCTGCATCAGAATACAAAATCGAGATGCAGGACCTCACTTTCTTCCAACTAATGGAACGCACTATCCACAGTGCAAAAATCAATTTCCGTGGAGAGCCACTAAAGGGGTTGCAAGTTATGGGAATGCTTGAAACACGTTCGCTTGATTTTGAAAATGTTGTCGTGCTGTCAATGAACGAGCGCATATTTCCGCGCAAACAATTCTCCAAATCGTTCATTCCAGAATCATTGCGCAAGGCTTATGGTATGGCCACAAACGATTTTCAGGAAAGCATATACGCATACTATTTTTACAGACTTATAGCTCGTGCAAAAAATGTGTGGCTCACCTACGATGCCCGAAATGTAGGTGGAACCAAAAGCTCGGAAATGTCGCGCTATCTCACGCAACTGCTATATCTGTTCAAAGGCTCCAACGCTACACATTCCATAGCCACGTTCCGAGGCACTACATTTACATCCCCGGAAATAATCATGTCCAAAACCGGGCATGTGATGAAGATGCTGAACAAGTTTCTCACCCCCGGCTCGGGATTCAATCTATCTCCAAGCGCCATTCATACCTATATTGAATGTCCTCTTCACTTTTATCTACAATATGTGGAAGGATACAGATCGGAAAATGAAATCACCGAATATATGGATTCGGCCACATACGGCACCATACTGCATGCAGTGTCACAAAAATTTTATGAGTCAGTCAAGGAGTCAGGCCATCCGGTAATCACATCGGAACTGCTGCAACAGAGCATAAAACCGGGAAACAGACATTTCCTTGAACGGATTATTACCGAAACAGTAAACAAGGAATTCAATAAACTTGACGATGACAAACTGCTCACCCCACTTGTAGGCGAAGCTCTCGTGATGGGCAAGGTAATGCTGGAAACTGTAGTGTCAATGTTCAGACGCGAGATACCTCTCACACCGTTTACATTCATAGAGGCTGAAAAAAAAGTATCGGGACAGTATAAGGTAAACCGGGACCTGAGCGTGAACGTGTATATGATAATTGACCGTATAGACGAAATAAACGGCACGCGCCGGTTCATAGATTACAAAACCGGCTCCGATGAACTATCCGTTCCTTCTGTGGAAAAGCTATTTGATCCCGAATACACCAAGAATGTAAAGGGCATAATGCAATTACTGTTTTATTGTCTTGTGTACCGATATATCAATAACGATGACCGTCCGGTGCAACCGCTTATCTACAAACTAAGCAAGATAAGCATTGAAGGAATCAATCCATTGAAAATAGGAGGCAACGAATTGACGGATTACCATGAGGTGCTTGCAGAGTACGAAGAAAGGCTTCACGGAGTGATAACCGAGATATTCAGCAAGGATATACCATTTACACAGGCTAAAACAGAAAATGTCTGCACTTTTTGTGAGTTCAAAAGCATTTGCCAACGCGAGGGTTCCAAATTCTGATGGCCGGATTATATGTACATGTGCCTTTTTGTCATGCCAAATGCTGGTACTGCGATTTTTATTCCATGCCGGCACATCAGCACATAGAAGCATGGATGAAAGCATTGCTGAACGAATGGAATGTGCGCAGGCATGAACTTAAGGAGCCTGTCACCACATTGTATATAGGAGGTGGCACACCATCAAATCTGCCTCATAATATGCTCGGGGAACTCATAACCACCTTGCAGCAGCCGTCAATGACGGAAATCACAGTAGAAGTGAATCCGGAAGATGTTACGGACCAATTGGCAACAACGCTTAAGAAAAATGGGGTTAACAGAGTAAGCATGGGTGTGCAATCGCTCGCAGATGCTGAACTTCAGGCTGTAGGACGGCGACACTCGGCACAAAAAGCAATAGAAGCCGTGGAGCTGCTGCGCAAAAGCGGAATTAACAATCTTAGCCTTGACCTCATTTACGGTCTCCCGTACCAAACTATAGAGTCATGGCAACAATCGGTCAAGGGGATATTGGAATTGCATCCCGAACATATTTCAGCTTACTCGTTAAGCTATGAGGATGGAACTCGCCTCACTGCGCAGCTTAAGAATGGCAAAATCACAGAAACCCCTCAGGAGGTAAGTGCAGAAATGTATGAGATTTTGTGCCGCTTGTTAAAAGAGGCAGGATACGAGCATTACGAAATTTCCAATTTTGCATTGCCGGGCAAACGATCACAGCACAATTCTGCCTACTGGACTTTCGCACCATATCTTGGCCTTGGCCCTTCGGCCCATAGTTTCACTAACCGAAGGAAATACAATCCCGCATCGCTCAAAGAGTATGTGGCGGCAAACGGTATAATCGCCAAATGTGAGGAAGAAAATGAAAACGAAAAGCTAAATGACTATATAATGGTGAGATTGCGCACCTCAGACGGCATAAACCTACAACAGGTAAAACAGCTTTTCGGGACCAAAGCCGCACTGCATATAACCAACACCGCCGCCCCACACCTTGCCTCCGGAACAATGGAGCTAACTCCCGAGGGGAATTTGCGCATTACCGAAAAAGCATGGATAGTGAGCGACGGTATTATGTGCGACTTTATGATGGTTTAACAAGCTTTGAAGCTCATATCAAGACCCTTGACAGAGTGTGTGAGAGCACCCACGGAGATGAAATCCACCCCACATTCACCATAAGCGCGAAGAGTGTCAAGAGTGATGCCTCCGGATGATTCTATCTCGGTTCTGCCATTGATGAGCTTCACGGCCTCTTTAGTGCGCTCGGGTGTGAAATTGTCAAGCATGATTCGGTCAACGCCAGCAGCAAGAGCCTGATTGATTTCGTCAGTATTGCGCACTTCCACCTCAATCTTAAGGTCACGGCCTGATTCGGCACAATATTTTTTTGCAGCCGCCACAGCCTGCGGTATGCCGCCGGCAAAGTCCACATGATTGTCCTTTATAAGAATCATATCAAACAATCCGATACGATGATTGCATCCACCGCCAATTTTCACGGCTTCCTTCTCAAGCATGCGCATACCCGGGGTGGTTTTGCGAGTGTCAAGTACTTTGGTCTTCAGGCCGTCAAGACAAGCCTGATATTTAGCTGTAGTAGTGGCAATTCCGCTCATGCGCTGCATGATATTGAGCATAATGCGCTCGGTCTGGAGCAAAGACCTGACCTTGCCTTCAACCACGAAAGCAACATCACCCGGCTTTACATGTGCGCCATCGTGAATGAAAACTGTCATCTTTAGCTCGGGATCAAATTTCTCAAATACTTTTTTGGCCACTTCCACGCCAGCCAAAATGCCGGCCTCTTTTATAATGAGCTGCTGCTTGCCCATTTCATTTTCAGGGATAGTGCTGAGAGTGGTGTGATCGCCATCGCCCACATCCTCGGCAAACGCCAGGGTGAGCAGATCGTCAATAAGTTCATCCTTTGATTTCATAGTTACGGTGGTATTAAGTACTTTTGCACAAAAGTACTCAAAAAAATCATATTTCAAGCATGAAAATTGTGCTCGCCGCCGTAGGCAAAACCACCGCCCAGTATCTGCGCACAGGCATAGATATGTACCTTGACCGACTGAAACATTATATCCCGGTACAAATATGCATAATACCTGATATAAAAACCACTAAAACCATAAGCGAATCGGTTCAGAAAGAACGCGAAGGTACGGCCCTGCTCCAGATGCTTCAACCCGGCGACAAGCTCATACTACTTGACGAGCGAGGGAAAAGGCTCACATCCCGACAATTTTCTGAATCCATAGAAAAGCATATGACGAGCGGATGCAAACGTGTGGTTTACGCCGTAGGCGGCCCGTACGGATTCAGCAATGAAGTTTATGCTCGCGCTGACGGCAAACTATCACTATCGGATATGACATTTCCGCACGAAATGGTACGTTTATTTTTCGTGGAGCAATTGTACCGTGCCATGACGATAATGCGCAACGAACCGTATCACCACGACTGAACAAGTTCTTCGGCAGAAATATCAGCGACGCTATCAATCACCATATCGGCAAGAGGAGAAATCCGCTCTCTGGAGTAAGTCGTGGCTATCCCTATCACTCTGGCACCGGCGGCACGACCTGCAGCCAGCCCTTGCAAAGAATCCTCAAACACACAGCATCGCGAAGCCGGAACACCTATAGCTTCGGCTCCAAGAAGATACCCTTGAGGATCGGGCTTGGATTTCATGACTTGCGATGCATCAATGATAGCGGTTATCATATCGGGAATCCATGGATGCTGACGAAAAAGAAGCTGCATTTTATGCCGGTCACTGCTGGTGACAATGGCCGTGGGTATATCGGCTTGCTTTAATCCCTGAAGCAACTCCCGTGCACCGGGATACATGGGAAATTCCATTGCCTCCTGAAAAGCCAATAGTCGCTTCGTTATGTCTTCGCGCACCGAAGCATCAGGAAAATATTCAAGGATTGAGGGTAACGTGGTGCCTTTAATAGCAATAGCAAAATTGTCCAGACCAGTGGGATAAATTCGCCCTATTTCGCTCCAGAATTTTGTATAAGTCGTTTCGCTGTCAATAAGCACGCCATCAAGGTCAAAAAGCACTCCGATCTCAGCCATTGTATGTAATTTTTTTGCAAAAATAACATTTCACCTCCTAACGAGTGTTATAATTATGGCTAATTTTGTAAAATATTTAGATAAGTTATGGCACAGCAATCCACCACACCGATGATCCTTGGCACAGCCCCGATAGGCAAACTGCTTGCACAATATTCTATTCCGGCCATAATAGCAAGCGTTGCAACATCACTTTATAATATTGTTGACAGCATGTTTATAGGACATGGCGTGGGACCAATGGCTATAGCAGGACTTGCGATCACATTTCCCTTAATGAATCTTGTAATAGCATTCTGCACGCTGATAGCTGTGGGCGGTGCCACAATATCATCAATTTATCTTGGACAAAAGAATGTGTCAAAAGCCACTGATACGGTCAACAATGTCACTATATTATGCCTGATTCACTCGGTGGTGTTCGGGGGGCTGACATTGCTGTTTCTTGACAAGATATTGCTGTTTTTCGGAGCCACGCCGCAAACATTGCCATATGCGCGGGAATTCATGCAAATTATTCTCTACGGCACCCCCATATCCTACATCTTCATAGGTCTGAATAACCTTATGAGAGCCACGGGCTATCCTAAAAAAGCTATGATCTCGGCGCTGCTGTCGGTGTGCGTAAACATAATTCTTGCGCCCATATTCATATTCGCACTTGACTGGGGCATAAAAGGCGCAGCCACCGCTACAGTATGTGGACAGTTTGTGGCATTTGTATGGGTTTTGTGGCATTTCTTTTCTCATAAAAGCTTTGTGCATTTTGAACTGAAAAACCGATGGCTGACACCGCAAATCTTCAAACGTGTCTATGCCATAGGCTTATCGCCATTTTTGATGAATGTGTGCGCCTGTGTGGTGGTAGTGTTCATCAATAAGGCCCTTTTGGATTACGGAGCAAATATAGGGAATCTGGCTGTTGGCGCATACGGGATATTGAACCGCACAACAATGTTTTTTGTAATGATAGTGTTTGGCGTGACCCAAGGTATGCAGCCTATATTGGGGTTTAATTACGGTGCCGGGCAATGGCAACGCGTACGCCGAACTCTCAACATAGGCATTTGGCTTGGTGTGGGCATCACTACAATAGGATGGCTGCTGACCGAGCTTATGCCCGGAGTCATCAGCCAACTGTTCACCACTGACCAAACATTGATAGACATAGCCATAAGAGGGTCAAGAATATACTTCCTGTTCTATCCCGTAGTAGGATGTCAGATAGTTATACAGAACTTTTTCCAATCAGTGGGAAAACCGAAAATATCAATTTTCCTGTCACTGACACGCCAACTGCTGTTTCTGCTGCCATTCCTGCTCATATTCCCGCGTTACTGGGGCATTGACGGAGTGTGGGCAAGCATGACGGCATCAGATCTCGTGGCATTCGTCTTTGCCATAGTTACCCTGATATATTTTTCAAATAAACAAAAGAGAAAATCTGCAGTCACCCAATGATACAGACACTAAACCTGAGGGTTGATCCCAAAACAGCTGCTACGCCCATGCTGCTTGTAGCCCACATCAGCAATGAGCTTGGCATTGATGCCAACAGAATCAAGGATGTGCGAATAGTGCGCCGCTCCATTGATGCCCGTCAGCGCCGGGTAATGGTCAACCTGACAGTGAATATGGCACTTGACACAATAGAGCCACTTGAAATCGCCAAACCTGTGGAGTACAAACCTCTTCCTGACAATGCGCCGGCTTGTATAGTGGTAGGTGCTGGTCCGGCAGGACTGTTTGCATCACTGAGACTTATTGAGCTTGGCATAAAACCCATCCTGCTTGAACGGGGAAAAGATGTTGACTCACGACGCAAGGATATGGCACAGATAGCAAGGAACGGTACAGTTGATCCCGATTCCAACTATTGTTTCGGAGAAGGCGGTGCAGGCGCATACTCCGACGGCAAGCTGTACACCCGCAGCAAAAAACGAGGCTCAATAGACAAAATTCTCCAAATATTTCATCAGCATGGGGCCAAGGAAGATGTGCTCATTGACGCCCATCCGCACATTGGCACTGACAAGCTGCCTGAGGTCATAAAATCAATTCGTCGCACCATAGAACGATGTGGCGGGGAAGTGAGATTCCAGACCAAAGTGACAGGACTGCTGATGTCGCCTGAGAAAGATAAGGTGACAGGCGTTGTCACGGCCGACGGCACCAGTATCTACGGCCCAGTCATTCTTGCCACCGGCCATTCGGCACGGGATATTTACCAGATGCTTCATGACCATAAAATAGTGCTTGAACCAAAAGGAATCGCCGTTGGAGTCCGTCTTGAGCACCCGCAGTCGCTCATAGACCAAATCCGTTACCATTCTCCGCAGGGACGAGGCAAATATCTGCCACCGGCTGAATACACAATGCTCACCCGCGTTGACGACAGAGGCGTTTATTCGTTCTGCATGTGTCCGGGAGGTTTTATAATACCGGCAGCCAGTGCTCCGGGAGAGATGGTGGTCAACGGCATGTCGCCGTCAAACCGAGGCACGAAATGGGCCAATTCGGGTATGGTAGTGGAAGTGTTGCCGGAAGATGTGGGAGAAGAGTTCGGGACCGACGAACTAAAAATGATACGCTTTCAGCAATCGATTGAAAAGAAATTTTATGAAGATGCCAACTGCTCTCAAAATGCTCCGGCACAAAGGATGAAAGACTTTGTACAAAACCGGGCAAGCACATCTTTGCCGCCCACATCTTACGCGCCCGGAATACATGCCGCACGAATAGACAAACTACTTCCTCACGGCATAGCTTACCGTCTTCAAAAAGGGTTTGAGGATTTCGGCAAAAAAAATCGCGGATTTCTGACCAATGAGGCGGTGCTTATAGGCAATGAAACAAGAACATCCTCGCCGGTGCGCATTCCGCGCCACGATGAGCTACTGAACCATATCAATGTAGCGGGATTATATCCTTGCGGAGAAGGTGCGGGATATGCAGGCGGAATAGTTTCAGCAGCAGTGGACGGTGATAAATGCGCCGATGCTGTGGCTAACTATTTGAGACAATAAACCGGATTGCGCTGATGATAATTTTCATATTGTGATAATTATTGCTAATTTTGCGTCAAATTATCACAATTTCTAAGATTATCATGGCAAAAAAGGCAGAATTTGCATCAAAGTTAGGTTTAATTGCCGCTACAGTAGGTTCGGCTATCGGACTGGGAAATGTGTGGAGATTTCCGGCCGAAGCGCAGGCAAACGGCGGTGCCGCATTTCTGATAATATATGTGGCATGCGTAATAATATTGGGAATTCCGGTTATGGTAAGTGAATTTGCGCTCGGACGAGCAGGGGGCAGTGATGCAATAGGTTCGTTCAAAAACCTCCATGCCCACAAAGGGTGGTGGTTTGTAGGCGCGCTTGCCATTCTGGCAAGCTACATGATACTGTGTTTCTATATGGTTGTGGCAGGATGGACACTCGAATACCTGTGGGATTCCATAACCGGTTCGTTATACGAAATTGACGGTGCAGTATCGGAACGAAGCGCGTTTACGGACAAGATGATTTCACTTACACAATCCACATGGGAACCGCTCATGGGCACATTTGGTGTGATAATGCTTAATCTTGGGATTCTAATAATAGGCGTGCAGAAAGGCATAGAGCGAGTGTCAAATGTGCTGATGCCTTTATTATTTGTGATTCTGCTTATATTTACCGGAGTGGCATTTTCATTGCCTGATGCGATGCAGGGAATAGAATTTTTCCTGAAACCGGATTTTTCCAAACTCAATCCATCGGTGGTACTCAACGCCATGGGGCAGGCCTTCTTCTCACTCAGTCTTGGAATGGGAATTCTGATAACCTATGGAGCTTATTTTCCTAAAAGCACGCGGCTGGCACGCACAGCCACCACCGTGTCGCTGCTTGACATGCTCGTAGCCGTGTTGATGGGATTAATAATTTTCCCCGCCGTAACATCTTTTGGACTGGAAGGAGAAGGAATGAAAGGAGCCACACTGGTATTCGTAACACTTCCGGAAGTATTTGCCCATATGCCTGCGACCCGCTTATGGTCCACACTTTTCTTCCTGCTGCTCAGTGTGGCTGCCATCACCTCCACTATAGCTATTGCGGAGGTGTCGGTATCGTTCATGCAGCACAGGTTTAACATGAAGCGTGCAAAAGCTTGTCTTATAGTATTACTGCCCTTATTGTTATTCAGCACTATCTGCTCCCTTTCGCAAGGGCCATGGAGCAATGCAACAATATGCGGTCTTACTATTTTTGATTTTCTTGACACGGTAGCTACCAATATTTTGCTGCCAATAGGCTCAATAGCCATGTGCATTTACATGGGATGGTTCGCTCCGAAGGATATTCTGCGCAAGCAACTGACGAATAATGGTGCTGAAAAAAGCTGGATGTGTCCGTTGGTTCTGTTCATAATAAGATTTGTCGCACCGGTGCTCATACTCTTGGTACTTCTCTACACGTTTCTGTAAATTCCACTTAGTAATTTGCTTTTTGCGGCAATTGTGTGTAACTTCGCAAAAACATACAATAAAGCATTGTGACACCATTCCAGCCATTCTCCATCAATATTTGTGGACAGCTATTAGAAATCAGCCGTCCACAAATAATGGGTATAGTCAATGTCACGCCTGATTCATTTTACGCCGAATCACGGACTATGACCTGTGACGACATAAAAAGACGCGTGGAACAAATGATGCATGACGGCGCAGACATGCTGGATGTAGGAGCATACTCTTCACGACCCGGAGCCGGAGATGTGACACCTGAGGAGGAATGTGAACGACTGGCAACCGGACTTAAAGCGTTGAGAGAGGTAGCAGGAAATGCCATCCCGGTATCAATAGATACATTCAGGGCATCTGTGGCGCGTGAGGCCATTACCAACATGCATGCCGACATCATCAACGATATTTCGGGCGGTGATCTTGATGCGGATATGTTTGCAACTGTTGCTGATTTGCAATGTCCCTACATACTGATGCATATGCGCGGAACCCCCGGCACTATGCAGCAATTATGTGATTACTCAGACCACGGCAATGATGTGACAGCGGGTGTCATAGGAGAGCTGAGCGGCAAGATTAGCCGCCTGAGATTAATGGGCGTTGACGATGTGATAGTGGATCCCGGATTCGGATTCAGCAAATCCACCGAACAGAACTACGAACTAATGCGAAACATCGGTGCAATAGGCACAGCATTCAATGCGCCCATACTTGTGGGCGTATCGCGCAAATCAATGATATGGCGCACACTCAACATCACGCCGGCAGATGCTCTTAACGGCACCACGGCGCTGAACACAATAGCATTACTCAACGGTGCATCGATACTTCGCGTACATGATGTGGCTGAAGCCAAACAAGCTTTGACAATAGTGCAAAACACCTATCCCGACATTATTTCATGACATGGATTCATTCGGCATAAAAGACATATTAGACATTGCGATTGCGGCACTACTGCTTTTCTACCTGTACCGAATAATGAAAGAAAGCGGTACTCTCAACATATTTTTTGGCGTACTCGCATTTATAGTGGTATGGGTAATTGCATCCCAGCTCATGGAGATGAAACTTATAGGAACTATCCTTGACAAGTTCATGAGCATAGGACTGCTGATTATTGTGGTACTGTTTCAGGACCAAATAAAGAGGTTTCTCGTGGAGCTGGGTGACCATAAGCGATGGCGGTTTCTAAGCAAACTGTTTCACCACTCCAAGCCTACAGATTCGGAAAGCATACGTCAGGCAGTAATGCCAATAGTGTATGCATGCATGAATATGTCCAAAACCAAAACGGGCGCACTGATAGTTATAGAGCAACAAATATCGCTGGAGAACTACGAGAAATCAGGTGACATGATTGATGCGCTCATCAATGCCCGACTGATTGAAAATATATTTTTCAAAAATTCGCCGCTCCATGACGGTGCAATTATCATAGCCAATGGACGCATAAAATCGGCAGGATGCATCCTCCCCGTAAGTCATGACCGTAATGTGCCACGCTCACTTGGATTGCGCCACCGCTCGGCCTTAGGCATATCTCAGGCCACAGATGCATTTGCGATAGTAGTGTCGGAAGAAACCGGCAACATATCTGTAGCACATCACGGGGCACTCACTACCAGACTGAACACCACGGAGCTTGAGCACAGATTATCGCAAATATCCCTTGATTCCTAAAAAATCCATTTTTCAAGCATATACACCCCTACACCGGCAATAAAGCCAAGGAAAGCGAGTGCGGAGAAATTGCGGAGATACCAGCCGAAACTTATTTTTTCAATACCCATGGCTATAACACCTGCGGCAGAACCGATAATGAGGATGCTGCCACCTACGCCGGCACAATAACTCAACAGTTCCCAGAATGTGCCGTTGACCACAAAATCGGCTGCATATCCCACAGCTCCGGGATCGGCCACAGGATACATGCCCATTGCGGCGGCCACAAGTGGCACATTGTCAACTATTGACGACATTACACCGAGAAGCGTATCGGTAATATATATATTGTGTACATGCTCGTCAAGAGCTCCTGCCATCCAACTCAAAATGCCTGTGCACTGAAGCACGGCCACAGCCATCAGTATGCCCAGAAAAAACAGAATAGAAGGCATGTCAACACGTGCTATCACTTTGGGTATGCGATGTTCCTTGGCTTTTTCAAGCATCTTGGTGTTATAGAATATCTCGGTAAACACCCAAAGCACACCAAGCACAAACAAAATGCCCACAAACGGCGGCAGATGAGTTATGGACTTGAATACCGGAACGAATATCAATCCACCTACGCCCAAATAAAACATTGTGTTACGCTCCCTTGTGGTAAAGCCGAGGTCTTCCTTTACGGTAATGGATATAGGCCGCAATTCACCATGCAAACGCTTTGAAACTATCCATACCGGCAAAATCATTGATACCAAACTCGGCAACAATGTATATTCTATGAGCGCCCCCGCAGTGACATTGCCATTAACCCAAAGCATTATGGTGGTAATGTCTCCAATAGGCGACCACGCGCCACCGCTATTTGCCGCAATCACGATACAAGCTGCATACATCCATCTTTCGGTTTTAGTCTGCAATAATTTGCGCAGCAGCATCAGCATTACAATCGTGGTGGTAAGATTGTCAAGTATCGCCGACATGAAAAAAGTGGTAAATGCCAGAATCCATAAAAGATGACGCTTGCGTCGTGTTGTTATTTTGTCTGTTATGACCCTGAATCCTCCGTGCACATCGATAAGTTCCACAATAGTCATTGCTCCTATCAGGAACAAAAGGGTTTGACATATATCCCCGAGATGCTCCACTATGTCAACATTAAGAACATATTGCAGAGCTTGCTCATGCAAACTTTTCCCTGCTAAAGAAGAATTGTCGGCAAGATACGCCTGAAATTTTGCACCAGCTACCTGAGGGACAATAGAGTCACAACTCAGCGCATAGATAACCCACAGTACCATGCCAAGCAACAATGCAGAAGCCGTTTTATCAATTTTCAAAGGGTGCTCAAGTGCGATGGCAAGGTAACCGATAATAAAAATTACAAGAAATGTGATGATCATAACGATAAAAATTCAAGGGCACACCCAAAAGCTTAATAAATGTGTGCAAAGGTATAGAATTTATCTCATCATATCAAGAAGGAGTATTATACCAATTGTAAAATTAATTGCCAAAACAAGAACAAAATGGGCATAACAAGAATCGCACTAATTCATTGTCTCTTGTTTTTTAGGAATCTATGCAAAAAGCAAGTTATTAAAACATGGGATAGGTAGGCTAAATCTATAAAACAGTAAACTGTATATTAGCGGACTAAACTAAAATTTCTTTGAATCAAGAAACAAATTGGGATCAGAAATGATTTTTATTTGTATGCTATGTGATTTTAGCGATTTTCTATTGATGGAAGAGTTTATTTTGAGTCATATATACAAGCATAGCCCGGCGACGGTGTCGCACCGACCAAAAGATAATCGCCTTTGGCGCTTTGCAACGCAAAGAAACCCCGACATCGCTGCCGAGGTTGTCTGATATGAATTGAGCTGTTTTATTTCAAAATCGCAGACTCAGTTTTATTTTTGAGGATTTGCTTCTGTTGAAGCCGGTTCGTTGCCACGTATAAATATCAGCCCCGGCTCGGTGAAGACGATAGGCATATAATAGCTGAAGTCCTTATTAGTCTGATAGGGAGCGCAATACATTACTCTGAATTTGGGCAAAGCGTTTACAAGACGAAGAGCCTCTTCGTTGGCAGCTTTATTTTTGCTCGGACGAATTATGCGGGGCGAAGATATGGAGCCGTCGGGGTGTACCTTAAAGTTAACAACGACCCTTTCACGACCCTTATACCCTTTGGGTATGCGCAGATTATCCTGAATCCATTCTTTTAGTTTACCGTCACCGCCCGGAAACTCACAGCGAGGATCCAAATTGATAAAGACTTTGCTTGCCTCAGCTTTCAGATGGGCGAGATATGTCGGCGATACGGTGAAAAACACGGCGCGATTGCCGTATTGATCGTTTTTGACCTGCGCCGCTTGAATGGAGTCCTGCTCAACATTGGTACTGGCAGGAATAGCAAACCATTCATCGTTATAGTAACAGAAAACACCCGATTTGGTATCCAGTTCCGTTAGAGGAAACTTTGGTTCGATGACTAAGCTGTCGCGTGTGCTCATGTCCTGTGCTAAAGCAACGCACGAATTTACTGCGAGGAGTGAGGCTATAATAATTTTCTTCATAATCGTAATGAATTACATTTTTCGCAAAGTTCGGCATAAAAAATGAATTCGGTCGTAACAAATGTATAGACCGATCCTTATATAAGATTAAAACCGCAATTTTATTCCGATTATTTTGACAGCTCCCGTCTGATGCGGCTGAGATGATTTGGCGTGATTAGCAGAAATGAAGCCAAATCTTTCAGCGTGACTGTATCGACAATCTGAGGATATTGTTCGCACAATTCCACATAACGCTGACGAGGTGACTTGCGGTGTAGGTTAAGCAAACGCATGAACACCATATTGAACAGCGCCCTGTATTCGTCAACCAGAGAAGGAGAAAGAAATTCCTTGAAAGCCCTTAGGGGTACCCTAAGTATCTCGCAATCTGAACCGGCGATTATAGATGTCTGCGAAGGATTTCCATGTATGGATGAATGAAAATCAGTAATGAACTGACCCGGAAATGCAAAATTTACCACTGTCTCATCTCCGGAATCATTAAGAGTTACAACTTTGAAATATCCCGATACCACAAGAGCGGCATAACGGGCTATTGAGCCTTGTTGCACGAAACGCTCTCCTTTCTTATATTGACATAGTTGACCTTTCTCCCGGCAATAGTCAGTGGCTGCCGAGAGGTTCAAAAAGTCGAGATATGAGTTGAACTGTGCCATAAGATAGTACAAAGTTAGCGAAATTTCGGCTTGTGTCCTTTTAACTCGGATAATTTTTAATACTTCAACCGTCTTTTACTATTGATCCCTTTTGCTACTGATCCATTTTTAGGAATAACATGCATAAAGAAACTCGTCAAAAACAAGCTTTAAATCACTTATATTTGACGAGTTATCTAATGTCGGGGTGACAGGATTCGAACCTGCGACCACCTGGTCCCAAACCAGGTGCGCTACCGGACTGCGCTACGCCCCGAATGGCATATAGCCTTTATGTGGGTGCAAAGGTAACGAGTTTTTGAGATATTTGCAACCACCTGTGCATAAATTTTTGCTATATTTGCACCCGACAAGATTCATACATCTATGACCCGATTATTTTATACTCTGACAATATTCGCTGCAACGACATGCCTTTTTTGCAGCTGTTCATCAAAATCCGACAACAATGAATCATCTGCAACTGAGGTGATTGCGACCGAAGATTTTTCATTGCATAACGCCCCGGTTTCCGTTCTTGACAGCCTTGCACTCAATGCCGATGACCTCTCCCCACAGCAAGCTGTAAACCTGCTTAACGGGTATGTGGAAATTTATCGCAACAGCTCTTCCGCCAAAACCAAGGCAGTGACTATGCGAAAATTTGTGGATGTATATGACATACTGATAAGCAATTATGGCGATGAATTCCGTGCTGCTGTGAGCCGTGCAGCCAATGAAGATATAAATCTGCGCGATATTTCACAGGATTTCCGCACCAAGCTCGCGGGGTATGATGAAGCATCGGGACAAGTGTATGATGCACCGGCACCCAAGGACACTACAGTAGTGTCAGAAACCGACACAACAGCTGTAGCTGACTCTCAACTTTTGTAAATATCCTCAATAACGAGTGCTGCCAGGATAAATCCGAATGTGCCTGTTATATGACATAACTCGCTCTAAATTGGACTTTGATTGAAAATCAAGAAGTTGGGCGTTTACCTATATTATATAGGTAACAATATGGAAACGAGCGGACTTCTGCTCGTTTCTGTATTTTGCAATATGCAAAGAACGCCTTAATTCGGGGACAAAGATACGATAAATTTCTAAATATCCCATAACTCGCTAGGAGAAAATTATGGAAATTAGAACTTTTGCGTAAAATCTGATGCTTAGCAACACAATATGCATCCTAAAACAAACGGCAGGTATTCGGACATAGACTATCCAAATACCTGCTGCCACAACGTTCTGTTGCTGACGATGATTCTCACATCGGCTTTCATATACTTTTGCAGTATAGGAGTATTTTGTCTCTGTGTACTCACAGTGGCTATAGCCATAAAATAGTTACCATCTTCCCTATGTATGAGTTTGGCATTATGGCTTATGATGTTGCAGTTATAAGATGCATTGTCGTTGCCCTCGAAAGAAACATGAGCCGTCCTTGGCTCATCGAAAAGATACAAATACTTGTATGGCACAAATACTTGCACTGTTCCTTGATTGATGACCTCACCATTAGCCTCTATGGATATAGGATAAGGTATCTTGTAGAAAGCAACTGCGAGGGCGAGGACTATGATGGTAATGATTATAGTCCCCAAACTGACGAGGCGAGGAGGAACCTTGCCTATCACGTTCCTCACCTTCTCGCTTCTCAACTCGATATTATCTGATTCTTTTTCTTTCTGTTCCATATCAAAAACATTTTAGTTTCCCAATTCCAACTGATTCTTCACAAGATTATAGTATGCCCCTCGTTTGGCGGTCAAAGACTCATGGTTGCCTATCTCAATCACCTTTCCATGGTCGACGACCACGATTTGGTCGGCATTCTTCACCGTGCTTAGGCGATGAGCCACAATCACAACAGTCTTACCCTTATAGAATTTATCCAAGTTCTCCACAATGCTTCTCTCATTGTTGGCATCGAGCGAGTTGGTCGCCTCGTCAAGGAAGATGTAGTCGGGATTCTTATACACCGCCCTTGCTATCAAGATACGCTGTTTCTGTCCTTGGCTCAGTCCCACGCCATCTCGTCCAATCTTGGTGTTGAACTTCAGAGGCAAAGCCATTACATATTCCTTGATACAAGCTATCTCTGCTGCTTTCAACAATCGTTCCTTGTCTATGTCGCCATCATCAACGGCTATGTTTCGTGCGATACTCTCCGAGAAAATGACACCCTCTTGCATGACAACGCCACATTGTCTGCGCCACCATTTCTTGTTGAGCTTCTTGATGTCGGTATTGCCAATGTTGATTTGTCCTTCCAAGACAGGATAGTAACCAAGCATCAAACGGATGAGGGTGGTCTTTCCACTGCCAGATGCGCCAACGATGGCTGTTACCTTGCCTTGCGGAATATGAATGCTCACATCGTCTATGGTTTTGCGCAAAGCATGTGGGTCGTATTTGAACATGATGTTCTTGATGTCAATGCCCTCATTCTTATCTTCAATAGAAGTTAGCAAGCCTTCCTTTCCATTCTCATCATCCATCTGGTGAATCTCGTTGATACGTTCCAAACTAATCTTCACATCTTGCAGGGAATAGAAGAAGTTCATCAGTTGCTCCACTGGTGAGTTGAGCTGTCCGATGATGTATTGCACGGCAAGCATCATACCAAGTGTCATTTGCCCATGTATCACGGCGGTTGCAGCCACTACCGTGATGATGATGTTCTTCACCTCGTTGATAAAGATACTTCCTGCCTCCTGTGTCTGTTGGAGTTTGAGTGATTTCATCTGCACCCCAAACAAGTCTGCTTGCGTGTCCTCCCATTCCCATCTTCTGCGTTGCTCACAATCCTGCAACTTGATTTCCTGCATGGAAGTGATAAACTCGTATGTCTTGTCATTATTGATGGCTTGCTGCTCAAATAATTCATAGTCGAGAATCTTTCTCCGTTTCAAGAACAAAGTCATCCAACCTCCATAGAGGATGCTTCCCAACAGGAATATGGCAAACACCAACTTGCTATAGAAGAACAGTACCACCGAGAACACCACGAAAGTGAGCATGGCAAATGTGATGCTAAGCGTCTGCTGTGTTAGGAAGTTATTCACACGGCTGTGGTCACTCATTCTTTGAATTAAATCTCCCATGAGCTTCGTATCAAAGAAAGACATAGGCAACTTTAATAGCTTGACGAAGAAGTCGCTCACCAATGAGATATTAATGCGCAGGGATATGTGTAACAACAACCATCTGCGGATATAATCGATAGCTGTTCTACTGACGGTAAGCATCAACTGTCCCAACAAGATAAGCCAGACAAATCCAATGTCTTGGTTCTTGATGCCGACATCTACAATGGATTGAGTAAGGAATGGTAGAGCAAGTTGCAAGAGGCTACCGACAACCAACCCCAAGATGATTTGTCCGAAATATTTGCGATACTTCTTCACATATCCAAACAGAAAGCGAAAGGATCTCTTCTCTTTGACGTTCACTTCATTTTGTATTTTATAATAGGTAAAGAAAGCTGGAGTAGTTTCCAAGAACATAGCTATACCCTTGTCTTCTCCTTTCGATTTTGTACTTATCCAATGTTGTTTGAACTCATCTAAGTTATAAACAACCAATCCCTTTCCAGGGTCTGCAATATAGAACTTCTTTTCTTTCTTGACCTTATATAAGACTACAAAATGATTTTGATTCCAATGAAGAATACATGGCAGAGGAGCGGCAGCTAACCTTTCTGTTGTAGTTTTTGCACATAGCGTATGTAATCCCAAAATGTTTGCGACATCATTTATGCTAAGCAAAGAAACCCCCTCGGTCGTAGCAAAACATAATTTCGACAGAGAATAGGATGAATATTCTCTGCCAAAATATTTGCATACCATCTGCAAACAAGCAATTCCGCATTGCATGCTATCATGTTGGATAACTATTGGAAAAATTCTCATAACCTATCTTTTTCAGAAGAACCCGCTCCTGTTCCCAAATATCTTTTATGTGTCCTATTAAAATTATAACTTAGAGACAGCACGACATTCCTATAATTAGGTATCGTTTTTTGTCTTATATCATAATTGACGGTATGCATATCATTAATACTCTTCGAAGATTTAAAAACATCTTCCATTTGTAATTTGACTTGAAGTTTACCTTTCAAGAAGTATTGGGCAACAAACGCATCAAACTTTTGATAGTTTTTTGCTAAGATGTATCCGTCTGCTCCAGATGTTCTGAAAACGTAGTTTGCTCCAAGCATGGTTCTCTTGAAGACAAACTTGTTATTGAATACAAATTGAGCAAAAGGCTTGTTAAAATTGTATTCTAGTCCCTTGTTGTCTATATATTGTTTTTGAACATCCAATTCGAAAAGTGGATGCCAAAATGCTATTGAAGGCTCTGCTGACAACGAGAAATACAACATTTTCAAGGTCGGAACATTAATATTCGTCAACAAAATAATATCGCCATTGGGATTATATAATTGGCCCCATTTTGTTATTGCATCTTTATCTATTTCATACGAAAGAGAAAAAGATAAGTTCTTGTATGAACCAGACAATTCTATGGTATGTTCTAATGTCATATTTAAATTGGGATTTCCACCTTCATAAAAATATCTACTATTATATGCGACAACACTAGACAAATCTCCATAAGAAGGTTTTTCCGATGTAACTTCATACGACAATCCCAAGTTAAAGTTTTCCCCATTGTAAGAGAAATCTACATTTGGGTACAATCTATTATATATACGACTCACATCACTTTGCTTTATTCCATTTTCATATTTAGAGTTTTCACTATGCTCATATCTAATCCCTGCGGTAAGTTCAAAGTCATTAAAAGAATAATCTGCAGACAGTAGCCCCGCAACATTATTTTCTTTAATTTGGTTGTCTTTAGACTCAATGATGCCCTCTTTGTTGGCATAGTTTTGATGATATTTACTTATATTATATTCTGCTCCGAAATCTATAGACAAATTATTTGAAAGATTTGTACTGATAATTAATTTTGAGGCAAACAACTTACTATTGGACATTTTTTTTGAGTTTATATAAGCAGCACCATTAGAACCAAATTCTTCAGTTGTCGTTTGAAGTTTTTGCTTGCTCTGATAATATGTTCCATCAAATGTGATTTTTAAATCATGGATTTTTCCATTGTAATAGGCATCAACTTCATGTGTAGGGCCACTGCTAGGTACCGCATTCATCCGATAATTGATATTATCTTGAAGTTTTGAGTCTGCAAACAAACTGTCAGAATAAACCGAATGCATATATTGAGATTGTAAACTTTTGGATATATGGTAAGATGCTCCAATAGAATTACTATCGTTTAGTAGATAGTTAGCTCCAATTATCCCAAGTATGTTCTTTGTCCTCATAGTCTGGTACATATCTGACATCTTTTCATTAATCTCATGATTATATCCGTGAATTGTTTGTTCTACTTCTTGCTTGCGACAGTCATAGTTATTCGAATGCCCTAAAGAACCAAACAAGTCAAATTTAGATGAACGCCAATTGAGATTTATATTAGAGTCATAACTAGCTTTATTTTTTTGACCATATACACCATCAACACTACCACTAAGTCCTTCTCCCTGTGTTTTTTTTGTCTTGATTATTATAACAGATTTTACCTCAGAGTCATATTTGACACCTGGGTTCGTTAGAATAGTAATCTTGTCAATATCACTTGGCTTCAGGTGTGCCAATTCATATTTATCTCTAAGTTTCCTATTATTTATATAAATTTCGGGAGTGCCTTTTCCAAATACGAAAAAATTACCATTGCTTCCAGTTACACGAGGTAACGAAGAAAGGATGTCATTAGCACTAAAAAGCTTCTCCAAAATGGAGTTATTAATAGCGACAGAATATCCTCCTGGGACACGGTTATATTTTGGCAGATGCCCTTTCACGATTATATCTTTGAGCATTACATTATCCTGTTGCAATGTTACATTATATTTTTTTTCATTGGAGACTGTAACAATTTGGGTACAATATCCCACACAAGACACCTTTAAATAAGATGCTTTATTTTTAGAGCAGTTCACAACAAAGATGCCACAAGAGTCTGTAACAGTCCCAACTAAAAAAGTAGAGTCTTTATCATACAATGCAACATTTGCAAATTCTATTGCATTAGATTTACTATCCACAACCTTTCCTGTCAAACTTTGACACCAAGAAACATGTGGTATTAGCAACATTATCAATAATATAACCTGTCTCATTATTTATTTTTTAATAAATTTCAAATTGTAAGTTGGAGTTGACTGATTTCTCGCTGTTCTTTATGTCATCCAAAAAAGCTCTTTTTAAAGCATCTATGTTTTTTAAAGGATGACAGTAATTAATCTTTCCATGGAAATACTTATCCTTTAGATATAATTTTCCACATCCTCCATAGCAAAGAGGAAAACAATGACAATCTTTGCACTCTTGTCGTTTAAACTGTGAGCTATCATTTATGTACTCCAATAACAAAGATTCATTGTCTATAGTATCAGTATTTACATTGCCAATGATTCTTTTTGGCTGATTAGCATCTTCTGGACATTTATAAATTTCTCCATTTGGTCCTATTGTATATGTATAAAGGTTGCAAATAGAGCAAGTATGCTTATGCTCCTTTGGGAAAAATACTACTTCACAACCATTATTCTTATAATATTCAAACAAGCCAAAAAGTTCTTCATTGTTGAAACATTTTTGAACGAGTTTTTCTCCCAACTTATCGTATACTTTGATTACAGCAGGATATACATAAATGTTGTTGTTAAAGTCACAATCATTATGGAGAAAATGATATATATTGACAAATTCTTTGTAGTTGTTTTTGTCAATATTTACTCTTACATAAATGTGACTTTTAGGCAACTGTTTGCTTAACAGTTTTATATTGCTAATAATTTTGTCAAACGTTCCTTCTAAATTATCTTTTAGATGTCTTTTTTTATCATGAGTTACTTTCTCGCCATCTAAAGTTATTTGAATTTTATTCATGTTAGTTGACTTGAAAAAATCCAAAATTGCATTATTGATTAAATATCCATTTGTTATGATGCTGTTACTTACTAGTTTCAAAGATGTCTCTTTCGTAATACCTTCGTAGATTTTTTTCATCAAATCAAAACGCAATAAAGGTTCACCACCATACCAATGCAAAGATAGTTCTTTTGCTGAAGAATTATTTAAAAATCGGATAATATTATGGATAGTTTTTTTATCCATAGAGACATTTTCCTTTTTTCCTTCAAAACAATATGGGCAACAAAAATTGCATCCAATAGTTGGCATCAGAAACAACGTCATATTATTTGTATCATAATTAAGACGATTCGTTTCTATTTCCATTTTATTGAAGAAATCATATTGTTTTTCTTCTTCAACAATAAATTTCTTCTCCTCCAAGATTTTCAGTAATTTGGAATCTATGCCTTCAAAATTACAGTTTTTTAAGTCTTTATAGAGAGCATGAGATATTTTTGCCTTAATCAAAGTTTCCGTGTTAAATAAATAATACGAATCCGCATTATTGAATAAGCATGAATAAAGAGACATTTTTTTCATAACGCCAATATTTTAAAAAGGGGATGCTGCAGCACCCCCTATATTAACTACGATAGTTTTCTAATTCTTAGACTTGGTAGAGGTTGAATCTGAAACCTCTACATAACAAATCTCTATTTTAGCCTTTATCTGAAGTTTTTTCTTTCCGCCGACAAGTTCCTCCAAATCATTCTCGGCTAAACGCTCATCACTATCGAGCAACATGAAATCTTTTTCCATTGTCTGTTTCCTTTCTTTAAAAAATCTACTAATGTTTTAAATCTTGGAATCTAACGTTTCTTGGAAAGTATACGCCTTTTTACCCAGACGGGGCTGTATCAACCTTGCGCAAGGTTTCGGAACAATTGCACCAAAACGAAAGCAAACTGCAATTATTTGCCTCATTTTGTATTCCGAGTGCAAAGGTATGAAGATTTTTTGAAACAAAGTAATTTTAGGAGGATATTTAAATTACATTAAACAATGTTATACGTGATTACACTTTGCATAATAATACAAAAATAACGTTTTCATTTACTTTTCTTACTGTTTATCTGCATTTTTATCCTATTTGATTCATCAATAAGTTGTCTTGCTATACTATCTTTATATGATGCTACCTCAACCATTTTATGGTGTTGATAGACAGAATCTTCATACACATCAACTTGGGTTCTTAATTTATCAATTATGTCTTCGTCTCGTTGGACATTGAAATGTTTTTCGATGTAGCGAATGTTCGGGTCGTCAGATGGAAGCACCATCTTCAATGCCCTATACTTCAAGTCTGCCTCCTCCCAATCTTGATGCTCTCGCCATTGAGTGAGATTGCCCCAAATGGAGATAACAAGAGATAAGACCAAGCCTCCAATGAAAAGAAGAACATACTTTGAAGTAGGCTCAAAGCGATGGGTTACAACTTTCTTTTGAGGTGAATTGTTCAACACTTCAAGTTTGTCCTGCAATGCCTTCGAGGAAATATCATTCCCTTGTCTCATCTGCTTGACTGCATCAACCAAGAACTTGCTTCGCTGCTCATTTTTGCCAAGTTCAACCTTAATAAGGTCAGCAAAAACGATAATGGCATCTCTTAATTTGGATATTTTACCTCTGACTTCCTCTTCTTTGATAAACATCGCATTGATTGACTTATCCAACTTGGTTATGTCATTACTTGCAGGAACGGTTTCCGCTCCTGCGTTCTTTGTGGAGACAGAAAGTTCATCAACTTTCTGCTCCAATCTCTCAACTGTGCCGTAGATGGCTTCCAATAGTTCTTCTTTCATCTTTCTTTTGTTGTTTGAATGGTTTGTAACTTGCATCAAAAGCTAAAGCCTCTTCTGCGTTTCTTCTTTTTCTTCTTGGATGATTCATCCTCTGGGAATTGCTCAAAGGTCTGTGCATTGGCAGAAGCAAAAAGTCCTATGGAAGAAATACCATTCCATGGGTTCTGGCTGCTCTCCGACATGAATGGCAACAGCTCGTCCTTGAAACTACCTTGCTCATATTGTTGAGTAGAAATGGCTCTTGCTGATACATGGTTCTCCGTTCCCTCAAATTTTGCATTCAGTTTGCCAAAGCTATAGTCTCGGCTAATCTGCGTACCCTTGAAGCTATATCCATCCTTGCAAAAACGGATGCCTTGAACCTTGGTTCGCTCCTTGTCCTTATAGACAAACTCCAAGAGAACACCTCGCTTTGCAAGTTCATTCTTGAACTTCTGCCAACTATCAGCGCCTTTCAAGGCATCCTTGATGGCATTGTGAATCTCGTATTTGGCACGCTCAGCATTGCGTAACTTGCGAGTATTAGTATTGCTCTTGTCCGTTCCGTAGGTCAGTCCATACTTGGATTTTAGAGCCTTGGTCACCTGCTCATTACGCCTGTAATCATTCCTGTCTGATATGAGTTTGCCCTCATTATTGATGCGATTATATACGATATGACAATGTGGATTGTCCGTGTTGTGATGCCTTACGATGATGAATTGGGTTTTGGTGATGCCCATCATCTGCATGTATTCAAGGGCTATCTTAGCCATGAATTCATCCGTCAAACGTGGCTTGTCCTCGGGCTTGAAGCTCAAAGCTATGTGCCCCACAGGCTTCTTAATCCTTGGATTTAGCTGTCTTTGCAGCTCAAAACTTTGTACTATCTCGGCATTCGTGCCGAGTAACACTCCATCGGATGCAAGGATTTTCGCCTCGTCCTTGCCTGTCACGTAGCGGACGCAACCACCAAAGGATGCACCTTTCTTTAGCTTGCCTATCATGTGGTATCCTCCTTTCTGCCCATACTGCTTGGCTTCGGTTTATAACTTGCTTGGCGAAACTCGCCAAGGATTTCTTTCAATCTTCTCAACAAGTCCACCACATATACATGGGTTTCATGGAAACCTCTCTGATGCGACAGCTTGGTAAGTTGGTTGAGGTTGTTCGCCATGCCGATGAGGTTCTTGGCAATGGCAACCGTCTCTGTGTTGTGTCCGCTCACCACCTCACCGTTCAAGGCTGACTCACGGATATACTCCGCCAACTTGCGGTTGGCTTTTCTC
>HF985633.1 GCA_000431155.1 Bacteroides sp. CAG:927
AATGATAGAGGACAGACGCAGAAGGGAGCGTGAGGAAGCCGAGCGCAGAAGAACCGAGGAAAGGCTACTCCGAGAGAAAGAGAACGAAGAACAGTTCAAGGCTCTAAAATCCAAGTTCTTCGGTCTGGTAATCTCCGACAATGAAATATCGGTGAAGGTGCTTGAGAGCATAGAGGAATACTGCCAGGAGGGTAACACACAGCACATCTGCGTATTCTCATCTTCCTACTACCTTAAAAAGAACACGCTGGTATTGTCGGCAAGGATTGACGATACCATAATAGAGACGGTAGAGGTTGACTTGCAGACCCTCAAAGTGGTGCAGTGCCACGGCAAATATAACAAGGACACCGAGTACCACGACCGCATCATCAATCTCGTGAACTCTAACTCCCGACTAATCAAGGAGAGAATGACCGCCTAATGTTTAATCAGACCTGCGTCAGCAATGGCGCAGGTCATAAAACCCACCTATTATGAACGTAATAATTGAAAGTCTGATATTTGATTTTGACAATAAGGTGCGTGAAACAGTCCTTGAACTGATAAACCGCATAGTACTTACGAAAGACGAAAAGGAATTGCGGGAAACAATCTCGGCATATGCCCTTCGTAGCGACCTTGACAGATACTTTGTCTATGGCTTCGGCAACCACCACTTTTGGGTAAAACAACGCAAGGTCAGCGACCCTGAACAAACATTTGAACAACGTATGATATTTGTAAAATTCTAAAAATTGAAGATATGGCAACCAAAATGACCGCCCACGGAGTAAGCACAACCACTACTCCCGGCACTGAACAATACGAGGTGTTCTACACCGGATATGGTACAAGACGGTAACGCCGGTAAAGGC
The DNA here is from genome assembly GCA_000431155.1 of Bacteroides sp. CAG:927. Classification (GTDB taxonomy): domain Bacteria; phylum Bacteroidota; class Bacteroidia; order Bacteroidales; family Muribaculaceae; genus Paramuribaculum. The sequence continues at coordinate 858 of HF985633.1, forward strand.
GTTTTTTACCATTTCGGCTGTAACGTAGCCGTGGCGGTTGAGGATGTCGTAGTAGTGTTCTTTAAGAACGACTCTCATGTCTTCAAGTCGTTTGTTGATTTCGAGAATTTTTGCTGAACGACCAATGGCCTTCATTGCCTTGACATCCCAAAGTTCCGGCTCCACTGCTACTGTGGAGTTGATTCTTTCGTATTCTCCGTTAACGGCTATACGAATAGTGATTGGGCATTTCCCTTCCTTATTCTTGTAGTTGCCACGGATATGGAAAAGAATCTTAAAGGTGTTCTTTTTCATTTTCGCTTTGGATTTAGTGTCATCATTGGCCGCTTGTCGCGGCTGGATGCAATGATAACGAGTTTGACTTCATTTCCGATTGGACGCATCCAAGTCAAACTGGAGCCATATCAGCGACTTAGGCGATTTTTAACATACGCGACTAATAGCGGACAAGGCTTAATACGCACAAAAACCACAGGATTAAGGAGGCAAATCAGACATTGTGTCTGACAAGCACTTTAACACCTCAAAACCGAGTGGTTAAAATGTCGCCGATTTTCCGAGTTAAGTCTGAGTTAGGTCTTGGGAACTTGTTGAACACCATTTGATTACATAAGAATCGGTCACATTTTTGTCACATTTTTCGTCACAGAAAAACTTGAAACGATTTTGTGACAGATAGCCGTCCGAGAAGGTCTTTTTTAGGTCTTTTATCGGTCCTCAATCCGATAGGATTAGACACGAAAAAACCTCGGAACTATCTGATAGTCCGAGGTTTGTCTCGAATTTTCCGATTTAGTTCGGAAGTACATAGTGGAGCTGGAGGGATTCGAACCCTCGTCCAAACGCGGAGCTAATGAGCTTTCTACATGCTTAGTTTCCACTTGGTTTTCGTGTCGCAACAGGCCGGAAACTGCCAATTACAACCTTATCCTCTAAATTTTCGGGAGCTTCGCGAGGCTTTCGGCTCCCTATTCCCGATTTACCTGCACCGCCTGATCGATTAGTCTCGGAAAAAGGACAATCGGGCGATGTCTTGTCGCTCCAACTTTTGGAGCGATTAAGCTAATCTACTGTACTTCAATTAAGCAGCAAGAGCGTAGTTATTTTCGCCATTTAAAATTGCTGATGTCCAAGTTTTAAGAGCACAGGCATCATGGCTCTGCATGCTTACACACCATCTCTACACGCTGTCAAAACCAGTCAACCCCATGTAGCGCTTAGGCGCATAAAACTTTGCAAATATACGAATTCTTGGTTACTTCGTCAAAAAAATAATCGTTTTTGAGTTTTAATTTCACTTGTTACACTTGTCACCATTCAAACCCGACTGTCATTCCAAGACCACTCAGTGTGGCATCTGAGGCATCCCAATAGTAGAAATTGTTGTTGGCTGTGGTGAGCTGGTATGTGACACCGATATTTACAGCCTGACGCGGATTTTTGCTGTTAATGGGTATGCGCACTCCCGCCGACGGTTTGAAATAAAATTGTGTGGCTCCGCCCAGTCTGCCATGCTGCAATCGCAGGTAACTATCTCCAATTAGCCACGACGCACCGAACTTGAAATCCACATACGCACCAACTTTGTTCTGGTTGCCTATGATGAATCGGAAATCGGTGAATACCGGTATCATAGCTTTTGTTGAAGATGAGTTGTGATCGTAATACGATGGCCAATTGTCGGAGTTGACAGTGGGATCGGTTGCTGATTGTCGGCTCATGGCCACATCTACACCCAATCCAACACCCATGAAGAACCAAGAGGAGTATTGAAATCCCTGAGAAGTGCTGATGCCGAGCATGTTGGCACGGTTGCTTCCTATGCCTGCCGTCCCTGATAGCTCTACAAACCCCTTGTAGCGCATTGAACCTGAAAGGGCAGGGGAAATGAGATTGGGCAATTGTGATGTTATTTCATACAGTTGGGCTTGCGCCGGTTGGCATGTCAGAAGCAGCATTACCGCTACGGTTGGCGCAAGCAAATGTCTAAGTTTGATAATCATAATACATGAATGTTAGTACTTTACTAACATTCATGGTGGTGAGAGTGTTTGATTGGCACCACATAAAGTTGTGCATTTTCAAATCTGGTCACGATAACATGGGTTCCTTCAGCTATATATCCCCGTTCGCTCACGGCATCAAATTCCTGATTGTGAATTATGATCTTGCCTCCGGGACGCATGTCGGTGGCTGCTTCTGCCTCATGTCCCACATATTCACGCATGGAAGTATCTACTCCGATGTAGCCGTCCTCCACAAGCTGTGATTTCATAAGTTCGGTGTGGCGCCGTACGAATTTGGGACCATATCGTGATGTCAGGTACCATGCCAACCCCACGGTGAGCAGTATTGCGGCCATAAATGTGCCTATGGCTTTCCCTATGGCATTCATCGTTACCCCTGTTTCAGGTATTGAGAAACTTTGTATCAGGGCCGCTATGATTGCCACACCCATTGCTGCTATGCCACTTATGCCGCATATCCCGAATCCGGGTATCACAAAAAGTTCCAGAAGCATCAGCACTATTCCTATTGCAAACAGAACCACAACCCATGCGCTCACAACTCCCCCCAGACACAGTGGCAGGAAATAGAGCAGGGCAGCTGTACATGCCACAACTGTTGGAAATCCCATTCCGGGACTATGCATTTCAAAGTAAAGTCCACCTAAAATAAGTGTTATAAGTATAGCCTGCACGGCGGGATTTGTGAGAAATCCTATAAGCGTTGTTTCCCATTTCGGCTGGTATTGCTCAATGGAGTATTCTTTTACATTAAGTTGATTGAGCACATCTTTGATTGATTCGGCCTTACCGTCGGCAAAGCCCCATTTTATTGCCTCATCGGGAGTGAAAGTTAGTACCTTGGTGGAATCTATCAGCCCGGGGACTTCAATACGAGTGTCAACCATGGCTTCTGCCACAAGCGGATTCCTGCGCCATTGCATGGTTGAATCTTCCTTCATTACCTTGCCGTGGCTTTCAGCAGTGGCACGCATCATGGCACGCATGTATGACTGATATTTGTCGGGCATCGCGGCTCCGTCCACACCATTCACTACCGTAGCCGCTCCCATTGATGCATCGGGGCGCATGAATACACTGTCACATGCCAGTGCTATCAGTGCTCCGGCTGATGCCGCATTATTGTCAACAAACGCCACCACCGGTTTGCTGTAATGCAGAAGAGCAGTGCGGATGCTGTCAGCGTGAAGCACTTCGCCGCCGTAGGTGTTGAGGTGCACCAGCAGCATATCTGCATTTTGCTTGTCAGCCTCAATAAGAGCATTGCGTGTGTATTGCCATGTGGTGGACCCTATTTCATCATCAATGCGCAGAACATATACTTTGATGTTTGCAGCGAAACTGCTGATGCCGGTCAGTATGACCAGTGCAATGGAAAGCAATAAATGGTTCATATCGGTTCGTTTGTGGTTGGTCTGTCAGGAATATTTGTTGTCCTTGTGCTGTCGTGTTCCTCCGGGATAAGCGGGTCAGGAGTCTCGCACTCAGGTATTGAATCAGATCTTTGTGGCAATGAATCTGTGAGGATAACATTTTGTATGGTGTCCGGTTTTTCCTCAGTTCTGGATTCTTTTTTCTTCTTGCCAAGGACAAGCTGCACCACGTTATATCCCTCATCACGGTTCACGGCCTGATCACGGTCCGACGGGTTGATTATTATCGGAGTGCCCGGAGTCACAAACTCCACAAGTTTCATTATGTTGTCGTTGTGAATGCGTATGCAGCCATGGCTTGATCTTCCTCCCAGCGACCATGGCGCGCATGTGCCGTGTATTCCTACCTGAGTTGTGACAGGGTTTGTGACGCGGATAAAACGTGGCCCGAATTGGCCTTTGACCGGCGATGTTTTGCCATCGTCATCTGTGTACAGCCAGTCAGTGGAATCATAAGTTAGTCCGGCAGCGAAAAATCCTTCCGGAGTCCGGTTGTCACGTTTGGCATGCTTCGTGCCGTATTTGCTTGAGCAGCACATACGGTAGCGGTCTATCTCTTCGCCGAAACGGTTATAAAGAATCACATATCTTGATCCTTTATCTACTATAATGAAGTAGGGATATGAACTTGCCAGAAGTTTTTGGGCATATTCTACGCTCTGCTCTGCAATCCGGGGTATTATACCACGTTGGTATTCCTCCCAATGCTCCGAACCTCGCATGAACTCCATAAGTTCTTCAGCAGCCGAAACATCGTGGTCAAGTGTCACAATCTCAGGAGCGGCCGGTTCATCCTCAACCACAATTGTGTCGGTGTAGTCATCACAGGCCACACTGTCTGTTGCGGGTAGCTCTTTAGGCGCATGAGTTCCGCCGCAGGCATACATAATGGCAGCCAAGACTATGAATAATAAATGCCGCTTCATGTGTACAAATATATATAATCACCCTTTCATATCCAAACACTTGTGCCTTTGCCACAGTTTTAGTTGCTTTTACGGCCGAAATCCTTGGGAACCTTTACAAGCATGGCTACCGTTATGGTCAATACACAGCATGCCGTTACCCATACAAAGAACATCTCATACCCCATAAGCTCCTGTAGTTTGCCTGCAATCATGCCCGGCAACATCATGCCAAGAGCCATGATTCCCGTACACATGGCATAATGGGAAGTTTTGTTGGGCCCCTGTGAGTAAAATATCAGATACATTGTATAGGCCGTTGCCCCAAATCCGTAACCTGCTTGTTCCAAAGCCACACAGCCGTATATCATCGGTATGCCCACATGTCCCGCCATACTTAGATATACGAAGGCAATACATGTCAGCGACATGCTCCATGCCATGGGCTTGAGCCACTTTGCAAGACCGCCTTTTGACACGACTATACCACCGGCAATACCTCCGAGCATTAGCGCAGTTACCCCTACGGTGCCATAACATATTCCTACTTGGGCAGTAGTCATGCCCAGCCCTCCTGCTTCCGGCGTGTCAAGTAAGAAAGGCGTTATGAGTTTCACTAACTGTGCTTCCGGAAACCTATACAGGAGCATGAACAGAAGGGCAATAGCAGTGTGCGGTTTCTTGAAAAAACTCACGAAAGTGCCGACAAACTCTTTGAGTACATTGCTAAGTGATGTGATTTTTGCCGCCATTTTATCTGCGGCCGGGTGGGGGAGTGTGATGGAATGCCATATGGCAACGGACACAAATGTGCCTGACAGAATTCCCATTACTATCATCCAGGCAGTATGCGGCGGTGAGTCAGGATGAGCCAATTCTATCCATCCCGCCACAGTAACAAGAGCACCTTGGCCTGTGAGCATGGCAATGCGATAAACAGTGGTACGGATGCCCACGAAAAACGACTGTCGTTCTTGCGACAATGCCAGCATATAGTACCCGTCAGCGGCAATATCGTGGGTGGCCGAAAGAAATGCTACAATCCAGAATGCCGCAAGCGACAGACAAAACCATCCTCCTAAAGGCAATGCGAGTGCAACGGCACCAAATCCGGCTGCCAAAGCCCATTGCATTGCTATCACCCAATGTCTTCGGGTGCCGAGCATATCCACAATCGGGCTCCACAGCGGTTTTATCACCCACGGCAGATACAGCCATGAGGTGTACAATGCTATATCGGTATTGCTGACTCCAAGTCGTTTGTACATGATTACCGACAATGTCATCACCACGGCATATGGTATCCCTTCTGCGAAATAAAGTGTGGGCACCCACCCCCATCCGTTCTTTGACATATTCATTTCAATACAGCGTTGAGAGGTTTGCCCCCGGATAATAGTGGCCCAATATTTCAGTATAGGATTTGCCGGCATCGGCCATAGCAGCTGCTCCTATTTGACACAGACCCACTCCGTGACCCCAGCCTGCACCTTGCAGTATCCAATGCTGCGGCACTCCGTGTTCATCTGTACCGGAGGTCGTGACGATAAATGCCGAGCTGTACAAGTGACTTTTTGACAGTGAGCGGCGAATTTCCAACTCCTTGCCTATAGTCATGGTATGTTTCGTGCCTTGTATCCTTAACTTGTCTATTCTTGCAGACGGTCCGCGATGCAATGGTTCAATGCTCAGTATTTCGCCGAAATCCACACCTGTCCGTTCGCGCAGAATCTCTGCCAGTTCCGGTGCCGTGTATTCAACTTTCCAGCGATAGAAATCAGGCGTTTCAAGGTCATATCCGTTCAACACTTTGCGCAGCAGCTGCCGTGACGGTGCCGCGCACCATGCATCGGGATGCGTTGTGCACCATTGGGTGGCACCCTTCTCGGTTGTCAGATCAGGTAAGCTCTCCTCGCCCTCCCTGTCAAGTTTTGGTGTGAGGTAGGGCATATCCTCATTGCTCCAGCAGGTTGAAAACAGCTCCATTACACCCCCGCAGCATTTTGAGAATCTTGTGTCGCACAGCTTACCGTCGTTCATGAGCACTTCCCCTTTGGTGGCTTCAATGCTCCGGGCCACACTTGCCGGCATATTGCTGCGCACTCCTTGGTATCGCTGACAATGGTCATCGGCGCACACATCAAACAGGTCATGGTCCTCGTGGTCATACCATTTTATGCGTTCGTTGTCACTTTCTGTCATTTCCGATTTGGCGCAGTGGCATTTGTGTTGCATCTGGGCAAGAAGCCAGCTGCGCGATATCACAGCATGTGCCTTCAAAAACTCTTCGGGCGCATCGGCATTCATTTCCGAACTGATTACGCTTCTCAGATATTTTTCCACGCCAATAACATTTACGGCTATGAGTTTGTCTGATGGCGAATGTATTACGTTGAGCGCACCCTCAAATTTTTGCTCCATTTTTTGTTCCCAGTGAAACCCTATCCCTATCACTACATTATGCAGTGTGAACATGCAGTCATTATCAACCGGAGTCAGCTCTACTGGCTTGGTGATGTGTAATTTGCCGGTAAGAATATTTCCTGATGCGTCAGTGTATGCGCCATGCAATGTTATATCAAGGGCATCCGCTTCCATTATTCCCACGTTAACAGTGGGTTCTGATTGATGACTCATAATTCAGAGCGTTTGTAGGCTGTTTCGCAAATTATATCTTTTAACTTGGCGGCGGTCAGCGTGCGGTAGTCATATTCCCTTGGCAATACCCATACACCTCCCATATCCACCGATGCAGGACTGAGAAGCACGCATCCCTCACCTTCTGTGCCATAACAGCTTGGACGGTGCTTGCGGCGTGGTATTATAGCTATGTCAATTTTGTTGTCATGGCTTCGTGCAAGGATATTTACATCGGGTTCTTCTTCAGGTCGGTGGGGCAATTTTTCAAGAATGTTTTCGGCTTCATCTGCCGAATGACACAATATATAAGCCGGCGATTCGGGTAACGAATCTGTATCAATCCATCTCCATACAGGAAACTCTTTAGTCGCTGCTGCCTGAAAATGCATATGGTCAGGAGCGGAAGCACCGCATCTGGCTCCATTGTAAAACACTGTCATCCCTTCCAGCATTTCAGCCCACTTCACCATGTCGTGCATGCGCCCTGCCACGCGTTGAGGCTCGTGGTGGGCAAGTGCTATGGTCAGATGATCGGGAAATATTGGGTACGGATTGACAAGCAGTTCATACCCGTCTTCTTCAATGAATAATTGCTCTTTGGGTCGTGCCTCGCGACACAGAAAGCATCCGCGTTGCGCTATTGAAGCCTTGTCGATTTTTGCGGTACTGGATCTCACTCTCGCAGGATTATGCTGTAAAGTGACCACGCAGTCACCCAAATCCAGTTGGCGCGAATGTGTCTGTGCCAGCGAGTCATAGGTGCTTTTGGCTTGTGCCCAGCATTCCAGCTGTTGCGCTATGAACCGTTTGTAATCAATGCTTTTTGCGCTCATGTTTTTTCCTGTTGGCATTGAGGGTTATGCGAGCTCTCAATTCGGTGGTGCGCAATGAGTCTTTGTAATGATTGTTGCGGTTTTCGGCTTCGGGACTCAATGCGGCATCGGTATTCCCTTCCCACCGGCGACAAAGATACAGCGACTCATAGATGCGTCCGATGCGATAGTGGCGAGATATTTGCAGGCACATGGCGTAGTCCTCACCGTAGCTTACATCGGGCATCGGGTATCGCCGTGCTATAGCGGTGGCAAATGCTCTTGGCGCCCCAAGACCGTTGATTCGCAGTGCATTGTTGCGCCCGTTATCATCGGTCCACTCCTTGTGGTCTATTATGCCGGGAGGCAGCGGTTTTAATGAGAAATCAGTCAGTGAGTATGAACCTATCACAGCTCCGCAGTCCCGGCGGTGAAACTCGTCAACAATCTTTTGCAGTGTGTGGGGTGATGCATAGAGGTCGTCACTGTCAAGCTGTACGGCAAATTTGCCACATTTTTCATGTTGCATGGCCATGTTCCAGCATCCGCCTATGCCGTGAAATGTTTCATCGGGTGTGAGAACAATCAGTTTTTCCGACTTTATTGCGGCCAGTGCTTTAGCGGTGCTGTCGGTACTGTGATTGTCAACCACAATGACATTGAATTCAAAATCACACTTTTGCTCCAGCGCGCTTTTTACGGCATCGGCTATAGTTTTTTCCCGGTTGCGTACAGGGATGATCACGGATGCTTCCACCGGCCATCGCTCGCCGTAATCTGCTCTTTCCCATTCCGGCTCCAGATATGCGCCTATGGCCTTAAGATGGGCTGTGGCGGCATGTTCCATCTCTATCTGACTTTCACGATTACGGGGGTCAACATAATCAAACTGTCTTTCACCGCTATTGCGCGAGTCAGTCAGCGGCACAAGATACAGTGGTTCGTTTACGTGCCATATCGCACCCATGCGGCTGAGCCTCAGACGCAGGTCATACATCCCGGCTGCAAGGTAATCCGTATCGGTTTGGTTCATCGCTCTGTGCAGCATATCTGTGCGCACAAGTACTAACGGACCGAAATAGAAATCATCTCTGATGCTTCCCGGTTGGTAGTCCGCGCAGCGGTGCAGACGCGTTGTCCCATCCTCAAGTGCCAGCCAATGGTCGGCATATAACATCGCCGCGCCGCTGTCATCAGCCACGTGGCCCCAGCGGTTAAGTTGCTCATCTGTGATTTGGGGCATTACAAGGCCGGTGCAGATAAGCGTGTATGTGCCGGAGGCCTCCTGTGCTATTTTTTTGAGGTGTGCGGTTGAGCGTACACCTATCTTATTGATTAACTCTATTTTTGCCATATAGGAAAGGTTGTGCACGGGTCTGTATCCAGCAGGGGCACCAGTTGCCTGAATATTTCGGGAGTGGCTCCTACAAGGCTTACTCCCCGGTCAAATCTCCATCGTTTGGTCAAGGCTCCGGCCTCATGACATATTAATGTGGCGGCGCACACATCCCATTCATGGAGGTTGAGCTCCCAGTATCCGTCAAGGTATCCGGCGGCCACATAACACAAGTCCATGGCAGCTGATCCAAGTCTTCGCAATCCGCGCACAAGCGGCAGCACTCTTGCCACATTTCTCAGATTGTTGTCAGGATTGGTGGCTTTGTCCACCGGGAAGCCGGTGCTTACTACTGCACGTTCCATTATGGCATTGCGCCGCGGTGCAATAGGTTTGCCATTAAGCCATGCGCCTTCGCCTTTCACTGCCGTGAACATTTCATGAAGATATGGGGCATATACCACACCGACGGCTGTTTCGCCGTCAATTTCTATTCCTATCGACACTGCAAATATTGGCAGACCCTCACTGAAATTGGTGGTGCCGTCAAGAGGGTCTATCACCCATCTTACACGGCTTTTCTGCCCATTGTCACCACTCTCTTCCGACAATATGGCATGATCGGGATATTTTTGTAAAATGTGCCCTATGAGCACTTTCTCCGAGGCTTTGTCGGCAGCCGTGACTATGTCGCTTTCGCCAAGTTTGGTATGGATGTCAAGCTTGTTGCCACGGAAATATTCAAGCTGCACCGATCCGGCCTCTGTTGCCCATTGGCGAGCATCGGATAGCAGTGAATGTAAATCTATATCTATCATTATTGTATCATCGTTGCGTCAGCAACTGCCTTATATGTCAATTGGCACCTGACGCCTGAATTCCTCTTTAAACGATATTATGGTTTCTGTGCGTGCCGCCGACAGACTCTGCAGTTTGTCGCGTATGATATGCAGCAAATGGTCATTGTTGTGGGCATACAGCTTCAGCAGGAAATCATATTTTCCGGTGGTCAGGTGACACTCCACCACTTCCGGCACATTTTTTACTCCCTCCATCACTGTTTCGTAAGCTGCGGGGTCTGTAAGAAAAATTCCTACGTATGCGCAAGTCTCATACCCTACTGACGACGGATTGATGAGTGTCTCAAAACCTTGTATTACTCCCTGCTGCATTAGTTTCTGGATGCGTTGGTGCACTGCCGCTCCTGATACATTGCATTCACGTGCCACTTCCAAAAATGGTTTTCGGGCATTCCCGGCCAGCATTTTCAGTATCTTGCTGTCAAGTTTGTCAAAATGCATTCGTGACATATATGAGTTAGGTAGATGTTTGAATCCAATGAAGTTAACTTCGTTTATACGGCAAATTTACACATTTTATTTCATTTTGCGAAAAAATAATATGTACCTTGTCTATACTTCTCTTTCTTCCGTCTCCGCATTGTGAAAATCTGTTAGCGGACGGTGTCGGTTGTTGCCATTTGGTGGAAAATGTGTAACTTTGCGTGCCCGGTATATCATAAAGATACAAGGCCAATATTTTATGCTGAGAATCAAAAGACTATATACGTTTATGCTGCAGAGCTTCGTGCCTCTGTTTGTCATGACTTTCTTTATATGTCTTTTTATTGTCTTGATGCAGTTCCTTTGGCGTTTTATCGACGACCTTGTCGGTAAGGGCCTTAGCGTGGATGTGATTGGTGAACTGTTTTTCTATGCGGCTCTCACCATGATTCCTATGGCTCTTCCGCTTGCCATACTTCTTGCATCGCTCATGACATTCGGTAATCTTGGCGAGCGTTTTGAACTCACTGCCATCAAGGCCAGTGGAGTATCATTGCTCAAGGTCATGCGTCCACTTATCGTGCTGATGGTTCTTATAGCCATAGGCGCTTTCTTCTTTCAAAACGATGTGCTCCCCGTGGCTCAGACCAAGATGTGGACTCTGATTTACTCCGTGCGTCAGAAATCACCGGAGGTGGAAATCCCAGAGGGAGTGTTTTACGACCAGATTCCGGGCTACAATCTTTATGTGGCAAAGAAAAATCCTGACACCGGCACCCTTTATAACATGATGATTTATGATGTGAGCAAAGGGTTTGACAACGCCAGCGTGATACTCGCCGATTCCGGTAAACTCGCCATGACAGAAGACAAGATGCATCTGTTTTTGACCATGTGGCAGGGTGAGTCGTTTGAAAATCTGCGCGATGCCGCAGTCAATATGAACAATGTGCCCTATCGTCGCGAAAGTTTTGACCTAAAGGAGATTCTTGTGACTTTCGATGCCAACTTCAACCGTATGGATGAGGACGGCATGCGCAATCAGTATGTGGGCAAAAACATATCTCAGCTTCAGGCTACTATTGATTCCGTGCATCATCGTGTGGATTCCGTGGGTGAGATCTATGGCCGCGAAGTAGTTGAAGCTCCGCGTGTTGGCATGGATTACTACGACACTAAGGTTGAAAACGGCAAAGTGTTGCGTACGCGCAAGCTTGATGTGCCCCTGAGTAAGCCTGTGGATGTGGATTCAGTGTTTCGCGGTGCTAGTTCCGGAGCTATGGTCAATTATCTCAATCAGGCCGTCAATAAAGCCCGTATGGCCAAAGCATCGTATGAATTCAAAGGCCTCACGATGGCTGATGACCGACGCACCATACGCCGTCATGCCATTGAGCTGCAAAAAAAATTCACCCTTTCGTTCGCCTGCATAATATTTTTCTTTATAGGTGCTCCTTTGGGTGCCATTATCCGCAAAGGAGGTCTTGGCATGCCGTTGGTAATAAGTGTGTTCCTCTTTATATTCTATTATATAATTGATAACACCGGTTACAAGATGGCACGTGAAGGCAAGATTGCTGTTTGGCAGGGCATGTGGCTCAGTAGTGCCGTTCTGTTGCCGTTGGGCGTTTTCTTTACTTATAAGGCTATGCGCGACTCGGCTGTGTTCAATAAGGATGCTTACGTCAACTTCTTGCGCCGCATTACCGGAAGAGTGGAAAAACGCTCTCTTGACTTCAAGGAGCTTGCCATGGTGAATGTGGAGCCTGCAAAAGCACATTCCATGCTTGAGCAGCTGCGCTCGGCTTGCGCCGATTTCCTTGCCTCAAATCCGGCCACACCCGGATATATCGCTTACTGGCTTCACGGTTACAGCCGCACTCGGCTCACGGCTCTGCGTTCGCAGGTTGAGCAGGTTGTGGACTATATATCCAATAGCCGTTCGCAGCGGGTTGTAGCCATGCTCAATGAGCTGCCCATCCTGCGCAGCTTGTGGATATACCATCCTGTCGGTTATAAAGCTGTGGCATGGGCAGCTATAATATGCTTCCCTATAGGAGTGCCTCTATATCTCATTGCCCTTCGTTCGCTTAAAAAACTGCGTGCCGAGTTGTCTGAGGTATCGTGTGTGGCTGCTGCCCTTCAAACTATGATACAATAAAACATTTCAATATATGAGCGAAATTAAACTTGATTCTATAGAACAGGCCATTGAAGATTTTCGCAATGGCAAATTCGTGATTGTGGTTGATGATGAGGATCGCGAAAATGAGGGCGATCTTATCATGGCTGCAGAGAAAGTCACCACCGAGCATGTCAATTTCATGATTACCAACGCTCGTGGCGAACTTTGTGCCCCGCTTACCATTTCGCGCTGCAAGGAGCTTGGGTTGCCGCATCAGGTTGAGGAAAACACATCTATGCTCGGCACTCCGTTCACCATCACCGTTGATAAACTCGAAGGATGCACCACCGGTGTGTCGGCTCACGACCGTGCCGCTACTCTCCGCGCTTTGGCCGACCCCAACAGTCGTCCCGACTCGTTTGGCCGTCCCGGTCATGTTCATCCTCTTTATGCACAGGATGAGGGCGTGCTCCGTCGTCCCGGTCATACGGAAGCTGGTGTTGACCTTGCTCGTCTCGCCGGTCTTTATCCGGCCGCCACTCTTATTGAAATCCTTAACGAGGACGGCACAATGGCTCGTCTTCCCCAGCTCCGCAAAAAAGCCGATGAATGGGGCTTGCATCTCGTGTCAATAAGGGATTTGATTGCATACCGTTTGCGTACCGAGATATTCGTGGAGGAAGGAGAGGAGGTGGATATGCCCACTGCTTACGGTCATTTCCGTCTTATCCCGTTTCGCCAGAAAAGCAATGGCCTGGAGCATATAGCTCTGATTAAGGGTGATGTGAGAAATGGTGAACCAGTGCTTGTGCGTGTTCATTCATCATGCGCCACCGGCGACATATTCGCCTCACGCCGGTGTGACTGCGGCGATCAGCTCCACAAGGCTATGGAGATGGTGGATAAAGAGGGCAGGGGTGTGATTCTCTATCTCAATCAGGAGGGCCGCGGAATAGGTCTTATGGATAAAATCAAGGCCTACAAGCTTCAGGAAGAGGGATTTGATACAGTAGATGCCAATCTGCATCTCGGTCACCGTGCCGATGAGCGCGATTATGGCGTGGGTGCTCAGATTCTCCACATGCTTGGGGTTGAGAAAATGCGTCTCATGACCAACAATCCTGTGAAGCGTATCGGACTTGAGGGGTATGGTCTCACCGTGGTTGAAAACGTGCCCATTGAGATTGAGCCTAATCAGTACAACCGCTTCTACATGCACACCAAAAAAGAGCGCATGGGTCACCATCTTGACAAGGTGGATTGATTCACGTAGCGCAAGCTCACTGATGCGTTTATAACATACACCCAAGGGCTGATTTCCATTTGCGGAAGTCAGCCCTTGGCTTCTATGCCGATTGTCAATTCTTTGATTTCCTGTCGGCATTTTCAGTATGCATCGGCTCATATCGTTTATGGACGAGGATTTAAAAATCACTATTTTTAGGTATTTTATATATTGTATCCGCATACTAATTTTGCAGCTTAATTTTTCACAGATAAGTGCAGTATGAGTTTAAGATCATTTATTTTATTGGTTTCTATAGTGGTTGCTATTAGTGTGTCACAGCTTGTTGAGGCGGCTGATGTGTCAGATGCGAATATATCAGGTCACGTGCTTGATGCAGAAACGGGTGAGCATATGCCCGGTTGTGTGGTCAAGATTCTAAATACAAATATTGCAGCTATGACTGATGGTTCGGGGCATTATGTGTTTCGCGATCTTGTTCCCGGCAGCTATACATTGGAAGCTTCGTTCATGGGATATTCACCGCAGCGTAAGCTGGTGACTGTTGAGTCTAATCAAACCGTGGAGGAGAATTTCAGCATATCTCCCGATGCTTTTATGCTTGACCAAGTGGTGGTTACATCCTCAAAAACTGAGACTCGCCGCCGTGAAAGTCCATCATTGGTCAATGTTTTATCAGCAAAAACATTGCTTAATGTGGGTGCATGTTCTTTGGCTGACGGCCTTGATTTCCAGCCGGGAGTAAGGGTGGAAAACGATTGCCAGAACTGTGGGTTCACACAGGTGCGAATCAACGGTCTTGACGGACACTATTCACAGATCCTTATGAATTCTCGCCCGGTGTTTTCAGCACTCACAGGCGTGTATGGTCTTGAGCAGATACCCGCCAATATGATAGAACGTGTGGAGGTGATGCGCGGTGGCGGCTCGGCTCTGTTCGGCTCCTCGGCAGTAGGTGGCACTGTCAATATCATCACCAAAGATCCAATAACCAACTCCGCTCAGGTGGCGCATACACTGACATCCATAGGGGTTACGGGTGCATTGGACAATAATACTACTCTTAATGCATCGCTTGTCACCGACAACAGTAAGGCCGGCATTTTCATATATGGCCAAAGCCGCAGTCGCGACGGTTATGATGATAACGGTGACGGCTTCACTGAGGTTGCGCAACTGAAAAGCCAAACTCTGGGTGCCCGCACTTTTTTCCGAACCGGTACTGATTCCAAGCTGACTTTGGAGTACCACAATACTCATGAGTACAGGAGAGGTGGTGACCGCCTTGACCAGCCTGCACATATGGCCATGATTGCAGAGCAGGTTGACCATAACATACATGCAGGGGAGGCTACATTTGACCTTTGGATGGAGGAGCGCAAGCAGCATCTGTCGGTATTTGCCGCTACTCAGGCCACAAAGCGTCAGAGCTATTATGGCTCTGATATGGATCCCAATGCTTATGGCCATACTTCCGACATTGTGGCTATGGGTGGTGCGCAATGGACGCGCTCCATTGGCAAATTCCTGTTTATGCCGGCCGAGCTGGTGGCCGGTGTGGAGTATTCCTATAATCGGCTGCATGATGTTACAGTTGGCTATGATCACGATATAGAGCAGGATGTGAATATATACAGCGGTTATCTGCAAAATGAATGGCGCGATGGCAAGTGGGGATTTCTTGTCGGGGCATGACTTGACAAGCATTCAATGATTCATAACCCTATATTGTCGCCGCGTGTCAACATACGGTTCAATCCGTCAGCCAACTATAATTTCCGCGCATCATATTCCACCGGTTTCCGCTCGCCACAGGCTTATGATGAGGATTTTCATGTGGCGATAGTAGGCGGCGAGCGCGTTGTTACTGTGCTTGCCCCCGGCTTGAAACAGGAAAGCTCGCAGAGTGTAAGCCTCTCGGCCGACCTTTACCACCGTTTTGGGTCCGTACAAACCAATTTGCTTATTGAAGGTTTCTTCACCGATTTGCGTGATGTGTTTGCTTTGCGACAGCTTGACGGCCTTGATGCGCAGGGCAATGCTGTGCTTGAGCGTTATAACGGTTCCGGTGCAACAGTAATGGGCATAAACTTGGAGGCAAAAGCATTTTTCTCATCTCACTTTGATGTGCAGGGTGGCATTACATTACAGCGCAGCCGATATAAGCGTCCCGAAGAGTGGAGCAGTAATCCCGAGGTTCCGGCTGAGAAAAAGATGTTCCGCACACCTGATGTTTACGGTTATTTAACCGCAAATTGGGAAATCACACATGCTCTTCGTGCCACGTTTACGGCCACTGGTACAGGCCCTATGCTTGTGCAGCACATGGAGGGGTCAGGCACCGATGTTGATGTGGCGGTGCGCACGCGTTCGTTTTTTGACGCGTCACTGAAAGCCACTTACACCCTGCGGCTGTTTAATAGGGTAAATCTTGATATTTCGGCAGGCATTAGCAATATATTCAATGCTTATCAACGCGATTTTGACAAGGGATCAACACGTGATTCAGGCTACATCTATGGCCCTGCATTACCACGCTGCATCACCGTAGGCTTTGCCCTCTCAATCTAATAGGGTAAGTGTGTTGTCTGTTGTCAGATTACATAATCACCTTTTCGTTTTTTGAACCGGTGATGCGGATATAGGACTGCCCTTTGACAGGGTGGCTCACTCTGATTCCCTGCAAGTTGTAGTAAATTGGTTCGGCGAGGTTGTAGTCTGCCCCACTGATGCCACTAATGGATGTGTAGTCGCCGTTCTCAAACCCGAGTATGGTCTTGAACTTGCCCCAGATGGGATGGTTGCGGTAGGCCTGCTCGCTCCCCGCTGGCACTTTCAGTATGCATTGGTCCATATTATCGCAGATGTTGAACTCTGTTGCCTCGTTTAAGGGATATGTGTTGATGAGTTCAAGGTTGGTTATTCCGGGCGGAGTTTCACCCAAGCATACTATCTCTTTCAGCGCAGAACAGTTTCTAAAGAAAAATCCATAAATACACACTGTTAATGACAGATTGGAGAAAGAATTAGCACCTCCGTATTCAATTTCTTCAACATCCGGAAATACTATTCTCTCAACGGATTTGTTGTGCTCCATTAAGCAGTCGCTCAGGGTCAATGGAGACCTATAAGGAATTTTGAACTCTTTTTGCGACAAGCAGGAAAGTGAATTCCATGTAAGAGCCAAAGGCACACCCGACACGCCATCATCCAAAACTAATTCTTTTAAGGACTGGGAAAACGCATTACAACCTAACAATTCCAACGAAGCTCCGATGCGTAAATTTTCAAGACCCTCGCACAAGAATGCCCATGGTCCGATTATTTTCACATTTTGAAGATAAAGCTCTTTGGGCAAAGTGACACCATAAAAGGCTTCTTGCAATAATCGCTCTACGCTTTGCGGCACTACCTCAATGACAGCATTCGGCGCACCGCCTACTATTTCCACTAAGCCTTCCGGGAAACAAATCTTTTGGCCCTCATTAGCATAGAAATAACCGTAAAAACGTGTGATGGGGTATTCCTTGCCGTTGTATTCTACTGACTTGCGTATAATAATGTCCTCATTGTTGAGGTTCCCGGGATCTTCAACCGGACTTGATGCGCAGCCATAGCCTTCTTGTTCCAATATGGTGTAACAAATGCGGTCAATTGTGACTGTTGGAGGCTGAGCATGCAGGCTTAGGGCAAGCGCAGCTAATGAAAAAATAGAAATTAGCCTCATAGTTGTTATTTGGAGATATATATTTTTCATGGTAGATATATTTTGAAGGTTATGTGATGGACCCTGTGTCATGTATTGTGATTTGCAAATATAATTAAATTGATTGTAAATAATACAATAACAGGTAAATGTGATGCTTGTTTAGTTTTTTTTAACATTTGCCTTCCCGTTTTTGCTGTTCCAAAAGACTTGATTGCGATAACCAATACATGACATAAGAAAAGCGAACCGTTTCCGGTCCGCTTAAATGTTTTAGGGATTAAGTGTTGTCAGAAGTTAGAGGTTTATGAGTTTCTCTATGTGTTCGCGCAGCTTTTCGCGTGTTTGTGAACCTGCGAGACGAAGCTCACGCACTTGCTCACCATTCTTGAAAAACAGTATGGTGGGTATGCTCATAATGCGGCATTCTGTGCTTAGTTCGCTCTGCTCGTCAATATTGTATTTGCCTATCACAGCTTTGTCGGCGAACTCTTCGGCCATTTCGTCAATCAGGGGCGACATTCTCATGCACGGACCGCACCATGTGGCCCAAAAATCAATCACTACGGGGTGTCCCGATTCAATAGCTTCCTTATAGTTGGAGTCTGTAAATTCGTATGCCATAGCTTTATATGGTTTTGTTGATTAATATCTGTGTTGAAAATTATATATATGGTTATATGTTTGCAAAATTAGCAATTTTACTGCCAATACGTGCATTTATTCTGTTTTTTTGAGCAGAGAAAATTCAATATCCATATCATCAAGTTTTTCCATCAGCTCCTTATTGATGGGTATGCGCAACGGGGAGTCGAAAAGAAGTGTGCGGCCAAGCTCGCGGTCACGTATCCGGAACGACAGCGAGCCTAAATTCTCCTTGCTTGATTTCATATGCTCATGGAGCATTCCGTGTACTGCGTCCGATATATCTTCTGCATCTATATTTATCACTATGCCGCGTATGAGTGTCCCTTTTAAGGTTTGGAGCAGGCGTATGTTTCCGATCTTGAACTTGAGTTCGCTGCTCTTGAATCTGCGTCCGTACTGACCGGTTATCAATATGGGCGTGCCCACTACTCCAAAGTTGTGGAAGTTGATATAATCCTCTCCAAACAGCATGAACTCTGCCGAGCCGGTGTAATCCTGCACTTTGAGAATACCGAACTGGCCGCCCTGACGCGATGGACGCGAGGTGAATTCTGTCACCATTCCCCCCAACATATACTCTTTGCCGTCGGCCGGTGCATCCTCTGCAAACTGCTTGAGTGGAGTAGCTCCGAAACGCAGTTCCATATAAAACGGGTCCAGTGGGTTGGCTGAATGATATGTGCCCACCAGTTCACGCTCTTTCTCAAGTCGCACGGTGTCAACCCATCGCAGGGCCGGAATCACCGGCGGACGCCCCGCTTTGGTCATGTTTGCCTCGTCATCGCCAAACAGCGACATGCTTTGGTTTTGTTTGTCGAGCTGATACAGTTGCCCGTAACGTAACACGGCTTCTGAAAAAGTTTCGCCCTTGTTGTTCTTCTCAAAAAAGTCTTCGCGCTGCAAGCTGTCACTGAAGCAGTCAAAACCTCCGGCATAGGCCAATGCATCCATCACCCTGCGGTTGAGCGATGAGTAGGGCACCCTTTCCACAAAGTCATAGATTGACTCAAACGGTCCACCTTTTTTTCTGGCATTTATAATGTCGTTGACCACGTTTTCTCCCACGCCCTTGATGGCTGCTAGTCCGAATCGTATATCACCCTTGGAGTTTACACCGAAGTTGGCAAACGATTCGTTTACATCCGGGCCTTTAACCCTTATATGCATCTTTTTGCACTCGTCAATAAATCCGCTCATTTTTTCCACATCATTGCGGTTGCGGCTCAATACGGCCGCCATGTATTCTGCCGGATAGTTGGCTTTAAGGTATGCAGTCTGGAATGCTACCCAGCTATAGCATGTGGCGTGACTCTTGTTGAATGCGTATGAGGCAAATTTTTCCCAGTCGGCCCATATTTTTTCAAGTATTTTGGGGTCATGACCGTTGGCTTGACCGCCTTGCAGAAACAAGGCCTTCAGCTCATTCATTTTTTCGATCATCTTCTTACCCATGGCCTTGCGCAGCGTGTCACTTTGTCCGCGTGTGAAGTTGGCGAGCAGTCGCGACAATAACATCACCTGTTCCTGATATACGGTCACTCCGTAAGTGTCCTTGAGATATTTCTCCATCACAGGTATGTCATACACAATGGGTGCGCGTCCGTGCTTACGGGCAATGAAGTCAGGTATATAATCCATAGGCCCCGGGCGGTACAGGGCGTTCATCGCTATAAGATCCTCAAATGTGCTTGGTTGGAGTTCGCGCAGATATTTTTGCATGCCTGCCGACTCAAATTGGAAAGTACCTACCGTTTGGCCGGCACTGTACAGCGCATATGTTTTGGGGTCGTCGATAGGTATTTTCTCGATGTCAATATCTATTCCTCGGGTCTGTTTTATGTTGGCTATGGCTTCTTTTATTATGGACAGGGTTTTAAGTCCGAGAAAGTCCATTTTTATCAGACCTGTCTCCTCAATCACGCGCCCCTCATATTGAGTCACGATGATTTTTTCTTTGGAGTCAGATGCCTTGTCTATGGCTGTGGATACCGGTACCCAGTCTGTGATATTGTCTCGGCATATGATTACGCCGCAAGCATGCACGCCGGTGTTTCGTACCGTGCCTTCCAGAGCTTTGGCATACTGCAAAGTCTCGCGCACAAGCGGATTGTTGCTTTGCAGCTCCGGGGCAAACTCGGGCACATAATTGTAAATGTTTTCAAGATTCGGCTTCAGCTCCTTGCCGTCCACTGTGGGCATACGCTTAGGTATCAGTTTGGTAAGGCGGTCGCTCTCGTTGAGCGGCAGTTGCTCGATACGAGCCACATCCTTGATGGCCGATTTTGCGGCCATAGTGCCGTAAGTAATGATGTGTGCCACATTTGCCTCTCCGTATTTGTTGGTCACGTAGCGCAGCACATCGGCGCGTCCGTCATCGTCAAAGTCAATATCGATATCGGGCAGCGATATTCGGTCCGGATTCAGAAAGCGCTCAAAAAGCAAATCATACTTCACGGGGTCTATCTGTGTTATCCCAAGGCAATATGCCACGCAGCTTCCCGCTGCAGATCCGCGCCCCGGACCCACACTTACCCCGAGTTGTTGCCTTGCAGCATTGATGAAGTCTTGCACTATCAGGAAGTAGCCCGGAAATCCCATGGTTTTCATAATATGCAGCTCAAACTTCATGCGCTCCTTCATCTCATCGCTCAAAGGGTCGCCATACCGCTTTTTGGCTCCTTCGTAAGCGAGTTTTGCCAGATAATCGGCTTCAAATTTTATGCGGTAAAGCTTGTCATATCCTCCCAGCTTCTTGATTTTTGCTTCTGCCTCTTCCTGACTCAGCACCACATTGCCGTTTTCATCGCGTGTGAACTCATCAAAAAGCTCCTTCTCCGTGATGCGCGAGCGGTACTCTTCTTCGGTGCCAAACTCCTTGGGAATAGCGAAGAACGGCATGATTGGTCCGTGGTCAATAGAGTAGTACTCCACTTTGTTCAGTATTTCCAGCGTGTTCTCAAGCGCTTCCGGAATGTCCCGGAATATCTCGTTCATCTCCGCCTGACTTTTCATCCATTCCTGCTTTGTGTAGCGCATGCGGTTGGGGTCAGTAAGGAAATTGTTGGTGCTCACGCATATCAGACGGTCATGAGCCTCGGCATCCTCCTCGTTGACAAAATGCACATCGTTGGTGGCTATCACTTTTATGCCGTATTTTTTTGCTATGCGTATCAGCTCGGGATTTACACGCTCCTGAATGGGATATGTGGAAGTGTTCCCGCCGGGTTTGTCGGTCTTGTGTCGTTGTAATTCAAGGTAATAATCATCGCCAAAAGTCTCTTTCCACCACAGCACCGATTTTTCGGCCTCCTCAATATTGCCGTGGGCTATGAGTTTGGGAATCTCACCGCCAAGACATGCCGAAGCTATTATCAGTCCCTCTTTATGTTCCGCAAGCTCCTTTTTATCCGTTCGCGGGTGAGAGTAAAACCCTTCTGTCCACGCCTTTGATACCAGTTTTATCAGATTCTTGTATCCTGTCTCGTTTTTGGCAAGCACTATCAGGTGTCTGCCGGTGTCACGTTTGTCGGTGCGGTCATGAAGGTCTGTATTGGCCACATACATTTCGCACCCTATTATCAGGCGAAATTCCTTGTTCTTGATTTTGTCTATCCACCCTTTGATTTTCTCAGCCTTGGCGGTGTCGCCGCTTTTCTCGGCTTTTTCCAATTTTTTCTTGTACCCTTTCAGGCAGCCGCCATTCACATAGTTGTATATCTCCTTGGCTCCAAACATATTGCCGTGGTCGGTGATGGCAAGCCCTGCCATACCGTCGGCAAGTGCTTTGTCAACCAAGTTGGGTACCGCGCTTTGGCCGTCAAGCAATGAATATTGTGTGTGCACATGTAAATGTACAAATGGTGTCATAATTCAGTCGGTTTAATCGATGTGGTAATTGAGTTTTTTTGTGTTTCTCACGCTGTCATTTTCACCCGGCAACTTATGGGTTATGTCATGCCATAGGCTCCTTGCAGTGCGTTGCCGTTTGTGATAAGATTTGAAGCTGTCTGTACTGTTCTCTCCGATGTCAAGTCCCGGATGGTTGCTTGAATCTGGGGCTACATAATAATATGTCAGCTCTTCCATTTTTTTGCTCATCCATGGGTTGCTGCGGTCCACTTTTTCCAAATCCTCCGGGGTAGGGGCTATGCATGTTATACATTTATCTTTGCACCGTTGCTTGATTGGAGCAATTATCTGGGCGTATTCATCTTTGAGCAC
Organism: Bacteroides sp. CAG:927; assembly: GCA_000431155.1. Classification (GTDB taxonomy): domain Bacteria; phylum Bacteroidota; class Bacteroidia; order Bacteroidales; family Muribaculaceae; genus Paramuribaculum. The sequence continues at coordinate 23,240 of HF985633.1, forward strand.
GCTCAAATCAAAATTGGCGTAATCCGTATCGCCTAATTTCTGCGCAGGTCTTATTTGCAGTATGTCAGGTTCCGCTCCGTCAAGTACCTCCCAGATTTTGCACAGCTCTTTGGCATTCATGTCGTTTGCCACATAGTTTATGCGCAATTTGAGCTTCGGATATACCTTTTTAACCTCTTTTATTGCCGTCAGTGCATTTAAGAATCTTTCCCATTTTGCTCCGTTCATTAGATACTCATAGGTATCGGGCGTGAATCCGTGTACCGACATGGTAACCTCGTTGAGACCCGCATCGGCGCACTTGAGCAACAGGTCGCTTGTGAGAAGTTGGCCATTGGTGGTTATGGATATATAAGGTACGCGGGCGCACTTCGCTTCCGCAATAAGCTCCGGCAGCTTCTTAAATAATGTCGGTTCGGCTGAGCACCCTATCTGAAGTTTGATGCACCTTGGCAAAAGTATTTTTGCGATGCTGCTTATTTGGCGGTCGCTTATTCGTTGGCCGCGCATATTGGCGCTTTGTTTTTTGTCGCTGAAAAAACACATCCGGCATCGCAGATTGCAGGCAAGTACTGGGTCAAGGAACACACCTATGTAGCGGCGTCCGCATATATGTGCGCCCCATATGGCCGCAAGTTTTAGTCTGTTGCCGCCCATCCGTGAAAAATATTTCAGCACATTGTATATATCCATAGCTTATAATAACATTGCAAATATACGCATTATTCCTAATCCTTGCAATTGATAGCCGTCTCAACCGGCATGTCTTGTAAATTGACTTTAATGTTAATATAGGTTAAAAATATGTTGTATAACATATTCTATAACCATCTAATTTTTATCGCATTAATGTGAAAAATGCGTCAAATTGCCTTTTCTCCCCGGCGAAAATATTTCAAAAATGTTTGGTGGTTTAAAAAATACCTCTTACCTTTGCACTCGCTTTTGAGAAGCAAACTTCTCACCAAGCAAAAGGACATTGAAATGCTTACAATAGACAAGA
>HF985634.1 GCA_000431155.1 Bacteroides sp. CAG:927
TGTGCCTTCCCCGATTTTTATCGGACAGCAATAATTTTTTACAGGAATATATACGCTGAATCAAAAATATTCACAGACGCACCACTATCGGCACCATCCCTATCAGCTTCGGGCTGTGCGACACCACAATCACCGTCCTGTGCGCCGATTCAGCCTCCAGATTCTCCATCAGCCTGCGCTCCGTAGCCGCATCCAGCGCCGACGACGGCTCGTCAAGCAACAGCACCCGGCCCGATTGCAGCAGCCCTCTCGCTATCGCTATCCTCTGCGCCTGACCCTCGCTCAGTCCCGACCCGCGCTCGCCGCACTCCGTGTCAAGACCCTGCGGCAGCTCCAGCACAAACTCCGCCGCAGCCTTCCGCAGAGCTTCCTCCATCTCAGCCTCGCTCGCGTCCGGCTTCGCCATCAGCAGATTGCTACGCACCGTACCGCTCAGCAGGCTGTTTCCCTGCGGCACATAACATATGTTTCCGCGCGACAGCGGCGATGCGTCCACGCTCCTTTCCCCGTCATACAGCTGCACCTCGCCCGTCTGAGGCTTCAAAAGCCCTAACATCAGCATCAGCAGCGTCGTCTTTCCCGCTCCCGTGCTCCCCGCTATCACCGTCATCGTACACGGCTTGAAATCATGGCTCACCCCGCATAGCACTCCACGTTCACTCTCCGGATAGGCAAAACCCACGTAGCTCAGCCGCAGCCCCACAGGCCCGCGCAGCTTCACATCCGCGCCGTGCTCCTCTTCCGGCAGCCGCAGTATCTCATCCAGACGCTCCACTGCCACCGCGCCCTGCACCACCGCCGGTACGCACCCCGCCAGCTCCACTACCGGACGCTGCACCCTGCTCACGAGCTGCAAAAAAGCCGTCATCGCGCCAAAAGTCACGCCGCCGCTGTACAGCCCCATCGCGCACCACAAAAAAGCCACCGCATACCCCGTCATGAACCCAACCGTCACCGCGCTGCTCGAAAACAACGCTATGTCGTTGCGCTTCATCACCAGCCGGTAAAATCCCCGCTGCGCCGCGCGAAACTCCCCTGCCGCGCCGTCAGTGTACCCCATTGACGAAATCAGCACCCGATGCTGCAAATCCTCCTGCATTATCCGCTGCATCCCGCTCTCCTTGCCGCGTATCGCCCGCGTCAGCTCCCGGCTCCGCTTCATATACAGCTTGCTGCACACCAGTGCCACAGGCATCACCGCCACAAGCACCCACGCCAGACGAGCATCCAGCCACAGCATGAACCCGAACGCCCCCACAAGCTGCGTCACCGTCACCACAGCCCCGGGCACAGTGTTTCCCACCAACCCCGACACCGCGCCGACATCTCCGGCCAGACGGTTCACCGCATCACCCGAATGAAATCGCTCCTTTCCTGTCCATTCCGCCTTCATCAGACGCTCAAACAGGCGCCCCCGCAGATTGTTCGAAAACCGCGTCGTCGCCATCACGCCGCTGCGCCTCCCCGCAACGCTCGCGCATAGCTGCAGCGCCAGCGCACACGCCAGCATCGCCACTGCCACCGTCCACGACCCTTCGCTCCTGTGCGTCGCCATATCCACTATATGCTTCGTCACCCACACAAACCATAGCGAGCAACCCACCGACACAATGCCACACACCGCATTGGCCGTCACATACCGTTTCACTCCGCAGCTCTCGCGCCACAGCCATTTCACAAATTCGCTCATCGTTCTCTCATATTTACAATTTTCATCAACACTCTTCTCACCGGCAGGCACACCCGCCACGCCGCCATCATCATGCGCCAGCCGCGCCCTTCGGTGCTCCGCACCTTGCCTCCACGCTCCACGCTCGTCACCTTGCCAGCCACCATCACCACCCTTTCGCGCCTCTGCACATTGGCAGTGCCCATCACCCTGCCGTCAGGCATCATCGCGTGCAGCATCACCCCGTGGTCAGTCATCGCCAGCACTATGTCGTCGGTCTCGTAACTCGCCCGCCGCTCCAGCACCACCACATCGCCCGCCATCACAAACGGCCTCATGCTGCCGCCGCTTGCCCGCAGGCTCACGCGCCGTCCTTGCTCCAGCTCGCTACACACCGCATCCAGCATCTCTTCCGCTTCTAATTTCATACTTTTTTCGTATGTATGGGGTATCATCATAACCATAAAAAACTGCACGGAAAGAGCTTGTTCATTCTCCCTCCGTGCAGCACTCTGATTATTTCACTTAACTGTCATATGCTATTTGTTCTCTATCGGGCTGATTATAACCACGCGGCTCAGTGTCGGGTCATCGTAGAACATGTTGCCTACACCGCCCTTCCACTGCACATCCAGACGGTTCACATCCACTCCGTGCTCGTTCACAAGGCATGCACGCACATTCTCGGCGCGCGAGCGGCTCAGAATCTCATTCACCTCCGGTGTGCCCGTTGCCTTGTCGGCATATCCCGTTATCATGAACTTGCTTCCTTCAGGAGCGCCTTTGATGGCATTCGCACACATATCCAGCTGGGCGCGGTCGGCATTGTTGAGCGAGCTAACATTTATCGGGAAATAGATTATGTACTTGCCCCCCACATATTCCACGGCCTTATGGGTCACGGATTTGCCTTTGAGGTCATTCTCAAGCTTCTCGTTCTCGGCCACAAGCTGTGCCACTTGGGCGCGGAGATTGTTCACCGCTCCGTTGTCATACACCGTCCTTGTCACCACCTCGCGGCGCGTCTTCCAGCCGATTGACCCGAACTTGTAACTCACACCGGCCGTAACCGACACAAGACCGTCGAAATCGCGGCGCCCGCCGGCTCCGTCAAAATCATCCTGAAATGCGCTCGCACGCAAATCAAGGTTCACATCCCACGCCTTGGCCACGTGAAACACGTTCATCAAACCCAAGCTTGCGGTTATCGAATTCTTGTGAGGCTTGTTCCATGTGTGCGCATATCCCAAACCGGCATAGAACGACAGATTGTATATTCTGCCCGGCTTGTAGCCCCCTATCATATTCACCAGATCAAACATCACATCCGCATGCAGATGCATGAAATCTATCTTTGAATACTCCAGCCAATACCCGTGCCACGGACGCTCCTTCAGTGCTTCGCCGGTTGAGAACACCCCGTTCTGGGTAGCGCCCTTCGCATACAGTCCGCTGTACATCAGGCGTATCCCTATACTCGGCGTTATCCATTTCCCCACGGCTATGTCAAGGGCCGGAGATATGCGGTTTTTCATATCCACCTGACGGTCATGGTCGCCGAACATCACCTGCGGACCCGCGCCCACGCTCACAAACCAGTTGCTGCGGAAGTCCGGATGTACCTCGCCCACCACAGGGGTCTCCTCCACCAGCACTGTCTCCTGAACCTCCTGTGCCATGCCGGCACTTGCCGACACAGCCACAGCAGATACAATCATCAATAGTTTTTTCATCTGTTAGTTCTTTATTGTATTAATAATTTATTTTCACTTATGGGTTCGTAGTGGCCGTTGTCTCCTTACGCTTCATTATAAAGTTATTGTTGTTGTAAACAATAGCCCTGATAAGCTCAGCCGAGCTGTAGGCCGACGGATCCGTTGTCGTGCCACAACAGAAATTCATCAGCACTATACCTGTGGGTGACGGCACGCGACTCGGATCAAGAACCCTTGTTAGAACATACGGGTTCAGTTGCTCCGCAAATGGTTGTGACATCGATGTGGTCGCATTTGTAGGATCTATCCAACTGGCGCTATAGAATCCGCCGATAGTCACAAGATAGAACATATTATGGGCAGTACCCCCATTTTGATAAGCCTCAAGGCTCTTTGCTGCCACATCATCTGCAGCATCTTTAATCGCCGCGATAGCACCCGCAAGATTCTTAGTATAGGCGTCACCAAGGTGACCATTATTTACCTGCGCTTGCTCGTTATAGTACCATCTCAGCGGAGCGTTTGCTGCATTAGGTGCGATAGGTTTGCCCCATTGCATGCTGACATTCAAAGCTTCACCTACGCGTATCCATGTCCAGCGGGTGAACAGAGCCGGGAAATCACCCCCATCCGTAACTCCGTTCCAAACCCATCCGGTTTCATTGACATCTGCACCGTTGGTATTAATCTTGAGCACGATTTTGCCTCGCACTTCACCCAAAGTAGTGTTTTCCGTAATCGGATTTTGATATATATAATCCTTACATGCTGACACAGCTGCTGACACAGCTGCGGGATATTCATTGCTATTATTCGGATCGCCTATAAGGAAATACACGAATCCAGCCGGATGTGCTGCCATCTTCTCTCCAATAGTTCTCAACACATCCTCAAGCGTACGCGTTGATCCATCGGAACCTGTTGCCACCATAGCAACTCCATTGGTAACAAATGACTGCACCTCAAATGCTCGCACTCCCGCCTCATACATGCTGTTGAATTCTGCCTGTGTTTGGAATACTGGATTTGCTGCGTGGAACGCTCCGGGTATTGACAGCTCCGATATATAGATATTGTCATCGAGCACTCGCATCCAACGTGACATATTAAGTTCCGCACCCGGCGTTTTGAAGTGCGGCAGCGATACCTTATGTATCTTGCCATCATCAAGGCTTCCGGTGAGATTCTCAAGTGTAAACTGTCCGCAGTTGGTGTCCACCACAATTCTCAGGTCGCTTGCCTGCGCTCCCGGCCACAGAAAGAATCTCACTTTCAGCTTGTCGTAAGTGTTGTTGGCGCGGCAATAAAGTTTCGGATAATAGATGGTATTGTTCTGCACCAGAGTGGTGTTCATATGCAGGCTGAGCACTTGGGTGGTGGGATTGCCCGAATATTTACCGTTTGTCAGATCCACATTGAACACGCCGCCCAATGCCTTACTGCTTTTTGACTGTACATCTATTGCTCTGATCTCTATATAGTCGGCTTTTGCACCGTTAAGCAGAGTATTATCCTGTTCGGGCCCGTTCACGGTCACTTCCAGCACATCTGTCAGCACGTTGAAATGCAGAGGCACCTTCTCGTCGCTTTTGGTCACGTTAGGGGTGCACGCATACATCACTGCGTTGCTCATGTCCGGATTGCCGTAAATGGTCACGGCTTCGGCTGTGGTACTGGTATTCGGGCTGAGCACCAGACTATTGTCCACTGCCGTACCGTCAGGCCCGTAATTCACGGGGGACTGACCGTTGTTTACTGTCACGCTCACTGTAGTGCCATTGAGGGTATCACCGGATTTATCGGCGGGATACACTGCATAGAAGTTATATCCGCTCTCCTGTGCGCCCCACTGCACGCCGAGTTCACTCGTGCGCACCAAGGCTGTCGCATAATTGTCGTTGGGCAGGTTTGTGGTTGCATCAAGCGAATAACTGACTTCAAACTCGGCCATGCCGCGACCTGCAGGGCTTTCGGGGCAGAACACCCTGATATTCTCCTTTTCTCCGGCCACATAGCTCCCCCAAAATATTGACTGTGCTGTGCCCCCCTCATTCTCGGGCCCATATACCGTGCGGCTCTGTGCTCCGAGATTCAGGTCAAAAGCCACCTCATCTCCCTCTTCGGGCATGGGACGAGGCTGTTCATACACCTCCTCGCTGCAGCCTGCCACTATAAGAGAGGCTGCTGCTATCCCTAAAAATTTAAGTTTTTTCATGCTTTATGGTTGTTTATTATTTTTACATTTTTACTTTGAGCCTTAGGTTTAGCTGCCCTGACCCATGTCCCATACCTCACTGGAAAAATCATTATTGGTGCCGAAACCAGTGTTTATTGACTGTTCGTCCACCACTACCGACTTATCGGGATTGGTCTCGTTGCCGAACTCCACAGAACCTCCGCATATCGAGGATTCTATCTCCACATGAGTCACCTCTGTTTCAGGACTTGTGTACGTTTTCTTTTTTGTTTCCATAGTTTCTTTACTTGTTTATTTATTTTTTATTCAGTTTTCAAATTCCAAACCGCTAAGTTACTAATTTTCAATCATAACTTCGCAATTTTCAATTCTCATTTTTTAATTTTTTTTAAGTTCTCTACAACCGCCTGCGGAGCGCGTAGCATGCGCAGCAGC
>HF985635.1 GCA_000431155.1 Bacteroides sp. CAG:927
CAGTGTGTTTTAGCATGGTATTAGATTTAAAGATGCAAGGCACCGTTTATGCGCACTTTATTGAAACTCATAGCTCCGGAACTGTCGTCAGGTGCATTGACAGCATTTTTCAATAACTCCGGGGAGAACACACACTTGAATTTTCGGCTCGGGAACTGTCCGCTGCGTTTGAATTTATTTCTCAAAGCGGCAGCCAAGGGGCACCCTTGTACTTTCCAAAATTCTGCAACCTCAATTTTTGTGGGGTCAAGTTTCAATGCAGCCCCCATTGATGAGAACAACCGGGTATGCGCGGCAGTGGCATTAAGTATAAGTGATGCCTTGTCGCTCAAAGAATCAATAGCATCAATCACATAATCATATTGCGACAGACAAAATTCCCCGGCGATTTCAGCATTATACAGCCGGGCAACAGCTGTGACATGCGCATCGGGGGCAATATCAAGCAACCGCTTTTTCAGAACCTCAACCTTAGACATGCCGATAGTGGAATGGAGAGCCATCAGCTGACGATTGATATTGGATGCAGCCACTTTGTCAGCATCAACAATGGTGAGATTTTTGACACCGGAACGCACCAACGCCTCAGCGGTCCACGAACCGACTCCACCAATGCCAAAAATTATCACATTGACTCTTTCTATTTTATCCAGCACTTCTGTGCCAAGCAACCGCTCAACGCGATTAAGAGCCATGCTGTCAGATTCGCCCATATCCATTATTCAAAAAAAGATGTCAGAATGCTGTCAACTTTCTGCTCCACCACCTCATCAAGAACCTTGCGCCGTGCCTCATCTACAGAAACAGGTGTGGCGGGTGCAGGAGCCTTGGACGAGAAGTGCACCGACTGTAACTCCGACAGTGAGACCGTGGCCACAGGCACCGGGGCTTTAACCCGCTTAGGCTGTTGTGACGCAGATGCCTGCAATGGCTCTGCCGGATTAACCGGATCCAGTTGAGAGGGTGAACTGTCGGAAGGAACGGCGGCTTTTCTCAACATGGCAAAATACTGGTCCACGCGTCCGGCAGAATGGAAATTCTTCACATAGTAATTTTCGGAAAGAGAACTTATAATCACACCTCGCGACGACGATGCATGGACTATGTTGCCTGAACCGACATACATACCAACGTGATTGACTCTTCCGGACGAATTGGAAAAAAACACAAGGTCTCCGGGAGTAAGATCGGACTTGGATACTTTGCTGCAATATTCCTGCTGCTTGGCGGAATTACGAGGCAACTTGATGTCCAATGCTGAATTATATACATTCATTATCAGAGCCGAGCAGTCAACGCCTTTTTTATCCACGCCGGCATATTTATAAGGTACACCAAGCCAACCGTCAATTTCGCCAAGAAGTTTTTGCGTGGGTTGAGCCATACTGTTGGTAACAGGCACATGCTTAGGCACCGTAGCAGTGTGGGAAGGTGTGGACTTAGAAACAGTGCGATGAGAGCCACATCCGGAAAGTGAGGCTATCATTATGACGCATACAAGCGTCATAATGAAATACGGTTTGATGTTTTCGTGCAAAATCACAGCAAAATTTTGAAGAATCAACAATCGGTTCAACCCATTAGCAAAAGTAATGAAATTATTCCGAATACATAAAACCTGATTATTTATTTTGTCAACTGATAGACAAATACGCCAACATACAAGCCATTCGCGACCATCTACAACCGGAATGTCAAAAAAACACAGCCATTCGGCACGAGGCCAAATGGCTGATTATTCAGTTTTGAAGCGTATATTGTACTAATATTTAACTTTCAGAAAATCAGTCGGCAAGATCTATAACATAATAAGCTTTACGCCCGGTAGGATAAATACCGATTATGAACATAACCTTGTCAGGATCATTGCTCTTCATAACCGAATTGTAGATTTTTTTAATATCCTCAGGCGAAGTTATGCGCTGATTGTTGATGGTAAGGATAATAAATCCGTCTTTGATACCGGCCGCCTTAGCTTTGCCATCCTCAATATCGGTAACAGCTATACCGGCAGAGATACGAAGAGAACGCATAGTGTCTTCATCAATCTCCCGGAATTTGCAACCGAGAACCGACACATCGCTTGCCTTGGTTATCTTTGTGCTTCCCTGAGTGTTATACAGCGTGGCATTCACAGTGTGACGCTTGTTGTCGCGTATATATGTGACAGTAATGGCATCGCCGGGACGGTAACGGCTAATCTGTTCCTGAAGCTGCGCACTTGACTCGGTGGAATGACCGTCAATAGCGACTATGACATCACCCTCTTTCAAACCAGCTTCCATAGCAGCACTGCGCTCCACTATACCGGCAACATAAAGGCCGGAATTTACAGCAGTGATGTTCTTTTCCTTGGCGAGCTTGGGAGTAAGTTCAGTAAACTCAACACCAAGCACCGCACGCTGTACCGTGCCATATTGTTTTATGTCAGCTACAATTTTTTTGACAATAGATGTAGGAATAGCAAATGAATAGCCTGCATAGTTTCCGGTCTGAGAATATATGGCGGTGTTAATGCCCACCAGCTCACCGGCAAGGTTCACAAGCGCACCGCCCGAGTTACCGGGGTTAACGGCAGCATCGGTTTGGATATACGATTCTATACCCATGGGACGGCCATGAGTTGCAGCCGACAAGGAACGAGCTTTGGCACTTACGATACCGGCAGTGACGGTAGAGTTAAGGCCGAAAGGATTGCCTACGGCAAGCACCCATTGTCCAAGACGAAGCTCGTCACTGTTGCCCATGGGCAGCACGGGTAAATTATCGGCATCTATTTTAATAAGCGCAAGGTCGGTGGAAGGATCGGAACCGATGACAGTGGCGTTGAAAGAACGGTTATCGTTGAGTGTGACCTCAAGGCGTTCCGCGCCATCAATCACATGATTGTTTGTGACGATATAACCGTCCTCGGATATAATCACTCCGGATCCGAGACCCAGCTGGCGTTGCTGCGACTCATCATCAGGATCAATCTTGGGCTGCTGACGCTGAGGTGCGCGGCGCTGCGGAGAACCAAAAAAGAAATCAAAGAATGGATCAGAGAAAAACTCATCGCTTTGACCGTAGTATCCGTTACGTTGGCGCACAGTGGCAAAACTCTTAATGCTTACCACAGAATTGACCGAACTTTCAGCTACAGTAGTAAAAGCATCCAAAGCTTCGCTATTGGGTATCCCCTTGAGTGTGGGAACTGCGACATTGTTATCGGCCTTGGCGCAAGCGGTAACGGCCAACGCTGTGACTGCGGCAAAGGCTAAATTTCCAAATAACTTCATAATGCAATGTTAATAATTAAGATGATAGTTGTTAAATTTTAACTGTTGACAAATGTATTACATTTAAAACCAACAATGTGCTTATTAATTGCGAAAAATTCTTGTTTTTAATCACCTTTAATACTGCTCCCGACATTTTAAATCAATTTTATTCTATGAATGTGAAAAAGTGTAACTTTGCACCATAAAACGAAACAACATGACCATATCAGTGCCACACGGGCTACCCGCCATAGAGTTACTTGCCAATGAGGGATTCAAAAATATTTCAGGCAATCGGCCGTCACCTGATGCCCTGAAAATACTGGTTGTAAATCTGATGCCCAAAAAGGCCGAAACAGAAGCTGACATACTGCGCATGCTCTCGGCATCACCATTAAGCCTTGACATAACTTTTGCCATGCCGTCAGGACATGTGTCAAAGAATACTCCGGCAGAACATATCAAAAAATTTTACCACACGCTTGATGAGGCACGGAACTCAAAATGGGACGGCATGATAGTGACCGGAGCGCCATTGGATTTCGTGGAATATGAAGATGTGACCTACTGGAACCAGATATGCGAGCTGATGGAGTGGAGCAAAACATGTGTGAAAAGTACCTTATGGGTATGTTGGGGCGCATTTGCCACCTTGTATCACAGATACGGCATAAACAAGCATCCGATAAACAGCAAACTAAGCGGCGTGTTCAATCACATGATTCTGCATCAAGAGCATCCGCTGATGCATGATATGCACGGTGTTATACGTGTGCCGCACAGCCGCCATGTGGTGGTGTCAACAGCAGAGATACTGGCTCAACCAAATCTTGAAATACTTGCATACAGCCCGGAAGCCGGCGCATATCTGGTGGCCGAACGCGACAGCAACGACATAATGATGTTTGGTCATCCGGAATACAACGCGCTGACACTTCACAACGAATATGTGCGCGACCTCCGAAAAGGCATCAATCCCCATATTCCTGACCATTATTATCCCGACAACAACCCTGAGTTACTGCCCGAAAACCAGTGGAGCGAACACGCTGCCACATTATATTACAACTGGATTACTCGCCTTGTAGCTCCTCTACAGGGGTGAATGCATGCCATAGCTTGTCTGCTGACGGCGCGGAAGCAGTAAGATCAATGAGCTGCTTTGACACGGGATGGATGAAACTGATCCGATGAGCGTATAGAGAAATTGAGCCATCAGGATTGGAGCGTTTGTCACCGTATTTCAAGTCACCGCGAATCGGGCATCCTATGGCAGCAAGCTGCACCCTGATTTGGTGCTTGCGACCAGTCTCAAGATTGACCTCCAGAAGAAAATACCTGTCGCTTTTGCCAATGAGCCTGTAGCTTAAAGCAGCTTGCTTGGCATCTTTTTTTGGCTGGGATGACGCATAACTTTTATTATTCCGTTCCACAGTGGTGATATAATGCACCAAACGGTCAGAGATTTTAGGCGGCTGATTACGGGTTATGCATCGATAAGTCTTGTGAACCTGTCCGAGACGAAACATTTCATTAAGACGCGCCAATGCCTTGGATGTTTTGGCAAAAACCACAAGGCCGCCTACCGGTCGGTCAAGTCTGTGTACCACACCGCAAAACACGTTGCCGGGTTTGTTATATTTCTCTTTGATATAACGGCGCACTATCTCCACAAGAGGCTCATCACCTGTCTTGTCACCCTGAACTATTTCACCGGGGGCCTTATTGACCACTATGATATGATTGTCTTCGTAAACTATCTCCATATAAAACAGATTCTTCTGACTGCATCTGCAAAGGTACAAAAATCATCAAACATGGTAAAAACTTACAGCAAAAACGGGATGTGCACTCCTGCAATGCCTTACAAAGCAAACAAATAACAAACTTGCTATCTCTATAATTGAGGCGTGAGGCAATAAATTATGAGGAAAAGAGGTAATTTAGTATCTTTGTAATGTAAATATTACGAATTATGATTGAATATATAAAAGGCCAGCTTGTTGAGCTTACTCCGGCAACAGCCGTAATAGATTGTACCGGACTGGGATATTTACTCAACATATCCCTGACAACATTCAGCGCAATCGAAGGGGCTAAAGAAGCCAAACTGCTGGCACATGAGGTGATTAGAGAGGATGCGCATACATTATATGGATTTGCAACCGAGCAGGAACGCTCACTTTTCCGCTCGCTTATAGGCGTGTCGGGCGTAGGAGCCAACACCGCACGAATGATTTTATCATCATTTCAGCCTTCGGAGCTTGAGTCCATAATAATAAACGGAGACCATGCCCGGCTCAAAAACGTGAAAGGAATAGGCGCAAAAACGGCTCAACGCATAATTGTGGACCTCAAAGATAAAATAAAACCGATGGGCGATGCGTTAATTTTACAGCCTACTATAAGTTCGGAGGTTTACGACGAAGCTCTTTCCGCACTTGTGATGCTCGGATTTCCGCGCCCACAAACCCAAAAAGTGCTTAAAAAGATATTCGATGCCAACCCCGCTGTCAAGGTAGAGGCTGCCATAAAGCAAGCCCTTGCCATGATGTAATAACCCTGTAGGCATGATACCTGCAAAGTGACACCGAGCAAACTATCATATAGCACATTATTACGAAAACTGCCGCGCGGCATCATGCCGGCGTTGGCAGCATTTCTGTTGTTTGCCCTTTTCGGTGTGCCCGTAGTTGCCCAATACTACAAGAGTGAACTCACTCCACCGGCAGCCCCCGCTCCGCCCGCACCCGCCCCATTATCGCCACTGGACTCTGTCATGCTGCCCTTTCCTGTACAGCAGACTGTGCCCCAGAGCTATGAAGAGCTTATGGGTCAACAATTTTCAGCTGACCTGAAATCGCCGTCCAACATTCGCACTACCGCAGAATTTGACCCCGAAACCGGATGCTATGTAATCCGCACCAAGCTTGGCGATCAGGATATAGCCACCCCATTCATGCTCTCGGAAAAGCAATACAACGACTGGCAATTGCGCGAATCCATGCTGAAATATTACCGCGAGCGCAATAGTGAAACGCTGGTAAAAAAGGACGGAAAAAAGAAGTTTAATATTCTTGATATGAACTTTAACATCGGGCCGCTTGAAAAAATATTCGGACCGGGTGGCGTAAGCCTTAAAACGCAAGGCTCGGTGCAGCTTGACATGGGTATCAAATCCAATAAGACCGACAATCCGGCATTGCCGCTTGATGCCCGGCGCAAAACTTTCTTTGACTTTGACCAAAAAATTCAAGCCACAATCAAGGCTTCGGTTGGCGACAGGCTCAATTTTGATATGAGCTACAACACTGACGCGACCTTTGATTTTGACTCAAAAAACATAGCTCTGAAATACGAGGGCAAAGAGGATGATATAGTAAAAAGCATTGAGGCCGGTAACGTGAGCATGACCACAGGCTCATCGCTGATACGAGGCAGCACAGCTTTATTCGGTATCAAGACACAATTGCAGTTCGGAAAACTTACGGCCACGGCCCTCGTATCGCAGCAGAATTCCGAATCACGCTCCGTGAGCACCAAAGGCGGCGTACAGACCACGCCTTTCCGCATCACAGCAGACAATTACGACCAAAACCGACATTTCTTTTTGGCCCATTTTTTCCGCAACAATTATGACCAGTTCGCATCCAAACTGCCTTTTGTAGCATCGGGAGTCCAGATTACGCGTATTGAAATATGGGTAACCAACAAGAACAGCAATTTCAATCAAAGCCGTAACATCGTGGCATTCATGGATATGGGTGAGAACCAGAATCTCTCATCCCAATACTGGATACCCAACACTGCGCTTCCAAATCCGAGCAACAACTCCAACAATATGCTATCGGTGCTCAAAGAAGAGTATCCTGATGCAAGAAACATCAACACAGTGACACAGGCACTCGCGCCATTGTCAGCTTACGGCATTCAAGGCGGACGCGATTACGAAAAGGTGGAAAGTGCCCGCCTGTTGACCGAAAGCGAATACTCCATAAACAACACATTGGGCTACATCTCGTTCAAGACGCAACTTGGCAGCGATGATGTGGTAGGTGTGGCATACGAATACACATATAACGGTCAGGTTTATCAGGTAGGCGAATTTTCAAGCGACATCACAAGCACAACTCAGGCCCTGTATGTGAAAATGCTTAAAAGCACCACTGTTGCACCATCACTACCAATATGGGACCTCATGATGAAAAATGTGTATTCTCTTGGAGCATACCAACTTTCATCAAACAAATTCAAATTACAGGTCAAGTATTTATCTGATACCACGGGAACAGAAATAAATTATCTTCCTATACCTGGGCTGACCAAACTGTCATTGCTGCAGGTAATGAATCTTGACCGTCTTGACTCAAATCAAGACACCAATTCCGACGGATATTTTGATTTTCTTGAGGGATATACCGTACTTGCATCGTCAGGCAAAATTATTTTCCCGGTAGCGGAACCGTTCGGCAAACATTTGGCCGAAAAGATTGGCAATCCTGAGATAGCGAAACAATATGTTTATCAAGAACTTTACGACTCTACCCTGACTGTTGCGCGACAGTTTGCCGATAAAAACAAGTTTGTGCTTGAGGGTGAATACCAAGCATCAGCCGGATCCCAGATACGCCTCAATGCAATGAATGTGCCAAGAGGTTCCGTAGTGGTGACAGCAGGCGGTGTGGTACTGACCGAAAACAGTGACTATACCGTGGATTATGCCATGGGTATTGTCACCATCACCAATCAAAGCATCATTGACTCCGGCCAAAATATAAGCGTGACCCTTGAAAACCAGTCAATGTTTTCCACCCAACGCAAGACACTGCTTGGCCTTGATTTGAACTATCAGTTCAACAAGAATTTCAACATCGGGGCTACAATCATGCATTTTGGCGAAAAGGCCCTTACAGAAAAGGTCAATATCGGCGATGAGGTGGTAAACAACACCATATGGGGATTCAACTTCAGCTATGCCACAGAATTCATGTGGCTTACAAACCTGCTCAACAAGATACCCACGGTTAATGCCACGCAACCCTCACGCCTCACGCTTCGCGGAGAGTTCGCACAGCTTGTACCTCACAACCAAAAACCGGGGTCAGCACAGGGCAGTTCATATATCGATGACTTTGAATCGGCTCAAACAGGTATTGACCTGCGGTCGCCTTACTCATGGTTCCTTGCATCCACACCTGCTGAAAGTGGCTCAGACGCATTGTTCCCTGAAGGGACACTCAGCAACAATGTGGATTACGGCAAGAACCGCGCACTACTAAACTGGTATTTTATAGACCCGATGTTCACTGACAGGAACTCATCCATGGCGCCGGGCTACATAAAAAGCGATTTCAAGCAACAGAGCAATCCTTATGTGCGTGAAATCACATCCAGAGAAATATTCCCGGACAGAGAGCTTACCTACGGCGAATCGTCCACGATTCAGACACTCAACCTTTCGTTTTATCCATCGGAACGCGGCCCATACAACCTTGATGCCACAAATATTGACGAAAACGGTAATCTGCTGTTTCCCGAAAAGCGTTGGGGAGGCATAATGCGACGCCTTGACAACACCAACTTTGAACAGAGCAACATAGAATATGTGCAGTTCTGGATGCTCAATCCGTTCCTTGACCCGGAAAATCACAACCTTGAAGGCGGCGATCTATATTTCAACTTCGGAGAAGTTTCGGAAGATATATTGAAAGACGGCCTGAAAAGTTATGAGAACGGCGTGCCATTTGACGGAAACGACCAGTACATGCAATCCACCGTCTGGGGCCGTGTAAGCTCACAGAATTCACTCACCTATGCTTTTGACAACAACAACTCATCGCGTCCTGTTCAGGATGTAGGTCTTGACGGTCTTCGCAATGATGATGAGTTCGGTTTTGACTCATACCAGCAGTATCTCAACGACCTGCGTTTGCGTTTACCGGCGGCCACAATTGAAAAGATGCAGCAGGATGCATTCTCGCCTCTGAATGACCCTGCCGGCGACAACTATCATTTTTATCGCGGTTATGATTATGACGACCAGCGTCTGAGCATTCTTGAGCGTTACAAACGCTACAATGGAGTGGAAGGCAACTCGCTTTCGCCCGAAGATGCAAGTGACCCGCTGTATCAGTCATCACGCTCACTCCCCGATGTGGAAGATATAAATCAGGACAACACCCTGAATGAATATGAGCGTTACTTCCAGTACAAGGTTTCAATACGACCGGAAGACCTCGTAGTGGGCAAGAACTATATCACCGACAAACAAGTATCAGTGGTAAGCACCCGTGACGGAGGCGAACTGGAGGTAGAATGGTATCAGTTCAAGATACCTTTGCACGAATACGAAAAAGCTGTGGGAGGCATCAATGATTTCTCCACCATAAGATTTGCGCGCATATTCATGACAGGCTTCAAGATGCCCACGCACCTTCGTTTTGCCACAATGGAGCTGGTGCGCGGCGAATGGCGTCCTTATGATTTCAACCTCAACAAGCGTGGTGATGCGCCTGCTGAAGGAAAACTTGACATATCGGTGGTGAATATTGAGGAGAACTCGGGACGCACACCTGTGAACTACGTATTGCCTCCGGGAGTAAGCCGCATATCCGATCCCGGACAGGCGCAAGTGGTACAGCTCAATGAGCAGAGCCTTTCGCTCAAGGTTACCGGCCTGCAACCCGGTGACGGACGTGCCGTGTACCGCAACACCCAGCAAGACCTCCGCAATTACCGGCGCCTGCAGATGTGGACCCACGCTGAAAGTCTGATAGACGATGTCACCAATCTTCATTCGGGTGAACTTTCAGTATTTATCCGTATCGGCACTGATGTCAAAAATAACTTTTATGAATATGAAGTGCCCTTGCGTCTCACACCTCACGGACATTACAGCGACACCCCTTCCGACCGCTACACCGTATGGCCGGAAAGCAATTTCATGGATATAGAGCTTCAACAATTTGTAAAGCTTAAAAAGGAACGCAACCGTGCAAAACGCGCCATGCAGGACGGCGTGGGATTTGGCATACTTTATTCTGGACGCGACCCGAACAACGAAAACAACCGTATTTCGGTGATGGGTAATCCATCATTGAGCGATATACGCGTAATGCTTGTGGGAGTACGCAACAACTCATCAACCGTAAAAGACGGAACAGTGTGGGTGAATGAACTTAAAGTAACCGACTTTGAAAATTCCGGCGGTTGGGCTCTTGACGGATCTGCCAACCTGTCACTCAGCGATATAGCACAATTGAACTTCGGTGCTCATATTGAAACTGCAGGATTCGGTTCAGTTGACCAAAGCCTGAACGAGAGAAGAATGGACGACTATCACCGCTATACATTTGCCGTTCAAGGTGATGTGGGCCGTTTCCTTCCGGAAAAAGTGAAGCTCAAAGCTCCTGTTTATTATTCCTTGACCAAGGAAACAACCTCGCCCAAATACAACCCGTTGGACCAAGATGTATTGCTCAAAGATGCATTGGATGATGCCGGCAGCAAAGAAGCCGAGGATTCAATAAAGGCATATGCAGTGGAGCGCAATACCGTACAGAGCTTCAGCCTGTCAGGATTCACTTTTGATGTCAAGAGCAAGAATCCTATGCCTTGGGATCCGGCCAACTTTGTATTTAATTTCTCGTTCAATAAACAGGCCAAATCCGACCCCACCACCGAGTATGAGAATACCAATGACTATCGTGGATCTTTCCAATATTCCTACTCTCCCTACCTCAAACCGATAAAACCGTTTGGCAAGTTGAAAAGTAAGGGAAAGAACGGCCGTTTCCTCAAGGAATGGGAGATAAATCCCCTGCCCAACACCATATCATTCCTGACAACTATGTCAAGGTTCTATCATGAGCTGCAAACACGTTCGGAAACGGATGTGAATTTCCAACTTCCGGTACAGGTCAGCAAGAATTTCCTGTGGGACCGACAACTGGCACTGACATGGAATCTCACCAAGTCGCTGAGCTTCACATTCAACTCCAATACCTCCGCGCGCATTGACGAACCCGTAGGAGCCGTGAACCGCAAGCTATTTCCGGACGAATACCGCGAATGGCGCGACTCGGTATGGCGCTCAATCTTACATATGGGCACCCCGTGGGCCTACAACCAAACTTTTGTGGCCAACTACCGCGCACCCTTCAACAAGATTCCCTCACTTGACTTCCTCAGTGCCAATGCAAGCTACAACGCCACATACCGTTGGGACAGAGGAGCCACGATTGATGGTCAGAATATGGGTAACTCAATTGCCAATCAAGCGGTATGGAACGTGGACGGCAGAATCAATTTTGAAGGGCTGTTCAACAAGGTACCATATCTCAAAAAAGTCAACCAAAGATTTGCCTCACAACGGCGCAACAACCGAAACAACAGGAACAATAGAAACAACAAAAACAACCGAACATCATCCTCGGACGACAAACCCAAAGCCAAGAAGTTTGAGCGCACATACACCCTGTCGCCCGACAGCAGCATCGTGATTGAGCACAATCTTCGCACCAAGAAAGTGAAGATTACAGCACGCACCGTGCCGGAAAACAAACCGTTTGCCGTTAAAACAAAAGTCGTGGACGCCAACAAAGTGGAGGTGCTGACACGAGGCGAACAGAACATCAAGTTCACAGTTACCGAGGTGCTGAAAGAGACTAAAAACTTCTGGACCGAGGCAGCCCAATATGCGTCACGATTCCTTATGAGTCCCCGCAACGCGTCTATACGTTGGCGCGACACCAGATCCATGAACATACCATTGTTTGCGCCGGAGATAGGCAATATTTTCGGCCAAAGCCGCAGTTACGGTCCCATGTCACCGGGTCTTGATTTTGCGTTCGGATTTGTTGATGAAGGGTATATAAATACTGCCAAGGAACGCGGATGGCTTATGACCTCCACCGGTCAGTCATCGCCCGCATTATCCACCCATGCCAATGAACTGAACATTGAACTGACCTTAGAACCTGTGCGTGGCCTAAAGATTCAGTTGACGGCCAACCGCACCGACAGCCGCACCCGTCAGGTACAGTTCATGTATGATGACATGCCCACTTCTCTTTCCGGCAGTTACACCAAGACACACTGCGCCATAGCCACAGCATTGCAAAGTTCCAAACCGGAAAACGGTTATGACAGCCCCACATTCAATAAATTCATTGAATACATACCTGTCATTACCAATCGCATCAGAAGCCAATATAGCGGACTCTACTATCCTACCGGCGGCTTTATGGAAGGTCATCCCAATGCCGGAGGCTTGTTCAATCCCGAAGTCGGTGATGTTAGCCGCACAAGCAGCGATGTACTTATACCGGCATTCATGGCAGCCTACAGCGGCACCAACCCGCACAAACAATGGCTTGATCCGTTCCCCTCATTTGCCAAAGTACTTCCGAACTGGAGAATAACCTACGATGGCCTTGTGGATTTCTTCAACTTGCGCAAAGTGTTCAAGACATTCACCCTCAGCCATGCCTACCAGTGTACCTACACAGTGGGATCGTATTCATCCTACCTCAACTGGATATCCGCCGACGGAAGCAATCTCGGATTCACACTTGATGCCATAACAGGCCAGCCGATACCAAGCTCTCCTTACAATATCTCATCGGTGGCCATCAACGAACGGTTTGCCCCACTGATAGGAGTGTCTGCCACCATGCAAAACGACATCACATTCAATGCCGAATATCGCGAGCAGCGCACACTCACGCTCAACACCTCTGCCGGTCAGGTCGTGGAAGCCAACTCCCGTGGCATAACCGCAGGTTTCGGCTATAAGATTGTGGGCTTCAACACCGTGCTCAAAATGAAAGGATCGCAACAGGGAGTAAGCAATGACCTTAACATCAAGGGCGATTTCTCCTATGCGCTCAATCAGGCATTAATCCGCAAAATTGAAAGCAACTACACCCAAGCCACCTCCGGCAGCCGCACCATAAGCTTCAATCTTACGGCCAACTATGTGCTCAGCCGCAACATTACATTGGGCATGTACTTCGAGCATCAGATAAATACCCCTATAGTAAGCAATAATTCCTACCCTACCACCAACACGGCCTATGGATTGTCACTGAATCTATCATTGGCTCGTTAATCAATATTATTACTGCATTCTCATGGCAAGCTTTCTTCAAATCGAAAATCTAACCAAAAGCTACGGCGACCATCTGCTGTTTCATGACATAACATTCGGTGTTAACGAAGGCGACAAAATAGGCATAATAGCCAAAAACGGTACAGGAAAATCCACATTGCTTCATATCATAGCCGGCAAAGAGAGTGCTGACAGCGGTACTGTGACATTCCGTTCGGGACTAAAAGTAGGGATGCTTGACCAACTGCCCGAATTTGATCCGGAGGCTACAGTGGCCGAAGCATGTCTTACCGGAGATACGGCTACGCTCAAAATTATATCAGATTACGAATGTGCGTTGGCAAAAGGGGATGCAGACGAGATACTGGCAGCGTCCCAGGCCATGGATGGAGCCGGAGCATGGGACCACGAGGACATGATGCGCCAAATGCTCAGCCAGCTCAACATCACCGATTTGTCAGCTAAAATGGGAACGCTCAGCGGAGGACAGCGCAAACGTGTGGCAATAGCGAGGATGCTGCTTGAAAAGCCTGATCTTCTTATACTTGACGAACCGACAAACCATCTTGACATAGAGATAGTGGAATGGCTTGAAAACTATCTCACACGACAACGGGTAACACTGCTCATGGTGACCCACGACCGTTATTTCCTTGACCGTGTATGCAATAAAATAATAGAGATTGACCACCAAAGCATCTTTACCTATCAGGGCAATTACAACCTGTACCTGCGTCGCAGAGCCGAACGCATAGAGGCTCTGGAAGAAGAACTTGCAAAGGTGAAGAACACGCTGCGGCGCGAACAGGAATGGATGAGCCGCCAGCCTCAGGCTCGTGCGGGAAAGGCCAAATATCGCATTGACGCATTCTATGACCTAAAGGAAAAAGCACGCGCTGATTACTCCGAGCGCCATGTGAAACTTGATGTTAAATCATCATATATCGGCTCAAAAATATTTGAGGCCCGTGGTGTCAACAAGAGCTTTGGCGACAAGGTTATACTCAAGGATTTCACATACACATTTGCCCGTTATGAGCGTCTCGGCATCATAGGCAATAACGGAGCCGGCAAATCCACGTTCATAAAACTGCTTCAGGGACTTGTGCCTACCGACAGCGGGGAGTGGAATCTGGGAGAGACGGTGAAATTCGGCTATTATTCTCAAGACGGCATACAATTTGATGAGAACAAACGCGTGATAGACGCAGTAACGGAGCTTGCCGAAGATATTGTGCTTGATGGAGGTGACCGGCATTTTTCACCGATGCAATTTCTGAACCGGTTTCTTTTCTCCCCTGCCGACCAGCAAAAATACATACACACTCTCAGTGGCGGCGAGAAATGCCGTCTGCATCTGGCAACCGTGCTCATGCGATCGCCCAACTTCCTTATTCTTGACGAACCGACCAATGATCTTGACATAGTGACATTGGGCATACTGGAAGAGTATCTCACCACTTTCAAAGGGTGCATGATTGTTATAAGCCATGACCGTTATTTCCTTGACAATGTAGTGGATCACCTTTTTGTATTTCAGGGCAATGGACAAATAAAGGATTTCCCGGGCAACTACACTGAATATCGTCAATGGATGGCAGATAAAACTGCTGCCGACAAAAGCCGTACCACACAAGAAAAAGCGCATCAGATAGAAAAGCCACGTGCCGAAAAAGCACCAAAGATGTCATTCAAAGAACGATGTGAATTCAATGCCCTCACCGAAGAGATAGATGCATTGAGCAAGGAGAAAAATGAGCTTGATGCGCTGTTTGCCTCCGGCCAAACACTCACCGATGTGGCATCGCTGTCGGCACGCTACAACGAAATCTCAACTCAGCTTGATGAAAAAGAGATGCGATGGCTTAAACTAAGCGAAAAAGAATAGAGCCGTATCAGAGCGTTTGCACATTATTTCGTATCTTTGAGGTGGAAAAGATAAGAAATGGAACAATATATAGAGCAACTCAATGAGCAACAACGGGCAGCAGTGCTATACACCGACGGGCCGGAACTTGTGATTGCCGGTGCAGGCTCAGGCAAGACCCGCGTGCTCACCTACAAAATTGTGCATCTGCTTTATCATGGATACGAACCGTGGCGTATCCTTGCTCTCACATTCACCAACAAGGCCGCACGGGAAATGCGCGAACGCATTGAGCAGCTTGTGGGCACCGACACTGCCCAGAAATTATGGATGGGGACTTTTCACTCAATATTTGCGAGAATACTCCGTCTCAATGCCACGCGAATAGGGTACAAAAGTTCTTTTACTATATATGACACATCCGATTCAAAAAGTCTGGTGAAAAGTATCGTAAAGGATATGGACCTTGACGACAAAGTCTATAAACCATCGGCGTTGCTCAATGCAATATCCTCGGCCAAGAACATGCTTATTTCGCCTGAAAGATATGCTGAGCTGAAAGATGTGCGTGAAGCTGACCGACAGGCTCGCCGACCACAGACATACGCCATATACCGTGCCTACCGTGACCGGTGCTTTGCGGCCAACGCCATGGATTTTGACGATTTGCTTTATTATACCAATCTGCTGCTTCGCGACAATCCCGATTTGCTGCATCATTATCAGGAATATTTCAGATATGTGCTGGTGGACGAGTATCAGGACACCAACTTTGCGCAGCATGTCATCGTATCGCAGCTGTGCAGCGAAAGCCATAAGCTGTGTGTGGTGGGCGATGATGCCCAAAGCATATATTCGTTTCGCGGGGCCAATATCCGAAACATACTCAATCTAAAAAACTCATACCCGGAGCTAAAGATTTTCAAACTTGAGCAAAACTACCGTTCAACCCAAAACATCATAAATGCGGCCAATTCGCTCATAGAAAAAAACGTGGAGCAAATAAGAAAGCAAGTGTTTTCCAAAAACTCCGTGGGCAAACGCATAGATGTGGTACAAAGCTACAGTGACTTTGAGGAAGGGTATCTTGTGGCCAACCGCATATCTCAGGTGAAAATGCGCACGCATGACAGCTACGAGGAATTTGCTATTCTCTACCGCACCAATGCTCAGAGCCGTGTACTGGAAGAGAGCCTGCGCAAGCGCAATATTCCATACCGCATATATGGAGGATTATCGTTTTATCAGCGTAAAGAAGTGAAAGACGCCGTTGCCTATTTTCGCATGGCTCTCAACCCCGATGATGATGAGGCGTTGAAACGTATAATCAATTATCCCTCACGAGGCATCGGAGAAACCACTCTGAACAAACTGATGCGCAGTGCCATGACCCGCAATATAAGCATATGGCAGGCCATTAACACACTCCATGAGGAAAACCCGGGGCTTAACAGCGGCACATTGAAAAAACTTGATGCCTTTGCATCCCTTATCAATGAGTTTGTGGAACTGAACCGCAAAGAGGCAAGTGCCGATGCTGTGGCGGAAACAATCATCAACCGTTCGCAGCTGATGGCTGTGCTCATGAGCGACCGCACACCCGAAAACATATCCAAGCGTGAAAATCTCAGCGAATTGCTTAATGGTGCCAAACAGTTTGTGTCACAACGCACGGAAGAAGGTGTGACCGAAGTGTCACTGAGTGATTTCATGGCCGAAATATCGCTCGCCACCGATCAGGATTCCGATACCGCCGGTGAAGAGCGGATAACGCTTATGACTGTTCATGCAGCCAAAGGTCTTGAATTCAACAATGTGTTCATAGTAGGAGTGGAGGAAGATTTACTACCATCGGCATTGAGCCAGTCATCGGCTGCGGAGATAGAAGAGGAACGACGGTTGCTGTACGTGGCATTAACCCGTGCTCGCAACTATTGCATGATGAGCTATGCGTCTTCGCGCTATCGCAACGGCATGACCGCCATTTGCCAGCCAAGCAGATTTTTGCGCGACATAAGCCCCGAATATCTGAACCTGTCATCAGGGGCGAATCTCGGAAGCACGCCTGCGCCGAGCTTCGCATCTTACCGCAGCTCGTATCACTCCCCCTCATCACCTGCGCAGTCACGAACCGCCAAATATTCCCAACCCTCACAGCCGACACCGGCAGCAGCCCCGCTTCAACAAAACGAAGTGAGCGGCGCAGCCATACACAATGTCACCGAGCTTAGCGAAGGAATGCGCATCGAGCATCCGCGATTTGGTCTTGGGGTAATAACGGTAGTTGACACCTCGCAACCTGACGCAAGAATACATGTGGACTTCGACAATACCGGGAAAAGAGTACTTTTATTAAAATTTGCCCGTTTTGCCATAAAATAAACAGCCATGACACAATTGCATACACCCACCCCATATTACGTGGTTTATGAGCAAAAACTGCGTTCAAATCTTGAATTGATTGACTCTGTGCGCAAACGCGCCGGAGTTGACATCATAATGGCTTTTAAGGCAAATGCCTTATGGCGTACATTCTATATAATAGAGGAATACGGATTTGGCTTCACAGCCTCTTCGCTCAATGAGATGCAACTTGGCAATGAATACCTTCATGCCAAGGCCCACAGCTATTGCCCGGCCTATACCGACCAGACAATATCGCAGTATATCGCCGGATCAAGTCATATCACATTCAATTCATTGAGCCAGCTCAAGCGCTTTGGCAAGACTGCACTGGAAGCCGGAGTGTCCACGGGGCTTCGCGTCAATCCACAGTGCTCGGTAATAGATACCGACATCTACAACCCCGCATTGCCGGGTTCCCGCTTCGGAGTAACCGCCGAAGACCTCAACGGGAAATTGCCAGAATTTGTGGAAGGCTTTCATTTCCATGCCCTGTGTGAATCGGGCGCTGAAGATTTACAAAAAGTCCTTGAGGCATTTGAGCTTCAGTTCAGCCAATATCTGCCGCACCTGAAATGGGTGAACATGGGTGGCGGCCACCTTATGACAAAAAAAGGATATAATGTGGATTTGCTTGTGAAACTTCTCACAGATTTTCGTCAGCGATACCCTTGGCTAAAGGTTATTCTTGAGCCCGGCAGCGCATTCACATGGCGCACGGGCGACCTGATAACTTCAGTTGTTGACACTGTCTGCAATCAGGGAGTGCGCACAGCCATAATCGATGCATCCTTTGCTTGTCACATGCCTGATACACTTGAGATGCCCTACACGCCCGCTATAACGGAGAGCAAGCCAGAAGCACCGAGACTTATCCCCTATCGTCTGGGCGGGAACTCTTGTCTCAGCGGTGATTTTGCCGGTCCATGGTTCTTTGATCACGAACTGCAACCCGGCGAAAGACTGACTCTTGAGGACATGAATCACTATACAACAGTTAAAACCAACATGTTCAACGGCATACAGCATCCGGCAATAATACTGCAGCATGCCGACGGCAAATGCGAGTACCTGCGCCAATATGATTTTGAAGATTACTTAAAACGAATGGACTAATGCCACGATTTTCAGTTATAGTACCGGTTTACAACCGGGTAGATGAAGTGAAAGACCTTTTGAAAAGTCTCATGGAACAATCATGCAGGGATTTTGAAGTAATCCTTGTGGAAGACGGATCCACGCTGCCATGTCGTGACATTGCTGAACTGTATGCAGCCAAAGGACTGGATGTGCAGTATTATTATAAATCCAACGAAGGAAGATCCATAGCACGCAATTATGGAATAGAACGGTCCACCGGCGACTACCTCGTGTTTTTTGACAGCGACTGTGTAATTCCTACAGATTACTTCAGCACTCTTGCTCATGAGCTTGACACAACGCCATTGGACTGCTTTGGTGGGCCGGACGCGGCACACGACTCGTTTACCCCAATGCAGAAAGCAATAAATTTTGCCATGACATCTTTTCTCACCACAGGAGGTATCCGAGGAGGAAAAGTGCAGATGGAGAAATTTGTACCAAGGTCGTTCAACATGGGTTATTCAAGAGCGGTGTGGCAAAAGGTAGGAGGCTTCAGAGAAATGTTTTCCGAAGATATAGACATGAGTACCAGAATCCGTCAGGCAGGTTTCTCTATCGGATTGATACGCCCGGCATACGTGTTCCACAAACGCCGCATTGACCTAAAGAAATTCTGGCATCAGGTATATGTGTTCGGCATGAGCCGCATCACGCTCAAGCTTCTTTATCCCGACTCTATGAAACTTGTCCACACCCTTCCGGCGCTAGCTGTTATAATAGGTGCGCTCCTGATTTTAATGGGAATATTTGCATCTCCATGGTTCCTGCTTCCGCTCGCGATATATGCACTGGCAATATTTATTGCAGCTCTCAGTTCCACCGGGAGCCTTAAAGTGGCGTTTCTTGCCATTCCGGCATCAGCCATTCAGATATGCGGATATGGATGTGGATTTATCAGGGCCTATTTCACAAAAATAATTCTTGGCAAAGGTCGTGACATCAATCAGGAAATAACAATGCGCAAAGGGATATGAACAGTGAGAAACCGTTGAAAAGCGACCGCCCCAATGTGACACTTTCACACACTAAAATCGCTAATCTGAGTGATGATGACAAACCACGTGAAAAAGCAATAGCACACGGCATACGCTCGCTGAGCGATGCGGAATTGCTGGCTTTGCTGCTTGGGTCCGGACAACAGGGCAAATCAGCTATTGATCTGGCTCGGGAAATTCTTGCAGAATGCTCCAACAACGTGGGTCGTCTCGCCCAAATGCCTATAATGGAGATGGTGCGCCGATTTAACGGCGTAGGTCCTGCCAAAGCCGTGACTGTTTCAGCTGCGCTGCAATTAGGCCAACGAGCCAAGCGGGATGAAGCCAATGTGACCCAAGTGCGCGGATCGGCTGACGCCTATCAATATATCCGCCCCTATATGGAACATCTTGATGCAGAAGAATTCTGGATTATAGTGCTGTCACGCTCCAACCATATCAGACGTGCCGAATGTATAAGCCGTGGTGGTACGGCTGCCACCTACGTTGACCCCAAAATGGTGATGAAGCGTGCTCTTGACAATATGGCAGCTTCCATAATATTATGCCACAACCATCCGTCAGGCAACAATCATCCATCTGCTCAGGACGATGCTTTGACCAAACGGTTGAAACAAGCCGGCGAAATCATTGACATACGAGTAGTTGACCATATAATAGTATGTGCCGACTCTTACTATTCGTATGCTGATGAGGGAAGAATTTGAAATCCGCGTCCTAACTCAAATCACGGAATAGCTCCCTAAAACCTTTTTCGGTACCCAGACATGTGAGCACATCACCAGGAGTCACTTTCTCATCTGAGCCAGAAGTTATATCCATTATCCTCAATTCTGTGCATTTCATGCCCAATAGGTTGCGACATTCCTTGGGGCGTGCTGCTGCAATCAGCTTCAAGTCATATTTTTTCACGAAATCACCTTGAGCATAAGACTCACCTTGCAATTCCGATGGCGCGTTGAATTTCAATATATAATGGTCCTCATCCACTTTCAGCGAGGCTATCTGTGCTCCCAACTCCATTTCATACATAAGATCCTTTGCCGCACGCTGCTCCGGAGTCAGAATACGATCAATATCAAAACTACGCAGAATAGACTCATGAAGCGAGTCTATGGCCCTTGCGAAAATATGAGGCACACGCAATTTTTTAAGCACAGCCACGGTGCGGATGCTCGCTCCGAAGTTTTCACCAATGGCCACAATAACCAAATCCACATTCTTAAGGGGAAGCACCGAAAGTGATGTTTCATCTGTTGAGTCAATAATATATGCAGTAGAGATGTTATCTTTTATGCCCTCAACAAGTGCAGGATTAATATCCGCACCTATCACTTCATGACCCATATTAGCAAGGTCAACAGCAAGATTGCTGCCATATATTCCAAGACCTATAATCAGATATCTCATATGTTGTGGTTTTATTAACTTATTATTATAACATCGTTAGGGAATTTCGCACCACCATCATGCTGCTGGGGAGTGATACCGATGAGCAGAGATATGATTCCCACTCGTCCCAAAAACATAGCGAAGCAGAGTAATACTTCCGATGCCGCTCCAAGGCGTGGCGTGATACCGAGCGATGAACCGACAGTAAACAAGGCTGACAGAGCCTCAAACAAAAGGTCCTTGGTAGGTAGATGCGGCTCAAGAAGCACCAGCGTAACAGAAAACAGAAAATAACTGATTATGCTAAGAGCCACCACAGCATTTGCCCTGCGTATTGAACCCACCGCAATGGTACGCGAAAAAGCGGTTACCGATGATCGGCCGGAGACTATTGACCTAAGATTCAAGCATATTGCCGCAAAAGTATTGACCTTTATACCGCCGGCAGTGGACTGCGAGCCTCCGCCTATCCACATAAGAAACATAACCACAATCAATGTGGCGGGAAGAAATCCGGCGGGATTTACAGAAGAAAAGCCTGCACTTCTGGGAGTGGCGGAATTAAACACTGATTGGGTGATTTTTTCAACGAGGCTCATCCCTGAAAGCGTATTGTTATACTCAAGCACAAAAAAAGCCACGCTGCCAAATGCGAACAGCAGCCCGAAAGTGGTGAGCACTATTCGGGTATTCATATTATAATTATGCACTATTCTTTGTCCGGCTCCCCTGCCACTTAACCGGTGCCAGAATTTACGTATGTGCTCTATAAGAGTGTCTTTGAAATTTGTAAGGATGGGAAAACCTATGGCTCCTGCCACAATCATCAAAGAGGTCACCCAATATATCGATATATTGCCTTTCATTAGCAACGGATTGGAAAGACCGTGCGGTATTACCGAAAATCCGGCATTACAAAATGATGAAACGGAATGAAACACGCTAAACCATAATTCATCGGCATGCGACATCCCCATTGTGCCCTCAACCGACAAATATACCAATCCGGCACCTATAGCCTCAACCATTACAGTAAAAGCAAATATATAGCGGAGGGTGGGTATCAGGGCATTCATACTTCGGGAATATATTATGTCCTTAAGCATCAGCTGGCTATAAATGGATGTACTTCCGCTAAAGAAGAGCGCGAAAAAACTCGTGAAAGTCATCAACCCCAAACATCCCACCTGAATTAAAACCAACAATATAAGCTGCCCGAGCGGAGTAAAGGTGCTATACACATCAACCGGCGTCAAGCCTGTGATACATACCGCACTTGTGCTCACGAACAATGCATCGCAGTACTCCAATGGCGCATAAGTGCATCTTGGCAATTGAAGCAACAGACTCCCGGCCAGTATTATTACAATAAAACTACCGGAGAGTAAGAGTGATGGATTGGTGCGTTTGCCAATAGCTTTTATAATGCTGTAGCTCAAAGTGATTACCGAATAAGCCAGCAGTACAGGATATATAAACCATCGTGAATACAACAAATCGCTCAACCAAGGAATCCAAGGATGATCAGGCTGATGCCATACTAATGGCACAACACTTATCATTATAGCTGTATCAAGAATCCATTTTATCGGTTTGTTGGACCTGCAAGTCTGATGAAACTCAAATATCATGTGATATGCCACATTAACCACAAACATCACCTGACAGCATCGTACGATATATTTTAATTCCTCGCGATGCGCCATTGACTGATCGTATCCCATGAGGACAAGCATACATACGATACATGCCACCGAGGCCAATACAGCCAAGAGTTCAACGGCAAATCCGGTAAAACGTAATGTAGCGGCACTGTGGACTTTAAATCGGTGCACACTTACGCCGATTGTCCTCAGTCTTTTACGAATACGAAGTATAATATTTCCTAACTGAAACATAGAAGCGATACAAATCCCTTTGATTTATAACACTCCGCCGTTACGGATGGTTGTGAAAACAAGCATCCTGAGGCACATGACCCCGGGATGCAATATCGGTAACATAGCAAGATGCTATCAGTAGTCGTATTCAAGCGTGAAATGTAGAATATCAAGGGTAGCACCGGGTCCTCCAGTGTAATAGTCTCCATATTTGGATGTAGATGCCACTACCAGAAGATATTTTGGTTTGCGTGAATAGCTCTTATAATTAAGCGGAATGGTTATGTCAACATAATCGGTAATGTCACTGCCGGAGCAGAACTCACCATAAGCCACAACATAATCGCCATTTTTATCAAACAACTGTCGATTGCTTTTCTTGGTACGGATTTCAAACGGTTCATCTGAATCAATGAGCGCGCACCACACAATGCAGGTATCAGGCTCATTTCTCATGTACGTAAAGTTGGGATTGCTTGAACTTACCTTGGTAATAGGCGCGGTTTTATACTTTATTCGGGTACTTAATGCTGTGGGACGCTGGGAGAATGGCTGACCGAAACTCAGAATACCGTCAGTACCGTCAATTCCTTTGAACTCACCGGCAAATATATTTCCTGAAGCATATTTTCCCACCACATTCCTCGATTCGAGATGAGCGCCGCGATACCCGGTCAGAGACATTATGTCGGTGATAGGCGAGGTGACATTTATGGTGCTTAGCAAAGTAGCGCCCTTGTTACCTGTACCCCAGTAGCCGTTGGATTCAGCAGCATCGGCCCACGGACACCACATCTTGTTATTCACATAACACCACTCTTCAAATTGGGAATTAGGCATCTGAAGAATTTCACCGGTTGTGAATGTCTCTATGATACTGTATTCACCATCGCTCACACTGCGAGCCTCATAAGTGGTTTGAGGCAAGAGATGTATGAGACGGCCGGTAAATGAACCGCCATCGGTCGTTATCCAGTCTTCAGGCACTTCAATCCAGTCTTGAGTACCCTGAACACGATACTCAAATCCATTATCCTTTCCTGCTTCAGCCGAGCCGTAAAGCCATGCAACATTGGTCCATGCATCCACCGGCTCAATAAACACTGTGGTAGCAGTCTGGGTCACAGTTATGGTCCATGTTGTGGTTCTGCCATGGTCCGTGACATCTATAACAACAGGATTAGTAAAATCAACAGTTTCACCAACCATAGAAGGTGAATATGTGGCATTAGGACCGGCGAGCTTCATAGTCAGGACCTTAACATCCGACAAAGGCACCACATCGGGCAACACCGCGCTAACAGTGTGCGCATCGGCATCAATTTCCGAAACACCAATCTGGTTCTCGATAGTAAAATATCGGGTTATATCCTGAATGGCACATATATTCCATGTGTAATCCTGATAAAGAGACAGCACCACTTGTTTTGGCTCACTCAAATCCAGAGGCTCACTCAACATCATAGCCGAGGCATCGCTTATGGTAGCTCCGGAGGTGATAGTGTAACTCTCCACATTCAATGCCCGTATGTTCACTTCCTCAGGCAGGAATACGGTGACAGTTGCCGAGGCTGAATCAATATTTGCAACACGCGACTGCCCATCTACCTCGAAACTCAAAAAATTAGGCTGAATGTGCGGATAAGGCAAATCATTAGTAATACATGAAGTCACAACGGCACAACAAGCCGCAGCCAAGGCGCATATGCGCATAGCTGATTTACTATATTTCATATTAAATGTGAACACCGATTCCAAAATTGATATTAAACAAATTAAATCTGAAATTTGCTCCGGAAGAAAAACGCGAGCCTTCATCCTCGCCGTTTGTAATCTGACTTTCCTTGGTCATATGCAGACCGAAGACACCAAACGACACATTAAAGCTCAGATTCTCCATTATAAATACGCACACACCGGGACTGAAATTAAGACTGGCCTCTGTTATATTGGTGCGGGTGTCATAGAGCTGTTCACCATAATAACGCTTAAATCGCGAAGACCCACTGCCGAAATCAAGACTCACCTCATTGAATACCGCAAAACGTCTGGACCTACCAAGTCCCACATAATTGCGGTAAAACACGCCGATGGTGTATTTGGATGAATAATAAGATATGTCATGAAGATTGAAGCTAAGGTCCTCACCGGCATTAAAACCTATGGAGCCGAGATCAGCCTCGCCACGCGTATAGGCGAATTTCACGCCAACTATCTGATTGTTGCGAATAAAATATCCTATCGTAGGGCGGATAGAATATTGTTTGCCCTTGAAGTCAAGGTCGCTGATAGCCTGAAGCACTTCAACATCATCGGCCGAGAATTCTCCGTAGGAAGCGGTGAGGCCGAACATCCATTGCCCTTTGGGGGTGAATAGATAGTTGTACAATCCGCGATCAAACCTACTGTAATTACGCTCCGGTATGATTATGCTCACAGTATCGTTACCCACAATTACTGTTTCATCAAGCATGTCAAGTGGCTTATCATTGTTTGACGCGAGAGTTGCTCCCGGCTCTGCCCATGCAGTAGCAACACCGCATATAACCAAAATTGCTGCAAATATTTTATGTTTCATAACAATGACAGAGGATTAAATATAGAACATCACGCCGAACGAAATCGAGAACAGATTGATTTTGAAGTTAGCGTGTTTTGAATTACGATGAGACACATAAATCTGGTCTGTCACAGCCTTGGTATGTGTATAACCAAACCCGAGCACACCCACATTTACCTCCAGCGCAGAATAATTGCTCAGAAACATGATGAATCCGGGAGTGAGACCTATGTCAAGAGAGAAGTTGCGTTCATAAGTGCCGGTAAGGGTATCACCGCTACCATTGCTCAACTTGGAGCGGCCTCCACCAAGCGACAATTGTACTTCATTGAAGAAACCGAAACGCTTGCCTGAGCCTAAAGAAAAATAATTACGAAACAGTGCCGTGGCATAATAGTTGCTGCGGATACTATATAGATTATCCGCATCAAAATGAGTGTCCTCACTGATTTTCAACGAACCATCATCCATTTTCACTCGTGAGTGCTCAAAACTGAATCTGCCTCCGGCCGCAAGATCATCCTTAAAACAATACAAAGCGGTGGGACTGACTTTAAAGGTATGGGCGCTGCCGGACACACCTTCAAGAATAAGAAACTGATAATTGTTCTGATTGCTTTGGGCATAGTTAACCGACACACCGGCTATCCACTGCCCTTTGGGAATAAACGACACCTGCTCCAAATCGCGCTTGAATTGCTCCTGAGCTTGCACCTGATTGCAACAGAACGAAGCTGCCAACAGTACAAACGCGTAGGTGAATGGCTTAAATCTCATATTATTATTGATTGGTTTATATTCTGGTTTTTACTAATACGACAATGACAATTCGTCCACCCAAAGTGTGCTGCCTAAAGCGGCTGCAATTTCCACATTGTTGCTCACCGGCACACGGACACTTTCTTCGGCGATGGAACCGTATCGGCTTGAAGATGCCATCATGACTCTGAGCCGAGTGGCCTTTACGCCGAAATGAGGATATGAAAGCGGCACTGTGAATGCGGTGTATGTCAATGCCGGCCGTAACTGCAGTTCGGTTCGGGCAATTACAATTTCCATGTTATTGTAAATGCCCAGCACCTCCACAAGCGCCACTCCCCTGTCGGAAGGATCGGAC
Organism: Bacteroides sp. CAG:927; assembly: GCA_000431155.1. GTDB lineage: Bacteria > Bacteroidota > Bacteroidia > Bacteroidales > Muribaculaceae > Paramuribaculum. The sequence goes on from HF985635.1 coordinate 26,729, forward strand.
ACAGAAGGCACAAATTTATAGAATCCGTTTAGGGCGGACGGGCGTGAGCCGAAATCTATGCCAAAGTCATATCGCTCATTCTCATTATAAGGGTTGAAAGAATAATCACCGAGGAATAAACGCCCGGCAGCTCGATGAGCTATATTGGGCACGTTGCAGCTGTATTTGGTATAATTGCCGTCAGGCTGCAGATAATCAGGAATAGCCTCGCCATTCACATCCCACCCCACACTTTGAAGCATCACAGCATATGCACCGGCATATGCGTCCTCAACTATCTGAGCCGATGGCTCAACATACCATGTATTTATGTTACGGGCATCAAGGCATGCGGTCTTGGGATTGGTAGTGGCCCATTTTTCAGGTACATAAATCTCAAATGAGCGTCTGTTCTGCTGGTTAAATATCGGTACGATATTTTGAGAATACCGTCCGCCGCTATTCATGTCTTTGTATTCAAAATCTTTTTCTCTGTCCTCAAAACTTCCATTCGCAAATCCCGCAACATTCTCGGTGTGCACATTCACGGCCGGACAAAAATCAATTGCGGAAGGAGACTGCATTACTGTGGCATTAATTGAGTAATCGGTAGAGGATGACAGTCCGCCAATAACAAGAATGCCATGCTCGGCATCCACATCAATAACCTGAAGAGCAGATCCGTTGCCATAAACCCTGAGCATTGAAGTAATAACCGAAGTCAAATTCTCATCCTCAGGTATAACCTTAACCACTGCTTTAAGAGCATACGCATCTACTGCAATTGTATATTTGGGGGACACGCGTTTCAGAATCAATTCTGCTTTCTGCATGCCGCAATACATTATTTTTGTGCGAACAGCTTCAGTGCCATCAGGTGCATCAAACCTTAACGCGTATAAACCCGGAGAGCGTGATTCAATTTCATAAACCGGCATCTCTACCCACTTGTTGCCGATGAATGCAAGCATCTGAAGATTATCATTAAGCTGACTCGTAGGACTCTCCACTATTATCTCACCTTTGTTGACACCGGCAACTATGTCGGATGCGCTTACCACCTTAAGATCCACCGGCAAAGGCACCACCTCAAAACTTACCGGAGCGTTCAGGCGCATGTTTTTGCCAACGGCCTCAAGCGTGAACAAGGTGGACATTGCACCTGCCTCATAACGTAAATTTTTCAGCACTCCCGAAAAATCAATAGTAATCACATCGTCATTACGCAATATTTCCAGTCCGAGATTATGCATCACACCGGTCTGAGCATCTGTCAATCGCAAAATATCCACGCCCGGCAACCATCCCTCACTACAAAGCAATGTGCTTCGGGTAGTGAGAGTCAGTGATGCAAGATTATCGGATTCAACGCTCATAGAATATTGAGTTGAAGCTGAATTACCCTCTATCCATTCCAATGGCGTGCCAGATGTAAAGCCGGTGCAATGAATCACCGGAGCCGAGCCATTCAGAAACTCTTCTGAAAGAATCGTAAAGGCATCATCAGTTTGCACTTTGTTGTCAAATGAAACAATGACAGCCGGAACTCCCCCTTGCCGGGACAAATCCACAGTGGCCACATATGCATATCCGGGCAAAGCCTCAGGAAGACGTGCCGCCTCAAACATCACTTTCTCACCTGAGGAAGGCATGGTGAGATATAGCTGAATGGAAATATTGCCCGGATGAAGATATGCGGGCCGCGATTCCTGCGGAAAATATTCCACATATCTTCCTCCTTCAGAATGCAGAACGGCAGAAAATGACGAGAAATATGATCGAAATGACTCAGAAAACTCCACTTGCACCATACTGCTTGCAAGCTTAGCCACCAACGGTACATCCACTTCTGCCCCGTTGGAAAGGTCAACCACGGCACTCGCATAAAAATAAGGACATTCAAACCCCTCAGTTATACTATCGCCATATGCAGTTTCCACAAAATATTTCCCGGGCAAATAGGAATTATCCATCGGATAATCAAGCACACTTTTCCACTGAGCCTCACGCCCGGTGCTCATGTTTGTCACTTTGAGACCCATCTGCTGAACCGAGGGCACAGGGTTCACAAGGTTAGTGGAAACAGAACCGTCCACTGCTACAGCTGAAGCATCTATAGAAACCTGAGGATGAAGCAGCGCAGAACCTATATGTTCAGCATAATCCTCGTTGCTGCACGATATGCCAAACGCCAAGGTCACTAATATCAGTAAATAACCTGCAATATTACTTTTTCTCAATGCCATTGTTTACCAAATATTTTGTAAAGTTAATACTTTTTATCTAACCGAGCCATGCAACACCTCTTTAAAATTAGTTAACAGCATTTTTAGAACCAGCTTCACGGAAAAGTTTTATTACTTTTGCGCATCAAAAAACAAACCATACAATGAAAAGAATTTGCGCAATTGCCATTGCCATAGTTTCAGCAATGGCTATCTCGGCCTCCTCTCTTGACATCAAAGACATACTCAATGGAGTAAAAAAAGGCGGTAACGGCAGCTCAACAACTGAAAAACTGGCCGGATTGGCCGGATCGTTACTGTCAAGTGACAAAATTGACATCAACTCACTTCACGGATCATGGGCTTACAAGGCTCCCGCTGTCACATTCAAAAGTGACAACCTACTGAAAAAAGCCGGCGGTGCCGCTGTTTCCGAAACCATAGAAGGCCAATTAGCGAGCTATTATTCAAAATTTGGGATGACAAGCCTGACTCTCGTGGTCAATGACGACAATACTTTTGAGATGAAAATCAAGAAAATCACGCTCAAAGGAACCATACAACCTGCAACAGGCTCAAATTCGCAAGCAAATTTTGTGTTCAGTTTCAAAGCAGCAGGCAAAATCAGTCTTGGCAAAATGGATACTTACATGCAACGCAGTGCCACGGGTACCATGAGCATAATGTTTGACATCTCCAAACTCATATCTCTCGTGAGCAAAGTAAGTGCCGTAACCAACATCAGTTCAGTCAAAACGCTGTCAAACGTGCTGTCAAGCTATGACGGTCTTTGTGCCGGATTTGAACTCAAGAAAACCAAATAATCCACGTGCTCACCGCATCAATAGTCACATACCACACGCCGTCATCAGAATTGGAGCAATGCTTTAATTCTTTGGCGTCTTCCGGCTATGTGTCAAAATTATATATAGTTGACAACGGGCAGGAACAACGTATTCGCGAGTTCGCCGCCAACGCCCCGATTCCCACCGAATACATTGCGCTTCCCAACCCCGGTTACGGCACGGCACACAACACGGCAATCAATCGTGCCGACAAAATCGGGGCAAAGTATCATCTTGTATTAAACACAGATGTGAAATTCGGCAAAGAGGTTGTTCCCAAATTGCTGGAATATCTTGAAACGCATAAAGATACCGGGATGGTACAACCAAGAATCGTAAATACCGAAGGTCAACTTGAACCTACAGCCCGACTTGTGCCAACACCGTTTGACCTTATTTTGCGCCGATTCCTTCCGAACAGCTTATTCCCTAATCGCCGCAAGAAATATCTCCTAACGCATATAGACCATTCACAACCTTTTAACGCGCCTTATTTAGAGGGAAGCTTTATGCTTATGCGCGTGGAAGCCTTAAGACAAACAGGCGGATTTGATGAACAGTTTTTCATGTATCCGGAAGATATAGATCTGACAAGACGCATGCATCGGCACTGGCGCACTGTATATTGTCCGATAGCACAAATCACGCACGCGCACAAACGTGCATCCTACACATCGATGCGCATGCTTTGGACCCACTGCTCCAACATGATCAAATACTTCAATAAATGGGGATGGCTGAATGATGCGGAACGCCGACAATTCAACAAGCCTTTGCTTCCCTAACCAATACCAATACGACAAACGCGCCGGTTCCATGTTTGGAAACCGGCGCGTTTGTCTTGATGGCTTATGCTATTATTGAAGCGAAATTTTCACCTCATGTGTGTTATCGCCATCATTGTCGGGATTGGAAGGAATGTCGGATTCGCTGTCCACTACATTCACCGGCACACTGGCGATGCCCTGAGCAAGCTCGCAATGAACTTCTGCTACCGTCATGCTCAAGGTCAGGACATATTGTCCCGGCTCGAGAGAAGCAGTTGGCAAAGTTATGCCGAAAGGAGCTACCGGATTGTATCCCACCACAACACCATTGAAAGTGTATGTAACAGGTCCGAGAGTAGCAGTCTTGCCGGGACGATTTGCCCTAACGTACACACCCGTGACCGTAAGGTCGTTGCCCTTGACCACATACACCTGATGGTCGACAGCCACCGCACCCTCCCCGTATGAAAGCGAGATAGTGACATCAGGCATATCAGAATCATCATCGTCATCGCACGATGTCAGCGCCAATGAGGGGATGGCCAAAGCCATCATCAAAGGAAGTAAACGCAGTATTTTCATAATAATTAAGAGACCAAATTAAAGTATTGCTATAATATAGCGTTGCAATCAGTTACTGAATACAAGTTCATCGTTTTTAACATCTATGATTATCGGACGCTCCTTATCCACTTTCTGCGCCAGAATATCCTTGCTGAGCCGGTTAAGCACCATGCGGTGAATAACGCGTTTCACAGGACGAGCACCGAATTCAGGATCATAACCTTCCTCTGCGAGATACTTGAGTGCGGCAGGAGTAACCTCCATAGTCACACCGTTGCGTTCAAGCATTTTCTGAATACTGTGAATCTGCAGGCCAACAATCTCCTCAATTTCTTTTTCATTGAGCGGGGTGAACATTATTATCTCATCAATTCGGTTGAGGAATTCCGGACGGATAGTCTGTTTAAGCATCTCAATCACCTGACCCTTGGTAGTTTCAATGGTTTCTTCACGATTATCGGCAGTCATCTTGGCAAAATTGTCACGAATCACGGAAGACCCCATATTGGAAGTCATGATGATGATAGTATTTTTGAAGTTTACAAGACGACCCTTGTTATCGGTAAGACGACCGTCATCAAGCACCTGCAGCAGTATATTGAACACATCAGGGTGTGCTTTTTCAATTTCATCAAACAGCACTACTGAATATGGTTTTCTGCGCACGGCCTCACTCAACTGGCCACCCTCATCATAGCCCACATATCCCGGAGGCGCTCCGACAAGTCTTGACACGGTGTGTTTCTCCTGATACTCACTCATGTCAATACGTGTCATCATGTTCTCATCGTCAAACAGATATTCGGCCAATGCCTTGGCAAGCTCTGTTTTACCCACACCGGTTGTGCCGAGGAATATGAATGATCCGATAGGACGGCGCGGGTCATTAAGACCTGCCCTTGAACGGCGCACCGCATCAGCGATTGCACTAATAGCCTCATCCTGACCAACTACACGACGATGTAACTCATCTTCAAGATGCAGCAGTTTTTCTTTTTCGCTCTGCACCATTTTGTTGACAGGAATACCGGTCCAGCGCGATACCACATCGGCAATGTCTTCGGCGTCCACTTCCTCTTTGATAAGAGCCTTTTCGCCCTGCATCATTTTCAGTTGCTCCTGAATCTCAGCATTCTCTTTCTCTTTTTGCTGCACCTTGGAGTAACGTATTTCGGCCACACGTGCATAATCGCCTTCGCGCTCGGCACGTTCTGCATCGAAATTGAGCTGCTCTATATCAATCTTATTTTGCTGGATGCGGTTGATAAGATCCTTTTCGGCACGCCACTTGGCGGTGTACTCTTTTTCCTCCTCGCGCATGGCGGCAAGATCTTTTTCAATCTCCTTAACATGCTCCTTATCGCCTTCGCGCTTTATAGCCTCACGCTCAATCTCTTTCTGAGCTATCTTTCTTGTTATTTCATCCAGGGCCTGCGGCACGGAGTCTATTTCAAGTCGGAGCTTGGAAGCTGCTTCATCCACAAGGTCAATGGCCTTGTCGGGAAGGAAACGGTCGGTAATATAACGCTCTGACAAAGTGACGGCTGCAATAATCGCCTCGTCACGGATACGCACTTTGTGGTGATTCTCATAACGCTCCTTAAGACCACGGAGAATGGCAATGGCAGATGTTTCATCAGGCTCATTGACCATGACTTTCTGGAATCGACGCTCAAGAGCCTTATCTTTCTCAAAATATTTCTGATACTCATCAAGCGTTGTGGCTCCGATACTTCTTAGCTCACCACGGGCAAGAGCAGGCTTCAATATATTGGCAGCATCCATGGCTCCCTCACCTTTGCCCGCACCAACGAGAGTGTGAATCTCATCAATGAACAATATTATTTCGCCATCGCTCTGAGTCACTTCGTTGACTATAGCCTTAAGACGCTCCTCAAACTCGCCCTTGTATTTGGCACCGGCAACAAGAGCACCCATGTCAAGTGAGAAAATCTGCTTGCTGCGCAAATTCTCAGGCACATCCCCGCGCACGATGCGCTGTGCCAAGCCCTCGGCTATAGCGGTTTTACCGGTTCCCGGCTCACCAATCAGCATGGGGTTGTTCTTGGTTCTTCGGCTAAGAATCTGAAGCACACGGCGAATCTCCTCATCACGGCCTATCACCGGATCAAGCTTGCCCTGACGCGCACGCTCATTTAGATTGATAGCATACTTGCTAAGGGAATTATAGGTTTCCTCGGCACTCTGGTCTGTAGCTTTCTTGCCTTTTCGCAGCTCGGCTATGGCACTCTGCAATTCGGCAGCGTTCAAGCCGGCATCTTTCAGAATTTTAGATGCAGGTGAGTTTATTTCAAACAAAGCGCAAAGCAATGCTTCAAGTGTCACATACTCATCACCTTGTTTTTTGGCAACATCAAGCGCGCGCTGGAGCACATCGTTACTCTCTCGGCTAAGATACGGTTCACCGCCTGACACTTTGGGCAGCGATGCGATCTCGCGGTCCACTTGGGAAGTGACCATACCGATATTCGCGCCGATTTTGGCGAAAATAAATTTCACGAGCGATTCGCCTTCGGACATCACCCCTTTGAGCAGGTGCACAGGCTCCACGGCCTGACTGCCTGATGAGCGGGTAATCTCCACGGCTTTTTGTATCGCTTCTTGCGATTTAATAGTGAAATTGTTGAAATTCATAATATTTCAGTATTGTCGGTTAATTCGTTTAGACTTTTTTCTATATCTTTTAACAATCATCCCCCCATAATGGTTGTGTAAATGTGGGGTTTTAGCTACCTTTGTAGCATACAAAGCTTATGCCAAACCCGAATTCAGCATAAAAATATGACACGACATATACATATACTGCTTATTTTAACAGCCATTCTGATGATTGCCCCAAAATCGTTTGCGCAATCATTCGCACAGCCATATTTCCCTGTGCCACTTGTGCCTGACTCTCTCAAAACATTGCAGCAAAGATCAGATTACCTCGTGGAGCATTACTGGGATTTCTGTGATTTGAAAAAAGCATTCTCATCCAAGCCTAAAATGGCAGAATCATTCAATACATATCTGTCATTTATGCCTTATGCCACTGCAGAAGTGTCACACGCTTCTGTGGCCAAATTTCTGAAATTGCTTGAAAAACAGCCCAACGACCTGTTGTTCATTGCCCGAGAAGCTGAAAATTCACTTTTCACTGATTCTGCCGAATTCTCCGGCGAGAATCTTTACCTTATGTTTGCACAGGCAGTGGCACAAAACAAAAAAATTGACAGGGCCTCGCGAGCACGTTTCGTGCGCCATGCCGAGCTGCTTGAAAACAATCGCGTAGGTCACAAAGCCCCCGATTTTGTTTACACTGACCGCAACGGACAAACCCGCAATTTTGATTCCGACACAGCAAGAGTTGTGGTACTGATGATAAGCGACCCCGAGTGTGAGGATTGCCGCATGGCCCGAATAAGACTTGACGCCGACATCAACGCCACAAAGCTCATTGACAAGGGGTTATTGAAAATAGTGTCCATAACGCCATCGGCAGCGACTCCGCAATGGAGAGATGCGGTAAAGAATTATCCCGAAAAATGGGTGGTTGGAGCAAGTGACACATTTGATGACAAATATAATTTCTTCACCACTCCTTCTTTCTATCTCATAAACAATGACCATGTGATATTAGTCAAGAACACAAACATAAACAGTGTACTTGATGTAATGTATCGTCTCACCCACTAAACGATCATGCTATGAATAAGTTTCAGCAATTCTGCGCCACCACGTTCATACGATTTACAGGCTATACATACAGCAATATGGCCCGATTGTTCATACGCCTTTTTGTGGGTGTGATGTTTATGCAATTCGGAATTCGTCATCTCGTGAACTACAGTGTCATGAGCCTTGATTTTCCCACGATTTTCGGATGGAGCCATGAATGTTGTCTTATACTGATGATAATTATAGAAATAGTGTGCTCACTGCTTATCATGGTAGGATTTCTGACACGTCTGGCCACAATTCCTCCAATAATATCAATGGTGGCAGCCGAATACTACATACTGCACGACATGCTCCCCAATGTGTCGGCCTACGGTCTTGACAGCGTACAGCCCGGTTATCTGCCTATAATGTTCATCGGCATCTACCTGTTCATTCTACTTGCCGGGCCTGGCAAAATATCACTTGACTATTTTATTTCTCTATTTCTGATAAGCCGTCAGAACAAGGATGAGAAAAAAGAGCTTGAAGAAGTATAATCCATGAAGATAGCCGTACTCATTTCCGGTGGCGTTGACAGTGCTGTAACTGTTTGCCGGCTCCTTGAGCAAGGTTTCACCGATCTGCATCTGTTCTATATACGCATAGGGCTTGACACTGACGAAGGTGACTGCTCTGCAGAAGAAGACATTGAGATGTGCCAATACATCGCGGCCAAATTTCATCTGCCATTTGATGTAGTATCTCTGCATCAGGAGTATTGGGACAACGTGATGGAGTATGCCTTGCGCACCGTGAAACAAGGTCTCACCCCTAATCCCGACATAATGTGCAATCGCATCATTAAGTTCGGCTACTTTGAGAAGCGATACGGTCATGAGTTTGACCGCACGGCAACAGGGCACTATGCCACCATAAAACATAAGGACGGACTCACATGGCTCGGCACTGCCGTTGACCCGGTAAAGGACCAGACAGATTTTCTTGCCCGCATCAGTTACAAGCAGTTGACCCACCTCATGTTCCCAATAGGAGACCTGCCCAAAAGCACCGTACGTGAGCTGGCCATAGAGTCAGGTATGCCCAATGCGTTCCGGCGCGACAGTCAGGGAATCTGTTTTTTGGGCAAAATAAACTATAATGATTTCATCCGTCGTCATCTCGGAGAGAAACCCGGCCCGATTGTAGAGATTGAAACAGGGCGGAAACTCGGCACCCATCACGGATATTGGTTCCACACCATAGGCCAGCGCAAAGGGCTGGGTCTGAGCGGAGGACCATGGTATGTGGTAAAGAAGAATGTAAACCAGAATGTAATTTATGTGTCAAAAGGGTACGACACTGAAAAACAGTATGGACACACTCTGCATATCGATGAAATGCATTGGATCACTACCGATCCATGGGGTGAGCAATGCCGCAAAGCACAAATAACATTCAAGAACCGCCATACACCGGAATTTTTCCCGGCCACACTCACACGTTTGTCTGAAGGCGACTATGTGGTAGAGAGTGAACGCAAGGTGCAGGGCATAGCACCCGGACAGTTTTGTGTCATTTACGACCGCGAGCATGAAATATGCCTTGGTAGCGGCATCATCACAGGCCGTCCAATTGAACTATAATTAAAACACATGTCTGCATCATGAATCACGACAGCCAAAATCCAAGTCATAAGCGAGTAAAGCTCAAAGTGCTTGGCATTTCCTATAGCCAGATACAGACCGGAGCTTATGCGCTGATACTTGCACAGGTCAATGGTCCCTATCGTATCCCGGTGGTAATAGGAGCGGCCGAAGCCCAATCTATAGCTCTGAGAATGGAGAGCATAACCCCTCCCCGTCCAATGACGCATGACCTGTTTGTCAGCTTTGCACATGCATTTGGAGTCAAACTCAAAGAAGTATTCATATACAAATTTGAAGACGGCATATTCTCCTCAGAACTTACTTTCAGCGATGGAGACCGCACAGTTGTGATTGATTCGCGCACCTCTGATGCCATTGCGATTGCCATGCGCACTTCTGCCCCCATATATACGACACCGGAAATAGTGGAGGAAACAGGATTTGTAATGGAGGTTCAGAATACCGAAGAAGATACTGACGAACATAGTAACGCCGAAGAAAACGATATCGTTGTTGAAGAAACGGATACGGACCTTGAAAACAACGACCGTTACCACGAGCCGCGCCTTGAGCAGTACTCGATTGAAGAGCTAGAACGCACTCTCAAAAAACTGATAGATACCGAGCAGTACGAACAGGCTGCAAAAGTCAGCGAAATTCTCCGCAACAAAAAGAAAAAATAATCAAAATTCACCATACCATGCAAACTATAAAAGTGAAACTTGCCGCAATGAATTTTCTGGAATTTGCGGTTTGGGGTGCCTACCTCACTTCTCTCGGCATATACCTTGCCTCGGTGAATCTGGGCGACAAAATTTATTGGTTTTATACCGTACAAGGCATTGTGTCAATATTCATGCCGGCTCTTGTAGGAATTGTGGCCGATCGCTGGATCCAAGCACAAAAGATGCTCAGCCTTTGCCATTTGATGGCAGGACTGTTCATGTGTGCGGCCGCTTATTACTGCTATACCACCGAGACCGTAGAGTATGCTCCACTCTTCACTCTCTATACCATATCGGTGGCTTTCTTTATGCCTACCATAGGGTTGGCTAATTCGGTGGCATATACCGCACTTGGCAAAGCCGGCCTTGACACTGTAAAGCATTTCCCTCCAATACGAGTGTTCGGCACAGTCGGATTCATCTGCTCCATGCTGCTTACCAACTTCATTACCATTGACGGAGTGTCGATGCAAAAAACATATTTCCAGATGCTATCATCCGGTATATTCAGCCTTGTACTGGCCGTATATGCTCTTACGATGCCGAGCTGTCCTGTCAACAAAGGTGCATCCTCATCCATTATGGATGCTCTGGGCCTCAAAGCTTTTGCATTGTTCAAGCAAAAAAAGATGGCCATATTCTTTATATTCTCAATGCTTCTGGGAGTGTCGCTGCAAATCACCAACAGCTATGGCACAACTTTCATCAGCGCATATGAGCAAATAGCTGAGTATGCCCAAACGTGGGGCGCCCGTAACGCAACTGCACTTATCTCATTATCACAAATTTCTGAAACGCTCTGTATTCTTCTCATTCCGTCATGTCTGAAACGATTCGGAATCAAAGGAGTGATGATGATAGCCATGCTTGGATGGGTGCTTCGTTTCGGATTTTTCGGACTTGGAAATCCCGGCTCCGGCGTATGGTTGTTCGTCCTCTCCATGATAGTTTACGGAGTGGCATTTGACTTCTTCAATATCTCAGGCTCACTATACGTTGACAAGCAGACAGATCCTTCGGTCCGCTCATCCGCACAAGGTCTTTTCATGCTCATGACAAACGGCGTTGGAGCCACTGTAGGCACTCTTGGTGCAGGGGCTGTCGTGAATCATTATGTATTCAATCCTGAGTTATCGGTAACGGAATCTATGGCAGGATGGCATACATCATGGTATATATTTGCCGCTTATGCACTGGCCGTGGCAGTATCATTCTGGCTAATGTTCAAGGACGACGAGAAGCCTAAAATCAGTGTGGATGCCACCATTGACCATAACAACGTAGAAGTTGATGCATTATGATACAGTTCTATGCTCCGGACATAGAAATCACACTCACGCTACCTGAAAGCGACTCGCAGCACTGTGTGCGTGTGCTGCGGATGCAGCAGGGCGATGAAATAGAGGTGATTGACGGCAAAGGGCACAGGTTCACATGCCGCCTTGACAATGCTCACTCCAAGCATGCTACAGTTGAGATTGTAGCAAAACAGGATATACCTTTATGCTGGCCCCAACATATTACAATAGCCGTGGCCCCGACAAAGCATCTTGACCGCATGGAATGGCTGGTGGAGAAACTTACGGAAATAGGTGTAAACAGATTTGTGCCCCTGCTTTGCCAACGGTCGGAACGCAAAGAAATAAAGCCTGAAAGATTGGAGAAAATTGCCGTTTCAGCCATGAAGCAATCTCTAAAGACTGTGGTGCCTGAAATCATGCCAATGACCCCAATAGCGCAAGTCATTTCAGATTACGCCGATGCCCAAAAGTTCATGGCATACTGCGACAAATCCGTTCCCCGCTATATGCTTGCGAAAATGTATAAGCCGTTAACAAACGCCGTAATCATGATCGGACCTGAGGGTGATTTTGCACCTGAAGAGATAAAATCAGCCCTTGAAGCCGGGTGGTGTCCGGTAAGCCTTGGAAACAACCGTCTCAGAACTGAAACCGCCGCCTTGGTGGCATGCGACACTTTTCACATTCTTGACCAATACAACGAGTAATAATCCCCCATTATGTTTAATTGTCTCAAACCCTCCATCACAAATAATTTCTTTCTTCTTGCCGGTCCTTGCGTAATCGAGGGCGAAAAAATGGCCATGGAAATAGCTGAAACCATGGTAAAAATCACTGAAGAACTAAACATACCATATATATTCAAAGGCTCCTACCGTAAAGCCAACCGCTCTCGCATTGACTCGTTCACCGGCATCGGTGACATCGAGGCGCTGAAAATACTTGCTAAAGTGCGCAATGAATTTGGTGTGCCGGTAGTAACCGACATTCATTTGCCTCAGGAGGCAGAAATGGCGGCAGAGTATGTTGATGTGCTACAAATTCCGGCATTCCTTTGCCGACAAACCGACCTGCTGGTGGCTGCCGCTAAAACGGGAAAAGCTGTCAACATCAAGAAAGGACAATTCCTGTCGCCACAAGCCATGAAGCATGCTGTCCAGAAAGTGCGCGATGCAGGCAACGATGATGTGGCCGTTACAGAGCGCGGCACCACTTTCGGGTATCAGGATTTGATTGTTGATTACCGTGGTATTCCTCAGATGCAGGAGTTCGATTGTCCTGTAATTTTGGATGTTACACATTCGCTTCAGCAACCCAATCAAACTGCCGGGGTAACCGGAGGTCAGCCCGAACTTATAGAGACAATAGCCCGAGCCGGAATAGCAGTGGGTGCAGATGGCCTGTTCATGGAAACTCATCAGAACCCGGCGATAGCCAAAAGCGACGGAGCCAACATGCTTGCTCTTGACAAGATGCCCCAGCTGCTGCGTAATCTCACCACTCTGCGCATGGCCGTAAACGCCATATCTTCCAAAAATTAAGCAATATGCGAGCTGCCGTTTTGGCTGCATGTATTACTCTGCTGTGCGTGCTCAATGTATGGGGTTCGCCTGCCGGTTCTATGCCCTACAGCGATGTGGAGAAGATGCTCACACGCCTTGACCAAGAGCTGACACACGCAGAAAAATACAAGCAACGCAGGCAACACCGCATTGACTCGCTCGCACATCTGGCAACTGCGCATCGCGACTATACAACAATGGGCGAGTTGGCGAGGGAATACACCTCGTTCAACAATGATTCGGCATTGGTGGCATACAGCCGGGCTTATACCGCTGCCTTGGCTGCAAATCAGGACTCTCTCGCCACATTATATAGAATCAGGAGAGCCGCATTGCTTCCGCTCGGGGGCTTCATGTCGCAAGGCGAGAAAGAATATCTGGCCATTGACACCACATCTATGTCCACGAACGATCTTTGTGAATACTACAGTAATGGCCGACAAATGTACAGTTATCTGAGTTCCTTCTACAATGCTTTTCCGGAAGCTCACCTGCGCTATGATTCACTGGCAATGGACGCGCAGCTCAAGCTGCTTAGCCACCTTCATCCCGACAGTCCGTTGTATCTACTCAACAACGGAGAACGGAGCTATCTGCTCGGCAACTATGCACAGGCTCAGGCATTGCTTCAGAAACTCCTTGTCATAGTGCCGGAAAATAACAATATATATGCCCGTGCTGCACACATGCTGTCTTCTATAGCCGCAAAACTGCATCGCGACAATGACCATATATATTTTCTTGCTCTATCTGCAATCTCCGATATAAAAGGTGCCACCCTTGAAATCACATCGTTGCAAGATCTCGGAGCATCAATGCACAGTTATGGCAGAGTGGACCGTGCGCACCGCTATCTGTATCATGCCCTGCGCAATGCAGTTGAATGCCATGCTGAAACCCGTATGCTTGCCGTAAGTGAGGCTGTACCGCTTATCCAATCTGTGCATGAAGCCGAATTAGCAGCCTCCAGACGGCGAATTTATCTGGTTATGATAGTAATGGCGATACTATTGGTTGTGCTTCTTGTCTCGTTATACCTACGCTGGGTACATATCCAAAAGATGAACCGACTTCAGGAGCATCTGCAACAAACTAACCATGTCAAAGAGGTGTATATGAGCCAATTTCTGAATCTGTGCTCAGTATATATGGACAAGTTGAATCAGTTTTGCAGTCTTGCGGAGCGTAAAATCTCCACAGGAAATGTGGACGAGCTATACCGTCTGACCAAATCAGGCAAATTCATAGAAAACCAGTCAAAAGATTTCTATGAGGTATATGACAATGCATTTATCCACATCTACCCGCATTTTGTAGAGAAGGTCAATGAGCTTTTATTGCCGGAATGTCGCTTTACGTTGGCTGAAGGAGAACTATTGAACAATGACCTACGGATACTATCGCTCATACGACTTGGAATAACCGAGAGTGGCCGCATAGCCCAGATACTGAATTACAGCATCAACACAGTCTATGCCTACCGTAACCGTCTCCGCAACCGAGCCATTGACCGCGAAAACTTTGAAGCAGCAATAGCCTCTCTGTAACCCCACTCCTAACAAGCTTTGTAGATAATTTTGTAACAAATGGGATAAAGAAAGCGGGCAGTGTCCTCACGGATGCTGCCCGATGCTATGATTATGATGATGATGGGGTGAACAGTGGGGGTCGAACCCACGACCTTCGGAACCACAATCCGACGCTCTAACCAACTGAGCTATGCTCACCGTGTTAATGTTCTACAGCTGTGCTGCGTTTTGAACAGTGCAAAGGTACTACTTATTTTTTAATCTGCAAACGGTTTTGCGTATTTTTTTCGGCCATTTTGTTCCCAATTCACCGCTGGAAGCATAAGAATCAATGGGCAATGTGTCAATAGGGACATTGACATTGTGTCTGTCAAATATTTTTTTGGCATTGTGCCAAAATCCCTTACGCCATGCCTCCGTACTTTTAGGGCCGGAGGCTTCTGCGGGAATCAGCGAATAGTTGCTTTCTCCATGTCCGGGAGGAACCACAAATACCAAACGATATGTAGCGTCACTCACTTTGGCTACCCCAAGTGAATCACGCTCCAATACCACACGCACCATAGCGCCACCGCGTGTGTCGGTAGTGCGCATACCGGATATGAAGTTTCCGAGGGAATATACCAAAAACACGGGAGTGCCACGCTTGCTTAGCCTCATCTCCATCGGCTCAATGACATGAGGATGACCACCTATTATCATATCAACGCCCAAATCGGTGAGTTTGTCAGCAAGGCGTTTCTGTTGGACGGTGGGAAGCAAATGGTATTCCTCGCCCCAATGCAGACACACGCACACAAGTTCGGCTCCTGCCTTACGTGCCTCTGCAACATCACGTTCTATGTCAGGGTAGTTCATATAATCCACTACCACATCGCCTTGTATATTGATGCCGTTTGTGCCGTAGGTATAATTGAGCATTGCAATCCTGAACCCATTCACGTTCACAATCATTGGCAGTTTCTTATTCCTTTCGGCTGAATTGGCATATACCCCCACATGCGGAATACCCAGTGAATCAAGTGTGGAAACAGTGCGCTTCAATCCACGGTCGCGACGGTCAAGCATATGATTGTTGGCCGTGAACAGAAAATCAAATCCAGCATCTTTTAAAGCCCTCGCATACGCATCAGGAGAACAAAACATCGGATAGCCGGAATATGGTTTGCCACCGAGAGGCGTTTCAAGGTTTGCCACAGCAAAGTCAGCCGATTTGATATATGGCTCAACAGCTGAAAAATAGCCGGAATAGTCATACGCTCCACTTGCCGTGCGGGCAGCGTCAAGCTGGCTCTGATGCTGCATGGCATCTCCCACAAACACCAGCTCAGCCCTTGCGGGCATGAGCAAAGATGCAAGTGAGACAAAGAGGAGAGTAAAACAGTTAATCATGCCGGATAGATGTCGTGACGGGCTGCGAGAAGCGTGTTCTTCATCAGCGACACTATTGTCATAGGACCTACCCCACCGGGCACAGGTGTGATGAATGAGCATAAAGGCTCAACATTGGCAAAATCCACATCACCACACAAGCGGAATCCGCTTTTGCGAGAAGAGTCAGGTACACGAGTAGTGCCTACATCTATAATGGCGGCTCCGGGCTTCACCATGTCGGCAGTCACGAAACCGGGGTGACCGAGAGCAGCAATAATTATATCTGCCTCACGGCATATTTCCTTGATGTTTTTAGTTGATGAATGACATACAGTAACAGTGGCATCGCCGGGCTGATGTTTCTGCATCATGAGATTTGCAACGGGCTTGCCAACAATATTGCTTCGGCCAAGCACCACACAACGCGCCCCTTTGGTGGGGACATTATATCGTGCCAGAAGTTCCATTATACCTGCGGGAGTAGCACTCACGAAACAAGGAAGACCTATTGACATACGCCCTACATTCACGGGATGAAAACCGTCCACATCTTTGCGGTAATCAATAGCCTCTATTATTTTCTGCTCGCTTATATGGCGCGGCAAAGGCAATTGAACTATAAAACCGTCCACCTCAGGGTCGTTGTTCAGACGCTCCACCGCGTCAAGAAGCTCCTGCTCGGTAACATCGTCCTCATAGCGTATGAGAGTAGAAGTGAAGCCACAACGCTCACAGGCCTTGACTTTGTTTGCAACGTAAGTTTCGCTGCCACCGTCATGCCCCACAAGTATGGCGGCAAGATGAGGGCGTTTGCCACCATCGGCTATCATTTTTTCAACTTCAGCGGCTATCTCTTCTTTAATCTGGTCAGATATTTTCTTTCCGTCAATAAGCATAATCTATGGGTTTTGGAGTGAGAAATGTGTTTGGAAATAAATTACTGCGGACGCATGCCTTTGCCACGAAGCATCTGCATGGGATTTTTCATTCCTTGCAGCTTATGGGCCATCTTCATCATCTTGCGCATTTCCTCAAACTGTTTCATCATTCTATTGACTTCAACTATGGTTGTGCCACTGCCTTTGGCTATGCGCTGACGGCGGCTTGCATTTATGATTTCGGGATTTGCACGCTCTTTTTTAGTCATGGACTGTATTATGGCCTCAATTGATTTGAATGCGTTATCATCAATATCCACATCCTTGATGGCTTTGCCCACTCCCGGTATCATGGAAGCAAGATCCTTCAGATTACCCATCTTCTTGATTTGCTGAATCTGCGACATATAGTCATCGAAGTTAAACTGGTTTTTGGCAATCTTCTTGGCAAGCTCACCAGCTTTCTTCTCATCATACGCAGTCTGTATTTTCTCCACAAGTGACACTATATCACCTTTTCCAAGAATACGGTCAGCCATACGTGCCGGGTGGAAGAGGTCTATGGCATCAAGTTTTTCACCGGTACCTACAAACTTGATAGGCTTGGTTACCACTGCACGAATAGTGAGAGCGGCACCGCCACGGGTATCACCGTCAAGTTTTGTGAGCACTACGCCGTCAAAATCCAGTCTGTCATTAAACTCTTTGGCGGTGTTCACAGCATCCTGACCGGTCATGGAGTCAACCACAAACAGGGTCTCCTGAGGTTTGATGGCCTGTTTGATGGCCGAAATCTCGTTCATCATCTGCTCATCTACGGCAAGACGACCGGCAGTATCCACAATCACCAGATCAAGATTATGATTCTTGGCGTATTGAATACTGTTCTTAGCTATCTCTACGGGATCAGTATTGCCATCTTCAGTGTAAACGGGCACATTAATCTGTTCACCCAACACTTTAAGCTGCTCGATAGCAGCAGGGCGATACACGTCGCATGCCACAAGAAGAGGGCGCTTGGCTTTTTCACTTTTCAGCTTGCGAGCAAGCTTGCCTGAGAAAGTAGTCTTACCGGAACCTTGCAAGCCCGACATAAGTATTACAGTCGGATTGCCTGACAGGTTGATTTGAGCGGTTTCACCACCCATCAAGCTGATGAGTTCATCATTAACTATCTTGATCATCATTTCACCGGGCTTCACGGCAGTGAGCACATGCGAGCCCAGCGCCTTGGCCTTTACGGTGTCGGTGAACTGCTTCGCAACTTTATAATTGACATCGGCATCCAGAAGAGCGCGACGCACATCCTTAAGGGTTTCCGCCACGTTGATTTCTGTGATTTTGCCTTGACCCTTTAGAATTTTGAAGCTGCGTTCAAGGCGCTCTGAAAGATTTTCAAACATATTATAGTAAGGATTTTATTTACACTAATTTATTGGTTTCGGTATCAGGGAATATGACACTCGGCTTGAATGTGCGCGCTTCATCAGCGTCCATAAGTGCATATGCCATTATAATCACCACATCGCCGGGATGTACTTTGCGTGCAGCCGCGCCGTTGAGGCAAATCATACCACTTCCGCGCTCGCCTGCTATAGCATAGGTATCAAACCGCTCACCGTTGTTATTGTCAACAATAAACACTCTCTCGCCCGGCAAAATATCGGCAGCATCCATCAAATCCTGATCAATAGTTATACTACCTATATAATTAAGATTAGCCTCAGTCACCGTAACGCGGTGAATTTTAGACTTTAGCATCTGTAACTGCATGGCTTATTACTTAGGCTG
This sequence comes from Bacteroides sp. CAG:927, assembly GCA_000431155.1. Taxonomy (GTDB): domain Bacteria; phylum Bacteroidota; class Bacteroidia; order Bacteroidales; family Muribaculaceae; genus Paramuribaculum. The sequence continues at coordinate 45,578 of HF985635.1, forward strand.
TGTATATAAGATGTTATCAATCAGGCGCACATCGCCACAATATACTGTCACGCATCCTACCGTGCCGTTGGGGGAATCCCAATTCTGTACCGGCTGCATGGTAAGAGCATCGGCTATTTCGTAATACTCTGTTTCAAGACCGGGCACTGCATCTATCTGCTCTTTGACCCAATGCTTCAGCTCATCGGGAGATTTGGTTGCAGCCAGTGAAAGGCTTTGTTCCAGTATGCGGTGTATTGCCGGAGCCTGTTTACGGCCTTCGGGGGTAAGGCGCACATTGCGACTCGACAATGCAAGTCCATCAGCCTCACGTTTAATAGGACAAGCCACTATTTCAAGGTCGAAACCCTCCAGCTGCACCATCTTGCGAATCACTGCTATCTGCTGAAAATCTTTTTCTCCGAAATATGCCCGGGTAGGACGCACCATATCAAAGAGCTTGCTCACTACCTGAGCCACCCCATTGAAATGTCCGGGACGCATGGCTCCCTCCATTACCGCCGCCACTTCACCAAGATCAAATACTCTGGTGTCGGGTTCGGGATACATTTCCTCTACCGAGGGGATAAATGCATAGTCTGCACCATGTTCGTCAAGGAGAGCGCAATCGGCCTCCTCCGTACGAGGATAAGTGCTGAGATCGTTAGGATTATTGAATTGTGTGGGATTGACAAATACGCTTGCCACCACAATATCATTCTGGTGTCGGGCTGTATCTACCAGAGACATATGTCCGGCATGCAATGCGCCCATGGTAGGCACAAGACCAATAGTTTGTCCGGCGTTGCGGGCAGCATCCATGGCGCTGCGCAACTCGCCGACAGTACGTAACACTTTCATATTAGCTTAATGAAATATTTCGGCTGCAAATTTACAAAATAATTCTTTTCACACTATGATATGAAATTATGAAATCACTTCATAAATGACATTTAATTGGACGAACGCTCATGCAGGTACCCGCGACGATAGGCATAAAGCAGCTCCATCAGCTCGTCAATCTGGCTTTGCAACACTGCACCCTTGTCGGTGTCGCGCACTCGCATGCGGTGAGCACTCATCTCCACTATCTGATTGGTGCTTACAATATCTGTGCCATAGAGAACTGCATTTTTGGCTGTTGTAAACGGTTCATGCGCCACAAGCTCAAACCCACGGCTGTGAAACACAAGCGTGTAGCCTGCTATACCTGTAGTGTGATGGTATGCCTTTGAAAAGCCTCCGTCTATCACCATCAGCTTGCCTTCGGCCTTAATCGGGTTTTCACCATTGCCAACCCTCACCGGCACATGGCCATTGATAATATGTCTGTGCGGGCCTTTAACCCCAAATTCATCCAGAATCATGTCGCAAATCTCAGGATTCTCGCGCAAAGTATAATAATGGCCTTTGATTTCCTTGTGTGTAACGGGATCAGCTATGAAATAACGCTCGAACGTGGACATTTTGGATTTGTCAAAAAGTGGAGAATCAACTCCGCTCCACAAATACCAGAAATAATCCACAGCAAAATCTTTTTCTTCTGAATCAGTGTCATCATTGAACGCAGCACGCACCAATGTGTTCACACGCTCAAAAAGTTTTTTGCCGGAAAATGTCTCATCGCCGATTTTCACCTGTTTGAGCGTACCATCTACATTAAGCGGCATGGAAGCATGATACAAAAGGTTGCCGTTATACACGCCATAAATAGCACCATGACTTATCAGTACCCTCATATGACTCTGAAGCTTGGCACTTACAAGAAAAGAGTGCACAAGCTTATTCACTATCTCATCCTCTTCGGCCGTCAGCTTGTAGGGATCGGCAGGATCCACAGTCGGGAAATTGGCATCAACAAGCTCAAAAACACCCTCAGGCAAGCGAATAGTACCCGAAGCTTTATCTATCAGATGAAGCAGACGGCGACCTTCCATACCCCAGTCAGGGTGTTTTTCCGCCATGGCACCTTCAAGCTTGAACTGAATGACGCTTATGGCCTTATGCATCTTTGCAAGCATCTGCAAATCGCGATGGGAGTAACCATTATCGTTATCATCGTCAAGACGCGGCTGAAATTGCCGGCATGGATCATCTTTGTAAGTATCCATAGCGAATGTAACCAATGGCACAAGGTTTATGCCATATCCGTCTTCAAGAGTGGCCATATTGGCATAACGGAGCGACATGCGCAACACATTGGCAATACAGCAAGCATTGCCAGCTGCCGCGCCCATCCACACTATGTCATGGTTTCCCCACTGTATGTCAAAATTCGGATAACTTGAAAGCAAATCCATAATCAGATGTGCGCCGGGGCCCCTGTCATAAATATCTCCAAGCACATGCAGCTGATCGATACTCAGCTGCTGAATGACATTGCACATCGTCACTATGAAATCTTCGGCACGGCCTGTAAGGATAATGGTTTCTATAATACGATTGAAATAAGCCGTTTTCTTGGTGTCGTCCGGAGTTTCATGCAGCAACTCCTCTATAATATAGGCATACTCTCTGGGGAGAGCTTTACGTACTTTGGAACGCGTATATTTTGACGATACCGACCGCACCATTTTAACAAGCTGATTGAGAGTGATTTTATAAAAATCGCTCAAATCGCTCTCAGTTTCTTTGATAAGCTCGAGTTTTGGCTTCGGATAATAAATCAACGAGCAAAGCTCCTTGATTTCACTATCACGCATGGTTGAGCCGAACAGTTCGGTGGCCTTACGCTTGATATTGCCTGAAGCATTACGCAAAGTGTGACCGAATGCCTCATACTCGCCATGCAGATCCGCCACAAAGTGTTCGGTGCCCTTTGGCAAGTTGAGAATGGCTTCAAGATTTATTATTTCGGTACTGGCTGCGCTTATATTTGGAAATGTTTGGGAAAGGAGCTCAAGCACACGGCGATCGCGTTCAAGATCCACCTCCTTGTATTTTTGCATGTTAGCCATATTGCGATTCTGATTATGGTGCAAATGTAGCGGTTTTAATTAAAAAACTCGTAATTTTGCAATATAGTTTTCTGAACAAATCATATGTACCAACTTCCTTCCGATCCGGCCATGCTTCTAAGCGTGGTCAATACCAAGCTCCGCGACAATTATCCCCAGGGGCTTGACACCATGTGCAGCGACCTGCAAATTGACCGTGCGACTCTTGAGGCACGCTTGGCCGAAGCCGGATTTGAATACTCGGCTGACAACAATAAATTTTGGTAATGGACCACGAATTTCAATCTCCAGAGCTTGAAACTGCAGTAACAGAGCTGTCGCGACTACCGGGGGTGGGGCGAAAAACAGCCCTGAGACTCGCACTACATTTGCTGCGTCGCGATGCGGCGGAAGCGAATGCACTTGGTATGGCCATAATAAATATGCGCAACAATGTGAAGTATTGTCGCGAATGTCACAACATTTCTCCGGGTGACATCTGCTCTATATGCGCCTCCCCAACACGTGATCACTCCATTGTGTGCGTAGTGGAAAATGTCAATGACGTAATGAGCATAGAGCGCACGGGAGAATATTCAGGTGTGTACCATGTGCTTGGTGGTGTCATTTCACCTATGGACGGTATCGGACCAGACATGCTGCAGATACAATCGCTTATTGACCGTGTTAAACAAGGCAATGTGACTGAGATAATACTGGCTCTCGGAGCCACGATGGAAGGCGACACTACAAACTTCTATCTCTATCGCCGCCTGGCAGAATTCAGCGGTCTGAAAATCACACAGCTGGCACGTGGAGTGGCCATAGGCAACGACCTTGAATACACCGATGAAGTAACTCTTGGCCGCTCACTGCTTCAGCGCACTTTGTTTTCCGACAGCTTTAATTCATGACCATTACTTCCGACATATACCTTCGCGCCCTTGAACCTGAAGATGCCACACTGATTTTCATGTGGGAAAACGATTCAAATCTGTGGCAATACGGCAACACACAGGCCCCGTTGTCATTGCACCAGATACGGCAATATATTGATAATTATACCGATGATGTGTTTGCCAACCGGCAACTGCGACTGATGATATGCCATGGCGACATGGCAGTGGGAACAATTGACCTGTATGAACTTGACCCCATACACAGGCGAGCGGGAGTGGGAATTATGGTGGCCCAAGAGCATCAGCACGAGGGTATTGCCAAACTTGCTCTTGAAGCGTTCGCCCGATATGCCGAAGATAGGCTGGGACTACATCAGCTATGGTGCGTATGCGCCGTAAACAATATCCCTGCAATTGCCACATTCAAGTCGGCAGGGTTCACTATTTCAGGCAAACTCCGCTCATGGATTCGCATCGGACACAGCTATACCGATGCTTTCATTCTCCAAAAGCTTCTGACACGAGCCTTCTAACACCAGTATCAGGCATATTTTTTCCTCTCAAAAGTTAAATTAATTTGGGAGATTAGGGAAAAGTGCGTACATTTGTAAAAATTTGGTGTAATAATGGCTGATGAACTCCAATCCCGCTTGCGCAGCCTGCAAAGTAAGGCTAAGCTTCTGACGGAGCGATACAAAACGCTTCTGCGCCATAAGCAGCTTCAGGACAACGAAGTGTTGCAACTGCAGCACACCGTAAAGCGCCAGCAGGAGCGCATAGCGCTTCTTGAGCAGCAGCTTGAGCAGATGAGGGTCATAACTCCATTTGCAGTGCAAGGAGCAGATTTGGAGCAGAGTCGGGTCGTATTAACCCAATTAGTGCGGGACATAGACAAATGCATCGCCGAATTAACCGATTGATGCAATGAAAGATATACTCGACATAACATTACGCTTGGGCAATGTTAGCCTATCGCTTGGGGTGCACAGAAATGAGGAAGAAATTCTCAGAGAAGCTGCCAAACAAGTGAATCATGCGTGGGATGGCTTCGTGAAGCGATTTGACGACAAAGATCCCTCGGAAATTATGGCTATGGTTGCGCTTCTGTTTGCCAAAGGATACGTTACGGCAACCGACAGCAATACTGAAACCATAAAGTTTCTTGCCCAATTTGAAGCGGAGCTGGATCAGTTATTGCTTCCGGATCCCAACCTTCTCACCTCTGCCGAGGCTGATATCTGACATCCAAGGGCAAAGAGTTGCCTTGTGACTTACGGCATATACTGTGCCTCTATGCACCGATATGTGAATCGTTTCCTGCACTCGCCTGAAGCCGTAGTTGCTTATTGCACCGGCATAAGGCAAGTGCTGTTTTTTTAATTTGTAATAAACTATTAACCCTTATTTAATAACTCAATAACCCATCAACTAAAACCCTTAATAACTACCTAATATGGATTTTGTATATTCAATTCTTATAGCTATAGTGGCACTTGCCTTAGGTGCGGCAATAACTATGGCAATACAGCGTTATCTTGCACGCGGCAAAGCTGCCGCCATTATTGAAGAGGCTAAAGCCCAGGCCGAAGTAATCAAAAAAGACAAACTGCTGGAAGCCCGCGAAGAAGAACTTCGCATCAAAACCGAAGCTGAAAATGCGGCCAATCAGCGCATGAGCCGCGTTCAGAGTGCAGAAGGACGCATCAAACAGCGTGAACTCCAACTCAACCAACAGCAGAGCGAGAACCAGCGTGCTAAAAATGAAAATGAAGCCATCCGCGCCCGACTTGAAGACCAGATAGCAAAAAATGAGGTCAAGCAGAATGAGCTTGAGGCACTGAAGCGTCATGCTCAGGAAGAGCTTGAAAGAGTGTCGGGACTGTCATCGGAAGAAGCTAAAGAAAAACTCATTGAAAGTCTAAAGGATGAAGCCAAAACTGCCGCTGCCAGCTATATCAACGACATTATGGATGAGGCCAAAATGACCGCCAATAAAGAAGCAAAACGCATCGTGGTGCAGTCAATACAGCGTGTGGCCACAGAAACCGCTATTGAAAATTCGGTGACTGTGTTCCCTATTGACTCCGATGAAATCAAAGGACGCATTATTGGTCGTGAAGGGCGCAACATCCGCGCTCTTGAAGCTGCTACCGGCATAGAGATTATTGTTGATGACACTCCTGAGGCCATAGTGCTTTCAGGTTTTGACCCCGTGCGCCGTGAAATAGCACGCCTCGCTTTACATCAGCTCGTCATTGACGGCCGCATACATCCGGCCCGCATTGAAGAGGTAGTGGCAAAAGTGCGCAAACAGGTAGAAGAAGAAATCATAGAAACCGGCAAACGCACAGCTATTGACCTCGGCATCCACGGACTGCATCCCGACTTGATTCGCCTTGTAGGTAAGATGAAATATCGTTCCAGCTATGGTCAGAATCTGCTGCAGCACTCACGTGAAACTGCCAACCTGTGTGCCGTAATGGCTTCGGAGCTTGGTCTAAACCCCAAAAAGGCACGTCGCGCCGGCCTGCTGCACGACATAGGCAAAGTGCCTGATGAAGAACCGGAACTGCCACACGCACTCCTCGGCATGAAACTGGCGGAGAAATACAAGGAAAAGCCTGAAATATGCAATGCCATCGGTGCTCACCATGATGAAATAGAACAAACCTCACTGCTTGCACCTATAGTACAAGTGTGCGATGCCATATCAGGTGCCCGTCCCGGAGCGCGCCGCGAAATAGTCGAGGCTTACATCAAGCGTCTCAATGACCTTGAGCAGCTTGCACTCTCCTACCCCGGCGTACTTAAGACTTATGCCATTCAGGCTGGCCGCGAACTGCGCGTGATAGTGGGTGCTGACAAGATTGACGATGCTGAAACCGAAAAGCTGTCAGCAGAAATAGCAAAACGCATCCAGGATGAAATGACATATCCCGGACAGGTGAAAATAACCGTGATTCGTGAAACCCGCTCAGTAAGCTTTGCCAAGTAATACAAGCCATGAGTAGCGATAACGCCAATAATATCACACCTTCCGAACAGGAAGAGCCGGAATCACAGCAGCCCAAAGCGGCTTGTTGCGGCAAATGTCACAAGGAGGCACCCCGTGGCAAGCTGCACAGCTTCAATTATCTGGCTGATGTGCCCGGAGGCATGGCCGACTTCGACATGGTGGAGGTGACATTCAAAAACACCCACAAGGGATTTTATCTCAACTCCCTTCATCTGCCGCTTGCCATTGGCGACATGGTGGCAGTAGAAGCATCTCCGGGACATGACATAGGTACCGTGACACTGACAGGACGACTTGTTGCCATGCAAATGCGAAAGGCCAATGTGAAGCCCAATGCCGAAGTACGCCGTATTTTCCGCATCGCCAAGCCTGCTGATCTTGAAAAATTTGAAGAGGCAAAAGCCAAGGAAAATGACACGATGATTCGTGCACGCAAAATTGCTGCCGACCTGAACCTTAACATGAAAATAGGTGATGTGGAGTATCAGGGCGATGGCAACAAGGCTATTTTCTACTACATTGCCGATGAGCGTGTGGATTTTCGCCAACTTATAAAAGTACTGGCCGACACATTCAAAATACGCATTGAGATGAAGCAGATCGGCGCCCGTCAGGAAGCCGGTCGCATTGGTGGAATAGGACCTTGCGGACGTCCGTTGTGCTGCGCAAGCTGGATGACAAACTTTGTGAGCGTGGGCACTGCCGCCGCACGTTTTCAGGATATATCACTCAATCCCCAAAAACTTGCAGGACAATGCGCCAAGCTCAAATGCTGCTTGAATTTTGAGGTGGACGCTTACGTTGAAAGTATAAAACGGATGCCGGGAAAAGATGTGAGACTTGAAACCGCTGACAACACATATTATCACTTCAAATACGATGTGTTCAAGCGCGAAATCACATACAGCACCGACAAATCCGTGCCTGCCAATCTTGTCACGATTGATGCCGAGCGCGCATTTGAAGTCATGAACATGAACAAACGAGGCGAAAAACCGCTATCGTTGCTTCGTGATGGAGAAGAGCCATCAGAATCCAAGAAAAAATTCAACGACATTCTCGGCCAAGACTCCATCAACCGTTTTGACAAGGATAAGAAAAAGAAAAAGCGTAAGCCCAAGCCTCAGAAAACAGAGCAGGACAATGGTGTTTCCGCAGCCAATGCCCCCAAAGCTGACCGCCCACAGAAACCTAAGGGCGACAAACCCCAAAAAGCCAAAGGAGAGCGGCCTCAAAAACCGCGTCCCAAAAACAATAATGGCGGAGACAAGCCCAAAAACGATTCTCAATCGGGAAACGAAGCACAATAACAATGTTTTCACCTTCATCAATACACCGCATATTAGTCAGTGCCGCTATCATAATGGCGGCACTGACAGCTTGCAGTGACAAACATTCCTCAGTGGCTGAGTTCAAAAACATTAATCCGTCGGGGTGGGCTTATGGCTCGTCGCTGAAGTTTAGGCCAACAGGACTTGATTCCATAAAAAAGCGCTCACTGCTGCTCACCGTGCGGCACTCCAATGCATATCCGTATCAAAACATATGGCTTGAAGTCACCACCAGCACCATGTCTCAAAAACGAGTGGACACCCTGAATATTGAACTTGCCGATGTTTATGGACGATGGCATGGGACAGGATTCGGGCCTTCATACCAATATGAAACACCTGTAGGCGTTCCGCTCCCACTTGGAGACACATCACGCATATCCGTGCGCCATATCATGCGCGTGGATACGCTTGTAGGAGTGGAGCAGATAGGAATAACCATAGCCCCTGCATTGCAATGAAAGGCAAAAAATTTGACAGCATAATATTTGACATGGACGGTACCCTTTGGGATGCCGTTGATTCCTACCGTCAGGTGTGGCTACAGACTTTTAAGGATCTGGGGCTTGAGGGAACCGTGACACGACAACAACTAATAGAGTGCATGGGACAGACGATTGACACAATCTACAACCGTCTGGTGAATGACGACAGACACCGAAAGGAGTTTCTCAAGCAGCTGGAATATAATGAGATGTATATGATGCCATATCTTGGCGGGGTGCTTTATCCGGGTGCGAGAGAGTGGATACCCCAATTGGCTCAGCAATACAAACTGTTTATGGTCAGCAACTGCGGTAGTGACGGGCTGCATAATTTTCTTAGGTTCACGGAACTTACCCCCTATTTTCTTGACACACTCACCTACTACCAGACAAAACTGCAAAAAGATGGCAACATTGATTTATTAAGACAATGCTACAATCTGCAGGCTCCCATATATGTGGGAGATACTGAAGGGGATTGTGCCTCCGCACATCTTGCAGGCATTCCCATGATGCATGCCGAATGGGGGTTCGGCACAGCACAAAATGCCGATTATAGAGCCTCAAGTATAGAACATTTGGCCCGTTTTTTCCTTTCATAATAATAAAGCATATATGTATTATGAAATCAGAATTTGAATATCAGACAGTACTTCTTCCCCACGAGGAGCAGTCAAAACGTATTGAGCGAGTGCGCTCACTAATGGCCGCCGCAGAAATATCAGCTATACTGGTAAGCGACAATGCCAACATATATTACCTCACCGGCAGGGTATTTTCAGGCTATGTGTACCTGCCCGTTGATGGTATGCCCATTTATTTTATTCATCGTCCGGTAGAGCTTAAAGGTGACGGAACAGTGTATATCCACAAGCCGGAGCTTATTCCGGAATCACTTGGACTGAACATGCCTGAAAACTTGGGGCTGGAAATGGATGTTCTGAGCTATTCCCAGACTCAGCGACTGATGAAAGTGTTCGGTGACGGCACAAGATATGCCAACGCCTCGCCATTGCTCCGCATGGCACGGTCGGTAAAGACTGATTATGAGTTGAATCTGATACAGCAATCGGGTGTAAAACAAATGGGAGTATATGCCCGCATTCCACGACTTTATCAGGATGGCATGACTGACCTTGAATTGCAGATAGAGATTGAACGCTGCTCAAGGCTTGAAGGATGCCTCGGACAATTCCGCATATCAGGCGACAGCATGGAGCTGTTCATGGGCAATGTGCTGACCGGAGATAATGCGGACACCCCATGTCCGTATGATTTTGCCATGGGCGGAGGCGGCGTTGATCCGTCGCTCCCTGTGGGAGCAGACGAAAGCGTGATATCCGACGGTCACAGTGTGATGGTGGATGTCAACGGCAACTACACCGGGTATATGACCGACATGACGCGCACGTATTATCTTGAGCATCTAAGCAATGAGGCAAGAGATGCGCATCAGTGCTCAATTGACATATGCCGGGCACTTGAACGTATGGGAACACCGGGCACTCCGGCCAAACTCCTTTATGAGGAGGCAGAGCGTATGGTTCGCGAACGGCATCTTGAGAACTATTTCATGGGCCATAGACAGCATGCGTCATTCATAGGTCATGGTGTAGGGATAGAAATCAACGAGCTTCCGGTAATAGCTCCACGCAGCCGGGATATACTTCAAGAAGGAAATGTGCTGGCTTTAGAGCCGAAATTCGTAATCCCCAAGGTCGGAGCTGTGGGCATTGAGAATACCTACACCGTAACTCCGGAAGGTCTGAAATGCCTTACTCCTTTTCAGGAACAACTCATTGAACTCATCTAAACAATTGATGGATCAATTCTTTAAAGAAAAAATAGACACAAAAGTAATGCACACCGTAGGCATCGCCGCGGATGAGCTCAATCTGGAATGTTATGTGGTGGGAGGCTATGTGCGTGACATTTTCCTGAAACGTCATTCAAAAGACATAGATTTCGTAACCGTTGGGTCCGGCATTGAACTGGCCAAAAATGTGGTACACAAACTTGGTAAAGGAGCGCACCTGAGCGTATTCCGCACCTACGGCACCGCACAAGTAAAACGTGGTGACACCGAGCTGGAATTTGTGGGAGCACGCAAAGAATCATATACTCCCGACTCACGCAATCCGATTGTGCAGACCGGCACCCTTACCGATGATTTGTCGCGTCGGGACTTCACCATCAATGCCCTTGCAGTATGCGTTAACGACGAAAGATTCGGTGAGCTTATAGACCTTTTCAACGGACTGAGCGACATGCAAGCCCAGATTATACGCACCCCTCTTGATCCAGATATAACATTCAGCGATGACCCGTTGCGCATGATGCGTGCCATACGCTTTGCCACTCAGCTTAATTTCACCATTCATCCCGATACGCTTGATGCAATCAGGCGCAATGCAGCTCGCATATCCATAATCACCCGCGAACGGATTATGGACGAACTGATGAAAATCATGAATTCATCCAAGCCGTCAATCGGATGGGGACTACTTGCTGACACCGGTCTGCTGTCATATATATTTCCCGAATTAGATGCCATGCGCGGCGTGGACACAGTGCATGGACGCAGCCACAAAGACAATTTTCAACACACTCTTGAAGTGCTGGATAAAGTGGCGGCCAACAGCGAAAATGTATGGCTACGCTGGAGCGCGCTTCTTCATGATATAGCCAAACCCGTCACCAAACGATGGGATGACAAAATAGGATGGACATTTCACAATCACAATTTCATTGGTGCTCGGATGATTCCGAGAATATTCAAAGCCATGAAATTTCCACTAAACGATCACATGAAATATGTGAGCAAAATGGTGGAGCTGCATATGCGTCCGATTGCCCTTGTGGAAGACGGCGTGACAGATTCAGCCGTGCGGCGGCTGCTGCATGATGCCGGTGACGACATTGAAGATCTTATGACACTGTGCCGGGCAGATATAACATCAAAAAATCCTGAAAAAGTACGCCGTCATCTTGCAAACTTTGACCATGTGCGTGAGAAAATGGCTGAACTGGAAGCCCGTGACCACATTCGCAATTTCCAGCCACCCGTCAAAGGCGAAGAAATCATGGAGATGTTCAATCTCAAACCTTGCCGCGAAGTAGGACTCATTAAGGATGCAATAAAAGATGCCATTCTTGATGGTGTAATTCCAAACGAACGCACAGCAGCATGGCAATTTATGATTGGAAAAGCTAAAGAGCTTGGTTTAACCCCTATGAACTAACAATGTATTACGTTACCAAACGACTTGAAATATCAGCATGTCATTCTCTTGCACTTGACTATGAGAGCAAGTGCACGCGCCGTCACGGCCATAATTGGATAATCACCATACATTGCCGCGCCAAAGAGCTTGACAATAACGGAATGGTGGCAGATTTCACACATATCAAACAGCGCATAATGTCGGCTCTCGATCATGCTGACCTTAACGAAGTGCTACCTTTTAATCCCACTGCTGAAAATATCGCATACTGGATATGCTCCATAACTCCGCACTGCTATCGCGTGGATGTGCAGGAAAGTGAGGGAAACATCGCAGCTTACGAAACAGATGAGCAAACAATATAAGGTAAACGAAATATTTTATTCACTGCAGGGTGAGGGATATTTCACCGGCACTCCGGCTGTGTTCGTGCGATTGAGCGGGTGCAACAGACATTGTAGTTTCTGTGACACAGACTTCTCTGCCCACACGCTTATGTCTGCTGATGAAATAGCATATATCGCAGCCAAATACCCTGCGCGGCATCTTGTTTTAACCGGTGGGGAACCTGCATTACAGGCCGATGACGAGCTAATCAATGCACTTCATGACAAAGAATTTTTCATATCTGTGGAAACTAACGGCTCGCTTCCGTTGCCTGCTTCCATAGACTGGATTACTTGCTCACCCAAAGATAAGCCATGGCATCTTACCGTTGTGGATGAACTAAAGGTTTTGTATGAGCCGGGCAAAGATGTGGAGAGCATAGCCTCATCGTTCTCACCGACGCACCTCTTTTTACAGCCGTGCACTTACGCCGATGGCAGTTCCTCGACAGAAGCTACCATAGAATACATTCTATCCCACCCACATTGGCGCTTATCATTGCAAACCCATAAACTGCTTAATATTCGCTAAACATTATTTATTTCTGCTTGGTTATAATATAAAACATAATCAAGTATGAGAAACTATTCATCAACATTCAGCACCGGTGTGTCACGACTTTGGTATTTGCCACTTATCACCGGATTACTTTGTATTGCTTTCGGCGTATGGTGTCTTTGCTCACCTGCAACATCATTGCCAGTATTCGCTTATATATTTGCCGCGTGTGTTTCAGTCGCCGGCATTTGCAATATAAGCTATGCAGGTTTTACATCCACATTCAGTTCCAACTGGGGCTGGAGTCTCGCACTCGGGCTATTGGAAATCGTGGCCGGCGCATGGCTGTTTTTCCTTCCGGAACCGGTATTGACAACAGCATTTATATTCACAGTAGGCATACTGATTCTCGTGGGTGCCATAAACTCCATAGCTGAGGCTTGCTTCTTATCATCCTTCAGTGGAGCCGGAATTGTGTGGATGATTCTGATGCTTCTGATAACTATAATTTTTGCTGTCATATTCCTTTCCAATCCTATAGCCGGTGGTGTAGCCGTATGGTTGTGGATCGGTATTTCGCTCATAGCATTCGGAATATTCCGTATCATGTTGTCCATGATGCTTAAACGGTTTACATCGCTGTAAACAAACCCAAATATATAACCATGCCGGGGGGTATAAATCCCCGGTTTTTTATTCACACATTATGAATATCCCAAATAGGTCTGCAACAGCCCCAAATACATCGGCAAAGCCCAAACAGCCCATGATAAGTGCGGTTATGAACATTATCATCCTCGCACTCTCAGTGGCCCTGATAACATGGATATCTCTTGACACCTTCCGTGAAATAGATTTTCTGCAGAACCATTCTTACATGCGATTTCAGTTTTGGGTGTGCGTGTTTTTTATAATTGACTTTTTTATAGAGCTGCATTATGCAGAAAATAAATGGCGAATGTTTATTCGCCGTTTGGCATTTCTGCTTCTGTCTATCCCCTATTTGAACATAATCAATATAGCGCATATAACTCTCAATCCCGAAGCTTTATATTTCGTGAGATTCATACCTTTGGCCCGTGGTGCACTTGCCATGTCTATAGTCATAGGTTATCTGTCTTCAAATGCAGTTACAAGTCTGTTCATGTCCTATCTCGTAATCATGATACTTGTGGCATATTTTTGCTCGCTGATATTTTTCCAATGCGAACACGTTGTGAATCCGCAAGTAAACACATACTGGACGGCATTATGGTGGTCGGCCATGAACATGTCAACCGTGGGATGCAACATATCGCCCGTCACAGTTGCAGGCAAAATAGTCGCGGTGGTACTTCCCGTGTCAGGTATGATCATATTCCCATTGTTCACGGTATATCTCACCAACTTCGTTTCCAATGCCATGAAAAAGCATCGTGATGAGGTTGGAATCTAATCTGCATCAAAAATAGTAATTCAAAAAAAGGAGTCCCCGCATGAGGACTCCTTTAGCATATATAGAGATTATATATATTGTTAGAACTGGTATCTTGCACCAACCATGAGACGCATTTCTGGACGCATTTCACGACCTCCATTTCTCTGAGGCAAGTATGCACCTATTGACTGAGTCTGAACCTGAAGTCCTAACTGGTCGGACAGGCGGAACGTGCCTATGAAAGATGCCTTAGCAGAAGCGGTGAAACGAGTTGTTGAATATTTATCCGAAGTTGCATCGCAATGGCCAAAGCCGATATATGCGCCGAGCGAGCCTGAAAAATCAAAGAAACGATTCGGGTTATAACCTGCAATAGCAGAAGATATACTCAGGATATAATCTCCGCCAAATGACATGTTGCGGAAATGGTCTCTCGAATCAGGGAATATATGCGCGTCAATGCCCACTTTCCATGCCGACATGGGAGAGAACCAACGGCCATAGCCAAATTCCATAGCATAACCTACCCCATAGGCACCCTGCTTGTATTTTGCCGGACCGACATTAAGAGTCAGGAACTGACGCTTGGAATCCTCAGACTTGAAGTTAGCAAGATTTTCCGCATAGTCATATTTATAACCACCGATGGTATAGCGGACACCTAAATTCAGCGATGCATACAGACGAGTGTTTGCAACATCCTGTCGGAATCCATTGCCAAATATACGGCCTTGAGGTTCTACGAAAATACCCCAATTGGAATTGATATTATACATTGCCTTTACACCGAACTCAAATCCGGGATACACTTTTTCTTTCACATGCGAAACATATGCAGCCGCAAATCCGAGCGCAAGGTCAAGTTCAAATGGCTTGTAGATTTTATATCCGCTAATGACATTGGTAATGTTCCATACATAGTCAATGCCACCCATAATGTAATCATGGGAATATGCCATTTTGCCATATGAAACAGTAAAACGCACAGCAGAATAAGGCGAGAACCATTTACCGCCGGCAAATGAGAATGTCAAATAGTGATCGCTCAACAATCCTGATCTGCCATTTGACAACTTGTGATATGCTTCACGGAGATGGTTCCATCCTCCGCTAAGCTCATAAAACATATTTTCGGCAGCATTTTGCGATTCAAACGGATCGGAATATAATGCTTTCTCTTCTGCGGTAAGGCGACGGAAGCCAAGACCTACCATAAGAGACGGCTCAATGCGATAGCGAAAATTGTTGGTGCCGGGAACACCTTTATATATGCCCGGGCCGAAATATACTCCCAAACGGGGTTCAACGTAGGCATATAGGTTTCTGGCAAAATTCCACCGTGCCTGAAGACCCACGCGTCCGCCAAAAATATTGTTGTTGTGATAGCAATGGCGGCTGAGCTGATATTCCACACCTGCAGAAGCGATAACTTCAAATTTTCGTGACATATTGGCCCCACGCACAAGCCCCGAAAGATTGGCGAGATAATCTAATGACACGCCACCATAAGCAGGATTATGAGAATAGCCCAAATGATGACGTCCTGCATTCAGTCCAAATCTCCAGCCATGTACTGGAGTTATCCAGTCGCCCACAGATATGCCTACACGATAATCCGTGCCGGATGATGTGAAGGTAGTTACCGGGTTCATAAACCAAGCGGCACCACCCTCTACTGACAAGAACAATCTGTCCCCGAATTTTTTATTTTCAAAATATCTATTGGGATTGGGCTTCTGAAGCACGTAATCAAGGGCATTAAAGCCAACAGTAGTGTAACCGGTTGAATCGGTTTTCACTATTTCAGTTGCCGTTATTTCAGTTATCTCTGACTGAGCAGCTGAAGATAATGCGCCTGCAGCCGAAATCAACAGAGCTGCATAACGCGATATCATATTTATTGTTGCCATAAATTTCACTTCAAAATCGGTTAAAAATCATCCTCTTTACTAACAAGGTCCACAACATCAGCGTCAACCTTTGCAATCTCTATCAAGGACGGATCTAAACGCAATGCGTTCTCCATATGGTTCATAGCCGCCAAATATTGGTCAACACGATTGGCCGCAGCAGCCTTGACATACTCTTCCACAGCTGAATTACCAAGCTTTTTGGCCTTTTCCCATGCCTCATCATTTGCTTTGATTGCCATAAGCAACAGCACTTCGTTTAGAGGAGAATCTTCCGACACCTCCTGCATTACATCAAGGTAACGGCCGTTCTGGGCTGCTGAATAAATTTTTGCTTTATGGAACATCTCCTTATCCGGAAGAAGTGACAAGATTGAGTCAGCCCTTGTGTATTGTCCGTCGCCGAGGAATGCTATACCCTGATTCAACCTTGATTCATCAGGCACTTCACCTTTGGCTTTCTCAAGAATGGGTTGTATGAGGTTTACATCACCTTTGCCGCGATCCAAAAGTATGGCAGCAAGGTCAGTAGCACCGACAAGGAAACGGGGATGCACCTCCAATGCCTTACGGATAATAGTTTCACGCTCGGCGGTATCAGCAGCTTGAGTATATAAGCGCCAGAATTCGTATCTGGACATATCCTTGCTGTTTGTTGCGTATAATTGCTTGATTTCATCATCCGTAAGGTATCTGTAGCGTGAAGTTACAAACTCATACTGCACATTACGGAGTCGGGGTAGATAGGTGTTCTTAATCAAACCGTAGGACGGAAGCGCAGCAATCAAAGCTGATTGACGACTGATATTTTTGGGATATTTTGACACTATTTCAGCAACAGCCTCCGCTTCCTCGTTTCGGCCGTCAGCTTTCAACAGGGATACTACATCACTCCATGAAGCAACCGAAGCTTCTGTCTTCACATCAATGCTTTTTCGTGTAGCAGGCGAAAGGCCCTGAAGGATAACATCCATAGCAGCTTCCATACGCTCTTTTGACAGCCTTAAGTTGGAATTGTAATTTCCTTCAGGGGATGCAGTACCGGAAATTGTGAAGCTCTTGATTGCCATATCGGGATTATTTTCAATCTCCTTCAGTCCAGCCAATAAGCGATTCATCTCTGCCCGGTTGTCTCCAAGCTCCATATTGAGTTTGGACTTACCCACCGGGAATGTCAGTCTGACATCACCTTTGGTATCTCGCAATTGCATTTCAGGCGTGGGGAAAAACCGCTCATCAACCACGGGAGAGCCTTTCACAGAATAAGAAAGGAATCGCAACGGATTTACAGTGCCTCGCGCTATCTGAATCGTGTCGGCATATATTATGCTGTTGTACGTTTCAAGAGCAGTCATGATATCCAATCTGAAATCATGATTGGGATTTCTGGTATATACAGAGTCCTTCAGAGGAATAATGTCATCAGTTCTGCCACCAGTTTTTTTAATTTTCTGATACGGTATCAACGGATCCGTTTCCGGCTTCCAGTCATACATACGTTCCTGAGTAATAGCATAGCGATGTCCGTCAAACACCACCGGCTTCATATATACTCTGCGTTTGGTAGTGATATTATACATCGACGGCTGTATGATCATTCGCATGCTTGATGAAAACAGTTTATGAGGAACCTTGACATGAGTATTCATGAACAGATAGTTGCCTTTAACCTCAATTTCTGTTGGCTCGGTAACAAGTGCATTGGTAATAGCTTTTGCCTGCACAACCACTTCGTCCAAAGTTTTGGCCTTTGGAGCAAGAACAACATCAATAGTAATGCGACCATTCACATCAACTGTCTGCTCTTCGCTTCCCATCACTTTAAACACAAGAGTGGCGTCGTCAGGCACATTTACCGTATAACGGCCCTCATCATTGGTGGCACCGATAAATTTATTGTTTGCTGCATTGTATATACCCACGCCATACAACGGTTCGTTGGTTCCATCCTGAATTACTTTGCCTCGAACATTGATATTTCGTGCCGAGAGCTGCAAACAGAAAGCCGCAAATATAATTGCAAGTAAAAATCTTATGCTTTTGTAATATCGTTTCATAGTCAAACTTGCCAAGATTATTTAAACAAATAAGCAAATGAGACGCCGACCTGAGGAACGGGAATCCATTTGCTGTAATTTGGCTCCGAAGGACAATCATCAAAGATGCTATAGTTGTAACATCTTGTTTTACCTATGCCTATTCCTGCGCTGAACTCTATATTCCAATGACGATTGAGCACGAGGGCATAGCCGTAGGTAAACCCTACAGACAATAGATCTCCGGAATATTTGCGGTTATTCCACTGAGCGCTATAATCCATAAATAAGGGTGAAAACGCGAGGTAATGACGTGCCATCGGTCGATTGAACCAATAACGCAGTTGGGGTTGAAAACGAAAATTTCTCCACTTTGCTCCATGGATAGTTCGGTTTATGGGATTCACCGCAAACCCAACATCCAATGTCAACCGACTGTTAAGGCGCAACTCCAACGACGCATTTGGAGTCAGGATTAGCCAGTCAAGAGCATTTGTTCTGACAGCGAGTCGCTGAGCGAATACGGATTGCCCGCATATGCACATGACAAGCAGCAAAAAGCCTCTCAGAAAGAACTGTTTCATACTATGTTTCATCTATTGAAAGAAGGATAATTAAATTTCGGTATATTTTATAATCTAATAACGTGATTGTTAATAAAGAAATCCTATTGCTTATCCAAAACCTCATATTTTGAATGCTGACTTTTGAATTCAGGCACCAGATTCTTCATATGGCGCACTATAGTCATATCATCAGCACCGGCAGATATATTAATAAGATTTTGTATATTTTCTTTTATATCAATGAAATCATATTCCCGTACCTTGGCGATTTTAATCTTCTCATGGAAAGTCGGCAAAGTAATTTCCTTATCGTTGAGCACTTCCTCGTAGAGTTTTTCTCCATCGCGAAGTCCCGTGAATTTAATTTCAATATTTTTTGCACCGCTGATTTGAATCATTCTGCGTGCAAGATCAGCAATACGCACGGGCTTACCCATGTCAAACACAAATATTTCGCCGCCTTTTCCCATAGTACCGGCCTCAAGCACCAGCTTGCATGCCTCAGGTATAAGCATGAAAAAGCGTATAATATCCGGATGCGTCACAGTTACAGGTCCACCGGCTGCAATCTGCTTCTCAAACAGAGGAATAACCGAACCGTTTGAGCCCAGGACATTACCAAATCGTGTAGTGACAAATTTAGTGCGGCCTTCTAAATGGCCTTCCTTTATGTATTTATCAAGCGACTGCACATAAATCTCACATATGCGTTTGGAGCAACCCATAACATTTGTGGGGTTGACAGCCTTGTCGGTTGACACCATTACAAACTTATCAGCATTGTATTTTACAGCCAAATCGGCTATAATGCAAGTGCCTTTTACATTATTTATTATGCTTTCGTAAGGATTGTCCTCCATCATGGGCACGTGTTTGTATGCCGCTGCGTGAAACACATATTCCGGCTTGAAATGGCGGAATATGTCCTCCATTCTGTCTTTATTGGAAATATCGGCAACAATAGTATGAGCATTGCATGAGGGACATTCCTTCATCATCATCAGCCTTATGTCATGAAGCGGTGTTTCAGCCTGGTCCACAAGCACCAGACACGAAGGATTAAAAGGTGCAATCTGTCGCACCATTTCAGAACCGATGCTTCCGGCGGCTCCTGTTATGAGAATACATTTGCCTCTGAGCAACTCTCCTACCGCCTCCATATTTATCTCAATTTTATCTCTCGGAAGCAAATCCTGGGCTTTGACCTCTCTGAGCTGCTTATAGCTGATTTCGCTCTTGCCATCCCATTCCTGCGCCGTGGGAATAATCATTATTTTTATTCCGGCTTCTATGAGGCTGTTCACCATTGCATCATTGTGTCTTAGAGCATTGATTTTCAAAGGAGAGACAATAATGGTTGAGATATTTTCTCTCCTCATCTGATCCACAAGATGCTCATCATTGGGATGCACTTTCACTCCCATAAGACGATAATCCACTATATCAGACCCATCGGAAACGAAACCTTTCAGAATGTAAGGTGAAGATGGCTGGGAATTAATGTTCTTTGCCAGTGATATGCCACCTTGACGCACACCATATATATATACATTAATATTGCGCCGGCTACGCAAAGCGATTTCATATAATGACTTGACCCAAATACGCACAGTCCACATGCCTACAAGAGCAAGCAATCCCCATAGCAATACACGACTGTAACTCAGCGGAACAAGCCATCTGCTTAAATGAAGGAGATACTGGCTTGCGATAATCATAATCGTAGATATGACTACAGTAAGGCCGAGTTTGCGTAAGTCAACAAATGAGGAATAGCGCATTACCCCCGAATATGTATGAAATATCCTGAAGCATGCTACGTAGAACAATGAGTAAACACATAGAGTCCCAAGCAATTGATAGAAAATCGAAAGCGTATTCATTGCACCGTACTTCAATGCATACGACACCCCTCCTGAAATCAGAACAATAAGATAATCTACTATAAAGATACTCCAATATGGCAAAGACCTACGGGAAAAATACCAAGTAATGAGTTTTTTAAGAGGATTCATAATTTACTTTTGTGTGTTTACTTATTTTTAACCTATTATTTATTAGAACAATACTTCGGTTATTTTTTAGTGGCTCCGA